>NZ_JAFCGW010000021.1:0-56051 GCF_018604485.1 Sphingobium sp. BHU LFT2
TCTGGAAACCGTCACCCCGATCCCAGCGACCGGACAGCGACACGTAACCGCTGCCCAGATCCGGCGCGATGCTGGCGGACAGCTCGGTCGCGTCCTTGCTGCCATAGAAGGCGCTGGCGGCGAAGGCCGGCATCTGGTCGCGGGTGGCGCTGGCCAGTTCGATCGTACCGGCGACTGCGCCGGCCCCGAACGCGCCACTGCCGCCACCGCGCGTCACCCGCACCAGCGCCAGCCGGTCGGGCACCAAAGCCGAGAAGGGGATATAGCCGAAAAAGGGATCGGCCACCGGCACGCCGTCAAGCAGCACCAGCGTACGGCTCGACGCATTGCCACCCAGCGCGCGCAGCGTGGCACCCTGGTTCGAGGGATTGGAGGCGCGGCTGTCGGACCGGCGGAACTGCTGGAAACCCGCGACATCGGCCAGCACGCTCTCGATCCGCCCCGATGCCGCATCCTCAAGCCGATCCCGGTCGATCGTCACGGAACCGTAGGCCGGCGTCCCAGGCGGCAATGACAGGCCAGTGCCCGTCACCACGATCGACGCGGCGGCCATCGCTTCGCCAGCACCATCAGGTGTTTCCGCCTGCGCCGCAAAGGGCGCCATTGCCATGCCGAGCGCGAGCCATTTTGTTCTGCGCATATATCCTCCCCTGCCGTCCCGTCATGCGAAGGGGCGGCATCCCTTCGATAGGATGCCGCCCCTTGCCGGAACATTGGCCTTTGGGCCGATGGCCCTTCTCTCGCTCAGAAGAAGAGGATGGCGCCGGCGGCGATCGTGTCGCCCTCCGCCTCATTGCCATTATGCGCCTTGGACGTGCTGTGAATATATTCGCCGATCAGCGTCACCCAGCTGGTCAGGCCATAACGGCCTTGCCCTACCCAGCTGCTGTTCTTGCGTATCAGCGTCGGGTTGGCGAGCGCGTCGGCGGCATTGGCATAATGGAGATTGCTCTCGCCATAGCTGCCGCCGACCGAGAATTTGCCGAAGGTCGCCAGCCCCTGAAGATAGAAGCCGTCGCTGTCGCGCTTGTTGCCGGCGGCATCGGTGTCGAACAGGTTGAGCGCCGTCGTGCCCAGCCCCGAGCCATTATAATAATAGCCGGTGAGGACGATCGGGCCATAGCCGATCTTGGCACCGGTATCGAAACCGCTGCCGGTATAGGAAATGCCGTCGACGCGATTATGCCGTTGGGTAATCCCCGACAGCCAGGCGCGGGCCGAGAAGTCGCCGAACTTGCCGTCATAGACGATCTTGCCCTGAAAGCCGGGCGACTTGTTGCTTTCACCCGGCCCCGTCAGCGATTCGAGCGGCTGGAAGACGCCGACCGAGGCCTGGAAGCCCGACAGGCTGGGCGAGGTATACGTGATCTGCGGCTGGAAGTCCGTGTAGATATAGCCGATGCCGATGCGACCGAGCGACGTGTTGGACGGCGCGACATTGCCGCCGCTCGACCCGACCGACAGCAAAGTGATGTCGTTCAATATGCCTTCCGAGCCGAACAGGCCGATGTCGCGCCCCAGCTTGAACTCGCCCAGGCCGGAACGGCCGATGGTCATGTAGGTCTGGCGGAAATCGATGCCGGCGGTCTGTAGCGCCACCGGCCGGCCACCGGCATTGGCGCCACCGCCGACCGAATAATCCGCGCTGTTGATGCCGGGATACATGCCGAAATGGGCGCCGACGTCCCAGCCGCCCTGGTTGGTGGTGACGTCGAACTTCAGATAGCCGGGCAACAAGCCGTTGCGGATCGCCGAACTATTGCCGCCAACCGGCACCACGCCGCCGACGACATCCGTATTCGGCCCGGCCGCCTGGCCATTTTCATGGGTGTAGAAGCCGTTGACCGATCCGGAAATCTTGACCGTGACGTCGCCAACCTCAAACCCGACGCCGCTGTCGGCGACGCGGACCACGGGCTTGCCGCCCGAGGCGGCGGGCGCGGCAGCAGCAGCCGGAGCCGCAGCATCTTCCTTTGCCAGCTGGGCATATTCCTCGTCGGTAAGGATCCCCTTTTCATGCAGCCTTTTCAGCAGCTCCGTCGTCGTGCCGGCGCTCGCCGGCGTTGCCCCTGCGACGAACAGCAACGCCATGGCGGCGCTGCCGAGGAATGTTCCCCGTGCCATCTCATCCTCCCTCTTGTGCGCCGGTCGTGCCGGCTGTCGGGAAGAGTGGGCGGCGGCGATGGCGGCCGAAATTGGACTTTGGTTCTCGTCCTCCCTCCGCGCACCTCGCTATACTTTTGGTCAGGGCGCGACGGCGATGCCCCACGGCCCGGCGCCAACCGCTACCGTGCCGACGACCTTGCCGGCGGCCAGGTCGATCACCGAAACATTGTCCGAAAGGCCATTGGCGGCAAAAGCGCGCGCGCCGTCCGGGCTGATGGCGACATGCCAGACCCGCTCGCCGACCGGCACATAGGCCCGGACCTTGCGGGTGGCGACATCGACCAGCGCGACATGGTTGGCGCGGCCGAGCGCCACGACCGCCGTCCTGCCGTCCGGCGTGAAGCGTATGCCGCAGGGCAATAGCTGATAATCCTGCACGCCAGGAATGGCGAAATGCAGCGTCTCGACAATCTTGCGCGTGGCCGGATCGGCAATCTGCACCGTGCCGCCCATCTCCGCCGCGATCCACAGTTCCTTGCCATCGGCGGTAAATTCCACATGGCGGGGGCGCTGGTCGGTCTCGGTCGCATCGACCATCGTCTTGCTCGCCAGGTCGATCCAGTTGACGACGCCGTCATCCTCCGATGTCACCACCACCCATTTGCCGTCGGGGCTCTGCGCCACGCCCTCGGGCTCCTTGCCGACATCGACCTGGAAGGCGACCTTGCGGCTGTCGAGGTCGATCGCGGTCAGCGCGGCATTATCCTCATTGGCGACGAACAAGGTCCGGCCATCGCGCGACAGGAAGAATTGCTCGGGATCCTGGCCTGAAGGCAGGTCGGCGATGACCTTGCCGGTAGCGCGGTCGATCATCTGCACCGCATGGTCGTTGCTGGCGCAGAGCAAGATATATTTGCCGTCCTTGGTGAGGGTGATGCCGCGCGGCCGTCCGCCCACCGGCCAGGTCGCGACCGTCTGCATCGTGGCGGCATCGATGACGCTGACGCTATTGCCCCGCTCGTTGGAGACATAGAGCGTCTCGGCCCGGACGGACGGGATCGCCGCCGCCAGCGCAAGCCCCGCCACCACATGTTTCATCATGCCCGCATCCTCTCGTCCTTTTGGCTCAATAGCCGATTAGCCCCCGGCCCGTCGCGGCGGGATTGTACCAATGGCCAATGGGGGCCGTCCCCGCCCTCCCCTACAGTCGTCAGCGACAGGGACGACATGCGGCCAGCACAGGCACGCGGCACAGACGAGGGTTTGGGATGAGGAATTACGGACGGATCGCATTGTTCGGCGCGGCCTGCCTGGCGGGCGCATCGATCACATCGGCACTGATGGCGCATGGCAATGTCACGCCGCAGGCAGTCGACACATCGGCCCTGCCGGAAATCGGCGCCGACTGGGTGCAGCACAACCCCTATCGCGGCAATGCCACGGCAGCCAAGATCGGCGAATCCGCCTATGGCCAGAATTGCGCACGCTGCCACGGGCTGGACGCGGAAAGCGGCGGCATCGCGCCGGACCTGCGCTATCTGGAAGTCGGCGACAGCGGCGATGAATGGTTCATCCAGCGTTACCAGCATGGCTCCAGCCATGACGGCAAGGTCTATATGCCGCCCTTCGGTGACGTGCTGGGACAGAAGGCCGGATGGGCGATCCGCGCCTGGCTCGAAACCAAGCATCAGGAGTGATTGCGATGGATCGCCGCGCCTTCTTGAGCAGCGCGGCGGCCGCCGCGCTGGTTGGTTATATTTCGGGCGGGCAGGCCGCAAAGGCCGCGCCGCTCGGCAAGGTCAGGGAATTGGGTGTCCTTCGGGTCGCAGTCTATAAGGACAACCGCCCCTGGTCCTGGCGCAAGGACGGCAAGCTGACCGGGATCGACGTCGATCTGGCCCAGGCACTGGCCAAGGGGCTGGGCGTGCGCGCCGACATTGCCGAACTGGTCGCCGACGAAAGCGCTGACGACGACCTGCGCAACGGCGTGTGGAAGGGCGGGCTGCTGGGCTTCCAGCCGGCCGACATCATGCTGCACGTGCCGTTCGACCGGCCTTTCGCCGCACGCAACGATCAGGTCGCGATCATCGCCCCTTATTATCGCGAAAGCTTCCAGTTCGCAGGCGTGAAGGGCGAGATCGACGTCAACGCGCCGCCGACCCAATATCGGGGGAAGCGGCTGGCGGTCGAGATCGACTCCATTCCCGATTTCTACCTGATCGGCACATTCGGCGGCATATTGGCCAGGGATGTCGTCCATTTCCCCGGCGGGACGGAAGCCGTCACCGCGCTGACCGATGGCCGGGCCGATGGCGCGCTCGCCAGCCGGGCGCAGATCGAGGCGGTGCTGCACGACAGCGGCGCCACCAACATCGTCCGCCGCACCAGCCCCCTGCCCGCCTTCACCTCGGCCGGATGGGACATCGGCATGGCGGTGAAGGAGAATAGCCGGAACCTGGGCGATGCGATCGAAACCATCCTGGCCGACATGACGCAATCGGGCGCACTCAAGGCGATCTTCGAGCGCCATGGCGTCGTCTATGCGCCGGCCGTCGCAGCGGGCTGATCGGGCGACCCAAGGTCCAATTGGCACAGCCGCCGTGCCCCATAAGGTGCTGCATCGACGGCGTTGATCACGCCGGAAAACAAGGGAGGATGACTATGACGGGACGTTTCACGCGTTCGTTCCTGGGGGTGGCCGCGATCGCGTTGGTCGCCGGCGCCGCGCCGCTATTGGCGGCCGATCCCGCCAGCGGGCCGACCGATGCCGACCTGATGAACGATGCCGCATCGACCGGCGACGTGCTGACCTATGGCATGGGACCGCAGGCGCAGCGTTTCAGCACGCTCAACCAGATCAACACCGACACCGTCAGCAAGCTCGTGCCCGCCTTCGCCTCGTCGCTAGGTGGCGAGAAGCAGCGCGGCCAGGAGGCCCAGCCTCTGGTCTATGATGGCACCATCTATGTTACCGGTTCCTATTCGCGGCTCTATGCCTTCGACTCCCGCACCGGCGAGGAGAAATGGGAATATAATGCCCGCCTGCCCGACGACATCATGCCCTGTTGCGACGTCGTCAATCGCGGCGCGGCGATCCATGGCGACAAGATCATCTTCGCCACGCTCGATGCGCGGCTGGTGGCGCTCAATCGCCATACCGGCAAGGTGGTGTGGAACAAGCAGATCGCCGACTACAAGGCCGGCTACAGCGCGACCGCCGCGCCGCTGATCGTCAAGTCCATGGTCATCACCGGCAATTCGGGCGGCGAGTTCGGCATCGTCGGCGCGGTCGAGGCCCGTGACGTGGATACCGGCGAGCTGATCTGGCACCGCCCGGTGATCGAAGGCAACATGGGCACCTTGCGCGGCAAGGATAATGGCATCACCGGCAAGCTCAACGCGACCTGGCAAGGCGATCTCTACAAGACCGGCGGCGGCGCAACCTGGCTGGGTGGCACCTATGATCCGGAAACCAATCTTCTCTATTTCGGCACCGGTAACCCGGCCCCCTGGAACAGCCATTTGCGGCCCGGCGACAATCTCTACACCGCGTCCACGCTGGCGATCGATCCCGAAACCGGCGTGATCAAATGGCATTACCAGACCACCCCGCATGACGGCTGGGATTTCGACGGGGTCAACGAGTTCATCCCGTTCGACGCGACGATCAATGGCAAGCCGATGAAGCTGGGCGCCAAGGCGGACCGCAACGGCTATTTCTTCGTGCTCGACCGGACCAACGGCAAGTTCGTCAGCGCCAACCGCTTCGTCATGCAGACGACCTGGGCCAGCGGCTATGACAAGAATGGCAAGCCGATCGTGATCCCGGCCGGTCGCCCCGGCGCGCCGAGCGCCACCGAAAAGGGCAGCACCGTCTTCTCCTCGCCCAGTTTCCTGGGCGGCAAGAACTGGATGCCGATGGCCTATAGCAAGGACACTGGCCTGTTCTACATCCCGTCCAACGACTGGGGCATGGACATCTGGAACGAGCCGATCGCCTACAAGAAGGGCGCCGCCTATCTGGGCGCGGGCTTCACCATCAAGCCGATCGCCGAGGATCATATCGGCGCGCTGCGGGCGATGGACCCCAGGACCGGCAAGATCGTCTGGGAATATAAGAACAAGGCGCCGCTGTGGGGCGGCGTGCTGTCGACCGCCGGCAACCTGGTCTTCACCGGCACGCCCGAAGGATACCTCAAAGCCTTCGACGCAAAGACCGGCAAGGAATTGTGGAAGTTCCAGACCGGGTCGGGCGTGGTCGGATCGCCGGTCACCTGGGAACAGGATGGCGAACAATATGTCGCCGTCATGTCCGGCTGGGGCGGCGCGGTGCCGCTGTGGGGCGGCGAGGTGGCCAAGTCCTTCAAGGACATCAATCAGGGCGGTTCGCTCTGGGTGTTCAAGCTGGCCAAATAAGGAGGCGAGGACGATGATCGTCATGGGGCGCGGACAGCATATGCACGGCGGAAATCGCGGGCAATTTGCCGCGCCCCCGCCTATGATCCATCATCATGGCCAGGGGGCGGACATGCAGGTCGAAGACAGTGATGCGATGATGGAAAGGGTGCTGATCGTCGACGATCACCCGCTGGTGCGCGACGGGCTGCGCAGCGTGATCGCGGTCAGTTTCGACGGCTGCGAGATTTTCGAGGCGGCCAGCCTGGAGGAAGCG
The DNA here is from genome assembly GCF_018604485.1 of Sphingobium sp. BHU LFT2. NCBI lineage: Bacteria > Pseudomonadati > Pseudomonadota > Alphaproteobacteria > Sphingomonadales > Sphingobiaceae > Sphingobium > Sphingobium sp. BHU LFT2. The sequence goes on from NZ_JAFCGW010000021.1 coordinate 6,779, forward strand.
CTGGCGACGCTGGAGAAACAATCCAATTTCGACCTGGTGCTGCTCGACCTCAATATTCCCGACGTGAAGCGGCTCGATGGCCTGAAACTGCTGCGCAGCCGCCACCCGATCCTGCCGGTGGTGATGGTGTCGGGCGCGTTCGACAGGGGAATCGTGCGCGAGGCGCTGGGCGCCGGCGCGGCGGGCTTCATCCCCAAGTCGATGAAGCGCAGCGCCATCGTCGATGCGCTGCACCGGGTGGTGTCCGGTGAAATCTACATGCCCGACGCGATCGACGAGGCGCCGCAGGAAAGCGCCGAGGAAGCCGACATCCTGACCCGGATCGGCAGCCTGACGCCGCAGCAGCGGATCGTGCTGACTCATCTGGTCCATGGCCGGCTGAACAAGCAGATCGCCCATGACCTGAGCGTGTCGATGACCACGGTGAAGGCGCATGTGTCCGCGATCCTGCAGAAGCTCAACGTCTTCAGCCGGACCCAGGCGGTGATCCTGGCCAACCGGGTCCATTTCGACGGCGACAACTGACCGCGGAAAATAGGAAATCCCGCGCTTAACTTCGCATATTTCCCGCACATTTCGACATTTTGATGCCGATGTTGGAAATCATGTTGCGCGCCCCATCCCTATCGTCCCCTGTTCCCGACTAGCATGGAACAGGGGCTGTAGGACAGGAAGGGACGGGTCAGAAGCTGGCCTTCAGCCCGTCGATCACGAACTGCGCCGCGAGCGCGGCGAGCAGCACGCCGAGCAGGCGGGTAATCACCGCCTCGATCTTGGTGCCCAGGATCGCCATCAGCGGCCCGGCCGCCAGCAAGGCGCCCAGCATCAGCACCAAAGTCACCGCCACCGCGACCAGTACGACCAGCCGGTCGACCATGCCGTCGGCGCGCGACATCAGCAGCATGACGGTCGCGATCGAGCCCGGCCCGGCGATCATCGGCATCGCCATCGGGAAGACGGAGACATCCTCCACCTCCGGCGTCTCGGCGATCTTCTGCGCCCGATCCTCGCGCCGCTGGGTGCGCTTTTCGAACACCATGTCCATCGCAATCATGAACAGCATGATGCCGCCGGCAATGCGGAAACTGTCCAGTTCGATGCCGAGCACGCCGAGCAGCTGCTTACCCCACAGGGCGAAGACCAGCAGGATGGCGGCGGCAATGCCGACCGCGCGGATCGCCATCGACCGGCGCTGGGCAATGCTCGCCCCGCTGGTCAGGCTGGCATAGATGGGCGCGCAGCCCGGCGGATCGATCACCACGAACAGGGTGACGAAAGCGGATATGAACAATTCCATCATGACGGCGCCCCCACCTTGTCGTCGATCACCACATCATAGCCGGTCCCGTTCCACATGCGGACGGTGACCCGGCGGCTGCCATCGGTCGCGACATCGGCGGACCAGATCAGGCTGTCATCCTGTGGCACCGGCGGCGCCTCCCCCTTTGCCGGGGGCGGACCTTCGGGCCGCGCGCCGCGCTTGCAGGTCGCAACCTTGCCAGTCAGAAATTCCGGCGCGTCCCGTTCGGTCGCCAGACGATCGCCATGATCGAGGATCCACTGCCAGCGGCCCTTCTTGTCGCGCCGCCACAGGGTGGTGAAATAGCCGACCGATCCGTCCGGCCGTTTCCAGTTACCGGTGCTGGCGGCGAGCAGGCCGTCGCAGGAGACATAGACGATCGAGGGAGACCAACTGACCGAGGCCGGCGGGTCCGCCTGCTTCTTCAGCCAGTCCTTCGCCACCACCCGCTGCGGCACGAACATCACGGCGTCATCCGCTGCCGTCTCGCGAAAGGCGGTCCATTGCCCCTTTTGCTGGGCAAGCCGGTTGAAGGCGATTTCGGCCGCGATCACCGAGCTGGGATCGGGCTGGTAACGCATCGGCGGCTTGGCCGCGACCAGCATCACCAGGCTGAGGGCGAGGAGCGCGCCGCGCCCCTTCACAGCCCCTCCGGCTTGGCGAGGCCCGCGCGCGCATGGGCGGCGACCAGCGTGTTGCGCAGCAGCACCGCGATCGTCATCGGGCCGACGCCGCCGGGAACCGGGGTGATGGCGCGGACATGTGACAGCGCCTCGGCCGTGGCGACGTCGCCGACGATCCGGCCCTTGCCATCTTCGGTATCGACCACGCGGTTGATGCCGACGTCGATCACCGTCGCGCCGGGCTTGATCCATTCGCCCTTCACCATTTCGGCGCGGCCCACTGCAGCGACGACGATGTCGGCGCGGTGGACGATGCTAGCGATGTCGCGGGTGCGGCTATGGGCGATGGTGACGGTGCAATTTTCGGCCAGCAGCAACGCCGCCATCGGCTTGCCGACGATGTTGGAGCGGCCGACCACGACCGCCTCCATGCCCGACAGGTCGCCCAGTTCATCCTTCAGCAGCATGATGCAGCCCAGCGGCGTGCAGGGCACCAGCGCATCCTGTCCGGTGGCCAGACGCCCCGTGTTGACGACATGGAAGCCATCGACATCCTTGGCCGGGTCGATCGCGGCGATCACCGCCGCTTCATCGATATGCCTGGGCAGCGGCAACTGGACCAGGATGCCGTCGACGCGGTCGTCATGGTTCAGCTCCTCGATCAGGTCGAGCAGATCATCCTCGCCGATGCTGTCGGGGCGCTTGAACTCGAAGCTTTCCATGCCGGCGGCCAGGGTCATCTTGCCCTTGTTGCGGACATAGACGCTGCTCGCGGGATCTTCGCCCACCAGCACCACGGCCAGGCCCGGCTTGCGGCCCGTCTGTTCCACGAAGGCGGCGACGCCATCGGCCACCTTGTCCCGCAGTCCGGCCGCAAAAGCCTTGCCGTCGATAATCTTGCCGATCGTCATGTCGCGTCTATCCATGTCTCGATGATGGCGGTCAGCCGGTCCAACGCCTGCGCCCCGCCCTGTATCCGCAATCGCTTTAGCCGGTTGGTATCACCCGATTCCAGCAAAATCGCGCCCCTGGGCCAATCCAGCCGCTTGGCCAGCAGCGCGATCAGCGCCGCGTTGGCCTTTCCCTTTTCCGGCACGGCGCGCACGCGGGCGGACAGCCAGTGCGCGCCATGTTCGTCGGTCCAGCGCCCGCCGACATCCTCGCGCGTGGCGCCGGGCGTCAGGCGGACCGCCAGAATGAGGTCACCCCCGTCCCGGCGCCAGCCGGTCACATCAGGCTGGAGAAGAGCGGCGGCAGGATCGCCTGGCGGATGATGAGAATGCCCAGCAGGACAACCATCGGCGTCAGGTCGAGCGCGCCGAGGTCGGGCATGACCCGGCGGATCGGATTATAGATGGGCGCCGTCATCCGATCGAGCGCGACCATCACGGTGCGCACGAAATCGCTGCCCATGTTGACGACGTTGAAGGCGATCAGCCAGCTCATGACGGCCTGGATGATGATGATCCACCACAGCACGTCGAGCAGGATGACGATGGTCTGATAGAGGGCGTAGGCCATGCGGTCTCCGAAAGAGCGGTTGGCGCTCGCTCTAGCCGAGGCATGGGGCCGGCCACAAGTCGAGACAGTCCCTTATTCCACCAAAGGACGCCATAGTTCTGCAAAAGCCGGTTCGACAGGAAGGGGTAGCGGGACCAGCCTGTCGCGCTATAGCGGAGCCATGGATTTTCGTGACGCCTCCCCCACCGACGCCCCGCTGATCGCCGCCATGCATGTGGAAAGCTGGCGCATCGCCTATGCCCATATCATGGACCCGGCCTATCTGGCGGGCGGGATCGAGGCCGAGCGGCTGGCCACCTGGACGCAGCGGCTCGAACATCCGGCGCCGGGACAGCGCATCATCATCGCCGAACGGAACGGGCAGCCGATGGGCTTCACCTGTATCATCGGCGGGGCCGATGATCGCTGGGGCACGCTGGTCGACAATCTCCACGCCCTGCCCGCCGCGCGCGGCACCGGCCTTGGCACCGCTTTGCTGGCACGCGGCGCGCAATGGGCGATCGAGGGCTGGCCGCAGACCGGCCTGTTCCTGTGGTGCTACAGCGACAACCTGGCCGCGCGCGGCTTCTATGCCTCGCGCGGCGGGGTCGAGGTCGAGGATTGGGACAAGCCCGGCCCGGACGGCCGGACCCTGCCGGAAAAGCGCATCTACTGGGCTGATCCGGCGATCCTGCTCCGGTAAATCGGCGCTTATTTGCGGATCAGCGTGCCCGCACCGCGATCGGTGAAGATTTCCAGCAGCATGGCGTGCGGCACCCGGCCATCCAGGATGACGGCGGCGTCGACGCCGCTCTCGACCGCCTTGACGCAGGTTTCCAGCTTCGGGATCATGCCGCCGGTGATGGTGCCGTCGACCTGCAGCGCATGGATCGCCGCCGGATCGAGATCGGTCAGCAATTCCTTGTCCTTGTTGAGCACGCCCGGCACGTCGGTCAGCAGGAAAAAGCGCGACGCCTGAAGCTCGGCGGCGATCGCGCCGGCCATGGTGTCGGCATTGACATTATAGGTATGGCCATCGGCGCCGATGCCCACGGGCGCGACCACAGGGATGATGCCGTCCTGGGTCAGCGTGTCGAGGATGCGACGATCGACCGAGACCGGATCGCCGACAAAGCCCAGATCGACATGGCGCTCGATGCCCGAATTGGGATCGGGCGCGCGGCTGTGGCCGACCTTCTCGCACAGGACGAGGCCGCCATCCTTGCCCGAGATGCCGACCGCGCGGCCACCCGCGCCGCTGATCCAGCCGACGATTTCCTTGTTGATGGAGCCGGCCAGCACCATTTCGGCGATCTGGGCGGTTTCCTTGTCGGTGACGCGCAGGCCGTTCACGAACTGCGATTCGACGCCCAGCTTCTTGAGCATCGCGCCGATCTGCGGCCCGCCGCCATGGACGACGACGACATTGATGCCGACCGCCTTCATCAGGACGACGTCCTCGGCGAAGTCGCGTGCAGCCTCCGGATCGCCCATGGCGTGGCCGCCATATTTCACGACGAAGGTCTTGCCCGCATAGCGCTGCATATAGGGCAGCGCCTCGACAAGGGTTTCGGCCTTCGCGAGGAGCGCGGGATCGGGGGCGTAGTTGCTGGTCATGCGCGCGCGCATAAGCCCATATGCGCGCTACGGCAAGTTATCGATCGAGGCGACGGCCCAATGCGACCGCTGCGGAGATGAGCGGCGGCACCAGGATGATCGACAGCAGCACCTTGGTAATCATCTGCCCGACCATCAGGTCCATGATCGGCCGCTCGCCATAGAAGGAGATGGTGATGAACAGCAGGGTGTCGACGATCTGCGACACGACGCTGGCCACCATGCCGCGCAGCCAGACCAGACGGCCCTCGCCCCCGGCCAGGCGCGAGAAGATGAAGACGTTGAGCGTCTGCGACGTGCCATAGGAAATGAGGCCCGCCAGCATCATGCGCGATCCCTGCCCCACGACGATCGGGAAGGCATCGACGGCAGGCGGATACATGCCCGGATCATGCGGCAGGGCGATGACGATATGGATCAGCGCGGCCGACACCAGCAGCGGCACGAAACCCAGGCGCACCAGCGCGGTCGCGGTCTTCTGGCCGTGCAGTTCCGACACGGCGCTGGAAATGATGACCAGCAGCAGGAAGGCGAAGATGCCGGCCTCCACCGCGAGCGGCCCCAGGGCGACCTGTTTCACCCCCAGCACGCCGGCCATGCAGACCATGCCGCCATAGAGGATGGAAAAGACGAAGAGGGAGCGGGTCAGCGGCGCGGGCGATGAAGTCATCGCCAGCCCTTACCGGGATTCGGCCTGCGGGGGAAGATGGCGCGGCATGCCCTGCCCCATCCCCTTTCAGGCCAGCATGGTGCGCAGCAGCGCGCGCAGTTGCGCGGGCTTTACCGGCTTGTTGAGCAGGGGGATGTTGGCGGCGGCGAGCTGGGTCTTGAGCGGTTCGCCGCGATCGGCCGAGATCATGACGGCGGGGATGCGGACGCCGAAATGATCGTGCAGGCGGGTGATGACCGTGTCGCCAGTCTCCCCGTCCTTGAGATGATAGTCGACCAGGATGATGTCGGGCCGGCGGCCATCGGCGAACAGGGCAGCCGCCTGGTCATAGCCGTCGGCGGTGACGACGCTGCACCCCCAGCCGGTGAGCAGGGTGCGCATGCCCGACTGGATCTGCTTTTCATTGTCGACCACCAGCACCGACAGGTCGCGCATCGACCGGTCGCGGGTCGGCTGGCCGGTGTCGCCATCCTCCTCCCGCTGGGGCTGGCCGATGGGCAGGGCGATCGAGAAAGTTGCCCCCTGCCCCGGCTGCGAGCGCAGGCTGATGGGGTGGCCCAGCATGTCGCTGGCCCGCTTGACGATGGCGAGGCCCAGCCCCTTGCCCTGGCTGCGGGTGTCGAGCCGGCGAAACTCCTCGAAGATCAGCGCCTGTTGCTCGGGCGCGATGCCGGGACCGCTGTCGGTCACGCTGATTTCCACCCGGTCGTCATGCTGGATGCAGGCGACCGAGACCGTCCCGCGCGGCGTGTAGCGGATGGCGTTGGAGATGAAATTCTGGAGGATGCGGCGCAGCAGGCGCAGGTCGGTCTCGACCCAGAGCGGCTGCGCCTCGATCCGAAAGGCAAGGCCAGCCGATCGGGCCATGGGGGCAAATTCGACATTCAGCGTCTGGAGCAGCCGGTCGATGCGGAACGGGCCGATTTCCGGCTGAATCGCACCAGCATCCAGGCGCGAAATTTCCAGCAGCGCCTCCAGCAGATCCTCGACCGAGTCGAGCGCGGTCGAGGTCTGGTTGACCAGCGCGCGGGTCGGCAGCGCGAGCCGTCGGTCGCCCAGCGCCGCGACGAACAGCCGCGCGGCATTGAGCGGCTGGAGCAGATCATGGCTGGCGGCGGCGAGGAAGCGGGTCTTGGACAGGTTCGCCTTTTCCGCAACGATCTTGGCATCGATCAGCGCCGCCTCGATCGCGCGACGCTCGGCCACTTCCCCTTCCAGCTTGCGGTTGAGATCGACCAGTTCGCCGGTGCGTTCCGACACGCGCCGTTCCAGCGTCTCGGCGGTTTCCTGAAGGCTGGCCTGGGCGCGAAGCATGTCGGTGACGTCGGTGAAGCCGAACACCTGGCCGCCATCGGCCATGGCGTTGCTGCGCAATTCGAAATGCCGTTCCCCGGCGGTGCAGAGGCAGACCATCGCCTGCTGGTCCGCGCCGCCGCCGCGCCAGTCGAGACAGCCCTGATCGTCCATCGCCAGCGTCTCGCGGCACCAGCGCTGCAATTCGGCATGGCTGCCGAGCGCGCCGGCGAAATTTTCCGGCAAAGCGAGCAGCCGGCGCAGCGCATCGTTCCAGGCGGCCAGTTGTCCGCTGCCGTCGAACACGCAGACCCCCTCCGACAGATTGTCGAGCGTGGATTGCAGCACGACATTGCGTTCGGCCAGTTCGCGGGCGCGGGCGCGGGCATCCTCCGCCTTCGCCTCGGTAATGTCGGTATAGATGCCGACGATGCCGCCTTCGCTGGTGCGCAGTTCGTTGATCTGTATCCAGCGACCATCGGCCAGCCGCTGCACCTGGCCGCCATCGGCAATGCCATGCTTGGCCAGGCGATCCGACACCCAGCGATCGGGCGCGACCTGAGCCCCGGCCGGTCCCTGGCTGTGGGCGGCGATGCGGGCGATGTCGTGGAAGGTCAGATTCTGATCCAGTTGCTCGGCGACCTGCGGCCAGAAGCCGAGATAGGCTTCATTGTAGAGGATCAGCCGGTCTTCGGCATCGAACAGCACGAAGCCTTCGTTGATCGATTCGATCGCATCGCGCAGGCGCACCTGCGCGGCGTCCGCATCGGCATGGGCCTCGGCCAGATCGGCATTGGCCTTGGCGAGGCGGCCCAGCGCATCCTCCAGCTGGAGCGTCCGGTCGCGCACCTTGGCTTCGAGCGAGATGGCGGTTTCGAACATGGAGAAGGCGTTGGCCGACATGTCGGTCGAGCGTTCCACCCGATCCATCAGCGCGCCGTTGATCTTGCGCAGCTTGCGCACCTCCTCACGCAGGGCATCCAGCTCCGCGTCGGTTTCAAGGGCGGTGCGCAGCTCGCTCATCGGCCGATCGCCAATCCGCTGAAGGTCTGGTTGACGTGCAACGCATGATATTGCTCGCCATAGGTGTTGAAGCCAATGACCCGGTTGCCGGCATAGAGGGCTGAAACATCGCGCGAAATCTGGCGCTGTTCGGCATCGATGCGGTTGAGCACGCAGTCGAAGGCGATGATCCGGTCCACCTCGCCCACGCGGGCGTGCAGGTCGGAGAAGAGCTGGCGCATGCCGGCGATCCGATCCACCGGCTCGCCGATATTGAGGACGATCCCCTCGTCGATCGCGCAATAGAAGGTCAGGCTGCCGTCGGCATTGGCGCTCTGGATCGAACGGACATGATATTCGCCGCCGGCCCGGACCATCGGCGGATGCGCCGCGAAAAATTCCATGCCCAGCTCCTCGCCGGCATGGCCGGCCAGGCGCAGATATTCGGCCGCGGCCGGCTCTGCATTGATCTCGGTCACGATGCGTTCGTGCGGGATCGCGCCGGTAATCACCATCTTGGCCGCGCCAGGCTGATAATGCTGCGCCTTGAAGACGTGCATCGGCCGGGTCGAGGAGAGGATCGCCACCACGGCGGCGCGGGCATGGAAGCGGCCACCATCGAAGATCGCGGTCTGGCGGAAGGCAAGATCGTCGCCGGACGATCCGCCGATCAGCGGAATATCGCCCAACGCATCCTGGATCGTCATGGTCAGCAGCTCCTCGCGGTGCGAGAGGCCGTCGACCAGGAACAGCGCGACATGATTGACCAGCCCGCCCAGCCGGCGGCTGTCCCGTTCCGCCTGCGCCGCCAGCGCGCGCACGATTTCGCGCGCGGCGACCGGATCGAAATTGTCGATGTCGTCGAAACAATGGGAGGTCATGCAGAAATCGGCGGCGGGAAAGCCGATCACGGTCAGGCTGTCATGATCATAGCCCGCATCGGTCAGTTCGCCCGAGCTGGTGCAGCCGATCACCGTGGTGCATTCGCTATGCAGGTTGATCGCCCGCGCCAGGCTGTCCCGGTCATAATGCTGGGAACAGAAGATCACGGCGCCGGCCAGCGGCTCCGTGCCGAGTTGATCCACCAGATCCGCCATCGCCTCGAACGGATCGTCGGCATGGGAGGACGCAAATCCTATCCCTGCCCTTACCCCTGCGCCTGTCGCCATTGTCTCTCCCCATCGCCCATTTTCTTATGCTTTGGGGCATTATCATGTAGCGGGTTCCGCTGGCCTGTCACGCGAAACAAGCCGGCTTTTGGCGCCGTGGATCAGGTGGAAGACCAGCAATGCGACGAATGGCATGGCAAGCCCCAGCAGCAGCGTCGCGGACAGGCGCGGCCAGTGCTTTTCCACGGCCTTGAGCGGATAGGAGAGCAGGCCAAGCGCATAATAGCTGACGGCAACCGTCGACAGCCCCTCAACCAGTTGCTGCAGCTGGAGCTGCATCCGCGCGCTGCGGTCCATCGAGGCGAGCAGGCGGCCATTCTGGTTTTCGATATGGGTTTCGATCCGGGTGCGCAGCAGGGCGGTGAACTGCGCCGCGCGGCCGTTGAGCAGCGCCAGCCGATCGGTCAGCGCCGCGCAGGTGCGCACGGCGGGCCATAGCCGCCTTTCGGTGAAGTCAGCGAGCGAGCGATGGCCGGCGATCGGCACGACATCCAGTTCGGCAAGGCGACTGGCGACGATCCGGCCATAGGCGGCGGTCGCGCTCATCCGATAGGCGCAGCCGCTGTCGATCGACAATATGTCGGCGGACAACTGGATCAGTCGCCCCAGCAGCACATCGTCGCGCACCTCGCCGGCGGCCAGCGCCCGGCCGACCTGCTCCAGCGCCTGTTCCAGCCAGTCGAGATCGGCCCAGGCCGTGCGCGCGGGCGGCAGGCCAAGCAGCGCCAGATTGCGATAATTGCCCAGTTCCTGCAGCCGCTGGACGCAGCGGGCAAGATCGCCGGGCAGCAGGCCATTGGCGGCCACCACCATCCGGCCATAGCCATCATCATGAATGCGGAAATCGGTCCAGATGCGCGCGCCGCCACCGACATGGCAGGTGACGAGCTGGCCCGCCGGGAACCCGGCACTGGCCACCAGCTCCGCGGCGGCGCCCTCATCCGCGACTATCGCCAGCCGCACGGCGCGGATCACCGCACCCGGCAGATATTCGGCCCAGGCGATCGCGGCACGGGCGTCGGCCGCGTCGGGAAAATCCCAGCCGACCGGATCGCTGCCACCGCGCACCAGGGTGACCGTGCTGGCCTCGCTATGCTGTTCCCAGTGAAGATGGATGTCGGCGCCCAGCCGGGTCTCGCGATGGCGGCTGTCATGCCCCGGACGCAGATCGCCCGGCATGGCCGGCAAGGCCGCCAGTTCCGCCGTGCGCGCGTCCGCATCGAGCAGGCGGACAAGCTGGATCATCCGTGCCGGGACCGTCAGCGCGGGCTCGCGGCGCAACTGCATCTCGCCCACCACCTGCGGACGCAGCGCATGTTCGGTGAAGCGCCGCTCAGCCACCACGCGCCGGCTCTCCAGCGGCTTCCAGCAGATCCGCCTCCGCATCGGTGAAGACGCGCGAGCGGACGATGAAGCGCTGCCCGTCCGGGCTTTCGAGCGACATGCCGGCGCCCCGCCCCGGCACCACGTCGATCGTCACCTGGGTATGGCGCCAATATTCGAACTGGGCCGCGCCAATCCACACCGGCACATCACCCGCGACATGGCCCAGCAGCACATCCTGCGGGCCGACCCGGAATTCGCCGCGCGGGAAGCACATCGGCGCCGAACCGTCGCAGCAGCCGCCCGACTGGTGGAACATCAGCGGGCCATGCTGGTCGGTCAGGCGCGCGATCAGCGCGTCGGCCGCTGGCGTGGCGAGAATGCGGGCAGGACAATCGGCCATCGATCCGATCCTTCAGAACCAAAACTGGCAGAAGCAAAGCTGGCGGGCATCCGGGGGAGGATGCCCGCCAAAGGTGCGGAGCGCCAAGAAAGGAGAGAGAAGGGGCGCTCCGCGGTGGATCCGTCAGAAGAAGCCCAGCGCCTTGGGGCTGTAGCTGACCAGCAGATTCTTGGTCTGCTGATAATGGTCGAGCATCATCTTGTGATTTTCGCGGCCGATGCCCGACTGCTTGTAGCCGCCAAAGGCCGCATGGGCCGGATAGGCATGATAGCAGTTGGTCCAGACGCGACCGGCCTGAATGCCCCGGCCCATGCGATAGGCACGAGCGCCGTCGCGGGTCCACACGCCCGCGCCCAGGCCGTAGAGCGTGTCATTGGCGATGGCGAGCGCCTCCGCCTCGTCCTTGAAGGTGGTGACGGCCAGCACCGGGCCGAAAATCTCCTCCTGGAAGATGCGCATCCTGTTATGCCCCTTGAGCACGGTGGGCGTCACATAGAAGCCATCGGCCAGTTCGCCGTCATGGGTGGCACGATCGCCGCCGGTCAGCACTTGCGCGCCCTCCTCCTTGCCGATCGCGATGTAGGAGAGGATCTTTTCGAGCTGGTCGTTCGACGCCTGGGCGCCGATCATCGTCGAAGGATCGAGCGGGCTGCCCTGCTTGATCGCCTTTACCCGCGCGATCGCCCGTTCGATGAACTTCTCGTAGATCGATTCCTGGATCAGCGCACGGCTGGGGCAGGTGCAGACCTCGCCCTGGTTGAGAGCGAACATGGCAAAGCCTTCGAGGCATTTGTCGAAATAATCATCGTCCGCATCCATCACATCCTCGAAGAAGATGTTGGGCGACTTGCCGCCCAGTTCCAGCGTGACGGGGATCAGGTTTTCCGAGGCATATTGCATGATCAGGCGACCGGTCGTCGTCTCGCCGGTGAAAGCGATCTTGGCTATCCGCTTGTTCGACGCCAGCGGCTTGCCCGCCTCCACGCCGAAGCCGTTGACGATGTTGAGCACGCCCGGCGGCAGCAGGTCGCCGATGATCTCGGCCAGCACCAGCACCGACATCGGCGTCTGCTCGGCAGGCTTGAGCACGATGCAGTTGCCGGCGGCGAGAGCGGGCGCCAGCTTCCACACCGCCATCAGGATCGGGAAGTTCCAGGGGATGATCTGCCCGACGACCCCCAGCGGCTCGTGGAAATGATAGGCGATGGTGTCATGGTCGATCTCGCTGATCGATCCTTCCTGGGCGCGGGCGCAGCCGGCGAAATAGCGGAAATGATCGATGGCGAGCGGAATGTCGGCATGGGTGGTTTCGCGGATCGGCTTGCCATTGTCGATCGTCTCGGCGAGCGCGATGAGGTCGAGATTGGCCTCCATGCGATCGGCCATCTTGAGCAGGATGTTGGACCGCTCGGTCGACGACATCTTGCCCCAGGCATCCTTGGCGGCATGGGCGGCGTCGAGCGCGGCCTCGATATCCTCCGCCGTGCCGCGCGCGACCTGGCACACGACCTGGCCGGTGACCGGCGAGATATTGTCGAAATACTGGCCCTTGGCCGGTGCCGTCCACTGGCCGCCGATATAATTGTCGTAGCGGTCGCGGATCAGGGTCTGGCCGGCGAATTTATCCAGCGCCTGTTGCAGCATCATCTTGTCTCCTGGGTCGATTTTGTGATCGTCTTTCAGCCTTCAGAAGATGGCAAAGCAGGCCGCCGGTGCAATTGGACCTTCGGTCGGATCGCCCCGTCTGCGGGACGAGGCGGACATGAGACGCGACCTGCGCCGCCCCCTCGACAGCGCCCCGACGGGCTGCTCTATCTGGCAGGCCCCTTCCCTGCCCGGAGAGATTTCCCCCATGTTCCAAGTTTCCCACCTGGTCATCGTCGGTGGCGGGTTCAGCGGCACGCTGCTGGCGATCAACCTGCTGCGCTACGGGACGATGCGGGTGACATTGGTCGAGCGGCGGCCCGAGCGGCTGGGCAAGGGTGTCGCGTTCGGCAGCGCCCTGCCCGATCATATCCTCAATGTCCGCGCCGGCAACATGAGCGCCTTTCCCGATCAGCCGGGGCATTTCGCGCAATGGCTGGCGGAGACGAGCGGCGGATCGGACGCCAGCTTCGCGACGCGGGCGACCTATGGCCGCTATCTTTCCGCGCTGCTGGACAAGACCCGCGCCGAGGCGGGTGACCGGCTGGACGTGATCGATGATGCGGCGGTCGATATCCGCATGACCGGCGATGGCTGTGTCGTCGAACTGGCGTCGGGCAAGACGCTGGCGGCCGATGCGGTGGCGCTGGCGCCGGGCAATCTGCCGCCGCATGACCTGCCGCCATTTCGAGACAAGGCGCCCCCGCTCTATGTGTCCGAACCCTGGGGCGCGGACATTGCCGAGGGGCTGACGCCGAGCGACAAGATACTGCTATTGGGCACGGGCCTGACCGCGGTGGATTGCGCGCAGACGCTGGACAGCGCGGGTTTTCGCGGATCGATCCTGGCGCTGTCGCGGCGCGGGCTGGTGCCGCACAGCCATGCGCCGGCCATGCCCTTCCCCGCCCTGCGCGAACGGCCGGCCGCCCATTGCGCCGGGCTGGTCCGCACCATCCGCCAGCGGGCCGATGCGGTCGGCTGGCGCCGCGCGGTCGATGAGCTGCGCCCCTTCACCCAGGATATATGGCGGGCGGCCTCCCCGGTCGAACGGGCGCGCTTCCTGCGCCACGCCCGGCCCTATTGGGACGTGCATCGCCACCGCATCGCGCCGCAGGTGGCCGAACGAATCGCCGCGATGCAGACAAGCGGGCGGCTGCGGATCGCGGCGGGCCGGATCATCGGCGCGCAGGACGCCGACCAGGGACTGATCGTGCAATGGCGGCCGCGCGGCGGCGAACAGGTGCAGGAAATCCGGGTGGCGCGGGTGGTCAATTGCACCGGGCCGCTGGCCGATCTGGGCCGGGCCGACGATGTGCTGCTGCGCCGGCTGGCGGATCGTGGCGCGATCCGGCCGGATGCGCTGGCGATCGGTATCGACACCAACCGGCAGGGCCATGCCATCGCACGCGACGGCAGCGCGCAGGAGCGGCTGCTGGTGGTCGGGCCGATGACGCGCGGCGCCCATTGGGAAATCGTCGCCGTGCCCGATATCCGCCGCCATAGCTGGGACATGGCGCGCGCGCTGACCGGCGCGCAATGGGTGGAGGCGGAAGGGCTTTAGAGCAAATTCCGATCCGACTGCGTCAGATTGGTTGCTCTAAGTTTTTGGTTTAACGCGTTTTCCGAGTCATCAGGTGATTCCACCTGATTAGAAAACGCTCTAAACCGGCAGCTCGACCTGCGCGCGCAGCCCGCCATCGGGCGTGCGCGCCAGCGACACCCGGCCCTGATGCGCCTGCGCTGCCGACTGGACGATCGACAGCCCCAGACCCACGCCGCCGGTGCTGCGGTTGCGCGAGGGTTCGCCGCGATAGAAGGGCTCGAAGGCGCGGGCGATATCAGCCTGTTCCATGCCCGGCCCGTCATCCTCGATCGTGACGATCGCCCGCCCCTCGTCGCGCATCACCCGCACCCGCGCGCGGTCGCCATATTTGATCGCATTGTCGATCAGGTTGGTGAACAGCCGTTTGAGCAGGATCATGTCGCCCGCGATGATGACAGGCTCCGCGCCCGTCAGGGTCACGTCGCGGCCCATGTCGGCGAAATCGTCGACCAGCCCCTCGACCAGCAGGCCAAGGTCGAGCGGTTCCTTGAGGCGGGGGCGATTTTCATTGTCGACGAAATCCAGCGTCGTGCCGATCAGCGCCTCCATCTGGCGGATTTCCTCCTCGGCCGCGATCCGCACCGATGGGGGCGCGGCGGTGAGGTGGAAATGGAGGCGCGACAGCGGCGTGCGCAGATCATGGGCGATCGCCCCGACGACCGAGGTGCGTTCGCGTACATAGCGGGCGATGCGTGCCTGCATCTCGTTGATCGATTGCGCCGCCAGCCGGATCTCGCTCGGCCCGTCGAGCGGGATCGGCTGCTCCTCCTGCCCTGCCCCCATCCGCTCGGCCGAGGCCGCGAAAGCGCGGATCGGGCGGGTCAGACGCGCGCTGAACCAGAGGCTGAGCGGCACCACCAGTAGGATGCCGACGAGGAAGGCATATTGGCCGAGCAGCCGCCAGAGCGACCGCCCGCCCCGCGCTTCCCGCGTGATCATCCGCCACTGACCGTCGGGCTGGCGGATCGCGGCGATGAAGGTGCCCAGGATGAAGGGATCGGCGAGCCCATCGGGGCCATAAAGCTGCATCTCCGCCACGAACTGGCCGATCCGCTCGCGATCGCCGGGGTCTAGGCGGATGCGCACATCGGCCGCCGGCAGGCTGAGGCGTCGCGCCAGCAGCGCGGCGATCAGCCGATCGGCCGGGTCGGTCGATGCCGTCGGCGCGGCGGCCTGCCGCACCTCATGCACCACCGGCTCGTCGCGCAGCAGGGGCTGGCTATGGACGATGCGGGCAATCTCATAGACCGACAGCGGCACCCGTTCGGGCGGGATGAAATAGAGCAGCAAAGTGAGGCTGAAGGCGGTCAGCGTCAGGATCACGACCAGGGCCAGCGCCAGCAGATGGGCGTGGATCGAATTGGCCCAGCGCAGGAAGCCCGCCTTCATCCGCGCTGCACCGGCGCCTGGAAGATATAGCCTTCGGACCGGACGGTGTGGATCAGTTCGCCGCGTGCGCGGGTGCCAAGCTTGCGGCGCAAGCGGCTGACCTGGGTATCGATCGCCCGGTCGAACACATCGGCATCCTCGCCCCGCGCCAGTTCGACCAGCGCGTCGCGGTTCAATATCTGCTGGGGATGTTCGATGAAGGCGAGCAGCAGGGCGAACTCCCCCTCCGACAGGCTGATGATGATGCCGGCGGGATCGCGCAGCACCCGGCGCACCGGATCGAGCTGCCACCCTTCGAAATGATAATGGGCCAGCACCGGCTGGCGCGTGTCGGCGACCGGGCGACGGCGGCGCTGCAGCGCACGGATGCGGGCGAGCAGTTCGCGCGGCGACAGCGGCTTTGGCAGATAATCGTCGGCGCCCATTTCCAGGCCGGTGATCCGATCCCCCTCCGTCCCCAGCGCCGACACCATGATGATGCCGGCATCCTGCTGTCCCGCGAGCGAACGGGCGATCGACAGCCCGTCCTCGCCCGGCATCATGACGTCGAGGACGATGATGTCGACCGGCTGATGGGCGAGGATGGCGCGCATCGCCGGGCCATCGGCGGCTTCGCTGACGACATAGCCTTCCTGTATCAGGAACGCGCGGACCAGCGCGCGCAGCGACGGATCGTCATCGACGATCAGGATATGCGTGTCGCCCGGCGCGCTGTCGCCTGTCAGCTTCGCTGTCACCCTTATCTCTCCTCTTCCCATTCCGCCCCTTCTAGCCGCCGGCCCGCGCCGGATTTTGTCAGGCCCGACACAAAGGACGGAATAAGCGCCTGCATTCTGCGCCGATTTTGTCGGCGCTGACAAATTAATCCGGCGCCCCCCTGCTAGAAGGATCGCACAAGAGGACCGGAGCAACCGGGCCGGCAGGGAAGAGGAGTGGGCCGCATGGCGGCAAGCCATCATCATGTCCGTCACTGGAGCCGCCGATCGGCGCTGGGCCTTATCGCCTGCGTGCCGCTGGGGATTGCGAGCATGGCCAATGCCGCCGAGTGCGTCGATCCGGCCAGTCTGTCCGCCGCGCAGAAGAGCATGCGCAAGTCGCTGGGCTTTCGCACGTCGAGCGATGCGACCAAGCGCTGCGGCCTGTGCGCCTTCTTCACCGCCGCCCAGCCGGGTTGCGGCAAATGCGCGCTGCTGAGCGGCGGCATCGTGCCGGCCGAGAGCGTGTGCGACAGCTGGGCAAAGAAGAGCTGATGGCGAACGCAGCGCGCCAATATGTCTGGGACTTGCCCATCCGCCTGTTCACTGGGCGCTGGTCGGCCTGATCGGCTTTTCCTGGTGGAGCGCGGAAACCTATCACATGGACTGGCATCGCCTGTCGGGTCAGGCCGTGCTGTTCCTGATCGCCTTTCGCCTGATCTGGGGCCTGATCGGGTCCGGGCCGGCGCGCTTTGCCCAGTTCCTGCGCGGGCCGCGCGCGATCTTCGCCTATCTGACCGGCCGTGCGCCCGCGGCGCCGGGCCATAATCCGCTCGGTGGCTGGAGCGTGGTGGCGATGCTGCTGGCGCTGTCGGTCCAGGTCGGCACCGGCCTGTTCGCGGTCGATATCGACGGCATCGAATCCGGGCCGCTGTCGCATCTGGTCGATTTCGATCAGGGGCGATTGGCCTCCGACATGCACGGCATCAGCTTCACCATCCTGCAGATGCTGATCGGCCTGCATGTCCTGGCGGTGCTGTTCTACCTGCTGGTGCGCCGCCGCAACCTGATCGGGCCGATGGTCAGCGGCAGGGCGAAAGTGACCGGCGAGCCGGTGGCGGTGCGGCGCGCGTCGCCTGTCGCCTTCGCCGTCGCCATCCTGCTGGCGGGCACGCTTGCCTGGTGGGTCTTTGCCGATCCGATGCTGTGACAGACATGAAAGGGACGAGGATGAGGATGCACGATACAGCGCGGATGAAGCGGCCGATCGCGATGCTGGCACTGCTCTGCGCGGCGCCGCTGGCGGCGGCACCCGGCGATATCGTCGCCACCCGGATCGCGGGCTTCCGCGAGGTCGGCGCGGCATTCAAGAATATCAATGACGAGCTGAAATCGGCCACGCCGCAAACCTATGTGATCCAGATTTCGGCGCGGCAGATCCGCGACTATGCCCGCCAGCAACAGGGCTGGTTCCCGGCCGGCAGCGGCCCGAAACCCGGCGTCAAGACGGCGGCCAAGCCCGAAATCTGGAGCCAGCCGGCCGCATTCAAGGCGGCGCAGGACGGCTTTACCGCACAGGCCAACAGCTTCGCCACCGTCGCGGCGAGCGGCGACGTGGCGAAGATGCGGGTTGCGGCCAAGACGCTGGGGCAAAGCTGTGGCACATGCCATCGCAGCTTCC
This sequence comes from Sphingobium sp. BHU LFT2, assembly GCF_018604485.1. Classification (NCBI taxonomy): domain Bacteria; kingdom Pseudomonadati; phylum Pseudomonadota; class Alphaproteobacteria; order Sphingomonadales; family Sphingobiaceae; genus Sphingobium; species Sphingobium sp. BHU LFT2. The sequence goes on from NZ_JAFCGW010000021.1 coordinate 24,691, forward strand.
GCGTCGAGGAGAAGCGCTGATGTGGCGCCAGGCGGCCGCGATCCTGTGGCTGGCACAGCCGGCCGCGCTCTGGGCGCAGGCCGCCGACCTGCCGCCCGAGGCGGCGAGCGGCGAGCCGCTGCCGGCCGGTGTCAGCGTCCGCAAGGTCGGCGCGCAGAGCGTCTATGTCGATGCCCATGGCCGCACCCTCTATGGCATGGACATGCGCGCCGTGACCGGGCGCACCGGGCACCAGCCGCTCTGGTGTTCGGGCGATTGCCTGACCCAATGGACGCCGCTCGCCGCGCCCGCCAAGGCGGAGATCGTGCCTGCACCGCCCGAGTTCGGCGGCGATCGCAAGGCGCCCCGACTGAAGCAGGACGGCCCCGACTGGATCGTGATGCAGGGACCGGGCGGGCCGCAATGGGTCTATAAGCGGGTCAATCTGGTCTTCACCCATGTTGGTGAGCGGCCCGGCACGATCGGGCATGAGGGCGAGGACGGCCTCGTCTGGAACAGCCTCAAATATATGCCGGCCGCGCCCAAAATCGAGGCGCCGGCCGATGTGACGGCGCGGCTGGTGGACGGGCGCTATCTGCTGGTCGATGGCCAGGGCAATTTGCTGGTGACGCATAAGGGCAAGGCTTGCGGTTCGGCCTGCGCCAACTGGCGCGTCTTCCCGGCGGGCATGGCGCGACGGGGCATGGGCGCCTGGACCGTGCGGCCCGATGGCGACCGCGCCCAATGGGCCTATCGCGACCGGCCGGTCTTCACCATCGAGGGCGACGACCCGGCCGATATTCCGGCCGATGCCGAGCCGCTGATCCCATGATATTTCGCAAGGAGAGGATGATCGTGCAGAATCATCGCAAACTATTCCTGCTGCTGGGCGCACTGCCACTCGCGGCGTCGGTTTCGGCGCAGGGTGATGCCCCCGCGAAGTCCGCCGCCCCTGCCGCGTTGCCCGCGCCGCCGGCCAATGGCGAGATGGGCTTCGTTGTCAGCCATTTCGCGCCCGCCATCTATCAGGGCAAGGAGGATTGCCCGCAGGGCCTGGCCGCGACCCTGCGCGAAAATTATCTCCAGACCCAGCCGACGGGCGAGCGGACGCGGCTGCTGGAAAAGGCGAACGAGAAGGAACTGACCGCGCGCTGGACCGGCTATGCCTTCGGGCCCGACAATCTCAACATCTGCACCCATCCCGACAAGTTCGACCGGCCGCCCCAGCGCATGGTGCAGGGCAAGGTCGCGCAGGGTCTGAACCTGGACGATGATGCGGACGGCGCGGCGGCGGACGACAGCTGCGGCCATGCCAATTTTACCGGGCCAGCCGGCGAGCCGGGCGTCGACAACCAGATGTGGCGGGCGATGGGCTGCGTGCGGACCTGGCGCGGGGTCGACGGCACGGGCGGCGATATCGTCAAGGGCCTGACCCAGTTTCTGGTAAGCGGCGAACATAGCCAAGTGCTGCTGCTCAGCGGCGTCGACAGTCTGGAAAATGACCCCGACGTGACGGTGATCTACGCCAATACCGAGGATCGGGCGGTGGTGGATTCGCGCCAGAATTTCATCCCCGGTGCCAGCTACAGCGTCACCGCCAATGCCGCCCATCGCAATGTGCTGAAAGGGCGGATCGTCAACGGCGTGCTGACCACCGAGCCGGCCCATATCCGTCTGAAGCAGAATTGGGGCCAGGGATCGGAGCGGGACATTCGCGGCCGGCGCAACGAATATGATTTCACCAGGGCGCGGCTGCGCTTCACCTTCCAGCCGGACGGATCGATCAAGGGCATCGTCGGCGGCTATCAGCCGATCTGGAACGTGATGGCCAGCGCATCGGTCGGTGGCGAAGGCGCGGCGACCACGGCGGGCTATGACTGCGCCGCCATGTATGCGGCCTTGAAGGCGATGGCCGATGGCGATCGCGATCCGGCGACCGGCCAATGCCGCCGCATTTCCAGCGGCATGGAGGCCTGGGCCGTGCCCGCCTTTGTCACCGACCGCCTGCCCCAGCCCAAGGTAGCGCAGCGATGAGCGGGCTGTTTCGCCAAAGGGCGCGCTGGACGCTGCTCGCCGGGTTGCTGCTGAGCGCCTGCACGGTCGAGAAGGCGCCGCAGACCGCCGCCACGCCCGACGCTAGCTTCGCGCCCTTGAAGACGCCGCTGAGCCAGGTGGCGGGGATGCGCCGCCTGACCGAGGCGCAATATCGCAACAGCATCGCGGACATTTTCGGTCCCGACATCAAGGTCGCCGGCCGGTTCGAGCCGATCGTGCGGCCCGTGCATGAGCTGATCGCGACCGGCGCCAGCGCATCGACCATCTCGCCCGCCGGGCTGGAACAGTTCGACGCGATGGCGCGCAACATCGCCGCGCAGGTCTTCGCGCCGGATCGCCGCGCCCAGTTCATGCCCTGCGCCCCGCGCGACGCGGCCGCGCCCGACGCCGATTGCGCCGCACGGACGCTGATGCCGATCGGCCGTTATCTGTTTCGCCGGCCGATGACGCAGGAAGAGATCGGCGCCTTCGTCATGATGGCCGGCAAGGGCGCTGGCGATGGCCAGGGTTTCTATGACGGGATGCAGTTGGCGCTCGCCGCCATGCTGGTGTCGCCGCAATTCCTCTACATCATCGAGAGCGCGGAGCCCGATCCGGAGGCGCCCGGCAGCCTGCGGCTCGACAACCATGCCCGCGCCGCGCGGCTGAGCTATCTGCTGTGGAACACGACGCCCAATGAGGCGCTGCTGCGCGCGGCCGACGAGGGCAAGCTGACCGATCCGGCCCAGCTTGCGGCGATCGCGCAGAAGATGGTGCGATCACCCCGGCTGGAGGATGGCGTGCGCGCCTTCTTCGCCGACATGCTGTTGTTCGAGAAGTTCGACGAGATGGCCAAGGACCAGATCGTCTATCCCCGCTTCAACCCCGATGTGGCGTCGGCCCTGTCCGAACAGATGCTGCGCATGATCGTCGACCAGCTGGTGACGCGGCAGGGCGATTATCGCGACCTGTTCACCACCCGGCGGACCTTCATCAACCGGGCGCTGGGGCCGCTCTATCAGGCCAAGGTGTCCAGCATGCAGGGCTGGGTGCCCTATGAATTTGCCGATGGCGACGATCGCGCCGGGCTGCTGGGCCAGGCCGGTTTCCTGGCGCTCTATTCCCATTCGGGGCGCAGTTCGCCGACCCTGCGCGGCCGGGCGATCCGCGAACTGCTGCTGTGTCAACCGGTGCCCAATCCGCCCGGCAACGTCAATTTCACCGCCGTGCAGGATGTCGGCAACAAGGCGATGCCGACCGCGCGCATCCGCCTGAACGCCCACAATAGCGATCCGGTCTGTGCCGCCTGCCACAAGATCACCGACCCGCTGGGCCTGCCGCTGGAGCGGTTCGACGGCATCGGCGCCTTCCGCCGGACCGAGAATGACGCGCCGATCGATACCGCCGGCGTGTTCGAGGGCACGGCCTTCCAGGGCAATGTCGGCCTGGGCCAGGCGCTGGCGGCGAGCAAGTCGACCACCGAATGCGTCGCCGGCCGCGCCTTCCAATATGCGACCGGGCGCATGCCGGAGGATGAGGAGGCAACCGCGATGGCGCTGGAACAGGGCTTCGCCGCCGATGGCTATCGCATCCAGGCGCTGTTCCTGCGGGTCGCGACCATGGCCGATGCCTATCGCGTCAGCACCCCACCGCTGGCCAAGCCGCAGGTCGCGATGATGACCAGCCCGCATATCCGTGAAGGAGACCGCCCATGAGCTTCACCCTCGATCGCCGCACCGCGCTGCGCGGCATGGTCAACGGCATGGCCGTGGCCGTCGGCCTGCCGCTGCTCGACATCTTCCTCGACGGCAACGGCACCGCCATGGCGGCGACCGGCGCGCCGATGCCGATCCGCTTCGGCACCTGGTTCTGGGGGCTGGGCGTCAATCCGCCGCGCTGGTTCCCCAGCGCCGCCGGCAAGGATTATGAGTTGAAGGTCGAGCTGGCCTCGATCGAGGCGCTCAAGCACAAGGTCAATATCCTGGGCGATTTCACCCTGCCGCTCGATGGCAAGCCCAACCTGCCGCACATCAGCGGCGGCATCGGCATCCGCACCGGCATGGCGATCGATTCCGACCGGGGCCTGCCGGGGCCGTCCTTCGACGTGTCGATCGGCGATGTGATCGGCACCCGCACCCGCTTCCGCTCGATCGAGCTGTCAGCGACCGGCGATCCGCGCAATTCGCTGTCGGGGCGCGGCAATGGCAATCTCAACCCGGCGGAAGTGTCGCCCGCCGCCCTTTATACAAGGCTGTTCGGCGCCGGCTTCCATGATCCCAACAGCGCGACCTTCACCCCCGATCCGGCGGTCATGGCGCGGCGCAGCGTCCTGTCCGGCGTGTCCGACCAGCGCCAGGCGCTGGAGGCGCGGCTGGGTGCGGCCGACAGGCAGCGGCTCGACCAATATTTCACCTCGCTGCGTCAGCTGGAAAACCAGCTCGACGTGCAACTGACCAAGCCGGCGCCGATGCAGGCCTGTGTCGTGCCGCCCAAGGTCCCCGACCTGCCGGTCAATGCCGAGATCGAGAATGTCATGCGCAATCACGAGATCATGACCGATCTGCTGGTAATGGCGATGGCGTGCGACAATGTCCGGCTGTTCAACATGAACTTCAACAATGGCGCATCGTCGCTGACGCGGGTGGGCAGCACCATCACCCATCATCAGCTGACCCATGAGGAGGTGCTGGATAACCGGCTGGGCTATCAGCCCGAAGTCACCTTCTATGTCGACAAGTGCATGGAAGCCTGGACCTATTTCATCAAGGCGATGGACGCAGTGAAGGAAGGTGACCGCACCCTGCTGGATAACAGCCTGGTCTTTGCCCATAGCGAGACCGAATTCGCCAAATTCCACACCATCGACAATATCCCGATGATGACGGCGGGGTCGGCCGGCGGGCGCATCCATACCGGCCAATATATCACCGGCGACGGATCGCCGGTCAGCCGGGTCGGCCTGACCCTGCAACAGGCGATGGGCGTGCCGGTCGACCGTTGGGGCACGGGCAGCCTGGAGACGAACAAGATCATCCCCGGACTGATCGTCTGATCCCCTACTCGACCCGCGCCGCGTAGAGGCCGTGATGCGACAGCATGAACAGGGTCTTGCCGTCCGGGCCACCGAACAGCAGCTGTAGCGGCCGTTCGGGCACGTCGATCCGACCGATCGGCTTGCCGTCGGGCGCGTAGACGAAGACCTGGCCATTGACGACATAGACCCGGCCCTGCGCGTCGCTCACCACACCCTCCCCGCCACGATCGGCGAAGGGCTTGAGGTCGGTCAGCGTTCCGTTGCCGGCGACCAGCGCGCTGTAGGTGCGGTTTTCCGATCCGTTGGTGACATAGATGCGCTGGCCCGGCTTGCCCTGGACGAAGCCATAGCTGTCGAGCGTGTGGGAGAAGCGCAGGCCGCGATGGTCGACCGGTCCCTGGGCGAAGACGCGCCAGGCCGGCAGGGCGATGCTGCCATCGGGCGAGACATAGGCCTGCGCATTGGGCTGCGCCGTGTCGCGGGCGAACATCTCGGCAAGCGTGGTGAATTGATAGGTCTTGGGATCGATCTGGTCCCTGAACTCGCCATTCACCCACCAGTTGACCGGGAAGATGGTGGCGGCAGCGCCCTGTGCCGCAGGCGTCGCCGGGATGACTCTGACCTGCGCGTCCGGCGCGCCGGGGGTGACGCTATAGACGGTGCCGTTGCGGCCATAGGAGGAAAGGACGAGCAGATTGCCCGACTTGTCGATGGTCAGGTTCACCGGATCGAGCGCGGCGTCGCGGATCATCTCCAGCCGGCCCGCGTCGGACCAGCGCCATATGCGCTGGAAGAAACGGTCGATGAAATAGAGCCGGCCCTGTGCGTCCACCGCGCCGCCGCCCACCCCATAGAAGCCGTCAGCGAGCTTCCGAACGCTGGCGCCGCCGAAGGTCGAGGGGGCGACCGGATCGGGCTTCGCCGGCACGTCCAGCACGGCGAACTCGCGTTCGCGTACTTCCAGGCCATGGGTGATGTCCTGAATCGCGTTTTCGAACGGATATTTGGTGAGGCGCAGGAAGGTGCCACAGCCATTTTCGTCGCAGGTGCCGACCCCGCTTTCCGCGTTCACATGGACGTTGCGGAAGCGGATGTCGTGGGAATTGTAGAGCGACACGGCGGTCGGCGCGGGCTTACGTGTGCGGGTGACGCGATAGCCGTGGAAATTGGCAACCAGGATATTGTGGGAATCCCGGATTTCGAGCGCAACGGCATCGCCGCTCTCGCCCGCTTCCCCTTCGGTCTGGGGCGCCAGCAATTCCCAGTTGGCGACGCGGTTGAGGCCGATTTCGGTGCGGACATGATGTTCGACCGAGGCCTGGATCAACCGGCCCGGCGTTTCCGTGTCGGAGATCAGGATGCCCGGATGGCCGAATGTGCTGGGGCTCCAGATATTGGCGAAGGTGCCCCCGCCCCCCTGCGTCACCCAGAGGCTGGCATATTGGCCGCCCCAGCGGCGCGATGCGTCAGGATCGGCGGTGGCGTTGTTGTTATAGGGATTGCGCCGGCTGCCATCGAAGGCATCGGTGCCATGGCCGCCCTGGAACTTGACGTCGTTGACCATGGAACTGGCGCCGGCCTTCCATAGCAAGCCGGTCGCGCGCGGATTGGCGCCATTGGTGTCGAGCGCCAGGCCGGCGACGATCGCGTCACCGCCCTGCGCGCTTTCGACCAGCGCCTTGGGGGCACCGACGCCCTGGAAGGCAGGCGTGCCATCGGGCAGGACGATCTGGGTCAGGCTGGGGTGGAGGCCGAGCAGCACCGTGTCGGCGCGCAGCCGCAGCGTGTCGCTGACCTTGTAGAAGCCGGCAGGGAGGTAGACGACGCGGTGGCTGTCGATCGCCTTCTGCAGCGCGGCGGTGTCGTCCGTGCTATTGTCGCCCTTCGCCCCCAATGTGCGGACATTCACCCATTCGGCGACGGGCGGCAGCGGGCGGATGGCGGGCGCGCCGGGCGCCGGCAGGCTGGCGATCGGCTGCGCCTGCATGTCGGTCTTATAGTCGCCGATCCGGCCAAGCCCCGGCAGGGTCAGGCCATGGGTGAAGGAGGTAACCTTATAGACCTTCCCCTGCCCCGCCACCGTCCGGCCGCTTTCGCGGAAGCGGGCAAAGGTGGGCGTATTGGCGGCCAGCACATTCTGGAAGCCGACCTGGGTATAGACATTCTTCTCGTTGGAGATGATCACGCCGGCCTTCGACACATTTTCGAAGCGGACATCCTGACCCCAGAGCCAGTCGCCATAGCCCCGATCGATCTCGATCCCGACCGGCACATTACGGAAGGCGACATTGAGCAGGGTCAGGCCCGCTTCATGCTCGCGAATGGCGGCGTCGCGCTGTCCCTCGAACGTCGCGTCGACCAGGGCGAAGGGCCAGGCCGGCGAGGTCTTTTCAGCGAGGATGCCATAGCGGCCGCCCTTGAAGTGCAGATCCTCCGCCTCGTTGGCGACATGATAGAGGCCCGCGAGGCCCGAACCGATGTCGAAATCGACATGGCTGACGAAGCTGTGCTGGGCGGAATGGAAGCGGATCGCGGTCGCCGCAGGATTGCCGTCCATGATGCGGAAATCGATATTGCCGAGCGCAGAATAGAAGGTGCCCGGATTGGCGTCGGCAATTGTCTTGTCGAACGGCACGCTGCCGGCCGGGGGGAAGGCGGCGGGCCAGCTTTCCTTGTCGGTCTGACGCTTGCCGCCAGTGAAGATCAGCATATGGGCGACGCCGCGCTGAAAGCCGGGCGTGTTGGCGCCGAGCAGGATCACTGGGCGCTGCGCGCCGATGCCGAAGATGCGCACGCCGGGCCACAGGAACAGGGTACGGCTGATGCGGTAGGTGCCCTGGGGCAGGAAGACGATGCCGCCGCCGGGCGTCGCCGCGGCGGCGTCGAGCGCCTGCTGGATCGCGGCGCTGTCATCGGCGCGGCCATCGCGCACGCCCTTCACCGTCACGGCGCGCGCGTCGTCGGGCATGGCGGTATAGACGGACGGGGAAGCGGCAGCAGGCTGTGCTGCGGCCAGGCACAGCAGGACGGATGCGCAGGCCCCGTTCAATCCACGATACATCTATCAGGCTCCGTAAAAAGAAGATGTCCCGGCCGTGCAGGACCGGGACAAGTTTGGGGGGAGAGATGTTATGTTTTATCAGAAATTGAAGCGGACACCGGCGCGGTAGATGCGGCCCAGCGTGTCGTAGAGCGCCGGGTTGATATCGAGACCGGTGTTGGTCTGGGGCGAGGCGACCGGATCCTTGTCGAACAGATTGTCGACCTTGCCATAGAGGGACACACGGTCGCTGAACTTGAAGGTGGCGCCGATGTCGACATAGAAGGCCCCCTTCATCTTGTTGTAATCGATGGTCGGGTGGTTCGCGGTCGAGGCCGGGCAGGACGACTGGCAGACCACATATTGATTGCCGAAGGTGCCGTCGCTGATCCAGCGTTCCTGCACCGTCAGGCTGAACTTGCCGCTGTCATAGGTCTGCACCGCCAGCCATTTCCAGTCGGGCGTGTTGCCGTTGTTGGCGCCGGCCTGATCGACCGGATCGACACCGGCAATGCCCGCCTCCACAATGAACTTGCGGATATGGGTGCCCAGCGCGCGGACGGTGAAGTTGCCCGGCAGGCCGAGCGGCTGCTGCCACTGATAGCTCGCCTCGATATCGAAGCCGCTGGTCCGCCAGGAGGCAAGGTTGAACGGCTGGACATTGATATAGTTGAGGCTGGGGTTGGCATTGTCGAGGCTGAAGCCGCCGCAGAAGGCCTGATTGCCGTCATAGCAGAACTGGACGATCTGCTGTGCCGACAGGCTGGAGACGACGCCCTTCAGCTTGATGTCATAATAGTCGAACGACAGGCTGAGGCCCGGCAGCCAGGAGGGACGCGCCAGCACGATACCGATTTCGGTGTTGCGGGCAATTTCCGGCTTCAGATTGGGATTGCCGATGGTGTTCTGGAATGCCTGAACCGCTGCGCCCTGGAAGGGATCGCTGAAGTTCGGCAGGGTCGTGACGGTCGGCGCGGCGAACAGTTCCGACAGGTTGGGCGCGCGGACGTCGCGCGAGGTGACGGCGCGCAGGCGGATGCCGTCGAGCGGCGTATCCCAGGTGCCGCCGACCTTCCACGCCCACACTGTTCCCGACGTGCTGTAATGGGTGCCACGCCCCGCCGCATTCAGGTTGGCGCGGCCGACCGCCTCGCTGTCGAACAGCGGCATGTCGATTTCCACGAAGCCTTCATAGACTTCATATTTGCCGCGACCATTCTTGTAATTGCCGGCCGCCCAGTTGCTGCCCTGCGCGCCATTGAGCAGCGGGTCGGCCGGATAATCGGCGCTGTTCGGGCTGAGATCGGACACACCCGCGCCATAGGGATCGGCATTCACGCGGTAAAATTCGCGGCGATATTCGGCACCGAAGGCGACCGACAGCGGCCCTGCCCACAATTCCACCGGATTGCCCGAGAAGTTGAGGCTGGCGACGTCCTGGGTCAGCTTGGTGTGCTGGAACGGGCCATTGTCATGCGGCGCGACATAGGCGAGCGCGGCCGCCGAGGGGGTGAAGCCGCCGAAGATGTTGATCGGCTGGCACCCGAGCGCGCGAGCGGCCGGATCGGCGCAGACGATCGCGCCGTTGAGGGTGATCGCATTGGCCGCCGCGGCATAGCGGTTCTGCAGCACGATATCCTTCACCCGGATGTCCGAGATGGTGATGCCATGTTCATAATAGGCGTCATAATTCCAGTCGGTGCCGGCCGCGCCGAACTTGCCCTTGGCACCGGCGACGAAGCGATATTGCTTGCGATCGGTATAGACCTGCGGATCGGGGAAGGCGGCGTTGGACGAACCGAAGCCGAAGGAGGTGATGCCGGCGGTGGCGCACTGGTCGCGCACCGACTGCGGCAGATAGGGGTTGGAGCATTGGACGGTCAGGTTGGCGCGGCCATAGCCGGGGCTAGGCTGGTTGTTGGTCTTCACCTGCGCGACATTGACCGTGACATAGGCTTCGTTGTTGTCGGCGAAATCATAGCCGATCCGGCCATAGCCATTGATGCGCTCCAGCGAGGATTTGAGCGAGGCGCCCGAACCCGGCGCGCCCGACAAGTCGCCGCCCTCGCAGAAGCTGTTGCCGCGATAGCAGTTGGTGACCGCGCCGGTGCCGGTCGGCGTACCGTTCGAGCCATAGTTGAACTGATAGGGATTGCCATTCTGGTCGAAGGCTATGCCCTGCAGCGGGCCATTGTTGATCAGGCCGTAGCGGGCATATTGATAGGGCTGGGCATAGTCGCGGTAATTATATTGCGGCAGGCCATTGTTGGTCTGGCCGGTATTCATCAGCGTGGTGGCGCGATACCAGTTGCGGCTGCCGGCCAGATCGGTGCCGAAGTCGCCGGCGCCCACGCCGCCTTCATGGTCATATTCGCCGCTGACGACGACATGCAGGCGATCATCCATGAAGGATTTGCCGTAGGCGGCCTGGACCAGCGCGGTTTCGTCATCGCCATATTTGGTGATGCTGCCCAGGATATTGCCTTTGAAGCCTTCGAAATGGGTGTCGGTGATGAAGTTGACGACGCCGCCGACCGCGTCCGAACCGTAGGAGGCCGACGCGCCGCCGGTGACGACATCGACGCGCTTCACCAGCAGCTGCGGAAACATCGAGATGTCGGGCACGCCGGTGACATTGGCGCCGACGACGCGCTGGCCGTCGAGCAGGGTCAGGGTGCGGATCGCGCCCAGGCCACGCAGCGAGAAGGAGCTGAGGCCCTGCTGGCCGCTGGAGGTGGAGAAGGTGCCGGTGGCGGCGCCGGTCGAGCCTTGCAGCGACGGCAACTGGGCGATGGTGTTGAAGATGTTGGGCTGGGCGTTGTTGGCGATCTGCTCCTCACCGATGACGGTGGTGGGCGTCGGCGCATTGAAGCCGCTGGTGGTGATGCGCGATCCGGTGACGATGATGTCGGCGCTCTGTGCGGCCGGCGCATCGCTCGTCTGGGCCTGCGGCGCGGGTTCGGCCGCCGGTTCGGTCTGGGCCTGGGCGGTGCCGGCCAGCGCCATGATGGCGACGGCGGCCAGGCTGACGCCCGCCATATGCCGATGGATTGCGATCTGCACGTTCATTCCTCTTCCCCTCTTGTCACCAGGCGCCCTCCCGGCGTCGGCGCGCCCATGGCGGGCTATTGTGTGAGTATTAATCCCGAGCGGTCGCCACCGCACTTACGACATAGGTCGTAGGCGGCGGCGAACCGTCGCTTTTTCAGGGCTTTGCGGCGTAAAGCGCGTGGTGCGTCAGGATGAAAAGCGTGCGCTTGTCGGGGCCGCCGAACAGGATCTGGAGCGGCCGGTCGGGCACGTCGATGCGGCCGCTTTCCTTGCCGTCGGGGCCGTAGACAAAGATCTGGCCATTGGCGACGAATACCCTGCCCTGCCCGTCCACCGCGACGCTTTCGCCGCCGCGATTGGCGAAGGGCTTCAGCGCCGTCAGCGTGCCGCCCGGCCCCACCGTGCCGCTATAGGTGATATTTTCCGACCCGTTGGTGACGAACAGCCGATCCCCGATCTTGCCGGAGACGAAGCCATTGGCGTTGAGGCCATCGGACCAGCGCCAGCCGGTATGATCGATCGGCCCCTGTTGCCAGACGCGGAAGGCCGGCAAGGACAGGCTGCCGTCGGGGGAGAGATATTCCTTGGCCTTGGGCGTGCCGGCATCGCGGGCGAACATTTCGGCCAGCGTCGTGAACTCGTAGCTCTTGGGGTCGAGCTGGTCGCGAAACTCGCCATTATTCCACCAGTTGACCGGCAGCAGCGTCTTTGCCGTGCCACTGCGCACCGGGGTCGGCTGGATCAGCGTCAGCGCGTCCTTTGGACCGGCGGGGTCGAACGAATAGGCGCCACCCTTCGCGCCGAGCGAGGACAGGACCATGACATGGCCCGAAGCGTCGATGGCGAGATTGACCGGATCGAGCGCATGGTCGCGGACGATCTCCAGCCCCTTGCCCTCGCTCCAGCGGTGGATGCGCTGGAAACGGCGGTCGATGAAGTAGAGCGCGCCCTGTGCATCGACAGCCGCGCCGGAGATCGACCAGAAGCCATCTTCCAGCTTCTCGACCTTGGTGCCCGAGGGCGCGATCGCCGGGACGGCGCTGCCGGCCGGGCCGATATCCAGCGCGGCGAACTCGCGTTCCCGGACCAGCAGCTTGCGGCTCACATCCTCGATCGCATTGTCGAACGGATATTTGCTGGCGCGCAGGAAGGTGCCGCAGCCTTCATCGTCGCAGGTGGCATAGCCGCTTTCGCCATTCACATGGACGTTGCGGAAGCGGATATTGCCCGAATTGGTGATCTTCACCGCGCTCTTTTCTGGCGCATAGGTGCGGGTCACGCGATAGCCATGATAGTTGGCGAACAGCAGGTTGCTGGAGTTGCGGATGTCGAGCGAGATGGCGTCGGGGCCGTCATCCACTTCCTGTTCGGTCTGCGGCGCCAGGAACTCCCAGTTGTGGACGTTATCGAGCACGAATTCGTTGCGGGCATGATGTTCGACCGACATTTCATAGACATGGCCGGGCGTGTCGGTGTCGGTGATGTAGAAGCCCGCCTGGGCAAAGCTGTTGGGGCTCCAGACGTCGGCGAAGGTGCCGCCGCCGCCGTCCGTCACCCAGATGCTGGGATATTGGGCGTCGAGCCGGCTGTCGGTGACCGGGTCGCCGGTGTTGACGCGCAGCGTGCCGAGCATCTTGCCATCGGCGGTCGGCGTGCCGCCGCCGCCCATGATCTTGACGTCCTCGACCAGGCTCTGTTCGCCAGACCGCCAGAGCAGGGCCGAGGCGCGCGGGTTCACCCGGCCGGTGAAGAGGCCGAGGCCCGAGAGGATATTGTCGCCACCCTTGCGGCTTTCGAGGATCGGCAGGACCGCGCCGAGGCCGGCATGATTGGGGTTGTTGTCCGGGATGAAGAGCTGGGTGATGGCCGGGTGCAGGCCAATGAGAATGCTGTCCGGGCGCAGGGTAAGCTTGTCCGTCACCTTGTAGAAGCCGGTCGGGAAATAGAGGATGCGGTTGGCGTCGATCGCCTTTTGCAGGGCGGCGGTGTCGTCCGCCTTGCCGTCGCCGACTGCGCCCAGGGTGCGGACATTGACCCACTGGTCCATCGGCGGCAGGTCGCGGATCGCGGGCGCGCGCGGCGCCGGCATGGCGGAGAGCGGCTGGATGTCGGCGGTGGTGGCATAGTCGCCCGTGTGGCCGAGTGCGGGGACGGCGAGGCCATAGGAGAAATTGGCGACCTTATAGGCCTTGCCCTTGCCGTCGATCGTCCTGCCGCTGTCGCGGAAGCGGGCGAAGACCGGGCTGTTGACCGCCAGGGCGTTTTCGAATCCGACCTGGGTGAAGACATTCTTCTCGTTCGAGATGACGACGCCGGCCTTCGATATATTTTCGAACCGGACATCCTTGCCCCAGAGGCTGTCGCTGTAGCCCCGGTCGATCTCGATCCCGACCGGCGTGTTCCTGATCGCGACATTGACGAGGGTAAGGTCGACCTCATGCTCGCGGATCGCCGCGTCGCGCTGGCCGTCGAAGCTGGAATCGAGCAGGGTGAACTGCCAGGCGGGCGAGGTCTTTTCAGTGACGATGCCGTATCGGCCACCCTGAAAATGGACATTCTCGATCACATTGCCGGCCTGATAGACGCCGGCAAAGGCAGTGCCGAGACGGAATTCCATATGGCTCAAGAAAGCATGCTGGGCCATGCGGAAGCGCACGCCGGCGGCGGCCGGATTGCCCGCGCCGATCTCGATATCGACATTGCTCATCGACGAATAGAAGGTGCCCGAATTGGCATCCCGCACCACTTTGTCGCGGGGCACGACGGTCGGCACCGGGACGGGCACCTTGCCGACCTGATATTGATCGCCGCCAGCGAAGATCACCATGGTCGACACGCCCTGCTGGAAGCCCGGCGTGTTGGCGCCGAGCAACAGCACCGGCCGGGTCGGGCCGACGCCATAGACGCGCACGCCCGCCGGCACGATCAGCGAGCGGGTGATGCGATAGGTGCCCGACGGCAGGAAGACGATGCCATGGCCGGTCGTATCGCGGGCCTGGTCGAGCGCCTGCTGGATCGCGGCGCTGTCGTCGGCGCGGCCATCGCCGACCGCCTTCACCGTCACCGCATGGGACTCCGCCGGCGCGACCGGGAAGACCGAGGTCGTCGCGGCGAAGGCCGGTGCCCCGATGGTTGTTGCCGCCAGCAAAGCCGCGATCATGCTGCGTCCGATCATGTCCGCCTCCCATCCTCATTTTTATAGATGGTGCATGGCTAGGGGAGCGGTCGCGGCTTGGCACTTGCGACAAAGGTCGTAGTTTTCCTGTGGGGTGACGCGGCCTTATAGCGGGAAGACCAATCCCCCTGCCCCAGCGACCAAGGACGCCCGCTTGCCGATTTCCGCCGACCCTGCCCCCGTTTCGCCCAAAGCCGTCGGACGCGCCGTCATCGTCATGGGGGTGAGCGGCTGTGGCAAGTCGACGCTGGGCGCGATGCTGGCGCAGGCGCTGGATTGCCCGTTCCTGGAGGGCGACAGCTATCATTCGGCGGCCGCGGTGGAAAAGATGCGCGGCGGGCAGGCGCTGACCGACGCGGATCGCTGGCCCTGGCTCGACCGGCTGGGCGCGGCGATCGCGGGCACGGTGGCGGCGCAGGGCGTGGCGGTTGCCGCCTGCTCCGCATTGAAGCGCGCCTATCGCGACCGGCTGCGCGCGGCGATCGGCGTGCCGGTGCATTTCATCCTGCTCGACAATGACCGCGACGAGTTGCTGGCGCGGCTGGGCAACCGGCCGGGCCATTACATGCCCGCCAGCCTGCTCGACAGCCAGCTCGCCACGCTGGAACCGCCGCTGCCCGAGGAAGGGGCGATGATCCTGACCACCAATGTCCCGGCGAGCGAACTGCGCGACCGGGCGCTGACCTGGCTGGGATCTGGCCTGGCTGGGATAAGGTCACACCGACGCGACAGTTGAAAGTTCATAGTGTCGATAACCAGTGATGGCGGGCAGAAAATGGGCGTAATGCGCCTGTCACGCGCCGACGAAGCGACAGTGACGCGACACTGGCGCGCTTTCCAAGCGACAGTCAGGCGACAGTGAAACGACAGCAAGGCGACAGTCGGACCGGCGCCGGGCGGCGCGCGCGACGCCGAATAGCGAACCGGCGAAAGGCGTGATGTCGGAAGAGCGGCCTGTTCCATCCGGCAGGATAGATCAGAGAAAGACCGAGTAGGAAAGCGCCGCCAGACGACCGCAGGCGACCAATGTCAGACATTCCTCCCCGGAACGGGGAGGTGGCAGCGCGAAGCGCTGACGGAGGGGCAAGAGCCTATTAGTGCTGGGCTATTGGGCTTGTGCCCCTCCACCGCCTGCGGCGGTCCCCCTCCCCAAGCAAGCTTGGGGAGGAATTGGGTCGCGTGCGGCTCAGCGATAGCGGCCCATCGTCACCTTGAGCCAGACCGGCTTGTCGATGATGTTGAGGCCATAATCGGTCTGGTCGCCGTTCCAGATGCGGTCGAAGACCCAGTTGTCGCCTTCGAAATGGCCTTCCTCGACCTTGACGATCATGCCGTTGGCCGGGGCGCCTTCGCGCGAGCCGAACTGGACGCGGACATGGTCACCGGTGAAGAGAAATTCGTTGGCCGAAAGCTGCGCCACGACCATGCCGCCGACCATCGCCTTGTCCCAGGCCGGGGTGTCGGCATTGGGGAACCATTCGCGCTGGCCGAACTGCCACTGGCCGAAGCTGGCCGTGACCGTCCAGTCGCCCATGGTGGTGCTGAGCGGCGTGCCGTCGTCCGGCCGCGCCGCGCCCCAGGTCGGATGGCCAAAGGCGATCTTCGCCCAGGGGCGCATCGCCGCGCCGATCACGCCGAATTTCGAGGCGAAGGCGTGGATGGTCGCATCGTCGAAGCTCTTGGCGCCGAGCGGATAGTTGAAATAGTCGGCATCATCCATGCCGAAGGGCGCGAAGCCGATCGCACCGCGCCCCAACGCCGACCAGAAATAGCGGGCATATTCGGCAGCATTGCCGATTTCGGGCACCATCAGCGCATTGTCGGGACGGGTGTAGAGATCGAGATGTTTGAAGACGTTGCGGCTGCCCCGGTCATAAATGTCGGGCGCGGCGAGATCGAGCGAGGGGGCCGCCGCCTTCCAGATGTCGATCACGTCGCCCTGCGGCCCGCCACTCGACACGCTCATCGGGTCGACCGGCTTGTAGGGATCGGTCAGCGAGGCGTTCACATACATGGGCAGCGGCTTGATCGCCTTGCCGGCCTTGGCCAGTTCCTCGATATAGCGGGCGGTGTACCAAGTATTGAAGGTGCGATCGGCGGTATCGCCGAACACGCTCTTCCAGCTGCCCGCCGGCTTCTTGAGGGCACGGGTCAGTTCGGCCGGGACCGGGCCGTCGAACAATTTCTGCGCGGTGGCGCTGAAGTCGCGGGGATTCTGGTAGCTGCCGACTTCGTTTTCGGGCTGCACCATGATCACTGTATTCTGCGCATCATGATCGCGCACATAGGTCATGAGCTTGAGGAACGCGCGCTTGTCCGCCGCCAGCGTGGCCGCGCCATGGGGCGAAAGCACGCCATGATCCTTGCCATCGGCGGTCTTCATGCGCGGGAAGCGGCGATTGTCGAGCTTCACCCAGTCGGGGGTATAGGCAAGGCCGGTATTCTTCCAGGCGCCGAACCAGAGGAGCACGATGCGCTTGTCATGGGCACGCGCATCGTCAAGCAGGGTCTGGACGAAGCTATAGTCGAACTGGCCTTCCTTGGGCTCAAGCTGCTCCCAGGCGACCGGCACTTCGACGGTATTGGCATGGATGCTGTCGAGCCGGTCCCAGACCTGCTTCAGGGGGGCGGCATAATTGCTGCTGTTATTGACCTGGCCACCCAGCATCAGGAAGGGCGCACCATCGACGATCAGGGCGTGGCGGCCATTTTTGCTCTCGATATGCGGCACCTGTCCGGCAGTCTGGGCCAGCGCGGGGGTTGCGAGCAGCATGGCGCCCGTGAGCAGGGGAAGAAGATTGCGCATCAGATCGGGTCTCTCAGGGCTGTTCGTCTAGGGAAAATATGCGGGTGGCGGTGGTCCATTTGGCGCCGGGGACGGACCAGGACAAGGGCCGCTGGACGCCGTCCATCTGCGCTTCCCAGGCCTGCACCGCCGGATCGGCGGCGTCGGCCGCCGCCTTGGCCGCCGGGTCGAAATCCGGGCCGGTCTCCATCAGCATGACCAGCCGGTTGCCGCTGCGATAGATGTCCATCGCCCGGACATCCGCAGCGCGGATGCTGGCGCCGATGGCCGGCGGCAGCGCGCCGGACGCATGCCATGCCTCATATTGGGCGATGGCAGCCGCATCGTCAGCCAGGTCGATCAACAACACATGACGCATCACATCACCCAGCCGCCGTCGATCACATGGACCGCGCCGGTGGTGAAGGCGGCATCGTCGCTGGCGAGATAGAGGACCAGGCCGGCAATCTCCTCCGCCTTGCCGAGGCGTCCCATCGGCTGGCGCGCGACGAAGGCGGCCTGGGCGGCTTCATAATCGCCGGTGTCGTGCAGCCGCTGCTGCAGCGAAGGCGTGTCGACGGTGCCGGGGCAGATGCAGTTGCAGCGAATGCCCTGTCCGACGAAATCGGCGGCGACCGCCTTGGTCAGGCCGATCACGCCCGCCTTGGTCGCGCCATAGGCAAAGCGGTTGGGGATGCCCTTCACCGAGCTGGCGATGGAGGACATGTTGACGATCGCGCCCGCGCCCTTTTCCACCATGCCCGGCAGGAAGGCCGAGATGGTGTGATATTGGGCGGTCATGTTGAGCGCGACGGCAAAGTCCCAGTCGGACTGGCTGCATTCCAGGATATTGCCGGCATGGACGACGCCGGCAATGTTGGCGAGGATGTCGATCGGGCCGATGTCAGCGGCCAGGGCGCGCACGGCGGCGCCGTCGGTCACGTCGAGGGCGAGCCGCTCGCAGCCCTCCAGCCCGTCAAGCGCGTCGAGATCGCGGTCGGTGGCGAAGACGCGGGCGCCCTCCGCCACGAAACGCTCGACCGAGGCGCGACCGATGCCGCGGGCGGCGGCGGTGATGAGCGCGGTCTTGCCGGCGAGGCGGCCGTTCTGCGGGGCGCTCATGCGCGCGCCACCATCGGCAGACATTCGGGACCGATGGGATCGAAAGCCTTGTAGGTCAAAATAAACTCCTGATGGCCCAGTTGTTCGGAAAGGCTGCGGTCGCCCGCCGCGACGGCGAGGATGGCATCATAGATTTCCTGGCCGACCTGATCGAGGGTCGCTTCCCCCTCCAGGATGCGGCCGGCATTGACGTCCATGTCGGCGGCCAGGCGGCGGCCGGTTTCGGGATTGGCGCAGATCTTGATCACCGGCGAGATCGCCGATCCAACCACCGATCCGCGCCCGGTGGTGAACAGGGTGACATGCGCGCCACAGGCAATCAGCTCCACGATCTCGGCATTGTCGGAGATATTGGGGAAGCCGAAGCGCGGTTCGCCATCGGGCACTACGTCGAGCAGATAGAGGCCGCCCATCGGGGGAATATCACCCGGCTTCAATATGCCGTCGATCCGCGAGCTGCCCGACTTGCTGTAGGCGCCCATGGATTTTTCCTCCTGGGTGGTGAGGCCGCCTTCGGCATTGCCCGGCGCGAAGCTGCCAAAGCCCATGACGGTATAATAGGCCTCCGCCTTCTGCACGCAGGCCTCGATCGCCGCGGCGAGTTCGGGCGTGGCGGCGCGGTCGGCCATGATCTTCTCGCAGCCGACCAGTTCGCCGGTCTCCTCGAAGATGCAGGCTGCCCCTTCCGCCACTAGCCGGTCGAAGGCGCGGCCGACCGCCGGATTGGCGGTGATGCCGCTGGTGCCGTCCGACCCGCCGCAGATGGTGGCGACAACCAGTTCTTCCACGCCCATCGGCACGCGCTCGACCGACGCGATCTGCGCCCGCACCCGTTCGACCGCTTCCAGCCCGGCGGCGATGGTGGCGGCGGTGCCGCCCTTCTCCTGGATCACCAGCAATTCGGCCGGGCGGCCGCTGGCCTCCACGACGGCGCGCAATTTCTCCCGGTTGAAGCTTTCGCAACCGAGCGAGACGATGACGAGGCCGCCGACATTGGGATGGGTCGCGATCGCCTCCATCACCTTGGCTGCATAGGCGTTGGGATAGCAGCCGGGGAAGCCGATCAATTGAACATCGGGATCATCGGCCTTGTCGACGATGCGGCGCGCGACATGGTGCGCGCATTCCACCAGATAGGCGACGGCGACGACATTGCGGATGCCCTTGCGCCCGTCGGATCGGAGCCAGCCCTGGATCATGCGCCCTGCTCCAGCGCGGTGCGGGTGTGGCTGCTGATATAATCGCTCTTCATATTGTGCATATGGACCCATTGGCCGGCGACGACGGGCGCGGTCATCGAGCCGATCGGCGCGCCATATTTGATGACCTTGTCGCCCTGCGCCAGCGCCACGCGGGCGATCTTGTGGCCGATCGCGATGCCTTCGCGCGCGGGGATGGTGCCACCCGCGACGGACAGGATATCGCCCGCTTCGATCGCGCTGACGCAGATCAGCACATTGTCGTTAGGGTGCAGCAGGATGAGGCGGCTGTCATGTTCAAGCATGGCTGTGGGCCTTGGCAAGAGGATGGGCACGGGCGGCGGCGTCGAGCGCCGGCCAGAGCGTGTCGGGGAGAACGGCGCCGAGGCGGGCGATCGTGTCATGGACCTGATCCGCGCCGACCAGGCCGGGGATCACGGCCATGACCTGCGGGTGGCGCAGCGGAAATTGCAGCGCAGCGGCGGGCAGCGCGACGCCGGCGTCGCGGCAGAGCGCCGCCATGGCATGGGCGCGGGCGAGGATCGCCGCGTCCGGGGCGACATAGTCGAAATGGAGCGGGCCGCTGAGATCGCGGGCGAGGATGCCGCTATTATAGGGACCGCCGACGATGACCCGCACATCGGCGCTGGCGCAACGGTCGAGCAGTTCCTCCGCGCCGCGATCGAGCAAGGTGTAGCGGCCGGCGATCAGGATCGCGTCCAGCTCCACCCGGTCGAGCAGGTCGTGGCAGATCGCGACCTCGTTGACGCCGATGCCGATCGCGCCGATCGCGCCGGCGTCTTTGAGGTCGCGCATCGCCCGATAGCCGCCGTCGAGAAAGGCGGCGAGATGATCCTCATGCGCGTCGCCATGGGTCAGGCGACCGATATCATGGGCGAGCAGCAGGTCGATGCGGTCGCGGCGCAGGCGCTTCTGGCTGCTCTCGAAGGAGCGCAGCACGGCGTCATGGCCATAATCGAAATGCGGCTCGAACGGGTCGGCATCGACGAAGCCATGGCGTTCGCCTTGCGCGTCGGTGGGGCGCAGCAGGCGGCCGACCTTGGTCGAGACCCGCGCCCTGCCCTGCGGGTCATGGTCGGCAAGCGCCGCGCCCAGCCGCCGTTCGGCAAGGCCAAAGCCATAATGGGGGGCGGTGTCGAAATAGGCGATGCCGGCGGCAAAGGCGGCGTCGAGGGTGGCGCGCGCCTCCGCATCGCTGACGACGCGATAGAGATTGCCGATGGGCGCGGTGCCCATGCCCAGGGTCGGGAAATCGATCATGCGGCGGCTCCCTGCGTGACGCGATAGAGACGCGCGGCATTGTCGGCGAAGATGGCGCGATGCGCCGCGACCGGCACCAATGCGCGGGCGAGGTCGAACCAGGCGGCATAATCGGACGCGAGGGTCAGCACCGGCCAGTCGCTGCCCCAGAGCAGGCGATCCGGGCCGAACAGGGCAACCAGTTCGGCGATGAAGGGAGCGGCGGCGCCCTCCCCTGCTCCCGGCGCCAGCTCTGTCAGCAGGCCCGACAGCTTGCAGGCGACATTGGGGCAGGCGGCGAGATCGGCCATGGCGGCGCGCCAGTCGGCCGGGATCGTGTCGCCGACGAGCGGCTTGGCGGCATGGTCGATGATGATGCTGAGGTCGGGCTGGCGCTGGGCCAGCCGGGCGAGCGAGGCAAGATGCTGCGGCCGCACCAGCGCGTCGAGCACCAGGCCTTCGCGGGCCAGCGCCGCGAAGCCGGGTGCCAGTTCCGGATCGTCGAAACAGTCGGGCGCGCGGCCCTGCATCATCGGGCGGATGCCGACCAGTGGGCCGGCGACCTGCAGCGCGGCGACGCGAGCGGCGACGTCTCCCGTAAGATCGACCCAGCCGACGACGCCGGCGATGCGATCGGTTTCGGCCGCCAGCGAGAGCAGCCAATGGGTGTCGGCGTCCGATTCCTGGCTCTGCACCAGGATCGCGGCATCGACCTTGTTGGCATCGAGCTGCGCGAGCAGATCATCCAGCCCATAGTCGCGATGGATCGCCGGCAGGTCGGCACCGGGCCATGTGCAATCGTTGCGGCCGAGCTGCCAGAGATGGACATGGGCGTCGATCATGCCGCCCCACCCTTGCCGCGCATGCGATGGGCATAGGCCGCGACCACCAGGAAGCAGAGCGCGGGCACCAGCATTGCGGCGTTGATCGTGCCGGCCATGTCGGAAATCAGGCCCATGACCGCGGTCAGCACCGCGCCGCCGATGATGGCCATGACGATCATCGATGCGCCCGGCTTGGTCAGCGGGCCGAGCCCGTCGAGCGAGAGGACGAAGATGGTCGGATACATGATCGACATGAAGAAGCTGGCGGCCACCAGCGCGACGACGCCGGGCAGGCCGAGCCAGACCGAGCCGACCAGTGCGAGGCCGAGATTGACGAGCGCGAACAGCCGCATCAGCCGCGCACCATCGAAGCGGGAGAGCAGCGCCGCGCCGGCAAAGCGGCCGGCCATGAACAGGCCGAGCGACAGGGTCAGCAGCCAGGCGGCATGCTGGGCGGTGATGCCCGGCAGCGCGGCCTGCGCATAGCGGATGAGATAGCTCCAGATGCCGACCTGCGCGCCGACATAGAAGAATTGGGCGGCGACCCCGGCCAGATAGCGCGGGCGACGCAGCAACTGGCGATAGCCGGCCAGCGGCGAGGCGGCGCCGGCATGGCCCTCCACCGCCGCCTTCGGGAAAGGCGTGCGCGCGAGCAAGGCCGCCCAGGCCAGCACGACCAGCGCGATCAGCAGATAGGGCAGGCGCACGGCCGAGGCAGCAGCGGCGCCCTGTGCCGGGGCATCGGACAGGATCAGCGTCGCGCCGAGCGCCACGCCGGTGATCGAGCCGAGCGGATTGAACGCCTGGGCGAGATTGAGGCGGCGGGCGGCACCGGCGGCATCGCCCAGCACCGCGACCATCGGGTTGGCGGCGGTTTCGAGGAAAGCCAGGCCACTGGCGATCACGAACAGGGCGAACAGGAAGAAGGGATAGCTGACCGCGGCGGAGGCCGGCAGGAACAGCAAGGCGCCGAGCCCGAACAGCAGCAGGCCCAGGATCACCGTCGCCTTGTAGCCGAAACGCTGCGCCGTCAGCGCGGCAGGAATGGCGAAGCAGAAATAGCCCAGATAAAAGGCCGACTGGACCAGGCCCGAGGCGAAGTCCGAAAGGGCGAAGGCGTGCCGGAAATGGGCGATCAGCACGTCGTTGAGATTATTGGCAAGGCCCCAGAGGAAGAAGAGGCCGATCGTCAGCATGACCGCCATCTTTGTGGCGCCGCTATCTTCCTGTCTGTCTACCCTGGCATCTGCCTGCATCACCCATCCTCTCTATTGGCGAACATGGCAGGCCCGTCCCTGTTGGGATCGGGCCTGCGCAGTCGGGGGAGGTTATACGCCTCCCATGCGGATCAGTAGGTGATCCGGGCCGTCAGGCTGATGCGACGGTCATTGACCACCACGTCACGCGGACGGCTGTCGATGCCGAAATAGGTCGCACGACGGGTGTTGGTCAGGTTGGTCCCGTCCAGCGCCAGCGCGAACTGCGGCGTCACATTATAGCTGATCGACGCGTCGAGCTGACCGAAGGGCTTGTTGAACACCGGCAGGCTGCCGGTGCCGTTGCCCGCCGTGGTCACGACATATTTGCTGCGCCAGTTATAGGCAACGCGGGCCGACAGGCCGCCCTTCTCGTAGATGCCGACGATATTGTAATTATATTTCGACAGCAGTTCGAGCGGAACGTTGGTGACCGGGCCGCTGGTGGCGGGCGACGGTGCCTGCGAGTCCACATAGGTGAAGTTCGCCTGCATGCCGAGGCCGTCGAACGGACCGGGCAGGAAGTCGAAGAACTGCTGATAGGCGAGTTCGAAGCCCTTCACCTTGCCCTTGGCGACATTGTTGTAGGACGTCACTTCATATTCATAGCTGTTGCCATTGTCGAAGGTGACGTCGCGATAGGACACGGCGGTCTGGATGTAGTTCTTGATATTCTTGTAGAAGGCCGCTGCGGTCAGCGAGCCGGTCCGCGAGAAATACCATTCCACCGTCGCATCCAGATTGTCCGACTTCATCGGCTTCAGATACGGGTTGCCGCCGCTGGCCGTGTGGATCTGATCCTGCTGCGCGGCGCCCGGTTCGCTGATCGTCAGGCTGGGGTTGAGCTGCGTGAAGGTCGGACGCGAGATGTTCTTCGCGGCGGCGAAACGCAGCTGCAGATTGTCGGTCAGGTGGACGCGCAGGTTCAGGCTCGGCAGGACCGAGGTATAATCCTGGGACACGGCGATCGGGTTGAATACGGTCGGGCCGCTGACTTCATTGCCATTTTCGTCCAGCACGATCGGGGTCTGCTGATAATAGCCCGACACGTCGAGATTGGTGCGGACCACGCGGACGCCGATATTGCCGTCGATCGGATCGGCCTTGAAGAAGGCGGTGGCATAGCCGGTGAAGGTCTTCTGCCGCTGCTGGTTGGTGCCGCTCTGGGTATAGGCTGGCGCGCTGGCAATGCCCAGCGTGTCGAGCGTGTTCTGATAGTTGCGGATGATGCCGCGGTTGAAGGCGATGATGTTGCCGAACAGGTCGGCGTCGCCACGGAAGAAGTCGCCCAGGTCAACCGTTTCCAGTTCGCTGGGGATGCCCGACAGGCCGGTATAGCGATAGCCGGTGTCGATCGTGCGGTTCTTGCGGTCGGCATAGCGGAAGCCGGCCTTGATCGACGACAGGATGCCGGCATCGAAGCGATATTCGGCGTCGAGGCGCGCGGTCTTGTCCGACGCCTTCGATTCATTGAGGTTATCGAGATAGAAGGCGCTGGTGTAGGTCGCCGGGTTGGTGAGGCCGGTTTCCGAACCGATGTTCACGACCGGGACCGAACCGGAAATATCCTGATAGAGGGTGTCGGCAACGCCGTTCAGGCCGAAGATCGAGCGCAGATTCTTGGTCTTGGCATCGACATACTGGCCGTCGGCGGTGATCGTCAGATTGTCGACCGGCTTCCACTTCAGGTTCAGCGAATAGTCCGTCGTGGTCGAATGACGGGTCTGGGCGCTGGTGTTGTTGCCGACCGGCACGTCGATGAAGGTGCCGCTCTCGAAATCGCCATTGTCGGCATAGGTGAAGGCAGCGCCCGGCTGCGGAATGATCGCGCTGCCCGAGCTGTAGGCGAAGAAGCTATAGTCGTCGAAACGGAACTTATAGTCCGAACGGAAGACTTCGGCGGTCAGCTCCAGCGTGTCGCTGGGGCGCCACTGGAGCGCGACATCGGTGCCGAGGCGACGACGATCGCCATAGACTTCGCCGATACCGGTACCATGCGGCAGGGTCGTGGTCTGGCCGGTGCGGCCCAGGCTCGCCAGCACTTCGGCGTCGGTCGCGTTGGTCGGATCGAGCGTGTAGAAGGGCTCGGTCGAGATCGTGTCCTGACGGAAGGCGGTCTTCTGGAAGGAGACGCTGGCGAGGATACCGATTTCACCGATGCCGGTGTCCCAGCGGTCGCTGACCATCAGCGAGGCCGAAGGCTTGAACTTGTCGGTCAGGTCGAAATAGCTCTGGGTCGCGGTGGCGGCGACCTTCAGGCCATCGAAGTCGAACGGCTTGCGGGTGCGGAAGTTGATCGTGCCCGAGAGCTGATCCTCGATCAGGTCGGCCGACGGGTTCTTGTAGACGTCGATGCCCGACAGCAGTTCGGACGGGATGTCCTCCAGGTTCAGCTGGTTGGCGCCCGAGGCGGTGAAGATGTCGCGGCCGTTGAGTTCGGTGCGGACCTGGGTCAGGCCGCGGATCGCGACCGAGCTGCCTTCGCCATATTGGCGCTGGACCTGGATGCCGGTGATGCGCTGCAGCGCTTCGGCGACGTTCCGGTCGGGCAGCTTGCCAATGTCTTCGGCGACGATCGAGTCGACGATCACGTCGCTGTTGCGCTTGATCGACTGGGCGCTGGAAAGGCTGGCGCGGACACCGGTGACAACGATGCCATCTTCGGACGCAGGAGCATCGCTCGACTGTTCCGCAGCCACATCCTGGGCGTACGCCTGCACGCTGCACCCCAGCATGACGCTGGCGAGCGAGATACCGGCGAGCAATTCCGCACGCGACGGCACGTTAAAATTCTTGAACATTTGGTCCCTTCCTCTCCCCTGGCCCCTGGTCGGAGCACTGATCGATTCGGCGCCGCGATGCCGCGGCAAAAACATATTCCCCTGCCGTGATATTTCCCTATTGGGAGCGATACCAACGCGGCGCCCTATTACTCTCCGTTTCCAATTTGTGAAATATAAAAATTGATTTCACCTGTAGATGGTGTGTAGGGAAGGACCAACAGATGATGGCGCTACCAAAGGCGAGATAGCGCCCGATTGGTGAGGGGATCGGGATGGAAGGCAAGGCGCGCTACCAAGCGCCGGCCCTGAAGAAAGGGCTGGAAATTCTGGAGCTTCTGGCCGGTTCCAGCGAGCCGCTGATCATGTCCGACATTTCCGCCGCGCTCGGCCGGTCGGTCAGCGAGATTTTCCGCATGCTCCAGGTACTGGAGGAACATGGCTATATCGCCCGCGCCGAGGATGGCTATCGCCTGACCAACCGGCTGTTCACCCTGGGCATGAGCCAGCCGCCGATTCGCGATCTTGCCTCGACCGCCCTGCCGGTGATGCAGGAACTGGCGCGGCAGGCCGGGCAAAGCTGTCATATGGCGGTGGTGTCGGGCGCGGAAATGGTCGTCATCATCGCGATCGAGGCGCCGGGCCTGTCCGGCTTTGCCGTGCGCGTGGGCTATCGCCGACCGCTGCATCGCTCCAATTCCGGCCGCATCCTGCTCGCCTTCCAGTCGCCCGAAAATCGCGAGGCGATGCTGAAGGACATCCGGGCCAGCGATCCGCAATTGGAGGAAGGCGATCTGGTCGCGCGGCTGGACGCCGCCGTCGCGGCGGGCGGCGCGGTGTCACCCAGCCCGATGCTGACCGGCATCACCGACCTGTCGGCGCCGATCCTGGTCGGCGGGGTCGCCCGCGCATCGCTGACCATGCCCTTCGTCGACGGCGCCGCCAACCGGGCGAGCATCGAGCAGTGCAATGATCGGGTGCGCGGCGCTGCGCAGGCGATCGGCGCGGCCATGTCGCCGATCAAGGATGCGCCGTCCCGCGCCACCGCTATGGAGGAGGATCAATGACCCTGCTGGATCGCCGCACCGCGCTGATCGCCGCCGCCGGCCTTGCCGCCCTGCCCGGCCTTGCCGCCGCGCAGACGACGACGGCCGACGAGGTGATCGAACTATGGCCCGGCCCGCCGCCCGGCAACACGGGCGCGCGGATCGTCCGCAAGATCGACGACCAGTCGAAAGACCCGTCCAAGCCCGATCGCTGGGTGACGGGGATCGCCCGCCCGGTGCTGGTGGTGCGCCGCCCTGCCCGCCCCAATGGCGCGGCGATGCTGGTCGTGCCGGGCGGCGGTTATGGCTTCCTGTCCTACGACAATGAAGGCACGAGCCAGGCCGCCTGGCTCAACGACCGGGGCATCACCGCCTTCATCCTGCTCTATCGCCTGCCCGGCGAAGGCTGGGCGCAGCGGCAGGATGTGCCGTTGCAGGATGCCCAGCGCGCGATGCGGCTGATCCGCGCGCGGGCTGTCAATTTCGCTGTCGACAAGGGCCGGGTCGGCGTGCTCGGCTTTTCGGCCGGCGGCCATCTGGCGGGATCGCTGGCGACGCGGCATGGCGAGCGCGTCTATGCCCCGGTCGATGCCGCCGATCGCGAAAGCGCGCGCCCCGATGTCGCCGGCCTCATCTATCCGGTGGTCAGCCTCGACGCGCCCTTCACCCATGGCGGGTCGCGCGACATGCTGCTGGGTGAAGGCGCCAGCGCCGACATGCGCCGGGCGCGATCGGTGGAGATGCGGGTGGACGCCGATACGTCGCCCATCTTCCTGGTCCATGCCAGCGACGACGGGCTGGTGCCGCCGGCCAACAGCATCGCCCTGTTCCAGGCGATGGAAGCCGCAAAGCGGCCGGTCGCGCTCCATATCTTCGAGGATGGCGGCCATGGTTTCGGCACGCGCCTGCCCAAGACGATGCAGGCGTCGGCCTGGCCCGGCCTATTCATGACATTCGCCGCCAAGCAGGGATTGCTGGCGCAATGAAGACAGCGCTGTCGATAGGTCTGCTCGCGCTTGTCGCCAGCGCTGCGTCCGCGGCACCGGACTCCTATCAAAGCGCGCCCGAACGCCGCACCGTCGCGGAAAAGGATTGGGGGCCATGGCTTGGCCCGTTCCGCGCGAAACTGGTGCCCAGCCTGATGCAGGATTTTGGCGAACGCTATCTTTACGCCCCGGCCAATGCTGCCCTGCCTGCGCCGAAGGATGGCGAGCAGCGCGTCGTGTTCCTGGGCGATTCCATCACCGATCGCTGGAACCTCGCCGCCAGCTTCCCCGGCAAGCCCTATGTCAATCGCGGCATCGGCAGCCAGGTGACGGCGCAGATGCTGCTGCGCTTCCATCAGGATGTCGTGGCGCTGAAGCCGAAGGTGGTGGTGATCCTGTCGGGCATCAATGATGTCCAGGGCTTCCTGCAGCAGGAAACACCTGAACAGATCGAGGCCAATTGGGAAGCGATGGCCGACATCGCCACCGCCCATCATATCAGGGTCGTGTTCGGATCGATCCTGCCGGTCAACAACTACACGGATGCGGCGAAGGATGTGGTGGCGGAGCGCAAGCCGGCCGAACTGGTCGCGCTCAACCAGTGGCTGCGCGCCTATTGCGCACAACACGACCATGTCTTTGCCGATTATCATGCCGCGATGGTCGACCAGAATGGCCTGATGGCCGCCGCCTTTACCCAGGACGGCGTGCATCCGCTGGACACTGGCTATGCCGTGATGGCGCCGATCGCCGCCAGGGCGATCGCGCAGGCGCTAGGAACAAGGAAATGAGGACGACGATGCTGCGTTTCACCGCCCCCCTTCTCGCCGCTGCCTGCGCGGTGGCGCTGGCCGCGCCGGCCCTCGCCGAAACCAAGGTGCCGGGCGATCCCCATGCCAATGATCCGGTCGGCATCGTCGCCGATCCCTGCCCCACCCATGAAAAGCCGAGCGACGAGGCAGGCTGGAAACTGTGGAACCTGCACATGCTGACCCGCGATTTCGGGCAGCTGTGCCGCTATGCCGCCGCCAACAAGGCAATCGAGGGCCAGAAAGTGCGGGTCGTCTTCATGGGCGATTCCATCACCGACAACTGGATCAACCTGGACCCGACCATGTTCCAGAACGGGCTGGTCGATCGCGGCATCAGCGGCCAGACGACGCAGCAGATGCTGGTGCGCTTCCGCAATGACGTGATCGCGCTGAAGCCGCAGGCGGTCCACATCATGGCGATGACCAACGACATCGCCGGCAATACCGGTGCGGCGACGATGGAAACGGTGCTGGGCAATATCCAGACCATGGCCGACCTCGCCCGCGCGCACGGCATCAAGGTCATCATCGCCTCCGTCCCGCCCGCCGCCGCCTTCCCCTGGAGTCCCGGCATGACGCCCGCGCCGCAGGTCGCCGCGATCAATAAGTGGCTGGCCGACTATGCCCGCGCCAATGGGTTCACCTTCGTCGACTATCACAAGGCGATGGCGCAGCCCGATGGCGCGATGAAGCCGGGCCTGTCGAGCGACGGCGTCCATCCGACCAGGGAAGGCTATGCCATCATGCGTCCGCTGGCCGAGGCCGCGATCGCCAAGACTTTGGGGGAAAAGTGATGCAGGATTTCGGACGCCGATCCTTCCTGGCGGGCGCGGCTGCGCTGGGCCTGGCCAATGCTGCCCGCGCGGCCAGCCCGATGGGCACCGCCAAAGGCCCGGTGCAGGCAAGCTGGCCCTCGCTGGTCGACAATTACCGCTATCCCGACTGGTTCCGCGACGCGAAGCTGGGCATGTGGTCGCACTGGGGGCCGCAATCGGTGCCGGCGCAGGGAGACTGGTATGGCCGCTTCATGTATATGCAGGGCCACCCGATGTACGAGCACCACCTCAAGACCTACGGCCATCCGTCGGTCGCGGGGATGAAGGACATCCAGAATCTGTGGACCGCCGACAAGTGGGATCCCGATGCGCTGATGGCCAAATATCAGAAGGCCGGCGCGAAATATTTCATGGCGCTGGCCTGCCATCACGACAATCTCGATTGCTATGACAGCCGCTATCATGCCTGGAACAGCCTGCGCGTCGGGCCGAAGAAGGACATCGTCGGCATCTGGGAAAAGGCGGCGCGCAAGGCCGGCCTGAAATTCGGCGTGTCGAACCATGCCGCCCATGCCTGGCACTGGTATCAGCCCGCCTATGGCTATGATCCGGTCGGCCCGCAGAAGGGCGTGCGTTACGACGCGTTCCGGCTGCGCAAGGAAGACGGCAAGGGCCAATGGTGGGACGGCCTCGACCCCCGCGAACTCTATACCGGCGGCCATGCCGTGCTGCCCGACGGCATCGACACGATCGAGGCGATGGACAAGTGGCACGACGCGAATAACGGCCAGTGGATCGAGACCGGGCCGAAGGATGATCCGGCCTATGTCACCCGCTGGCTGCTGCGCCAGACCGACCTGGTGGCGAAATACAAGCCCGACATGGTCTATATGGACGATCATGAACTGCCCTTCGGTCCCGTAGGGCTGGAAGCGGCGGCGGACTATTATAACCGGTCGATCGAATGGCACGGCAAGATCGACGTGGTCATGACCGGCAAGCAGTTGAAACCCTATGCCCGGTTCGGCATCGTCCAGGATGTCGAGCGCGGCTATACCGACCATATCTGGGACGAGCCCTGGCAGACCGATACCTGCATCGGCGACTGGTTCTACAATATCGCCCGCCTGACCGACAAAAGCTACAAGAGCGCCGAGCAGGTGATCCAGCGGCTGGCCGATGTCGTGTCGAAGAACGGCAATCTGATGCTGTCCATCCCGCAGCCCGGCGACGGCTCCATCGACAGCGAGGCGGAGAAGATCCTGGACGCGATGGCCGGATGGATGGTGCATGGCGGCGAGGCGATCTTCGGTTCGCGGCCGTGGAAGCGCTATGGCGAAGGGCCGACCCAGGCGATCGTGGGCATGCAGAATGAGGAGAAGGCCAAGCCCTTCACCGCGCAGGACATCCGCTTCACCACCAACAAGGGCGCGCTCTATGCGCTGTTCCTGGGCAAGCCGGCCGGATCTACGACCATCCGCTCACTGGCGCGCGGCCAAGGGACTGGCACAATCGAGCGGGTGACGCTGCTCGGCGGCGGCCAGCTTGCCTTCCGTCAGGATGGCGCGGGCCTCCACTTCACCATGCCGCACGGCATCGATTTCGTCCCCGCCGTCCGCATCGACGGCCGGGGTCTGGTTTAATGCAAGTACAGGGAATGACTGGGATGATCGCAAAGGGCTTCAAGGCAAGACTGGCCGGGATCGCATTGGGTGCATCCTGCATCGCCATCGCCGCACCGGCACTGGCCGCGCCGATGGCGCTGCTGGATCGCAATGGCAGCCGGGTCGCGATCGAACCCTATGCCCCCAATATCGTGCGCGTCACCATCGCGATGGATCCCGACCTGGCGCAGGCGGCACCGGGCGAAGGCCCCAATGCCAAGGCCGATGCCAGCGGCTGGACCCATAGCAGCGACGCGACCGGCGACATCTTCACCTCCTCGGCGATCTCGCTGACCATCGATGCCCAGCCCTGGCCCGGCGCGCCGACCCAGATGCAGCGCTATTTCGCCCCGGCCCTGCCGCCTGTCAGCCTGTCGGTGAAGGACGCCAGCGGCACCGTCCTCACCAAGATGACCGGCTGGGAAATGGCGCCCGTGACGGTCAATGGCGAGAAGACCTTCAAGGTCGGCGCCAGCTTCGACGCGCCGCTGGACGAGCATTATTACGGCCTGGGCCAGAACCAGGAAGGCTATATGGA
>NZ_JAFCGW010000022.1:0-54291 GCF_018604485.1 Sphingobium sp. BHU LFT2
GCCTGGTCGCGCATCTTCCCCAATGGCCGGGGCAAGCCCAATGCCAAGGGGCTGGACTATTATAACCGTCTGGTCGACGGGCTGCTGGCGGCGGGGATCACCCCGCATGTCACCATGTTCCACTGGGATCTGCCCCATGCCCTGCCGGGCGGCTGGCAGAATCGCGACACCAGCTACGCCTTTGCCGACTATGCCGGCTACACCGCCGGCAAGCTGGGCGACCGCGTGCAGAACTTCATGACGCTCAACGAACTGCGCTGCTTCACCGACCTCAGCTACATGACCGGTGGCAAGGCGCCGGGCCTGAAGCTGCCGATGAAGGAGGTGAACCAGGTGCGCCACCATGGCGTGCTGGCCCATGGCCTGGGCGTGCAGGCGATCCGCGCCGCGACCAAGTCGGGCACGCAGGTCGGCATTGCCGACAATCCCAACATCTATGTCCCCGCGATCGAGACGCCCGAGCATATCGAGGCGGTGAAGAAGGCCGTGCGCGAAGAGAACGCCATGTTCCTGACCGCGATCATGGAAGGGCGCTACATCGACAGCTATCTGACCGCGCAGGGCAAGGA
This sequence comes from Sphingobium sp. BHU LFT2, assembly GCF_018604485.1. Taxonomy (NCBI): domain Bacteria; kingdom Pseudomonadati; phylum Pseudomonadota; class Alphaproteobacteria; order Sphingomonadales; family Sphingobiaceae; genus Sphingobium; species Sphingobium sp. BHU LFT2. The sequence goes on from NZ_JAFCGW010000022.1 coordinate 570, forward strand.
TGCGCCGGTGGTCAAGGAAGGCGACATGAAGCTGATCGGCGCGCCGCTCGATTTCCTGTCGGTCAATGTCTATACCGGCAACACCGTTCGCGCCGACGAGACCGCACCGTCGGGCTACAAGATCCTGCCCCATCCGGGTCAGGCGCCGCGCATGCCCTCCCCCTGGCTCTATGTCACGCCGGAGGTCATCTATTGGGGGATGCGCGCCATCAGCGAAAACTGGAAGCCCAAGGGCCTCTACATCTCCGAAAATGGCTGCTCGGCCGACGACAAGGTGGCCGAAGACGGCAAGGTCTATGACACCGACCGCGTCATGTATCTGCGCAATTACCTGACCCACCTGCAGCGCGCGACCCGCGAAGGCATTCCAGTGAAGGGCTATTTCGTCTGGAGCCTGATGGACAATTTCGAGTGGGAAGACGGCTATACCAAGCTGTTCGGCATCCACCATGTCGACTTCAAGACCCAGAAGCGCACGCCCAAGCTCAGCGCCGACTGGTATCGCGAACTGGTGCGCACCAACAAGCTGGTGTGACCCGAGCGCCGCCGCCGTCCCCTTGCGGATGGCGGCGGCGACCTAAAATTCCACGCCATATCGACATATGGCGTCGCATGGGCATTATCCCCTCGCATTGCCGGCCGCTGACTCGCGCCGCGCAATATTCAAGAGAGATAAGGAGTTACCCATGACGATGTCGCCGCTGTCCCGTGCCTCCCGCGCCGCCTGGCGGACGCTGGCCTGTGCCGGGCTGCTGTCCGCTTCCGCCCTGGCCGTGGCGGCCACGACCGCGCCGCAGTTCGACGTCGCGCGCATCGTCAACGACATCAAGATCCTGGCCAGCGACGAGTTTGAAGGCCGCGGCCCGGCGACCCGCGCCGAGACCAAGACGATCGACTATATTGCCAAGCAGATGGCGGCGGCCGGGCTGAAGCCCGCCGGCGACAAGGGCACATGGTTCCAGGACGTGCCGCTGCGTATGTCGAATATCACCGGCACACCCAGCCTGTCGATGACCGTGGGCGGCGCGGCCCAGCCGCTGACCCAGGGCACGGAAATCGCCGTGCGCGCGGCCGAAACCGGCCAGTCGGCGGTCAAGTTCGCCAACCTGCCGCTGGTCTTCGTCGGCTATGGCGTGAAGGCACCGGAGCGCGGCTGGGACGATTTCAAGGGCGTGGACCTCAAGGGCAAGATCATGGTCGTGCTGGTCAACGACCCCGATTTCGAGGGCGGCGAAGGCGATTTCGGCGGCAAGCTGATGACCTATTATGGCCGCTGGACCTACAAATATGAAGAAGCCGCGCGCCAGGGCGCGGCCGGCGTGCTGGTGGTGCATGAAAGCGAGCCGGCCTCCTATGGCTGGGCGACGGTCAAGAACAGCAACACCAACACCATGTTCGACATCGTCCGCGCCGATCCCAAGAGCGCACACACCCAGATGGAAGGCTGGATCCAGAAGGATCTGGCCGCCAAGCTGCTGGCCGCGTCGGGCGTCGATTTCGAGGCAGCCAAGGCGGCCGCGCGCAAGAAGGACTTCAAGCCCATAACGCTCAAGGCGACAATGAGCGCCGACTATGCGGTGAAGTCGGAAATCATCACCTCGCACAATGTCGCGGGCATCCTGCCGGGCAGCAAATATCCCGACGAGACCGTCATCTATTCGGCCCATTGGGACCATCTGGGCATCGGCGCGCCGGATGCGAAGGGCGACACCATCTATAATGGCGCGCGCGACAATGCGTCGGGCACCGCCGCGCTGCTGGAACTGGCCCGCGCCTATGCCAAGGGCCCCAAGCCCGAGCGCAGCGTGCTGTTCCTGGCGGTGACGGCCGAGGAGAAGGGCCTGCTGGGTTCGGAATATTATGCCGACAATCCCCTGCGCCCGCTGGCGACCACGGCCGGCGTCATCAACATGGACGGCCCCTTCGCCGCCGAGAAGACGGTCAATTTCTCCATCTCCGGCGCGGCGAAGCTGGACCTGCTGACCCTGCTGACGCAGGAAGGCGAGAAGCTGGGCCGCCATTATACGCCGGATGCGCGCCCCGAAGCGGGCAGCTTCTACCGGTCCGACCATTTCCCGATGGCCAAGCGCGGCGTGCCCGCCATCTCGTTCAATCCGGGCCGCGAACTGGTGAATGGCGGCGCGGCGCGCGGCAAGGAACTGGGCGATATCTATACCCGCGATCGCTATCACCAGCCGGCCGACCAGTATGACGACAGCTGGAACACCAGCAGCTGGGAGGGTGACATGACCCTGCTCTACAATGTCGGTCGCCGCGTGGCCGACGGCCATGACTGGCCCAACTGGTCGAACGACAGCGAATTCCGCGCGGCCCGCGACGCCAGCCAGGCGCAGCGCAAGTAAGATGTGAGGCGTGGCGGCCGGTGCCTACCGGCCGCCATGTCATATCGGCAATTCGTGGGTCGACTTGATTTCGGACAGGGCGACGGTCGAGTTGATTTCCTGGACGCCGGGCAGCTTGCTCAGCCGTTCGAAGAAGAAGCGTTCATAGGCCTCGATATCCTTGGCCACGATGCGCAGCATGAAATCCATCGTGCCGAGCAGCACGAACGCCTCCAGCACTTCGGGAAAGCCGCCGATCGCGGCGCTGAATTCGTCCAGATTGGCGCGGCCATGGGCGTTGAGCTTTACCTGGGCGAAGACCTGGGCATTGAGGCCGACCTTGCGCCGGTCGAGCAAGGCCACCCGCTTGCGGATCAGCCCTTCCTTTTCCAGCCGGTCGATGCGGCGCCAGCAGGGCGACGGGGTCAGCCCGACCTTGTCCGCGATCTCCGCCGTGGTCTGGCTGGCATCGCGCTGCAATTCGCGGAGAATCTTCCGCTCGAAATGGTCGAGTTCGATCATATTTTCCTACATATCGTCGACGAGGGGATAATTCATCCTCATATTGGCGATATCGGGCTTCAAATCAGGCAAGATTCTTCTCTGGCGACCGGCGATAAGGCGGCATCATCCCGAGGAGAAGAATATGGTTTCCCGTCCTGCCCGCCTGAACCCGCCGATGCAGTCGGTGCGGCTGCTTGATCCCGCCAGCGGGCTGGACGGCGTGATTGCCATCCACAGCACCGCGATCGGGCCGGGCGCCGGCGGCTGTCGCTTCTGGCATTATGCCGACATCGGCGCGGCGCTGGACGATGCCTGCCGCCTGGCCGAGGGCATGAGCTACAAGAATGCCATGGCCGGCCTGCCCTTCGGCGGCGCCAAGGCGGTGCTGCGCCGGCCCGAAGGCGAGTTCGACCGGGTCGCGCTGTTCCAGGCGTTCGGCCGCGCGGTCGAGGAGCTGGGTGGCACCTATGTCACGGCTGAGGATGTCGGCACCAGCGTCGCCGACATGCAGGCGGTGGCCAGCCAGACCCGCCATGTTGCCGGGCTGGACGTAGCCGAGGGCGCGGCCGGCGGCGATCCGTCGCCTTGGACCGCGCTGGGCGTGTTCGAGGCGATGCAGGCGGCGGCCCGCCAGTCACTGGGCGCCGAACTGTCCGACCTGACGGTCGCGGTGCAGGGCACCGGCAATGTCGGCGCGGCGCTGTGCCGTCGCCTGGCCGATGCCGGCGCCCGACTGGTGATCGCCGACATCGATCCGCGCCGCCGCAACACGCTGGCCGCCGTGCTGAACGCGAATGTGGTGGACGTGGCCGACATCGCCGCGGTCGAGGCGGACATCTTTGCCCCCTGCGCCCTGGGCGGCGCGCTCGATCCGCAGAGCGTGGCGGCGATGCAGGCGCGCCTGGTCTGCGGCGCAGCCAACAACCAGCTGGCGACGCCCGATGTGGCGGAGCTGCTGCGGTCGCGCGGCATCGTCTATGTGCCCGACTATGTCGCCAATGCCGGTGGCATCATCAGCGTGTCGGCCGAATATCTGGGCGAGGACCGCGCCAGCGTTGCTGCCCGCGTCGACCAGATCGGCGGCCGGGTCGCCCAGATACTTGACCAGGCCAAGCGCGAGGAGCGCTCCCCCGCACTGGTCGCCGACGAAATGGCCGAGGCCATCATCGGCGAGGCCGAACGCCAGGCGGCGTAATCGCAAGCCGCAGTGATGCGGCGCATCAGCGGCTTGAAACGCTCAGACGCCGCGCGGGCTTGATCAAGGCGTGATGCGGAAAACCCATCACGCCTTGATAGTCCCCCTTCCCCCTTGTGCTGCCGGTCAGTCCCGACAGCGCAGGGTGGCGAGCGCCGCCAGCAGCATGACGGCGCCGGCAAAGGCCATGGTCCAGATCGGTTCGGTCGGGAAGAAATGGCGCATGATCGTGCCCATCACCGTCGCCACCAGCAATTGCGGGATGACAACGAAGGCGTTGAACAGCCCCATATAGATGCCGAGCTTGGTCTGCGGCACGCTGGAGGCGAGCATCGCATAGGGCATGGCAAGGGTCGAGGCCCAGGCGATGCCGATCGCCACTTCCGACAGTAGCAGCGCCTGTGCATCGCGCAGGACCAGGAAGGACAGGAAGCCGAGCGCGCCGAGCGTCAGCGCCAGCGCATGGGTCCGGGCCTGGCCGATGCGGCGGGCGAGCGGCTGGAGCAGGAAGGGCGCGGCGAAGGCGGCCACCCCATTATAGGTGGCGAACAGGATGCCGACCCAATTGCCCCCTTCATTATAGGCGGCGCTGGTCGGGTCGGCCGATCCGAAGACATATTGGGCGACCACCGGCGTGGTATAGATCCACATGATGAAGAGCGCCGACCAGGTGAAGAACTGGACCAGCGCCAGCTTCTTCATCATCGCCGGCATGGTCGCGAAATTGCCGACCACATGGCTGAGCAGATTGTCGGTCCGGCCCTGCGCATGGAGGCCCCGCGCGACGATACGGGCGATGCCATAGGCCGCGAGCAGCCCGCCCAGCAGATACAATTCCTTTTCCAGTGCCCAGCCCCAAACGGCGGCGATGATGGCAAGGCCAGCGACGATCCAGAGCGGACCGCCGGCGGGGACCGGCGGCGCCTCCTCTTGCCTTGCCGCTTCGCTGGCCTGGGCAAAGCGGGCCATCTGCTCGGGCGAATATTCGCGGGTGGTGAGCACGGTCCAGAGCACGGCGAGGAACAGCGCGGCGCCACCGATATAGAAGCTGACGCGCACCGTGTCGGGGATCATGCCGGCGGGCGCGACATTGGAGACGCCCATCTGGTCGAGCAGCCAGGGGGTGGAGGAGCCGATCACCGCGCCGGTACCGATGAAGGCGGTCTGGATCGCATAACCGGCCATATGCTGTTCCTTCGCCAGCATATCGCCGACAAAGGCACGGAACGGCTCCATCGAGACGTTGAGCGAGGCGTCGAGAATCCAGAGCATCAGCGCGGCGGCCATCAGGCCCGGCGCATTGGGCATGCCGAACAAGGCGAGCGCCGCAAACAGCGCACCGGCGAAGAAATAGGGCCGGCGCCGGCCGAGGCGGCACCAGGTGCGATCGCTATAATGGCCGATCACCGGCTGCACCAGCAGGCCGGTCAGCGGCGCGGCGATCCACAGCAAGGCGAGATTGTCGAGATTTTCCCCCAGCGACTGGAAGATGCGCGACATGTTGGCGTTCTGCAGCGCGAAGCCGATTTGGATGCCGAAGAAGCCGAAGCTGATATTCCACAGCCCCCAGAAGCCCTGGCGCGGCCGACCGTCGGACGTCGTCGCGCCCGTTTCCAGCCCCATCTCATTCATTCCGGCCATCCCCATCCTTCGCCTTAACTTCGCACATTTCCCGCACATTTTGACATTAAGTTACGAGCGCCTGATCCTATCGGCCTGATCCCATCGGGAAAGTCTGCGTGCATGCGGTCACGCAGCCTATCAAGCGCAGGCGCAATAGGACAGCCGGGGGCTGTTGATCGCTCCCTTCGATCCTGCGTCATTCTGACGAAAGTCAGGATCCATTCGGCGCGACATCTGCGAGCGAGCGCTGAATGGATCCCGGATCAAGTCCGGGATGACGACGAGGATCAAGGAAGCGCCAGCCTTCACCGCTTGCGCTTGCCGCCGCTGGCGACGAAGCGGATTGCCTGGCCGCCGCCGGGCGCCAGATCGAGGCTGAGGACGTCGCCCTTCTTCACCTGCTTCTTTTCGATCACGATCGCGTGGCGTGCCTCGGTGCGATAGTCGGCGCCGGGGCCGTCGCGGTAGATTTCGGCGGTATAGCTGCGGCCGGCATCGAGGAAGTCGAGCGTAACCTTGCTGGAGCGCGCCTGTTCGTCGCCGACCGCGCCCAGATACCAGTCGTCGCTGCCCTTCGCCTTGCGCGCGATCGTGACGTAGTCGCCGACCTCGCCATTCAAGGCGCGGGTGTCGGACCAGTCGGTCGGCACATCCTTGATGAACTGGAATGGGCCGGGATATTTGGCGTAATTTTCCGGCGTGTCGGCCGCCATCACCACCGGCGAATAGAGGACGACATAGAGAGCGAGCTGCTTGGCGATGGTCGAGTGGATGGTGCTGCCTTCCGAACCCGACAGGCTGAGCACGCCCGGCGTGAAGTCCATCGGACCGCCCAGCAGCTGGGTGAAGACCAGGTTCGCCTCATGCTCGGGCGGGTTCTTGCCACCGACCCAGGCGTTATATTCCATGCCCCGGCCGCCTTCGCGCGCGACCCAGTTGGGGTAGGTGCGGCGCAGGCCGGTATCCTTGACCGGTTCATGGCTGTCGATGCTGACATGATATTTGGCGGCGGTCTGCACGACGCGCAGATAATGGTTCACCATCCACTGGCCTTCATGCCATTCGCGATGCTTCGTGCCATCGGCATCGACCCGCTCGATCTGGCCGGCGTCGGTGACATAGCCGGTCTTCACCACCTGCTCGCCATGGTCGGCCGCCCATTTGAAGGCACTGTCGAGCTGGCCGTCATAATGGCTAGCCGAGCCGCCGGTTTCATGATGGCCGATCAGGGTGACGCCCTTGGACCTGGCATAGGCGGCCAGGCCATCGGCGTCGAAATCTTCGGTCGGCTGCGAGAAGTTCATATCCTTGCCGTTGCCGAACCAGTTGCCGTCCCAGCCGACATTCCAGCCCTCAACCAGCACGGCGGGGATGCCGCTGGCAGCGGCGAAATCGATATAGCGGCGGACATTGGCGGTGGTGGCGCCATGTTTGGGGCCGCGCGCCCAGCTCCATTCGCCCTTGATCATGTTCCACCAGACGCCGACGAACTTGCCCGGCTTGATCCACGAGACGTCGCCCAGCTTGTTGGGCTCGTTCAAGTTCAGGATCATGTGGTTCATGTAGAGGCCGGCGGCATCGTCGGCGACGGCGATGGTGCGCCAGGGGGTGGAGAAGCCGGCGTCGCGCGACACCTTGGGCGCGCCCGCCCCCGGCGTCAGATCGGCGCGGAAAATGTTGCCCTCGGCGCGGGCGAGATTCATGCCCGCATAATCGACCAGCGCGGCTTCATGCAGGGCAACATGGGTGCCGTCGGCGAGCTTGACCGTCATCACCGTCTGGGCGGTGCCGACCGCGTCGAGCGGGGTGCGGTTGTAGAGATATTCCTCGCGGTTCCATTCATAGGCGGGCTTCCACCAGGCGGTCCCCCCTTGTGCGAAGGCGAACTGGGTCAGTTCCTCGGCGATGTTGGCGTGATGGAGATTGGCTTGGTCGGGCAGGCTGTAGCGGAAGGCGACGCCGTCATCGAACAGGCGGAAGGTCACGTCCATCTCGCGCTGGAGATCGCCCTTCTCGCGGAAGACCAGCTTCAACTCATTATGATGGTCGCGGATCCTGGTCCATTCGCCCCAGGGCTGGGTCCAGTTGGTGTCGCGGCTCGCCTGCTTGGCATCGGCCAGCGTCAGGTTGCGCTCGATCTTGGGCGCGTCGGTGAACATGAAGCCCAAACGGGAATCGGCGATCAGCGGCTTGCCATTGCGCTGCACGGCATAGCTGGGGCGCCCCTCGCCATCGAGGCTGATGGTGAGAGTGATATGGCCGTCGGGCGAGGCGGCCCTGGCCACCACATCGGCGCGCGCGGCGGTGGGCGCGAGCGCCAGGGCGATGAGAGGCAAGGTGAGCGCGGTCAGTCGCGTCATGGGAACGTCCTTAAACTTGGAAGGCGGCGACGAGGCCGGATGCGGGGGCGAAATTCCAGTCGGCGATGCTGCCGGTCGACAGTTCGACCTGCCAGCGGTCCGCATCGGCCGGGCGCCAGGCGACGGGGCTGGTGCCGAGGTTAAAGACGCAGAGGCGCTGCTGCCCGTCCTGCGTCCGTTCAAAGGCGAGCAGATCGTCCGGCGTATCGAGAAAGGTGATCGTGCCGCTGCGCAGCGCCGGGGTGGCGTTGCGCAGGGCCAGCACTTCCCGCGTCCAGTGGAGCAGCGAGGCGGGGTCGGCTTCCTGCGCGTCGACGGCGAGCGGGCGATGCGCCTCCCCCACCGGCAGCCAGGGCTTGGCATCGGAGAAGCCCAGCCAGGGGGCCGCGCCGGTCCAGGGCATGGGCGTGCGGGCGCCGTCGCGCGACAGGGTCAGCGGCCAGTTGGCGATCGCTTCGGGATCCTGCAGATCCTCGAACGCGATATCGACCTGCGGCAGGCCCAGTTCCTCGCCATAATAGAGGAAGATATTGCCGCGCAGGCAGGCGAGCAGCAGCATCTTCATCCGGCAATAGGCATGGGCGTCGATGTCGCCGGCCCAGCGCGAGACGGCGCGCGGCGCGTCATGATTTTCGAACGCCCAGCTGGGCCAACCAATCCCCTGCTCCGCCGGCCAGCGCGACAAGGCGTCTTTCAGGAACGGCGCGGTCAATTTGGGCGCGTAGAGGAAGTCGAAGCCATAGGCGGTGTTGAGGCGATGATCGCCCTGGGTGAAGGCCTTCATCTCCGCATCGCTGTCATCCCCGCCGACTTCGGCGACGGTGAAGCGATCGGGATATTCGTCGAACACCGACCGCACCTTTTCCAGGAACAGCGGAATGTCCGGGTGGCTCTGGCTGTAGCGCTTGATCTGGAAATCATAGGGGCGCGTACGGATGCGGCCGTCTTCGGGCGCGGGCGGATTGTCGCGCAGTTGCGGGTCGGGCATCGAATGGTTGATCGCGTCGATGCGGAAGCCGTCGACGCCGCGGTCGAGCCAGAAGCGCACGATATCCAGCACCGCCGCCTGCACCTTTCCGTTGTGCAGGTTGATCTGCGGCTGCTCCTTCAGGAAATTGTGCATGTAGTATTGGCCGCGGCGCGCATCCCAGGTCCAGGCCGGGCCGCCGAACACCGACTGCCAGTTGTTGGGCGGCGTGCCGTCGGGCTTGGCATCGGCCCAGACATACCAGTCGGCATGGTCGTTCTGGCGGCTGGAGCGGCTTTCGATGAACCAGGGATGTTCGTCGGAGGTATGGGCCCAGACCTGATCGACGATGATGCGCAGGCCGAGGTCATGGGCGCGGGCGATCAGTGCGTCGAAATCGGCGAGCGTGCCGAAGATCGGATCGACATCGCAATAATCCGACACGTCATAGCCGAAGTCGCGCATCGGGCTCTTGAAGAAGGGCGAGAGCCAGATGGCGTCGACGCCGAGCGAGGCGACATAGGGAAGATGGGCGGTGATGCCGGCCAGATCGCCGATGCCATCGCCATTGGAGTCGGCGAAGCTGCGCGGGTAGATCTGGTAGATGGTGGCGCCGCGCCACCAGGGGGCCGTATCGGTCAGTGCGTCGGTCATTGCGGATTAGCGCTCCGTACAGCGCAGACGCTGTAGCCAAGGGGAGGAAGGTCGAGGGCGAGGCTGCCGGGCGCGGACGCGCGCGGGGCACAGGCCGCGCCGGCGAGACTGTCGAAGGCGGTGGAGGCGGTATCCACCTGGACCTGCGCCCTGATCGGCGCGGTCGATGTGTTGAAGGCGATCAGATATTCCGCGCCCGTGTCGGGATCGAAGCGGGAGACGGCGAACAGGCCGGGCTCGTCGCCGCGCGCGCGGATCGTCTCGCTGCCTCGGCGCAGCGCGGCATGGCCAGTGCGCAGGCGGGCGAGCGCTGAGATCTCGCGATAGAGCGGATGGGCGGGGTCGAAGCGCGCGGTGGCGGTGGTGGCAGTGCTGCCGAGCAGGCGATTGTCGTTATAGCTCGCCACCTGGCTGCCGAACATATCCTCGCGCGCGTCCTGATCGCCGCCGTCGCCGACAAAACCCTGTTCATCGCCATAATAGATGGTCGGCACGCCGCGCAGCGTCAGCAGCATGGCGTTGGCGAGCATCACCCGGCGCAGCACCTCGTCCTCGCCGGCCTGCGGGAAGGCGCGGCGGACGAAGGTGGCGAAACGGCCGGCGTCATGATTGCTGACGAAGGTCGGCAACTGACGCGCGGTGGCGGCGCCGCCCTGATAGAGGGCGTCGCCGGTCAGCATGCGTTCCCAGGTTGCGGTCGCCGCCTTGCCCGCGACGGTTTCCAGCGCGGCCTGGCGGAAGGCGAAGTCGAGCACGGCGGGAAAGCCGCCTTCGCGGGTGTGCCAGGCGAGCGGGCCGGCATCGACCGTCTCGACATAGACTTCGCCGAAGACATGGAAATTGGGGATGCCGCGCGCCTTGGCCCGCGCCTGCATGGCGGGGACGAACTGCTGCCAGAAATGCGGATCGACATGCCGGGCGGTGTCGATGCGGAAGCCGTCAATGCCGAAGCGGTCGATCCAGCCGCCGAAAATGTCGATCATGCCGGCGATCACGCGCGGATGTTCGGTCATCAGATCGTCGAGCCCGGCAAAGTCGCCCATGGTCGCGCTCTCGCCCGAATAGGTCGTCTCGCCGCGATTATGATAATAGCGCACATCGTTGAGCCAGGCCGGGTTCTTCACCGCCTGCTCGCCCTTCGGCACGAAGGGGGTATAGGCATAGGCGGGGTCGGTGAGCTTGCCGAAATTGTCCTCGCTATGATCGGCGTCGCCGGCAAAGCCCGGATTGATCGCCGGGCCGGCCACGCCGCCGCGGCGCTGATAGGGATAGTCGGCGCGCGAGCGATAGGGACAGGGCCGGTCGGCGCATTCGCGATAGCGGATCACGTCGGCCGTATGGTTGGCGATGATGTCCATATAGACTTTCATCCCCCGGCCATGGGCGGCCTTCACCAGCGCGGCGAAATCCGCGTCGGTGCCGAAATGCGGATCGACATGTTCGAAATCGGTGATCCAGTAACCGTGATAGCCGGCGCTTTCCTGCCCCTTGGGGCCCTGCACCGGCTTGTTGCGGAAGATCGGGCCGACCCAGATGGCGGTGGCGCCCAGCCCCTGAATATAGTCGAGCCGGCGGATCAGCCCCTGGAGGTCGCCGCCATGGTAGAAGCCCTTGGACGCGGGATCATAGCCGGTCTGGAGCCGGTCGCCCTTGAAGCCGCCCTTGTCATTGGCGGGATCGGCATTGTCGAACCGGTCGGGCAGGACGAAATAGATGACTTCATCTTCGGGCAGGCGGGCGCGAAAGCCGTCATCCTGTGCGATCGCCGGAGCGGGAAGCGCGCAGAGCGCAGCCAGCAGCATTGCCGTTCGTCCGCGCATGGCCTTCATCCCTCCCATTGCCGCTTGTGCCCGATTGCCGCAGCTTGGCCCCTTCTTAGTCGGCGGGGACAGGGCGGGCCAAGGGAGCGGCATACGTATTCAGACCGGTTTCAAACCCTTCTATTCCCAATGGAGACTCGCTGGCGTAGGATCGCGCCATGGCCGCCAACGACAAAGTGACATCCTTCGACATCGCCACGCTGGCCGGCGTGTCCCAGCCGACCGTGTCGCGCGCGCTGCGCGGCGACAAGACGGTGAGCGAGGCGACGCGGCTGCGGGTCGAGGCGATCGCCCGGCAGCTCAACTATACGGTGGACAAGAATGCGTCCTCGCTGCGGCGGGGCAAGAGCAATACGCTGGCCCTCCTGTTCTTCGAGGATCTGCTGCCCGACGAAAGCTGGATCAATCCCTTCTTCCTGTCGATGCTGGGGCCGATCCTGCAGACCTGCGCCAAGCGCGGCTATGACCTGCTGACCAGTTTTCAGCAGCTGTCGACCGACTGGCATGTCGATTATGAGGATAGCCGCAAGGCCGACGGCATCATCCTGCTGGGCTATGGCGACTATGAAATCTATCGCACCCGGCTGGAGCAGCTGGTGGCGCAAGGCACGCATTTCGTGCGCTGGGGGTCGGTGGACCAGCATGCGCTGGGGATGACGATCGGCTGCGACAACCGGCGTGGCGGGCGGGACGCGGGCGCCCATCTGATCGCGCGCGGATGCAGCCGGATCGCCTTTCTGGGCGACGCATCGAGCCATTATCCCGAATTTCGCGACCGTTATGCCGGCCTGTCCGACGTGCTGCGTGAAGCCGGCCATGCGGTCGACCCCGGCCTGCATGTCGATGCACTGTCGACCGAGCAGTCGGGTTATGAGGCGGCGAGCCGCCTGATCGCGCGCGGCGTAAAGTTCGACGCGATCTTCGCCGGGTCGGACCTGATCGCGATCGGCGCGATGCGGGCGCTGGACGAACATGGGCTGTCGGTGCCCGGCGACGTCGCCCTGATCGGCTTCGACGATATCCCCGCCGCCAGCCTGACGCGGCAGCCGCTGACCACCGTGGCGCAGGACTATCTGCACGCGGGCGAAGTGCTGGTCGACGCGCTGATCGGCCAGATCGACCGCAAGCCGGTGACGCCGACGCTGCTGGCGCCCCGGCTGATCACGCGGATGACGGCTTGATATTTTCGCCCCTCCCTCCTTCTCCCGCAGGCGGGAGAAGGATACGGAGCCTTGGCGGCGCAGCCGGCTAGGCGCAGTTGGATGAGGGCCCTGCGCTCATCGCGAAACAGACCCTCACCCTCCCACCGCTACGCGGCGGGCCCCTCCCTCTCCCGCAAGCGGGCGAGGGAATAACGGTGCCGTTTCCACTCCCCCGCCCCCCAAAGAAAAACGGACCGCCCTCCCCTCTAAGGGGCGGCGGTCCGGGGAGGGGGATTGCCCGCGTGCAGTCGGGCAATCCGGGGAGGAATTTCAGGACTTGCCCGACCGGCGCGAAGGCCGGTCAGAACTTGCCCGATCGGCCGCAGGCCGATCAGAACTTGTAGGTCAGGCCCAGATAATAATCGCGGCCGTAGCGCTGATAGTCGATGACCTGGCGCTTATCGCCATTCTGATAGGTGACGAAGGGCTGGTCGGTGAGGTTCTTGCCCTGCAGCAGGATCGACAGGCCGGTGAGCGGCCCCGACTGGAATTCATAGCCGATCTGCGCGTCGAGAATGCCCTCGGCCTTGGCGGTGCGGAAAGTCGGCGCGGCCGAGAGGCCGGCGACTTCGCCCAGGAAGGAAGAGCGATAGCGATAGGAGACGCGCGCCTGGAAACCGCTCTTTTCATAATAAGCGGTGCCGCTGGCGACCCATTTGGACAGGCCCGGCAGGGTGACGACATCGGTCGGGTTGCTGCCATATTTGACTTCGCTGTGGGTGTAGGAACCGCTGGCGAAGATGCCGAAGCCGTCGAGCGTTTCGCTGAACACCTTGAACGGCAGCGAGACGGTGCCTTCCGCACCCATGATCGTGCCCTTGCCGGTGTTGGCCGGGGCCTTCAGCAGGCCGATATAGCTGCCGTCGGCGATGATCTGGTTGCGGATGTCGGCAGGCAGCGAGGCCAGCACGTCCGAGAAATCATAGGCGATATTGTTGTTGGGATCGACGAAGTCGGTCAGATTCTTGAAATAGCCCGCGAGCGAGACATAGCCACCGCCCGGAAAATATTTCTCGATCGACAGGTCGATATTGGTCGACTGATAGGGACGCAGCGCGATGTTGCCGCCGTTCGAGCTGAACGGGCTATATTGCGGGTCGGAGCCAAGGCCGACATTGGCCAAGTTGAAATTATATTCCTGGTTGATCCGTTCCTGATCCATGCGCGGACGCACCATGGTCTGGGCCGCGCCCATCTTCACGAAGAAGCCGGGTTCCAGCTCGACCGAGAACTGCGCGCTGGGCAGGAAATTGGTGAAGCTTTCCTTGCCCGAGGCCGGGACGACGGTGACGACGCCATTGGAGAAGTTGGAGATGGTGCCAGTCGACGCCTGGCGGGTGTGGATCACCTGCACGCCGATCGCGCCCTTGAGCGGCTTGCCGCCCAGATCGCCATCCAGCGTCATCTTCGCATAGCCGGTGAAGACATCTTCCTTCACGACATTGTCGCGCACCAGCGACGAGGGACGATTGTCGAACACGGCGTCGAGCGTGTTGTTGTAGAGATAGAGCGGATCGAGCGTCAGCATCGCCGGCACGCCCAGATAGTCGAGCGAGACATTCTTGCCGAGCAGTGCCTCCTGCGGCACCGGCGCCGAGCCGGGCGTGCCATTGGCGATGGTGCAATCCGTGCCGCCGGTCGGGCAGAGGAAATAGCTGGTATAGGCGCTGGTCTTCTTGCGCCGGCTGTAATTGCCGCCGACTTCCCAGTTGCTGAAGATGCTGCCCGAAATGTCGCCGACCAGGTTGGCGCGGAACGACTTCATGTCGTCGATGAACTTGGGCCGGTTGAGGAAGCCCGCCTGCACGACGGCGGTGGTGCCGTTATAGCCCCAGCCATTGGGGTCGGTCAGGCTGATGACGTTGGTGTCGGTATAGTCGAGCGTCGGCACGATGCTGAACAGGCCGTTCGACTGGCGCTCGACGCGCACCGTGTCGGACACGCCCGACCGCAGATAGCCGGTGCCCGAATAGGTTTCGAGCAGGAAGTCGGTGCGCTTGGCGCGCGACCAGCTGGCATCGACATTGAGCTTGAGCCGATCGTTCAGGCGGATGTCATTGTTCCAGCCGAGCGAGATGGTGTCGGCCTTGCGCTTGTTATAGTCGTTGCGCTGGACGCCATAGACGTTGGAGAAGGTGGCGCCGGTGACGAAGCCATTTTCGACCGTCACGTCGCTGACGCCGACGTCGGTGCCCCAGACGAGCGGGAATTCGATGCCGCGCAGGCGCTGTTCTTCCTCGAAATGCGAGGCGAGCACGTCGAAGGTCGAGTGGAAATTGTCGCTCGGCTGCCATTCCAGCGTGCCGACCATGCCGTAGCGCTTGAGCAGGTTCGACTGCACATAGGGCTTGGCGCCGCCGATGATCAGATTGCCGTCGGCATCGGTGGGATAACCCCAGGCGTTGAAGCGCTCATTCTGCGACGGGGTCTGCGAGGCGGCGAAGCCCAGCGACAGGCCCAGCGTGTCGTCGGCGAACTGATCGACATAGGTGGCCGAGGCGCGATAGCCATAGCGTTCGCCATCGGGATTGAGCTTGTCCATGCCGTTCATCTGGCCGCGCAGCGACACGGCGAGGATGCGGTCATTCTTGTCGAGCGGACGCAGCATGCGCAGGTCGACCGTGCCGGAGATGCCGGCGGCGATCAGCGCGGCGTCGGCGCTCTTGTAGACATTGACGTTCTGGAAGAATTCCGACGGATATTGGTCATATTCGACGCCGCGATTGTCGCCGACGGTGACCTGTTCGCGGCCGTTGAGCAGGGTGGTCGAGAAATCCGGGCCAAGGCCGCGGATCGACAGGCGCTGGTCGCGGCCTTCGAGGCGCTGGGCGGTGACGCCGGGCAGACGGGCGAGCGAGTCCGCGATCGACACGTCGGGCAGCTTGCCGACATCTTCGGCCGAGATGGAATCGACGATCAGCACGGAATCGCGCTTCACCTTGGCGGCGGAGGCGAGCGAGGCGCGGATGCCGGTGACGACGATGCCTTCGGATTCGCCGGCGGCGGGTGCGGCGGGCGTCGCGGTTTCGGCGTCGGTCTGCGCATGGGCGACCGCGGCGAACGAGAAGGAAGCCCCTGCCAGCAGCGCAGCGCGCAGGACGGTATGACGGAATTGATGCATGACAGTGATCCTCCCCAGGACGCATCTTGAGCGTTTCTTGCCGACATGTGTCGGTCTGGTTCAAATAGCGCCGCGCCCGTCCCTCTGCACAGATTCCAGCATACGTATTCAGCCATATTCACGACATGCCCGGTTGCCGTAGCGGAAATGGCCGAAATAGCGGGTTCAGCCGTGCGATAGGACCGATGGCATGGGCACGGCCGCCGACAAAAATATGCGCCCGATGCTTGAAAGGGACGCGCACTTTCCTAGATTGGTCCTGTCACTCTTCCCCCCTTTGGAGTGACACCTCCCTGAACCTGGCCCCGTCGTCGAGCTTGCTCCGGCGGGGTTTTCTTTTGCCCGCCAGATCGGGGCAGGACGCGGGTCAGGATGCAGGCAGGAAGCCGGCCCGTTGCAGCCGGGCGACCGAATCGCGCGCGACGGGGACGCTGAGCCCGCCATCCAGGGTGATGAGCCAGCTGCGCCCGACCGGATCGCAGCGCAGGATGGCGCGATGGGCGATCCACCAGCTGCGATGCACCTGTGCCCCGGCCACCCCCTCCATCTCCGCAATCGCGTCGCGCAGCCGCATCAGCAGCAATTCGCTGCCGCCCGCGCCATGGACGCGGACATAATGATCCTCGCTCTGCAGCGCCAGGATCGGCCCGGAAAATCCGGCCGACAGGCGATGGCGCAGGGCCGGGTCTGCGGGGGATGTGGCGGCGGCGTCTTCGGCAGGCGGTGTATCGACGGGCGGCGGCAGGATGCCCCGCTGCGCCAACCGCCGGTCGGTCTGTTCGGCCCAGTGGGTGACGACCAGCACGGTGAGCGCACAGAGGAAGGAAAAGGGCAGCAGGCCGGTAAAGCCGTCCAGGTCGCGAAAGGCGGTGCGGCCGACATTGCGCCAGAGGAAGGCCAGCGGCACGACGCAGAGCGACACGCCGGAAAAGACGGTGATCGATACCGACAGGTCGATCCGCCGCGCCAGCCGGCGCAGCAGCCAGATGGCCGGCCGGACGAGAATATAGGCGCCCATCAGCAGCAGCCACCAATGGCCGATCCGCCCCGGCAGCCCGTCGCGCATATAGGTGCCGAACGGCCCCATGAAGCCGATGATGCCGGCCAGCAGCAGCATCGCCCACAGCTCCAGCAAGATGCGTCGGTTGAAAATCGCCTGCTCCCCTCTCCGCCCCGCTTGCCGCCCTGCCCGTTCGCGAAGCGTCGACTGGAAAATGCCCGGTTTTGCGGGACATTGGCAAGCCCTCTTTCCGCGTAACGGATTGGCGCTTGCCGGCCGGCGGGCTGGTGCCATCAGCAGAGCGGACGGCCGCCCCGCGCCCCTGGGCGACGGCCGAGACGAGGAGAGAATTTGGTGACCAAGCCCCCTTCCCGCCGGCTGCCTATCTTGGCCATGCTGCCCATCCTGATCGGCGGACTGGCGCTGAATGGCGGGCCGACCCTGGCCCGGCCCAGGGCGGATGGCGCGCTGTTCGGTCAGCCGGTGATCCGCACCCTGCCATTGCCCGCCGACATGCGGCCGCAAAGCGCCACCTACACGCCGTCGGGCCGGATATTGCTGACCTATGCCAAGCCGGGCGAAAGCGATCCGCGGCAGATCAACCTCGCGATCATGGATGATGATGGCAGCCATATCCGCCCGATCTTCAGCGGGACGATTCCCGCCCGGCCGAAGGATAATGGCATCCGCTACATGGTGTTTGCCGACAATAAGCGCATCTTCCTGGGCGATTTCGTGATCGAATGCCCGACCAGCCTGGACGATTGCACGCAGGCGCAACTGGTGCCGGTCACCTATCCGCCGCAGGTGGCCGATGGCGTGCATATCTGGCATCGCTGGTCGGAAATGGTGGTGGCGCCGGACAATCGCCATATCGCCTGGACGACCCTGCTCGCCAATTATTCCGCCGCGGTGCTGACCGGCGAACTGACGCGCGGCCCGGATGGCTATGTCGTCACCCGGCCGCAGATCATCAGCAGCAGCGATCCCTTCCGCCCCGATCCCGCCCATGCCGATGGCGTCATCCCGTCGCCGATCCGCGGTGGCGAGGTGAAGCAGTTCGTCCATGGCGGCAGCGCCCTGTCGCTGGTCGGCGCGGTGAAGCGCGACTTACCCGATTCGGTGGTGATGGACCTGGCGAGCGGCAAGGTGACGCCGATCACCGACACGCCGGGCTATACCGAAACGACGATCTTCTCGCCGGACGAGCGGCTGGGCGTGGTGATGACCACCCGCTTTTCGCAGACCGACCCGGCGATATTGGGGCTGATGCCCCGCCCCTATCCCGACAGCCTGAACATGGGGCTGAGCATGTTCGCCTATACCTATGCCGTCACCGGCGTGCGCACGGCGCGGCCGGGCAATGTCGGGCCGGCGCTGATCGACATCGCCCGGTCGCAGCGCGAAGCGGGCTATCAGGGCGCGAACCTCAGCAGCCAGGCCGACTGGGTATTTCATTCGCCCATGTCCTGGCATCCCGACAGCCGCCGGGCGACCTGGATCGAGGGGCTGCGCGGCAGCGAGAGCAAGCGGGTCCAGATCGTCACCCTGCCCGGATACAAGGCCGGGCCGGCGGTGGGCCCGCGCGCCGTGCCCGACAGCCTGCCCTATGGCGATACCGACCTGTCCACCCTGCCGGCACTGGCGGGCAAGAGCCAGAATATCGACGTCAAGGTCTATGGCCGGCGGTCGGGCCATATCCTCTATCGGCGCACGAGCGGCGCCATCGAGAAAATCTATGTCGATTTCAGCGACGACGGGAAGCAGGTCTATAGCGGGCGCGAGACGACGCAGATCAACATGCGCGGCCAGTCCAGCTACGAAGCGGACATACGCCTGACCGGTCCCCGCCCCGGCATCATGAAGCTGCAGATGACGTTCGGACCGCTGGGCGGCCCCAAGCCCGCCGCGATCGACTTCACGCCCCAAGCCGATGGCCAGCCGCGCAGCCGGGGCTTTGCCGAATATGGCGGCCAGCGCCTGAGCGTGGACCGGCTGGCGCCGTGAAGAGCGGCCGGACGATCAGGCCATGGCGCTGATCGTCCGGCGGAAGCGGGTGAGTGCGATCAGGAAGAAGGCGATGCCGATCGCGGCGGTGGCGGCGAATTGCGGCCAGACGACGCCGATGTCGGCGCCCCGGAACAGGATCGCCTGACCCAGTTCGACGAAATGGGTGGTCGGCGCGAACAGCATCACGTCCTGCACCAGCTTGGGCATGGATTCGCGCGGGGTGGTGCCGCCCGACAGCATCTGCAGCGGCAGCAGCACGAGGATCATCAGCATGCCGAATTGCGGCATGTTGCGCGCCAGCGTCGCGAGGAAAATGCCCATCGAGGTTGTGGAGAACAGCACCAGCGCGGCGCCCGCGAAGAAGAGCGCCAGCGATCCGGCGACGGGCACGTGCATCAGCCCCTGCACCACCAGGTTGATCGACAGGGACGAGGCGAGCAGCACGACCAGCCCCATCGACCAGACCTTTGACAGCATGATCTCGAACGGGGTGACCGGCATCACCAGCAGATGCTCGATCGTGCCATGTTCCCGCTCGCGGATCAGCGCCGCGCCGGTGAGGATGATCGACAGCATCGCGATCTGGTTGATGATCTGTGCCAGCGCACCGAACCAGGTATGGTTGAGCGTCGGGTTGAAGCGCGCCCGCACCGCCAGGTCGACCTTTGGCACGCTATTGGCGCGATAGCGGTTGACGAATTCATTCACTTCGGCGGTCGCGATCTGCTGCACATAGCTGCTGCCCGAAAATGCCTGGCTCATGCGCGTGGCGTCGGTGTTGAGCTGGATTTCCGCCGAACGCCCCGCCAGCACGTCGCGCTGGAAGCCATGGGGTATGTGGAGGACGAAGGTGAAGTCGCCCGCGTCCATGCCCGGATCGATCTGCGCCGGCGCAATCATCCGGGGCAGCGTGAATTGCGGCGGATAGAAAGCGGCGACGATCCGCTGCGACAGGGGCGATTCATCCTCATCGACGATTGCGATGGCTGCATTGTGCAGCGTTTCCGGCTTGGAATTGGCCGAGGTATAGATGGAGACGGTGAAGACGAACAGGATTAGCACCAGCATGATCGGGTCGCGCCACAGGCTCCACAGCTCCTTCACGCCCAGCCGGTAGATGTTGGAAATCGTCGCAAGCATGGGCGTCAGGCCTCCTGCTTCTTGAGCAGCATGATCGCGATGCCGACGATCAGCGGCGCGGAAATGGCGAGCGGCAGGAAGGAGCCGGCCAGGTCCGAAAAGCCCAGCGCCTTGGCAAAGACGCCGCGGCTGATGGTGAACATGTGGCTCGCGGGATAGATGTCGCCGATGATCCGCGCGCTGCCCTCCATCGAGGAGACGGGGTCGGTCATGCCGCCATAGGTGGTGGCCGGGATCATCGTGCCGATCATCGCCAGGAACATCGCGGCGATCTGGCTGCGCGTCACGGTCGAGGCGAGCAGGCCCATGCCGGTCGCGGTGACGCAATAGATGGCGGCGGCCAGCAGCAGGGTCGGGAAGCTGCCCTTCACCGGCACGCCGAAGATGAAGATCGCCATCAGCACCATCAGGAGGAAGTTGACAAGCGCCAGCACGACATAGGGAAGCTGCTTGCCGAGCAGGAATTCGCTGCGGCTGACCGGCGTCACATAAAGGTTGATGATCGATCCGATCTCCTTTTCGCGCACCACCGCCAGCGCGGTCAGCATCGCCGGCAGCATGAGCAGCAGCAGCGGGATGACGATCGGCACCATCGCCGGCAGGCTCTGCACACCGGGATTGTAGCGATAGCGGTTCTCGATCGAGAAGCTGCTGCCGACCGCGCTGCCGCGCGCGGCCGCCTGCTGGCTCAGCCAATGCTGGTGCAGCCCCTGGATATAGCCCTGCACCGTTTCGGCGCGCTGTGGATTGGCGCCGTCGAACCAGGCGCCGACCGTGACCTGCCGCCCGGCCGTGATATCCCGGCCGAAGCCCGGCGGAATCTCGATCACCAGCGCCAGTTCGCCATCCTTCATGCGCCGGTCGAGATCATCATAATCGCGGATCGGCGCATGTTCGACGAAATAGGAGGAGCCGGAAATGTCGAGCGCATAATTCTGGCTGAGGATGCTGTTGTCGCGGTCCAGCACGGCATAGTTCAGCTCGTTGATGTCGGTGGTCATGCCGAAGCCGATCACTAGCATCAGGATCAGCGAACCGATCAGCGCGAGCGTCGCACGGACCGGATCGCGCTGCAGTTCCAGCGTCTCGCGCCAGGCATAGGTGAGCGCGCGTTGCGGGCTGAAGCCGCGCCTGATCGTGCCATGTTCCGCCTGCGCCATGTCCTTGAGCGCGCTTTCCTCGTCGGGCGGGCGGGTGTCGCCGCCGGCATCGACCAGATAGCCGATGAAGGCCTGTTCCAGATCGGGCGCGCCGCGCTTCTCGATCAGGCGCGCGGGCGCATCGCTGTCCAGCACATGGCCGGCGTGCATCATCGACATGCGGTCGCAGCGCATCGCTTCGTTCATGAAATGGGTGGAGATGAAGATCGTGACCTTGTCGCGCCGCGACAGTTCCGCCAGCAATCGCCAGAAGCCGTCGCGCGCCACCGGATCGACGCCGGAGGTCGGCTCGTCCAGGATCAGCAGTTCCGGCTTGTGGACCATCGCCACGGCAAGGCTGAGGCGCTGACGGATGCCGAGCGGCAGGCTGTCGGGCAGTTCCTCCATCACCGGGCCAAGATCGAACCGATCGGCCATTTCCGCGACGCGGGCGGGAATATCGTCGCGCGCGACATGGAAGAGATGAGCGTGGAATTCCAGATTCTGGCGGACGGTGAGTTCGGTGTAGAGCGAGAAGGCCTGGCTCATATAGCCGACCCGCTTGCGCGTAGACATGTCGTCCGGGTCCACTGCATTGCCGAACAGCCAGGCCTTGCCCTCGGTCGCGGGCAAGAGGCCGGTCAGCATCTTCATGGTGGTCGACTTGCCGCAGCCATTGGACCCCAGGAAACCGAATATCTCGCCCCGGCGAATGCGGAAGCTGACATGGTCGACCGCTGTGAAATCGCCAAAGCGCATGGTCAGGCCCTGCGCCTCGATGGCGATATCATCCTCGCTGGCTTCGAGCGGCGGGATGACGACCGGCTCGTGGCCGCGCTTCTTCTCCTCGGGCAACAGCGCGATGAAGGCCTCCTCCAGCGAACTGGTGCCGGTGCGCGCGAAAATCTCGGCCGGGGTGCCGGTGTCGAGGATCTGCCCGTCATCCATCGCCACCAGCCAGTCGAAACGCTGCGCCTCATCCATGTAGGCGGTGGCGACGATGACGCTCATCTGCGCCTGGGTCTGGCGAATGTCGTTGATGAGATCCCAGAATTGGGCGCGGGCCAGCGGATCGACGCCGGTGGTCGGCTCGTCCAGGATCAACAGGTCGGGATCATGGATCAGCGCGCAGCACAGGCCGAGCTTCTGCTTCATGCCGCCCGACAGCTTGCCCGCCGGTCGGGCAAGGAACGGGTCGAGGCCGGTGGCGCGGGTGAGCGCATCGATCCGCCTTCGCCGCTCCGCCCCGTCATGGCCGAACAGGCGGCCGAAAAACTGCAGATTCTCCTCGACCGACAGGGTGGGATAGAGATTCTTGCCCAGCCCCTGCGGCATATAGGCGATGCGCGGGCACACATCGCTGCGATGGCGCTTGTCGCGCATGTCGCCGCCCAGCACATGGACATCGCCATCCTGGATGACATGGGCACCGGCGACGAGGGAGAGCAGGCTGGACTTGCCCACGCCATCGGGTCCGATCAGGCCGATCATCCGCCCACCCGGTATGTCGAGATCGATGCCGCGCAGCGCCTGCGTCTTGCCATAATGGAGGCGGACGCCGGACAGGCGGACGACCGGATCGACCGTCGGCGCGCCGATGGGGTCGGCCTGGTTCACTGGACTGCCCGCGATCCTTCGGGAAGGGCGCGGACCGCAAGCGAGGCAGGCCAGGCAACGCCCGGATCGATCCGGACATAGGCCATGCCGGGCAGGCCGGTCTTCACCTGGGCGATATGCTTGCGCAGCAGCGCCGGATCGATCCGGGCCTTGACCCGGAACATCATCTTCTCGCGCTCGCTCTGGGTTTCCACCGTCTTGGGCGTGAACTGGGCGACGTCGGCGACGAAGCTGATCCGTGCCGGGATCGGATAGTCGGGAATGGCATCGAGCACGATCCGCGCCTCGCTGCCGATGGCGACACGGCCGGCGGCGGTGGCGGGCAGGAAAAAGCTGATCGTCACGTCGGACAGGTCGACCAGGCTCAGCACCCGGCCACCGGCCGTCACCACCTCGCCGGGCTGGGCGACGCGATACTGGACGCGGCCGTCGCGGGGCGCGCGCAGACTGCTGTCGTTGATGTCCGCCTCGATCCGCTGGATGGTGGCGCGGCCGGCCTCCACGCGGGATCGCGATCCGATCACCTGGTTGCGGGCATTGGTTATGGCGACCTCCGCCGAGGCAAGCTGGGCACGGGCCGCCTCTACGGCGGCGGCGGCGCCTTCGGTCTGGGCGGCGTCGTCATCGCGTTCCTGCACTGCGGTCGCGCCTTCGCGGGCCAGGGTTTCGGACCGGGCGAGGCGCTTGCGCGAGGCGTTGAGTTCGGCGATGCGCTGGCGCACCACGGCCTGGGCCGCGGCCTTCTCGCTCTCGCGCTGGGCGACCTGGGTCTGGGCGACGAGGACGGCATTCTGCGCCTCTGCCAGTTGCGCGACGGCCTCGGTCCGCTGTGCGTCCAGCACGTCGACATCCATATGGGCAACGATCTCGCCGGCCTTCACCAGCTGCCCCTCATCCGCGACGATATCCTTGATCCGTCCGGCAGACTTGGAGGCGACGTCGATTTCTGTCGCTTCCAGCCGGCCATTGCCGCCGACAATGCCTTCGGGCAGGCCGGCCGGCTTCAGCAATGTCCAGAGCAGGAAGGCGATGCCGGCCACCGCCGCCACGATCAGCCCCCTGACGATCCAGCGCTTGTTCATGCTCATGGTTCCCCCTGGTTCCCGGACGGGGCGGCCGCGATGCCGCGATTGACCACAAAGCCGCCGCCCAGGGCGGCATAGAGGCTGACGATGCTGGAGAGTTCCCCCCGGCGAAGCTGGACCAGCGCCTGTTCCGCATCGAACAGGTCGCGCTGGGCATCGAGCACTTCGAGATAGGTGGAGCGGCCATTGTCGAAGCGTAGTTGGGCGAGGCGCGCCCGTTCCCGCTGGGCATCGACCAGTTGGCGCGTGGTGCCGATCTGCAGGGCGATCTGGCGCCGCCGGACCAGCGCGTCGGATACATCGCGAAAGGCGGACTGGATCGTCTTTTCATAGGTAGCGACGGCCTCGTCCCGGCGCGCCTGCGCCACGTCCAGATTGCCCTTCAGCCGGCCGGCGTTGAAAAGGGGCAGACGGATCGTCGGCGAAAAGCTCCACACCTCGCTATTGCCGCCGAACAGCCCGTCCAGATCCGGGCTGGTCGTGCCATAGGCGCCGGTCAGGCTGATATTGGGGAAGAAGGCGGCGCGGGCGGCACCGATATTGGCATTGGCGGCGCGCAGCTGATGCTCGGCCGCGACGATGTCGGGCCGGTTGGTGAGCAGTTCGGACGGCAGGCCGGCGGGCACCTGATAATCGCCGCCCGGCCCGGCCAGCCGCAGCGATCCGGGCGCGATCTCCACCGGCTGGCCGACCAACAGCGCCAGCGCGTTGCGATTGACCGCGCGGTCGAGGTTCAGCACATGCATGGTGGTGTCCGCCTGCGCCAGCAGCACCTGGGACTGGGCCAGGTCCAGCTTCGACCCCGACCCCACCTCATAGCGGCGGCGCATGATGCGCAGCGTTTCCTGCCGGGTGGTGATCGACTGCTGGGTAAGGGCGGCGCGCTCCTCATATTCGCGCTCCAGCAGATAGCCGAGCGCCACCTGCGCGATCAGGTCGGTCGCGACCGCCCGGCGCGATTCCTCGGACGCCAGAAACTGTTCGCGGGCGGCCTCCTTCAGATTGCGCAGCCGGCCCCAGAAATCGATTTCCCAGCTGGCGCTCAGTTGGGCGGTGATCGATTTCACGTCGACGATCTGGTCGCCGATCACCGGCAGGCTGTAGAAGGCCTGACCGCGCGTGCCCGTCGCCACGGCATCGAGCTGGGGATAGAGCGAGGCACCCTCGATCCGCCAGGCGCCGCGCGCCTGCGCCACGCGGGCGGCAGCGATGCGAATGTCCCGATTATTGGCCAGCGCCTGGGCGACCAGCCTGCGCAATTCGGGATCGGGAAAAACCTGCTCCCAGTCGCGCCCGGCCAGCGAAGCCCCGGCCGGCGTCGCCACGGCATAGCTGTCGGGCACCGGCAGGGATGGCTGAACATAATCGGGCGCAAAGGAACAACCGGTCAGGGAAAGAGCCAGAAGCATCGTCAAGGCCTCAGGGATAACCCTCCCCTTCACGCCATGACCTATCGCAAAATCGGAATTGCCAAGCGACACCAAGCACCCCTTTTCGAGCAACATGGACCCCTATTCAATCGATATAGCATCGACCGACTTCATCTATTCTCGATTTTGTGAGACATGATGCTTCAGAACATCACAAGGACTCACTAATAACTTATGCCTTTAATATATTTGTGTTTATCTACCACAACCAGTATCGTCAATCGCACCTGACCTGACCGCTCGCGCCGTTGCGAGGGGCGCAACGCGACAAGGGACGCAGGATGATCCGCAACCGCCGCGCGCAACCACGACACTTGCCCGCCCCCTGGTCGAGCCTGGCATGGCTGCTGGCTGTCCTGTCGCCTTCTTTTGCGACAAGCGCCCTGGCCGGGGAACCCGTAGAAACCCTGATAGGGCGGATCGCCCTGCCCGATGACCAGAATATGGCGAGCGTGGAACTGCGCTTCCTCAACATGGGCACGGCGCCCGCCGCCATGCCGCTGCCCGACCGGGTGGAGGCGCTGGTGGAACAGGATGGCGCCGCGCGCCGGCTGTGGCTGCGCCGGGCGCCGGGCGTGCCGGAGACGGTGGAGATTGCGCCGGGCGGCTTTGCCCAGGCGCGCTATCAACTGGCCGCGAGCGACATGGCCGAGGGGGCATTGCTGTCGATCCCGGCCTGGAATTCGCCGCAGGTGGCGCTGCATGGCGCGGCGGCGTCGCGGATGGCGGCCGCTTCGCCGGTGCCTGTTCCACCGCCGCCACCACCGCCCGGAACCCCGGTGCCGCCGCCGGTCGCGCCGCCAGCCGATCGCAGCGCGGGCAATGCCTTCATCGGCAATCTGGCACCCTATGAGCCGATCTACGCGGTCTATGGCCCCGGCACCAATACCGATGCCCGGTTGCAGTTGAGTTTCGAATATCGGTTGTTCGGGTCGCGCGATGCCGCACATTTGCCCAGTTCCTGGCGGGATGGCCTGCATTTCGCCTATACCCAGCGCATGTTCTGGGATCTGGGTGCCAATTCCATGCCCTTCCGCAACATCGATTATCAGCCCGAGATCATCTATGTGACGCCGACCCGGATGCTGAAAAACGGCATGTCGCTGGCGCTGCAGGGCGGGCTTCGGCACGAATCCAACGGCCGGGACGGCGATGCGTCGCGCAGCATCAACAGCTTCTATGTCGCACCGATGGCGGCCTTCTCGCTGGGCGAGGAGCGGCGGCTGCTGGTGGCACCGCGCCTGACCTTCTATGTCGGCGACAAGTCCGACAATCCCGATATCGTCCGCTATCGCGGCCATGCCGGCCTGTTCCTGCAGGTCGGCGATGATGACGGGCTGCGCCTGTCGACCAACAGCCGATTCAATTTCGGATCGGGCAAGGGCGCGATCAACGCCGACCTGTCCTATCCGCTGCCGCGTCTGCTGGGCGGCGGCCCCGATCTCTATTTGTTCGCTCAGGGATTTGCCGGATATGGCGAGAACCTATTGGACTATAATCGTTCCATAACAAGATTGCGGATCGGCTTCGCGCTGGTGCGCTGACCGCCGGGTGGCTTGCCCCCGGCCGCTCGACGCGACTGAAAGGGAAGCCGATGTCCTCTGCCCCGCCCGTTGCCTGGCATGCGCTGCCGCCCGAAGAGGCGCTGGCAACGCTGTCCGTCGAAGCGACCGGGCTGGACCAGCGCGATGCCGATGCCCGGCTGCGGCGCTATGGTCCCAATGCCCTGCCCGAAGCGCCGCGCCAGCATCCGCTGCTGCGCTTCCTGGCGCATTTCAACAGCGTGCTGATCTATTTCCTGCTGGGTGCGGCGCTGATCGCGCTGCTGCTGAATCACGGCATCGATGCTGCCGTGATCCTGGCCGTGGTGCTGGTGAATGCGGTCGTCGGCTTCATCCAGGAAGGCAAGGCCGAGGAAGCGCTGGGCGCGATCCAGGACATGATCGCGCCACATGCCATGGTGCTGCGCAGCGGCGAACGGCGGGTGGTGGCGGTGCCGGAACTGGTGCCCGGTGACATCGTGCTGCTGGAAGCGGGCGACCGGGTGCCGGCCGACATCCGGCTGCTGCGCGCCCGCGGCCTGCTGATCGACGAGGCGGCGCTGACCGGCGAATCGGTCGCGGCGGAAAAGCATCAGACGCTGATCCCCGCCGACGCCGGCATCGCCGACCAGAACAACATGGCCTTTTCCGGCACGCTGGTGGCCGCCGGCCAGGCGACCGGGCTGGTGGTCGAGACCGGCAGCCATACCCAGATCGGCCGGATCAGCGGCATGCTGAAGGCGGTCGAGGTCGGCAAGACGCCGCTGGTGCGGCAGATCGACGATTTCGCCCGGCTGATGACCTGGTCGGTGCTGGCCGGCGCGGTCGTCCTGTTCCTGTTCGCGGTGCTGGCGCGCGGCTTCCACTGGATCGATGCGCTGATCGCCATCGTCGCGCTGTCGGTCGGCGTCGTGCCGGAGGGGCTGCCGGCCGTCATCACCATCACGCTGGCGATCGGCGTGCAGCGCATGGCCGCACGCCAGGCGGTGATCCGGCGCCTGCCGGCGGTCGAGACGCTGGGTGCCACATCGGTGATCTGCACCGACAAGACCGGCACGCTGACCCGCAACGAGATGACGGTGCGTCACCTGCTGCTGCCGGGCGGCGACCTGCATGTCAGCGGATCGGGCTATGCGCCGACGGGCGCCATCAGTGTCGCTGGCGGCGGCGACGATGCGGAGGGGCTGGCCGATGCCGCGCCAATCCTGCGCTGCGGCTTGTTGTGTAACGATGCCCTGCTGCGCCAAGCGGATGACGGCTGGACCGTGCAGGGCGACCCGATGGAGGGGGCATTGGTCGCGCTGGCGATGAAGGCGGGGCTGAGCGCCGACCATGTGCGCGACGAATGGCCGCGGATCGACGAAATCCCGTTCGACGCCGCCTATCGCTTCATGGCGACGCTGCATCGCGCGCCCGATGGCAGCAGCGCCATCTTCATCAAGGGTGCGCCCGAAGCGGTGCTGGCGATGACCGGCGCGGATGCCGTCGCCTGGGACGCGCGGCTGTCGGCCGCCGCCGACCGGGGCGAACGCCTGCTGGGCTTTGCCGTCAAGCGGATCACAGGGGCGCCCGACCGGATCGGCTTCGACGATCTGAAGAACGGGGTCGAGCTGCTGGGGCTGATGGGCTTCATCGATCCGCCACGCGACGAGGCGCGGCAGGCGATCGCCCAGTGCCGGTCGGCCGGCATCGCCGTCAAGATGATCACCGGCGACCATGTCGGCACCGCCATCGCCATCGCCCGCCAACTGGCGCTGGACGATGATCCCCAGGCGATGAGCGGCGCCGAGGTCGAGGCGCTGGACGATACTGCGCTGGCGGCGCGGGTGCGCGATGTCGACGTGTTCGCCCGCTCCTCCCCCGAGCACAAGCTGCGCATCGTCCGCGCGCTCCAGTCGCACGGGCTGGTCGTCGCCATGACCGGCGACGGCGTCAACGACGCGCCTTCGCTGAAACAGGCCGATGTCGGCACGGCGATGGGGATCAAGGGCACGGAGGCCGCCAAGGAGGCCTCCGAGATGGCGCTGCTGGACGATAATTTCGCGTCGATCGTGGCGGCCGTGCGCGAAGGGCGCACCGTCTATGACAATATCCGCAAGGTCATCAGCTGGACCTTGCCGACCAATGGCGGCGAGACGCTGGCGGTGGTGATCGCGATCATCGCCGGCTTTGCCCTGCCGATGACGGCGACGCAGATATTGTGGATCAACCTGGTGCTGACGGTGACGCTGGGGCTGGTGCTGGCGTTCGAGCCGACCGAGCCGGGAACGATGGAACGGCGGCCGCGTGCCGCCGGCGCGCCGCTGCTTTCCCCCTTCCTGCTGTGGCGCATCATGCTGGTATCGGTGCTGATGGGGGCGATGGCGCTGGGGATATTCTTCTATGCCCAGCATGTCGGCCACGACATCGACACCGCCCGGACCATGGTGGTCAACATGCTGATCGTGGGCGAGATATTCTATCTGTTCAATGTGCGCTTCCTGCACATGCGATCGCTGACGCTGCGCGGTGCGATGGGCACGCCGATCGTGCTGGCGGCGATCGTGGCGGTAGTGATCGCCCAGCTGCTTTTCACCTATGCGCCGTTCATGCATGATATTTTCGACAGCCGGCCGCTGTCGCTGACCGACGGGCTGATGATCATCGGCCTGGGCGCGGCGATGTTCGCCGTGCTGGAACTCGAAAAGCTGGCCGCCCATCGGCTCGCCTGGTTCGAGGATATCTGACCGCCATTATCCACAGTCCAACAGCCGCAGAAGAAGGAGGAAATCATGCCGACGACCATGCGAGCCGCGATTGCCAGGACGTTCAAGGCGCCGCTGACGATCGAGGAGATAGCGATACCCGAGCCGGGGCCTGGCGAGGTGCTGGTGAAGATCGCCGCCAGTGGCGTGTGCCATACCGATCTGCACGCGATCGATGGCGACTGGCCGGTGAAGCCGACCCTGCCGCTGATCCCCGGCCATGAGGGCGTGGGCCATGTGGTGGCGCTGGGCGCGGGCGTCACCGACCTGAAGGAAGGCGACGCCGTCGGCATCCCCTGGCTGCACGACGCCTGCCGCGCCTGCGAATATTGCGAAACCGGCTGGGAAACGCTGTGCGAGCGGCAGCATAATACCGGCTATAGCGTCAACGGCACCTATGCCGAATATGCGATCGCCAGCGCACCCTTTGCCGGCCGCCTGCCCGACACTGTCGACTTCGTGACGATGGCGCCGATCCTGTGCGCGGGCGTCACCGTCTACAAGGGGCTGAAGGAAACCGAGGCGAAGCCGGGCGAATGGGTGACCATTTCCGGCGTCGGCGGGCTGGGTCATGTCGCCGTGCAATATGCCAAGGCGATGGGCCTGCATGTCGTCGCGCTGGACATTGGCGAGAGCAAGCTGGAGCTGGCCCGGTCGCTGGGCGCGGACCTGGCGCTGGATGCGCGGGCCGACAATGTCGTGGCGGAAGTGCAGAATGCGACCGGCGGCGGCGCCCATGGCGTGCTGGTGACGGCGGTGTCGCCCCCCGCCTTTGCCCAGGCGATCGCCTGCACCCGCCGGCGCGCGACCGTCAGCCTGGTCGGCCTGCCGCCGGGCGATTTCCCGACGCCGATCTTCGACGTGGTGCTCAAGCGCGTGACCGTGCGCGGGTCGATCGTCGGCACCCGGCGCGACCTGGCCGAAGCGATCGCCTTCGCGGTCGAGGGCAAGGTGAAGGCGCATGTGACGCCCCGGCCGTTCGATGATGTGAACGCCGTGCTGGACGAATTGCGCGCCGGCAAGGTGGACGGGCGCATCTCGCTCACCCTGTAACGGGCGGGTGATGGCCGGGCGCGGGCGGTGCATGCCGCCCGCGCCGCCGGTCATCGGCGCGCTTCGAAGATGGAGATGCGGCGCGGCTGGCGCGGCTGCACCGCCTGGCCCAGTTCGCGTTGCAGCATGGCCAGCATCCAGGCGCGGTGCCGGGCCATGAATTCGGGAAAACCCTCTGCCCTGGCCGGGTCGAACACCGGCACCTGCCAGTCGGCAGGCTGATCGAGATAGGGTGGGATCACGTCGCCCGCCGCCTCGGCCGGCAGGTCGACATGGCTGCCCCAGTAACGATTGTCGCGGAAGCGGATAAATTGGGCCGGGGCGAAACCCGCCTTGATGAGGTAATCGGGGCCTGACCGGCCGCTCTCGCTGCCATAGCGGGCGGTGCCGGCGACCTTGAAGTCATTTTCGACGATGCGGACATCCTGTGCCCAGCCGTCCCAGTTGGTCGCCACCACCATCTGCACATCCATGCCCTTGCCGACATGGATCACATTCTTCTCCACCAGCACGTCCGAGACATTGCCGGCGAGCTGGAAGATGCGCAGCGCGTCGTTGCGGCTGACATTGTAGCGCGCGACGGTGCCGCGATTGCCCAGATTATCCTTGTCGTTGCGGCCGGGCGAACAGATCAGCAGGAAGCCGCCGGCATTGTCGTGGCTGTAATTGTAGAGCAATGTCGTGCGGCGCGAATTGAAGTCACTGTCGAACCCCTGCCCGTCATAGCGGGTGCGGGTATAGGCGGCCTCGTTGAGCTGGATCAGGCTGTTGTCGGTGCTCCACTGCCAGATGCCGGCATTATAGCCGGGCGCACGGGCACCGGCATAGCGCACGATATTATGTTCGATCAGCGCGCCGTCGGTGCCGCGCGGGACGATGCCGTCGCCGCCAATATCCTCGACCAGATTGTCGCGGATCACGATCTTTTCGCTGGGGAACCAGTCCTTGGCGCTGATCCGGTCAGCGATGCCGGCAATGCCGGACCGGTCGACCTTCCAGACGATATTGCGTTCGATCACCAGATCCTGAAAGCGGGTCGGCAGCTTCTTGCCGGTCGCGCTGAAGACGATGCCGCCATTATCCTTGCGATCATTCACGCCGCGCACGTCGTGGATATACATGTCGCTGATGCGGATGCCGCGCGTCACGCCCCGGTCGATCGCCGAGACCAGCACACCGAAACGCTGGGCCGGGGCGGGATTGTCGTTGGTGACTTCCAGCCCGCTGACGCTGACATATTCGGCGTTGATGACGCCCACGCCATGGGGCGAGACACCGCCGGCGTCGATGCGCGGCCGTGCGCCGGTGCCGAAGGCGGCGACGCTGATCGGCGCGCCGGAGCGGCCCGAGCGGGTGATGGTGAGCGGTTCCTGCCAGCGCGATCCGGCCATCAGCAGCACCTGATCGCCCGGCATCAGCGGATAGTCGCGCACCCGCGCCAGACTGCGCCAGGGCTGGTCGGCGGTGGTGCCGGCGGCGCGATCATTGCCGGTGGCGCTGTTGACATAATAGGTCGTCGCCTGCGCCGCGGATGTCGCACCCGCGGTCAGGACCAGGAAAGGCAGGAAGATTGTCAGCGCCCGGCCATGCCGGCTTTTACCCATCATCATATTGCGCGCCATTCTATCGGTCGCGCGCTGAATGCAAGGTGAAGTCGCCTCAGCCGGGCGTGCGGCAGGCCTGGCGCAGGTCGATTTTGGGTGCCGGGGATGGGGCAGCGGGGAGAGCGATGCCCTGTGCCTGCGCCACCCGTTCGATGATGCCACCGCCGCCCGGCAGGGCTTCGGCCTGGGCATAGGCCGGGTCGGCCTCCGCCTTTGCCAGCGGGATATAGCGCGCGCCGGCGGCATCGAGCCGGGCCATGACATCGGGCAGGGTGTCGGCGGTCCAGGCGCCGACATGGAGCAGCAGCACATGCGGGATCGGGCGGCCATGGACGCGCTGGGCATTGGCCTTTGCCCGCGCGATCGCCTGATCGACCACAGCCAGATAGTGACGCTTCATCGCCGCGATCGTGCGATCGTCGCCCTGCGCGCGGCAGCGGGCATAGGCATCGCTATAATCCCAGTCCTCGAAAGCCAGGCTGACGCTGGCGATGCGATAGCCGCGCTGCTTCAGGAAGGCGGCGGCGGCGTCATGGCGGGTCGCGTCCTTGCCGCTCGACAGGTTGGGGAAGCGCAGCCAGTGCCAGTCCCCTTTCCCCATATGCCGTTCCAGCGCCGGCTCGCCCGCGATCACGTCCGCCTGCCAGGCGTCGAGCGAGGGCGCCCCGTCGAGATTGAGGTGGCTGTAACTATGGTTGGCGAGCGGATAGCCGGCCTGGCGCCACAGCGTCAGCACCGCGTCCGACGCCGGATCCTCCGCCAGTCCGCGCGCATTGACGAAGCCATAGGCCTGCGCGACATGATGCGCCTTCAGCGTCGCCAGGAAGCGGCGGGCGATATCGGCACGGGTGGTGCCGGGCGGCAACTGGCCATGGGCGGGCAGATCATCGACCGTGATCGCGACATCGAACCGAGGCGGATCGCCCGCCTGTGCCGCCGCTGCACTGCCCAGCAGCAGGCAAAGGGCCATGGCCCGCTTGATCATCTCCGCCTCTCCCGCTGAATGTCCGCAGCGGTCCTAGCCCGGCCGCGCGGATCATTCGAGCAGTTTCAGCACATCCTGTTGCCGGGCATTGGCCTGGGCCAGCATCGCCGTTGCCGCCTGCGACAGGATCTGGCTCTTGGCGAGGGCGGTGGATTCGGTGGAGAAATCCGCATCCTCGATCCGCGAGCGGGCGTCGGTCAGGTTGACGATATTGGTGTCGAGCTGGCTGGAGATGGATTCCAGCCTGCTCTGCGCGGCGCCCAGATTGACGCGGGCGGTCGAAATCTGCGCCAGCGCCGCGTCGATCACCGCCAGCCCCTGTTGCGCGGTCACGCCGATCTGGGCGTAGGATTTATAGTCGGAATCGGTGAAGGCGACATAGCCTTCCGGGTCCATCCAGCCGGTGCTGCCCAGATCATTGGTGCGATGGACGGCGGCCACACCGACGTCATAGTCGAGCGTCAGGTCGATATTGCTGATCCCCACGAAGCGCATCGTGCCGTTCACCGCAAGGTCGGTGCCCAGCAGGGTGAAATCGTCGCTGTTGCTGCGCAGGGTCGGCAGGGTGATGGCGACATTGTCCGTCGCATTGGCGCCCGCCTGCACATTGATGACGGTGCTGCCGGCGCTGTGCATGAGTTCATCGCGATAATATCCATAGCCGTCGTAATCGAGCAGATCGCCATCCGCATTATAATCGCGGGCGGCCGTCCCTTGCGCCGTGTTAGAAAACAGGTTCACGCCGTTGAACTCGCTATTCTGCAGCAGCGCGTTGATCTGGGCGACGGTCTGATCCATTTCGGTCTGGAGCGCGGCGCGATCCTCCGGCCGGTTGACGCCATTGGCCGCCTGGAGCGTCAGCTCGCGCATCCGCTGCAGGCTGTTCTGGACCTCGCCCAATATGCCCTCGGCGGTCTGGGTCAGCGATATGGCGTCGGCCGCGTTGCGCTTGGCCACTTCCATGCCGCGCAGCTGGCTGGTCATGGTCTGGGCGATGGCCATGCCGGCCGCATCATCCTTGGCCGAATTGATCCGCTTGCCGGTCGACAATTTCTCGCTTGCCTGGCCCTGGGCCTTGGTGGCCGCCTCGATCGCCCGCTGCGCGCGCAGCGCCGCGCTGTTGGTTCCGATCACGCTCATGGGATGTCCTCCATCCATGCCAGGCAGGAAGATGCCGGCGTCTGTGGGGCCGGGCGACGCGGGTCGCAGTGCGCCGCCCGGCAACCGAAAGGCGTTGCCCCCAAACGGTCGCTCCCGTGATGGCCGCGCGGCAGCGCCCGGCCTATCCGGTTAATTCCCGGATAAGATTGAAACGGCAGGGAATTTCCCGGCTTGGCAGGCGGGTGATCCGGGCTAGGACAGGGCCATGGCCACCCTGTCCCCCATGAGCGCCCGGCCGCGCCCTTTTCGCCTGGAGGCACGCGCCATCGACTGGCGGCTGGTGGCGCTGCTGCTGGCCTATCCCTTCGCGTTCAAGCTGGCGCATATGGCGGCCAGCCCGTGGGGCGGCGCCCATTTCTTCAGCCTCTGGTATCCCGCCGCCGGCGTGCGGCTGGCGCTGCTGTGGCGGATCGGCGCGCGCTTCACGCCGGTCCTGATCGTCGAGGAATGCGTGATCCAGTTGCTGACCGGCACGATCATGTGGGGCGGTCCCGAATTTCTCAACCAGCTGGGCGGGGTGGCGCGCGCGCCCGCCGCCTATGGCCTGATGATCGCGCTGGTGCGCTTCATCGAGCGGCGCAGCCGATCCGAACTGGCGATCGCGCCGATGCCGTTCGGCCTGGCCGCGGTGCTGGCGCCGACGCTGGTGTCCTTCACCGCGGGTTTCTGGGAATGGCTGTGGCCCGGCGTGTCCGGCACCCTGCCCAGCCAGCCGGTCGCCACCACCATCGCCGCCTTCCTGGTCGGCGACCTGCTGGGCGTGCTGCTGGTCGCGCCGCCCCTGCTGTGGATCGGCACCCGCCATGAAGAAGCCCGGCGGCTGATGCAGATCGGGCGCGGGCGCGCGGTCGAGGCGGCCGCCGTCTTCGTCTTTGCCTGGCTGCTCGCCTGGGGGCTGGCGCGGGTCGAACCCCAGATCGCGGTCACGCCGGTGCTGATCGGCGCGATCTGGGTGGGACTGCGCTGCGGCCGGCTGGGCGCGTGGATTGCGATCATCCTGTCGGCCGCGATCATCCTGCCCTGGTCGGCACCATTGTCGGCCAGCGCCACCCGCTTCGCGCTGCACATGGGCCTCGCCGCCATGGCGATCGCCACCTATCTGGCCGGCAGCTTTGCCGAGGCGCAGATCCGCGCCCGCGAGGATATCGCCCGGCGCGACCGCATCCTGTTCCAGGCCGAACGGCTCAAGACGCTGCGCGCCATGTCGGTGGCGATCATTCACGAGATCAGCCAGCCGCTGTCGACGCTGGCAATCGAGACCCGGCATCTGTCCGCCCTGTCGCGCGATCCGCAGCCCGACCTGGCGGAGATGCGCGAGAGCATCGAACTGGTCGATCGCAAGGCGGCTTTGCTGGCCGACATGGTGCGACGGCTGCGCAGCTTTGGCGGGCGCGCGGTCGACGAACCATCGCCGATCATCGTCGGCCAGATGCTGCGCGACTGTGCCGGCATGGTCGGCGGCGAGGCGCGCAGCCTGGGCTGCGCCATCAGCCTGCCGCCGATGGATGCGCGCTTGCAGGTCACCGGGCATGAGATCGAACTGACACAGATATTGCTCAACCTGCTGCGCAACGCGATGCTGGCGGCGCCCGGATCGACCATCGAAATCGCCGTGGAAAGCCGGGCCGATCAGGTGACGATCCATGTCGCCAACCCGGTCCCGTCCCCCACCCCCGACTATGGCGGCATGGGCATCGGCCTGCTGGTGGCGCGCGCCATCGCCGACGCCCATGGCGGCACGCTGACCCGCGACATCGCGCAGGGCCGCGCGCGTGCCAGCCTGTCCCTGCCCCGCACGGAGCCCAGCCATGACTGACCCGGCCGATCCCGCCATCATCCATGTGGTCGATGACGACCCTGATCTGGGCCGGGCGGTGGCGCGGCTGCTGGGCCGGCATGGCTATCGCACCCAGGCGTTCGACACGCCCCGCGCGATGCTGCGCGCCCAGGCCGACGAGCCGGCCCATTGCCTGGTCACCGACGTGATGATGGCGGACATGGACGGCTTTGCCTTTGCCGAGCGGATGCGGGCGCAGGATCCGGCGGTGGCGATCATCTTCATGACCGCCTGGCCGACCACCAGCAGCGCGGTGGATTCGGTGCGCCGCTATGGCGGGCTCGACTATCTGGAAAAGCCGATCGACGAGGGGCGGCTGCTGGCCGCCGTGGCGGAGGGCGCACGCTGGAGCCGGCAGCGGCGCGGGGCGCTGGCTCGGCTGGCTCCGCTGACCCCGCGCGAGCGCGAGGTGCTGCACTGCCTGGCCCAGGGGATGAGCAACAAGATGGTCGCCGCCGCCCTGTCGCTCAGCCCCAAGACGATCGAGGATCATCGCGCCGCGATCGTCGCCAAGACCGGTGCCAGCAGTCCCGCCGCCCTGATCGCCCTGGTGCGGGAGGCGAGCGGTACCGAAGGCTAGATTGTCTTGTTGTGCGCGGCGATGGTCGGGCTATCTAGGCCGATGATCGATCCCCGCGCGCTTCGCACCTTCCTCGCCGTCTGCCGTGCCAACTCGATCAGCGGCGGCGCGCGGCTGCTCAACATCTCCCAGCCATCGGTGTCCAATGCGATCGCGCAACTGGAACAGTCGGTCGGCGCGGCCCTGTTCGCCCGGTCGCGCAGCGGCATCAGCCTGACGCCGGAGGGCGAGGTGCTGCTGCGCCGGGCGGAGGCGGTCGACAGCCTGATCAGCGGCGCGGAGGAGGAATTGCGGCTAGCGCGCGCGGGCGTGACCGGGCCGCTCCGCGTCGGCGGCACGCCGGGCGCCCTCGTCAGCCTGCTGCCCGATGCGGTGCGCCGGCTGGAGGACAAGATGGGCCATTTCGCGCTGCACGCGGTGGAGCGGCCCGACCATGACCTGGCCGACATGCTGCACCGGGGCGAGATCGAGCTGGCCTTCGTCACCACGGGGCTGGAGGAACCGCCCGAGGGGATCGAGGAAATCACCTTCGCGCAGGATCCGTTCGCGCTGGTCGTGGGGCGCCGCAACGACCATCTGCCGGCCGAGGTGTCGCTGCGCGACATGATGGCCAGGCGCTGGGTGCTGCCGGAGGCGCGGGGCGCCTTTCGCCGGCAGATCGACGCGCTGTTCATGGCGGCGGGCGTGCCGGTGCCGCAGGATGTGATCCGGTGCGACTCGCTGCTGACGACCAAGGCGATGGTGCGGAACAGCAGCCGGCTGACCATCCTGCCGATGAAGGTGGCGGCGGCCGAACTGTCGATCGGCGTGCTGCGCGCGATCGCGATCCGCGAAGCGACCTTCCAGCGCAGCATCGGCATCCGCAAGCTGAAGGATGCACGCCTGTCGCGGCTGGGCGAGGCGCTGCTGGACATCATGATCCATAGCTCCAAGCTATGACGTTCCCAAAAATCATTATTATTCTTGCGTATAAATTCGGCGCATAAGGGCATTCAACAAGAGACCAAGGGAGAGCCCTCGTGCGGCAGCTGATCCGCAATATTGCGATTTTCGACGGGACCGGCAGCGCGCCCTTCCCCGGCGCGGTCATGATCGAGGGCGATCGCATCGCCGACATTCTGCGCGACGAAGCCGCGATCGACGCGGCACAGGCCGACATGGTGATCGACGGCCAGGGCGCGACGCTGATGCCCGGTATGGTCGACGCCCATACCCACCTGACCTGGGGCAGCTCGGTCGAGAAAATCTATCATCAGTTCATCCTGCCGCCCGAGGAACTGAAGGTCGCCGCCTGGCGCAATGCCCGCGTGCTGCTCGACCATGGCTATACCAGCCTCTATTCGGCCGGCGCGCTGGGCGACCAGATCGAACCCGAACTGGCCCGCGCCATCGCGGCGGGCGAAACCCCCGGCCCGCGCCTGGTGCCCTCCACGCTGGAGCGCAGCCCGGAAGGCGAGGAAGGGGTCGAAACCGGCGATGTGTTCAACGGGCGGGGGCCCGAAGCAATGCGCGCCTTCGTCGTCTATTGCGCGGCGGAGGGCGTCAAGTCGCTCAAGCTGGTGATTTCGGGCGAAGATGCGCTCAAGCCCGGATCGTCGCAGGATATCCTCTACACCGACGAGGAAATGATCGCGGCCGGCGAGGCGGCGAAGGACGCGGGCCTGTGGATCGCCACCCATGCCTATAGCCCGCGCGCCATCAATCTGGCGCTCGAAGCCGGCGCCCGCATCCTCTATCATTGCTCCTTCGCCGATGACGCGGCGGTCGACGCCATGGCGGCGAAGAAGGACGCCATCTTCTACGCCCCCGGCCCCGGCGTATCGGTCGCCGCGCTGGAGGCCAATCCGCCGCCCCATATCAATATGGCGTCGATGAAGGCGAGCGCGGCCGAGCGGCTGGAACTGGAAAAGACATTGGTGCCCAAATTGAAGGCGCGCGGCGTGCGTGTCCTGCCCGGCGGCGACTATGGCTTCCCCTTCAATCCCCATGGCCGCAACGCGCGCGACCTGGAGCATTTCGTCACTTATTATGGCTTCACCCCAGCCGAGGCGCTGCATGCCGCCACCATGCTGGGCGGCGAGCTGATGGACCAGCCCGTAGGCCAGGTGAAGCCGGGCTATCTCGCCGACCTGCTGCTGGTCGAGGGTGATCCGACGACGGACGTCCGCCTGCTGCAGGATACGGCCAATATCAAGATGATCATGCTGGGCGGGCGGATGCACAAATCCCCCGTGCCCGAGCCCCTGACGGTCTGACCGGAAAGACGCTTTCATGTTCGACGTTGCGATCATCGGCTGCGGGCCGGTGGGGGCCTTTGCGGCCAATTTACTTGGGAAGGCGGGCGTCTCGGTCCTGGTGATCGAGCGCGAGGCCAACCCCTATCCCCTGCCCCGCGCGGTCCATCTGGACCATGAGATGATGCGCCTGTTCCAGTCGGCCGACGTCATCGACCGGGTCGCGCCGGACATGCGCGATACCGAGGGGCATCTGCATGTCGGCGCCGATCATGGCGTGATCCGCTATATGGGCACGGTCGGCCGCCCCCGCCCCTATAGCTGGTCCAACGATTATTTCTTCTACCAGCCCGAACTGGAAGACCATCTGCGCGATGCGCTGGACGTCTATCCCAATGTCGAGCTGTCGCTGGGCACCGCGTTCGAGGCGCTGGCGCAGGACGAGGACGGCGTCACGCTGACGCTGCGGTCGGACGCCGGCGAGGAACAGGTCCGCGCCCGCTATGTCATCGCCTGCGACGGCGCCCGCAGCGCGGTGCGCAAGGCGCTCGACATCGGCCTCGATGATCTGGACTTCGAGGAACCCTGGCTGGTGGTCGATGCCGAGGTCGATGGCCCGGTCCGCTTCCCCGATCTGTGGGGTGTCCCCGACGCCGCCGACCTGCAGAAATTGTCGGTGATGATGTGCGATCCCAAACGCCCGGCCACCATTGTGCCGGGGCGCGGCAATCATCGCCGCTGGGAATTCATGCTGCTGCCCGGTGAAGACGACCAGACGATGATGCAGCCTGACGCCGTGGCCGCGCTGGTAGCCCCTTATCTCGACGGCGTGCCGCACCAGGTGGTGCGCGCAGCCACCTATCGTTTCCATGGACTGATCGCCGAGCGGTGGCGGCAGGGCGGCGTCTTCCTGGCCGGCGATGCCGCTCACCAGACGCCGCCCTTTTTCGGCCAGGGCATGTGCCACGGCCTGCGCGATGCCGCGAACCTGGCGTGGAAGCTGGAACTGGTGCTAGCGGGCAAGGCGCCCGAGAGCCTGCTCGACAGCTATCAGCCCGAACGCGATCCCCATGTCCGCGCCGTCATCTCCGCCGCCGTGGGCGCGGGCCGCTATATCTGCGTGCTCGACCCCGAAGCCGCCGCCGCACGCGACCATCAGTTGCGCGAAGCCGCCAAGGGCGCCCAGAGTGGCACCGCCGCCGACCTGATCCCCGCCATCGCCACCGGCATCGTCGCCAGCGGCACGGCGGGCGCGGGCGAACGCTTCATCCAGCCGCGCGTCGGCGACCGGCTGCTGGACGATGTGACCGGCGATGGCTGGCGCCTGTTCACCCGCCAGCCGGTTACGGGCGGCGACGTGACCGTCGTCGATGTCGCGGAGCTGGGCGATGACGGCCATGTCGCCGACTGGCTCGACGCCCGTGGCGCCGACGCGGTGCTGGTCCGCCCCGACCATTATGTCTTCGGCACCGGCAAGCCCGCAGAGCTGATCGCCCGGCGCGACGCGCTGATCGCCGGCACCGCCCGGCAGGAGATTGCGGCATGACCCTCTCGCTCGCGCAGGCCCGCGCCATCATCGACGCCGCACTCGCCAAGGCACGCGCCGACAGCGCCCAGCCGCTGGCCGTCATCATATTGGATGCCGGCGCCCATCCGGTCGCCTTCGCGCGCGAAGATGGCGCCAGTCTGTTCCGTTTCGACATCGCGAAGGCCAAAGCCGCCGGTGCGCTGGGGATGGGCGCGGATACGCGGGTGGTGGCCACCCGCGCCGCGTCCAATCCTGTCTTTTTCCAGAGCATCGCGGCGGCCACCGGCCAGATGGCCTTCTCGCCCGGCGGCGTGCTCATCCGCGATGCGGACGGCGGGCTGATCGGCGCGGTCGGCATCAGCGGCGACACCGGCGAATGCGACGAGGCCTGCGCCATCGCCGGCATTGCCACCGCCGGACTTTTCCACGGAGACAGAAAATGAAGCTGCGCAGCATCGAACTGGCGCTGCCCCATGCGGCAGAGGCCGCCGCCTTCCTGACCGACGTCTGGGGCATGGCGCCGGCGGCGATCGAAGGCGAAACCCATTATCTGCGCGGATCGGGCAGCTATCCCTATCTGGTCGCGCTGGCGGAGTCGGCGGACGCCTATGTCCGCTCCACAACCTTTGTCTGCACCGCCGAGCAGCTGGAGCAGCTGAAGCGCAGAGTCACCGCCGCCGGCCTGCCCGCAACGCCGACCGTGTCGGAAGATCCGGGCGGTGGCCATGGCATCATCGTCGAACTGGCCGAGGGCGAATTGCTGCGCTTCCTGGTCGATGCCGAGGAAGTCGCACCGATCGCGGGCGCCGACCTGCCCGTGAAGCTGACCCATGTGGTCTTCAACAGCGCCGACGCGGAGGCGACCGGCCATCTGGTCGAGGAGGCGCTGGGCTTCCGCGTCTCGGACCGGACCAAGGGCATGGTGTTCGTGCGTTGCAATGACTCGCACCACAGCACCGCCTTCGCCCGCGCCGGCTTTGCCAGCCTCAACCATATCGCCTTCGAGATGGCGGACATGGATGCGGTGATGCGGGGCATCGGCCGGTTGCGCGACCATGAAATGGTGCCCGCCTGGGGGCCGGGCCGCCATGGTCCGGGCGCCAATGTCTTCGCCTATTTCATCGCCCCCTTTGGCCCGGTGATCGAATTTTCGACCGCCGTGGAAAAGGTGGCCGAGGATTATCAGCCCGGTGCGCCGGAGGACTGGACCTGGCCCGAGGGCCGGATCGACCAGTGGGGCATGTCCGACAAGGATTTCGCCGGCCTGCGCGCCGCCGAAGAGAAATTCCGCCACCGCCGCGACTGGGATGCCCAACCGCTAGACCTGATCAACGAGGAACAAGCCTGATGCGCTATGTCAGTTTCCGCCGTCCCGACGGCACCCCCAGCTTCGGCCGGATCGAGGGCGAGACGATCGTCGAGCTGGCAACCGATGCGGCGCCGAGCCTGAAGGCCGCGCTGACCGACGGCAGCCTGTCGGGCCTGGCCGATGGCGCATCCTATGCCGCCGCCGATGTCGTGCTGCTGCCGGTGATCCCCGATCCCGCCAAGATCCTGTGCGTCGGCCTCAACTATGCCGAGCATGTCAAGGAAACCGGCCGCGAGCAGAAGGCGCATCCCGCCATCTTCGTGCGCTATGCCGACAGCCTGATCGCCGACGGCCAGCCGATGGTGAAGCCGGCCGTGACCGAACGCTTCGACTATGAGGGCGAACTGGCGCTGGTGATCGGCAAGCCCGCGCACAAGGTCGCGGCCGCCGACGCCTGGGATTATGTCGCGGGCTATGCCGCCTTCAACGATGGCAGCGCGCGCGACTGGCAGCGCCACAATATCCAGTTCACGCCGGGCAAGACCTTTCCCGGCACCGGCGGCTTCGGCCCCGCGCTGGTGACGCCCGACGAGATTGACGATCTGCAGGCGCTGCGCG
The DNA here is from genome assembly GCF_018604485.1 of Sphingobium sp. BHU LFT2. Taxonomy (NCBI): domain Bacteria; kingdom Pseudomonadati; phylum Pseudomonadota; class Alphaproteobacteria; order Sphingomonadales; family Sphingobiaceae; genus Sphingobium; species Sphingobium sp. BHU LFT2. Next base: position 42,973 of record NZ_JAFCGW010000022.1, read on the forward strand.
TCCAGACCCGCCTCAATGGCGAACTGGTGCAGGACCAGCCGGTCAGCGACATGATCTGGGATATTCCCACGGTCATCGAATATGTGACCGCCTTCACGCCGTTGAGCCCCGGCGACGTGATCGCCACCGGCACGCCCGGCGGCGTCGGCGATAAGCGCACCCCGCCGCTCTACATGAAGGCCGGCGACAAGGTCGAAGTGACCATCGGCACCATCGGCACGCTCAGCAACCGCATCATCGACGAACAATAACAATCATCAACCCGCATACCGGGGGAGGACAGACCATGCGTAACATCCACATCACCATTGCGGCCCTCGCCAGCGCGAGCGCCATCGCGATCGCCGCGCCGGCCTTCGCACAGAACGCGCCCGCGCCCGAACAGGCGGCACAGCCGGCGGACGATTCCGACATCATCGTCACCGCCCAGCGCAAGGCGGAGAAGGTGACCGAGGTGCCGATCTCGATCACTGTGGCCAATGCCGCCCAGCTGGAACGGCAGCAGGTCAACACGATGAACGACCTCAACCGCATCGCGCCGAGCCTGGAAATCCAGCAGGCGCCGGGTCAGAATACCGGCGGCGGCGGGTCGATCCGCGGCATCGGCACCCAGACCTTCTCGGCCGGCGCGGTCGCATCGGTCGGCGTGGTCGTCGACCAGGTGAGCCAGGGCAACGCCAATATCTCCGACCTGTTCGACGTCAGCCGGATCGAAGTGCTCAAGGGGCCGCAGGGCACGCTGTTCGGCCTCACCACATCGGCCGGCGTCATCAACATCACCACCAATGCGCCCGATCCGACCGGCTTTGCCGCCCGCGTCCGCACCGAATTGTCCGACGCCGGCACGCTGGGGTCGAAGTTCGGCAACCAGATCGTGCAGGGCATGGTCAACATCCCGCTGGCGACCAACGCCGCGATCCGCCTGTCGGGCGTCGCCAATTTCCGCCAGGGGCCGAACCGCAACGCCAGCACCGGCGACTATAATGATACCGATCGCTACGGCATTCGCGGCCGCTTCCTGTGGGAGCCGACCGACCGCCTGACCGTCAATGTCATCGGCGACTATACCAAGAGCCGGATCGAGAATGGCGGCGACTTTTTCACCTTCGTCAAGACCAGCGGTCCGGGCACGGCGCTGGGCGGCCTGCTCGCCGACACCACCGGCATCACCGCCCGGCTTGCCAGCTGTGGCGTGACGCCGGGCGAAGGCAATCGCGACTATTGCAGCGACGACAGCTATGTCGGCCATACCGAAAATTATGGCGGATCGCTGCAGGTCGATTATGAGGCCGATCCCTTCACCCTCACCTCCATCACCGCCTATCGCAAGTCGAACGAGACCGGCTATGGCGCGGCGACCAACGTGTTCCGCGGCGATCCACTGGAATTGCAGGTCGCCAACGGCCCGACCAACCGCCGCCTGAGCCTCTTCACCCAGGAATTGCGGGTCAGCTCGCCCGCCGACCAGTTTCTCGAATATACCGCTGGCGTCTTCTATTCGAACCAGAAGCAGACCCGCGATCCCGAAACGCTGGCGGTGTCGGTCGTGCCCTTCCCCGGCCTCGTCATCCCGATCGTGCGCAATCCCGGCGCCGACATCGACATCCAGGATGAATCGCTCGCCGTATTCGGCCAGGGCACCTTCCACCTGTCGCCCGCACTGCGGCTGATCGCCGGCGGTCGCTACACCACCGATCGCCTGTCGATGGACCGTTACGACTATTTCACCCCGGCCGATCCGTTCAGCCGCACGGTGCTGGACGTCCAGAAATTCTCCTGGCGCCTGGGCGCGCAATATGACCTGGCCAACGACACCATGGTCTATGCGACCGCCTCGCGCGGGTTCAAGGGCGGGCAGATCGCCATCCCCTCGGCCCCGGCCAAGCCCTTCGTCGTGCAGCCGGAAATCCCGACCGCCTATGAACTGGGCCTCAAGAGCACATTGTTCGGCGGCTGGGTCGCGGACCTCAATGTCTTCTACAGCAAGATCAAGAATTTCCAGGCGCAGCAGTGCACGGTGGACAGCACCGCGGTCATCTCCTGCGTCCAGACCAACATCAACGGCGTGAAGTCGCGCGGCGCGGAAATCAATTTCTTCGGCAAGGTCTTCGATGGCCTGTCGCTCAACACCGGCTTCATCTATGCCAAGGCGACCTATCCGGGCGGCTTCATCGGCACCGATGGCACCAATATCGGCGGCAGCCAGCTCGCCTATGCGCCCAAATACAAGTTCACCCTGTCGGGCGAATATGAAGCGCCGGTCACGAGCCGCCTGAAGGGCTTCCTGGCAGCGGACACGGTGTGGAAGTCGAAGGTGCGCTACGAAGCCAATTCGAACGACGAAACCACCTTCCGTTCGCACTGGCTGGTCGGCGGCCGCATCGGCCTGCGCACCGATGACGATCGCTACAGCGTCGCGATCTTCGGTCGCAACCTGTTCAACGTGCATGAGCCTTCGCTGATGCAGAGCGACTTCCCCTACACCACCGACCAGGGCGAGCAGAATATCGGCGCCATCTATGGCCCGCAGTCCTTCCGCCAGATCGGCATCAGCCTGGACGCGAAATTCTGATCCTCCTGAGGCGGGGCGCCGCTGGTGGCGTCCCGTCTTTTTTCCTAATCCTTCTGGCCAGAGGGGACATATGAAGCCGATCAGGGACGCCATCGCCGCACTGGGCACCGATCTGGGGCCGGATATCCTCGGCCAGTGCCGGGCGCTGTTCGACGCCGAGCAGGTGGCGCTGGCAGCGGCGGTCCCGGTGACGCAGGCCGACATCGCCTATGGCCCGGACGCCCGCCACCGGCTCGACCTCTATGCCCCCAAGGGCGATGCCCCCGCCCCCATTCTGGTCTTCGTCCATGGCGGCGGCTTTCTGAAGGGCGACAAGGGCAGCGCCGACGCCTGGCCCAATGCCAATGTCGGCCGGATGGCGGCGCAGGCCGGCTTCCTGGGCGTCGTCATCAATTATCGCCTTGCCCCCGACCATGGCTGGCCCACCGGGGCGGAAGATGTTGCGGCCGTCGTCGGCTGGCTCAAGGATCATGCCGCCGAGCATGGCGGTGACCCCGATCGCATCGTCCTGATGGGCACGTCGGCCGGCGCCGTCCATGTCGCGGGCTATCTGAAACTCGCCGGATCGGACGCCGTGCGCGCAGCCGTGCTGCTGTCGGGCCTTTATGGTTATACCCCGCTCGATCCGCGCGACACGCTCTATTATGGCGATGCTTCGCACTACCCGGAGCGCATGCCGCTGGAGGCCGTTGCCGCAACCGACCTGCCGCTGCTGATCGCCTGCGCCGAGTTCGACCCGCCCCGCTTCCAGGCCGAGTTCCTGAGCCTGTTGCAGGACCGGCTCGCCCGCCATGGCGCCATGCCGCGCGCCTTCATCCAGTCGGGCCATAATCATTATAGCATGGCCATGCATCTGGGCACCGCCGACCGGCGGCTCGCTGACGAAATCTGCGCCTTCGTGCGCGAAACCACCGCCTGACAATTACAATAGGAGAGACGGATATGCTGGATCGCCGCACCCTTCTGGCTACCGGCGCCGCGCTGATGGCCGCCCCTGCCATCGCCGCGCGCAAGAGCGCCACCCCCAATTTCCCCAAGAGCTTCTACTGGGGCGCGGCCACCGCGCCGCATCAGGTCGAGGGCAATAATATCGCCAGCGACCTGTGGTTCGTGGAGAATCAGCAGCCGACCGTCTTTGCCCAGCCTTCGGGCGACGCCTGCAACAGCTTCGCCTTGTGGGAAAGCGACCTTGATCTGGTCAAGAATATGGGCCTCAACGCCTATCGCTTCGGTATCGAATGGGCGCGGATCGAGCCGGAAAAGGGCCTCTTCTCCCAGGCGATGCTCGATCATTACAAGGCGGTGATCGACGGCTGCCATGCGCGTGGCCTGGCCCCCATCGTCACCTTCAGCCATTTCACCGCGCCGCGCTGGTTCAGCGCGCAAGGCGGCTGGACCAACCCGGAAAGCGCGCAGCTTTTCGCCCGCTATTGCGACAAGGCGATGCGCGCGCTGGGCCAGGGCATAGCCAGCGCCATTACCCTCAACGAACCCAATATCCTGCTGCTCCTGAAGCCGATGCTGCCCCAGCAGGTGTGGGACATCCAGAAGCTGACGCTGGAAACCGCGGCCAAGCGGCTGGGCGTGCCCAAATATGTCTGTGCCAATGTCGCCGGCTTCGACGATCTGCCCGCGCTCCAGACCGGCCTCGAAGCCGCGCACAAGGCGGGCAAGGCGGCGATCAAGGCAGTGCGCGGCGATCTGCCGGTCGGTTTCTCACTGGCGCTGATGGACGACCAGGCGGTCGGCGCCCATTCGGTGCGCGATGCCATGCGCAAGCAGCTTTACGGCAACTGGCTGGAGATTGCGAAGGGCGACGATTTCATCGGCGTCCAGAATTATGAGCGCGCCCTGTGGGGCGACAAGGGCCGCCTGCCCGCGCCCAAGGGATCGGCCGTCAACTGGTCCGGCACCGAAGTCTGGGCGCCCTCGCTCGGCGGCGCGGTGCGCTTTGCCCATGAAGCAACCGGCGTGCCCATCCTGGTGTCCGAACATGGCGTGGGCAGCGATGATGATGCGGTCCGCGCGAAGTTCATTCCCGAAGCGCTCGCCGGGCTCAAGGCCGCGATCGACGATGGCGTGCCGGTGCTGGGCTATTGCCACTGGTCGCTGCTCGACAATTTCGAGTGGATCTTCGGCTACAAGCCCAAATTCGGCCTGCACAGCGTCGATCCGGTGAGCTTCGCCCGCACGGCCAAGCCCAGCGCCGCCGTCTATGGCGCGATCGCCCGCCGCAACGCGCTCTGAAGGGGAGGCCTGCCATGAAGCGCCTTGTCCTGCTGCCCCTGCTGCTGGCCTCGCCCGCCATCGCGCAGATGCCGACGCCCGTGCCCGCCACGGCGCCGGCCGAACCCAATGCCATCCCGCTCTATCCCGATCTCAAGGCGCCCAAGGGCACGACCGAGAATTGGGTGCGCTTCGGCGACGACCTCGCCGTGCGCAACGTCACCGTGCCAACCATCACCCCGGTCCTGCCCGATCCGGCCAAGGCAACCGGCGCGGCGGTGATCGTCGCGCCCGGTGGCGCCTTCATGCTACTGTCGATGGATCATGAGGGCTGGAATGTCGCGCGCTGGCTGGCCGATCATGGTGTCGCTGCCTTCGTCCTCAAATATCGGCTGAACCAGACCCCGGCCGACACCGCCGAGGCATCGGCCTATATGGGCAAGCGCATGGCGGACTCGCTGCGCGATCCCAACGTCCCGCCGACGATCAGCGAGCCGCGCGCGACGCTGGATGCACTCGCCGCGCTGAAGCGGGTGCGGGCAGGCGCCAGCCAATGGGGCATCGATCCCAAGAGGGTCGGTATGATTGGCTTTTCCGCCGGCGCCATGACCACGATGAACGCCACGCTGGAGGGCAAGGGCGCGGATCGCCCATCCTTCATCGGCTATGTCTATGGCCCGATGCTGGCCCGCAATGTCTCCGCCGACGCGCCACCGATGTTCGCGGCGATCGCCAATGATGACAGCCTGTTCCCCAATCCCTCCTATGCGCTGGTCGAAAGCTGGCGCCGGGCGCATGTGCCGGTCGAACTGCACGCCTATGAGCGCGGCGACCATGGGTTCGGCATGGGCAAGCCGGGCACGACGACCATGGGCCTTTTGCCGCAATTTCTGAGCTGGATGGACATGCGCGGCCTGCTGACCCCAAAGGCGGGACAATGACCGGCGCCGTCTCGATCCGGCGGGAAGCGGCGATCAGCGTCGGCATCAATGGCGCGCTGAGCCTGGCCTTCTTCCTTGCCCTATTCGGCACCCAGCCGCGCCCGCTGGCCTGGGCGGTGCCGGATCGGCTGGCGCTGGATTTCGTGCCGCAGAGCATTGCCGTTGCGCTGATGAGCGCGCTCGTCCCGGCGCTGATCGCGCGCAAACGGGTCGGTGGCGCCCTGCGGCCGATCCTGCTGCGCGCCGCCGGCTTTGCGCTCGCCGGTGCCGCGGTGGGCGGGCTGTTTGCGCTCGCGGCCGGTGGCCTGCCGCCGATCGGCTGGGGCGCCGCGCTGGCCATCAAGATTGCCTATGGCGGCGCGCTCGGTGCGCTGGTCGCCAGTCTGGCGCTGCGGCGGATGCTGTCATCCGCCCAAATCATTTGAAATAGAGGATCGCCCCGATGACCTTCCGTTCCCTGCGTCTCGCCATGCTGCTGGCCGGCACCGTGCTCGCCATGCCCGCCCAGGCCGACGACCTGGCCGACGGCTTCAACAATCCGCCGCAGTCGGCCCGGCCGCGGGTGTGGTGGCACTGGCTGAACGGCAATGTGACCAAGGAGGGGATCGACAAGGATCTCGACTGGCTGGCGCGCATCGGCATTGGCGGGGTGCAGAATTTCGACGCCAATCTGCAGACGCCGCAGATCGTCAAGGAACGGCTGGTCTATATGACCGACGGCTGGAAGGACGCGTTCCGCCACGCCGTCCAGACCGCCGATGCCAAGGGGCTGGAATTCGCGATCGCGGCGTCACCGGGCTGGAGCGAGACCGGCGGCCCTTGGGTCAAGCCGCAGGACGCGATGAAGAAGCTGGTCTGGGCCGAAACGGAGGTCGACGGCGGCCAGCGGCTCAAGGGCGCCCTGCCCGCCCCGTCCAATGTGACTGGCGCCTTCCAGAGCGCGAGGTTCAGCGATCCGCTGGCGGGCGACGCGGAGATACCGGACCAGCCGCGCGCCTATGGCGAGGCGCGGGTGCTGGCCTATCCGATTGCAGCGATGCCCTTGCCGACGCCCCGCATCCTCGACGCCGATGGCCAGCCGATCGCGGGCGCCGCCGCACTGGGCGATAGCGATCTGGAAACCGTGGCCCAGATGGCCAAGGGCGATGCGGCGCATCCCGGCACGCTGATCCTCGATTATGGCAAGCCGGTCATGGTGCGATCGGCCAGCCTGTTCGTGCCCCATGCCCGCCCGCCTTTCGGCGACCCCGCCTATCGCCCGACGATCGAGGCGGAAACGGCGCAGGGCTGGCAACCGCTCGGTCGCTTCTCGCTGACCGAAGTCGCCTCCACCACCAGCTTCGCGCCGGTCACGGCGCAGCGCTTCCGACTGGTCCTGTCGCCCAATGACGCCGCCAAGTCGCCGGGCCTGGGCGATGGCGCGCCCGGCGCGGTGATGATCGACGTGTTCGGCCGCCCGGCCAGCCCGACCCTGGGCATCGGCGACCTGCGCCTGTCGGCCGAGGCGCGGATCGACCAATATGAAGCGAAGGCCGGCTATGCCATCGCATCCGATTATAACCGCCTGAGCATGGGTCCGGCCGACGCGCCGGCGATCGATCCGGCCAGGGTGATCGACCTGACCGACCGGCTGCGCCCCGACGGCACGCTCGACTGGACCGCGCCCAGGGGCACGCGCTGGCGCATCGTTCGCATGGGCTGGTCGCTGACCGGCAAGACCAACCATCCCGCCACGCCCGAAGCCACCGGGCTGGAGGTCGACAAATATGATGCGGCTGCCGTGCGCCGCTATCTCGAAACCTATCTCGCCATGTATCGCGATGCGGTCGGCGCCGACTGGATCGGCCAGAAGGGCATCAGCGCGCTGCTGACCGACAGTATCGAGGTGGGCGCGTCCAACTGGACCCCGCGCATGGTGGAGGAGTTCAAGGCGCGGCGCGGCTATGATCCCGTCCCCTTCCTGCCGACCCTGACCGGGGCAGTCGTGGGATCGCCCGCGCGCAGCGACGCCTTCCTGCATGATTATCGCCAGACCCTGGCCGATCTGCTGGCCGACGCCCATTATGGCACGGTGGCGCAGGTCGCGCATGAAAACGGCCTGACCGTCTATGGCGAGGCGCTGGAAAATGGCCGGCCTGTGCTGGGCGACGACCTTGCCATGCGCGCGCATACCGATGTGCCGATGGCGGCGATGTGGACCTTCAATCGCGGCAGCGCGCCGCGCCCGACGCTGATCGGCGACATGAAGGGCGCGGCGTCGGTCGCCCATATCTATGGCCAGAATATCGTGTCGGCCGAAAGCATGACCTCGGCCTTCGCGCCCTGGGCCTTTGCCCCGGCGGACCTCAAGCGCGTGATCGACCTGGAATTCGTGTCCGGCGTCAACCGGCCGATCGTCCACACCTCCGTCCACCAGCCGGTGGATGACAAGGTGCCGGGCCTCAGCCTCATGATCTTCGGCCAATATTTCAACCGCCACGAAAGCTGGGCCAATATGGCCAAGCCCTGGGTCGACTATATGGCGCGGACCGGTTTCCTGTTGCAGCAGGGCCGCGACCATGCCGACATCGCCTATTTCTATGGCGAGGATGCGCCGATCACCGCGCTGTTCGAACATGGCGTGCCGGCCGACCTGCCCAGCGATTATGCCTATGACTTCGTCAATGCCGAGATTTTGGCGAGCAAGGCGTCGGTGCAGGATGGCGACCTGATCGCCGGCAAGGCGCGCTACAAGGCGCTGTATCTGGGCGGATCGAGCAAGGTGATGACGCTCGCCACCCTGCAGCGCATCGCCGCGCTGGTCGAGGCTGGCGCCACCCTGATCGGCACCGCGCCCGACCGCGCGCCCGGCCTGCAGGATGATCCCGCCGCCTTCCGCGCGCTGGTGGCGAAACTGTGGAGCGGCCAGCCGGTCGGCAAGGGCAAGGTGATCGCCAGCACCGATGTCGACGCCGCGCTCGCCGGCACGGGCATCGGCGCCGATTTCCGCGTGACCGGCAGCGGCGATGCCGGTGCCTATCGCTTCCTCCACCGCGCCCTGCCCGATGGCGACCTTTATTTCGTGACCAATAGCAAGGCCCAGGCCGAGCATGTCGAGACGCGCTTCCGCGTCACCGGTCGCCAGCCGGAAATCTGGCGCGCGATCGACGGCAGCGCCGCGCCGCTGTCCTACCGGACCGAGGGCAGCGACACGGTGGTCCCGCTCGATGTCGGGCCGGAGGATGCCTTCTTCATCCTGTTCCGCAATCCGGCGCAGGCGCCCAGCCGGACGATCGCGCCGGCGGCGGTGAAGCAGATCGCCACCCTGTCGCAGCCCTGGACCATACGCTTCCAGCCGGGTCGCGGCGCGCCAGCCGAGATTGCGATGCCGACGCTGACGGCGCTCGACAAGAGCAGCGATCCGGGCGTGCGCTATTTCTCCGGCGAGGCGACCTATGCCAGCAGCTTTGCCCTGCCCAGGGGCGCCAGGCCCGGCGCACCGCTGTGGCTTGATCTCGGCAGCGTCGGCGATGTCGCGGAGGTGCGGGTCAATGGCCAGGTCGCGGGCACAAGCTGGTTCGCCCCCTATCGGCTGGATGTCGGCAAGCTGGTCAAGCCCGGCCGCAACGCGATCGAAGTGAAGGTCGCGAACCTGTGGGTCAACCGCCTGATCGGCGACCAGCAGCCCGGCGCAGAGAAGATCAGCTTGACCGCCGCCCCCACCTATCGCCCCGATGCGCCGCTGCGTCCGTCGGGCCTGATCGGGCCGGTCACGCTGTCGGCGGAACAATAAGCAGGGGTCGCGCGGATGCTCGCTTGAACGACGGAAAGTCGCCGCCTATCAGGCGGTCATCATGACCGACGATCAGCAGAGCATCCGCGCCATCCTCGACCGGCTGCGCGCCCCGGCGGGCAATCCCGTGGCCCGCGCCCGCTGGCTGATCGAACGGCAGGTGCCCGAAGCGCGGCGCGGCCCCGGCTGGGACCGGCACTGGCGCGAGCTGGAAGCCTATCTGGACAGCCCGGTCAGCTGGTCGGGCAATCGCGATGCGGACGGGATCGAGGGGTGGGACGATGACGTCTGACCGGCTGATCGACATGATGATCGCGCGACTGGTGATCGCCCATGGCAAGAGCAAGCATCATTGGCGCAAGGCGATCGGTCCGGTCCGAATCTACAGCCGCGCCACCCATCCCCATTGCAACTGGGCCTTCACGCCCAGCGGCACGGCGGGCGAGATATCGGTGATCGAGACACTGCTCGACGATCTGCACCTGCGCCATCCGCTGATCGATCGCTAACACCAAGCTTCGATGAGCTTGCCTCATCGAAGCTTGGTAAAAGCCCGCGCGGCGCTTGAGCGTTGCAAGGTGCTGATGCGCCAGCATCACTGCACCTTGTCAGAAACAAAGGGCGTGGACGGCCGGTCGCCATCCACGCCCCCTTGCGACCCCGAAGGGATCGGAATCAGCCGGCGAGCTGCGTTTCCAGTTCGCCCAGCACGCGATAGCAGTCGAACACCTTGGCGACCGAGCTGTTGGGCTCGCGCCCCTCGCGGATCGCGCTGATGAACTCGCGGTCCTGCAACTCGATGCCATTGTTGGAGATGGCGACGCCAGCCAGATCGATCGGCTCTTCCTTGCCGTTCACCAGATCATCGTAGCGGGCGATATAGGTGTCGGTGTCGCCGATATAGCGGAAGAAGGTGCCAAGCGGCCCGTCATTGTTGAAGCTCAGCGACAGGGTGCAGATGGCGCCAGTCTCGCTCTTCAATTGGATCGACATGTCCATGGCGATGCCCAGTTCCGGATGGATCGGCCCCTGCATCGCATGAGCGGCGACGATCTTGCCGGCCTGATAGGCGAACAGGTCGACCGTATGCGCGGCATGGTGCCACAGAAGATGGTCGGTCCACGACCGCGGCTCGCCCTTGGCATTGATGTTCTTGCGGCGGAAGAAATAGGTCTGCACGTCCATCTGCTGGACGTTGAATTCGCCCGCCTGGATGCGGTTGTGGACGAACTGGTGCGACGGGTTGAAGCGGCGGGTATGGCCGACCATGCAGACAAGGCCGGTTTCCTTCTGCTTGGCCAGCACCGCCTGCGCATCGGCCCAACTGTCGGCGAGCGGGATTTCCACCTCGACATGCTTGCCCGCATTCATGCAGGCGATCGCCTGTTCCGCATGCATCTGGGTCGGCGTACACAGGATCACCGCATCGACATCGTCACGCGCCAGCGTCTCGTTGAGGTCGGTGGTCACATGGCCGATGCCATATTTCTCGGCGACCTTCTTCGTCGCCTCCAGTTCGCGGCCGATGATCGAGGTGACGGTGACGCCATCGATATTCTTGAGGCCATCAAGATGCTTTTCGCCAAAGGCGCCGGCACCGGCGAGGGCAATACGCATGATATTCTCCTAGGACAGGTTAGCGGGCGGGTTCGAGCACGAGGTGCCCGACCGCGGTGTTGGAAGCGGGAACATGATAATGGCGGTGCAGCGGCTGGACCTTGTCGCCCAGCGCCCCGCGCATGATCAGCCACATGACCATCTCGATCCCTTCGGACCCGGTCTCGCGCAGATATTCGATATGCTCGATC
>NZ_JAFCGW010000023.1:0-50150 GCF_018604485.1 Sphingobium sp. BHU LFT2
CACCGGCTGCGCCTGCCGCACCGGCTGCCGCCGCTGCCCCCAGCGACGCGCCTGCCGCGCCGCAGCCGCGCATCGTGTCGGTCGGCCCCGGCGGCTTCCTGCGCCAGGGCCCCGGTGACCAGCAGGCACCGATCCCGCCGGCGCCGCCACGCCGCCTGGTGCCCGCCAAGCCGAGCGCCGAAATTGCCGGCAAGACGAGCCTGCTCGACCTGACCGAGCGGATCTGCAAGTGGCCGATGGGCCATCCGGGCGAGCCGGACTTCCATTTCTGCGGCGAAGCGGTGAACCCTGGCTTCCCCTATTGCGTCGAACATTGCGGCCGCGCCTATCAGGCGCAACTGCCGCGCGGCACGCGCCGCCCGCCTCCGCCGCTGCCCTTCGGCGGCCCGCGGGTCCGCTGAGCCAAACCAGATAAGGAAGGCCGCCCCACCGGGCGGCCTTTTCTTTTGCCCCCTATTTGCCGACCAGTTGCGGATTTTCCGCCTTCCAGACCATCGCCGCATGGATGCGCCGTTCGACGCTGGGATGGTCGTAGAACAGGATTTCCTCCAGCCGCGAGGGCGATGAGGCGCGATATTCGATCGTCTTGACCAGCGCCTTGGCAAGGCCATCGGGCTCATGCGCGACCTTGAGCGAGAAACGGTCGGCGGCATTCTCGTCATAGCGGCTGATGCTGTTCATCAGCGGCACCAGGAATATCCCGACCACCGCCGCCACCGCACAGGCGACCGGCATATGCGCCGGATCGCTGATCGCGCTTCCCGCGCCGAACCAGCGCGCCGCCACCGGATAAAGCCGGTCGACCAGGAAGAAGAGCAGCATCGCCAGCAGGCTCATGCCGCCCGCCAGCCACAGCACATGATGTTCGGCATAATGGCCCATTTCATGGCCCACCACGCCCCGCACCTCGGCCAGGTCGGCGCCGCGCTTGAACATCACATCGCTCATTGCCACCCGCGCCGTGCCGAACAGGCCGGAGACATTGGCGGTATAGCGTTCCGACTGCTTCGACCCGTCATAGATATAGATTTTGTCGCCCGGCACGCCGGCACGATGGGCCAGCTCGACCACCGCATCGCGGGTCGGCCCGGCGGGCGCTGGCGTATAGTTATTGAACAGCGGCTCGATCGCCACCGGCGCAATGACCACCATCAGGATGATGCCCAGCACCACCACCAGCCCCGACCAGGCCCACCACCAGCGCGGCGTGCGCCGCATCAGCGCATAGATGGCAACCGCCAGCAGCGCCAGCAACGGAATGCTGATCGCACTCGACAATATGTCCTCGCCCAGCCAGCCGCCAAAGCTTTGGCTGGTCAGGCCGTAGCTGCGCTCGCGTCCCCAATTGGCATAGACGGACCAGGGTAGTTCGATCAGCCAGTCGAGCAGGAAGAAGAGCAAGGCAGACAGGAACACCGCCAGATTGGGGCGCCGCACATGCACCCGCCGCCCCAACCGCACCAGCAGACCGCTGCGCCAGATCAGCGCCATGGCGAGCAGTGTCACCAGCATGCCCCACAGCAGCAGCCAATGCCCGCCCTGGGTATAGGCGATCGCCCGTTCATGCTGGGCCGGCGACAGCGTCGCCAGATAGGCGGCGGTCGCCGCATCGGGGTTGAAACCTGCCGCCATTTTCTCGACCTCCCGCCATATCCTGTCGGCGGGATGCTATGGCGGACGCAGGATCAGGTAAAGATCACAAGAGGAAGGGGCCGGAGCATCGCCCCGGCCCCTTCATTGCGGCGGATCAGAAGCGGAAGCTGGCGGTCGCCATCAGGCTCTGATTGTCGAACTTGTCGCCACGATTGATGCTGGTGCCGCCGGATGGCGTGATGATGAAGGGGTTGGTCGCGGGCGCGCTGCCCTGCCCCACATCGACGCGATAGTCGCCGGTATTGTAACGGGTCCAAAGATAGCGGGCGCCGATCGAGAAATTCTGCGCGACCTTGGCCTCGACACCGCCGCCCATGGTGTAGCCCCAGGCATCTTCCTTGCGATCATATTCGGTGAAGCTGTTGGCGGTGTTGCTGGTGTCGAAATGATTCTTCACCTTGGCATAGGCCAGACCGCCGGTGATATAGGGCATGACCCCGCCATCGGTGGTGTAGCCCAGCCGCGCGCGCAGATTGGCGTTCCAGCCGATCCGCCGGGTCATGGTATAGCTGGCCGGCGTGCTCGAATATTCGGTCACGCTGTCGCTGACATAGGCCTTGCCCGCTTCGCCGACGATGCCCGCGACGATGCTGCCGAACTGCCGGTCATAGCCGACATGGCCCATCCAGCCGATCGCATCCTTGTCGCCATTGCAGCCGCTGGCCGGCGTCGCCCCCCGTGCCGAACCGCCGCAGGTGCCGGGCGAAAAGGCATTGGCCCCGGCCGCCGTGGTGACGACATCATCATAATTGCCGTCCCCGTCCGTGTCGAAGCGCAGATGCTCGCCGCCATCGCCCTTCGACCAGTTATAGCCGAAGGAGCCGCCGACATAGGGGCCGGTCCAGTCGACCTTGCCGCTGTCCTGCTGTGCCATTGCCGGCGTCGCCAGGGCGAGCGCCAGCGTGGCGCCGATCGGCGCAAAATGCTTGAATGTCATGAATTTCTCCAGCCTGACCTTGGGAATATACCCTGATGGAGGCAACGGCTCTGTCGGCCAATTTGTTGCAAAGCGCCTTGTAACAATTGATTGCTAGCGATCGCGTGCGCGCAGCGCTTGCGCCCGACGCCCGGCTGCCTATAGCTTGGCGGAATGTCCGAAGACCTGTTCGCCTCCGCCCAGTCCACCACCTCGCCGGGCTATGACGCCTCCACTATCGAAGTGCTCGAAGGACTGGAGCCGGTCCGGCGCCGTCCGGGCATGTATATTGGTGGCATCGACGAGCGCGCCTTCCACCATCTCGCCTCCGAAGTGCTCGACAACAGCATGGACGAAGCCGTCGCCGGTCACGCCACGCGGATCGAGATCAGCCTGGAACCGGGTAACAAGCTGACTATCACTGACAATGGTCGCGGCATTCCGGTGGATGACCATCCCAAATTCCCCGGCAAGTCGGCGCTGGAAGTCATCCTCACCACCCTCCATTCCGGCGGCAAGTTCGAAGGCAAGGCCTATGCAACCTCGGGCGGCCTGCATGGCGTGGGCATCAGCGTCGTCAACGCCCTGTCGATCAAGACCGTGATCGAGGTCGCACGCAACAAGGAATTGTTCCGCCAAAGCTTCAGCCAGGGCCTGCCCACCAGCGGCCTGGAAAAGGTCGGCGCCGCCCCCAACCGGCGCGGCACGGCGGTCAGCTTCATCCCCGACAGCGAGATTTTCGGCGAGCAGAAGTTCAAGCCGGCCAAGCTCTATCGTCTCGCCCGGTCCAAGGCCTATCTGTTCGCCGGGGTCGAGATACGCTGGAAATGCGCACCCGAACTGATCGGCGACGACACCCCGCCCGAAGCAGTGTTCCAGTTCCCCGGCGGCCTGGCCGACCATCTGAAGGAGCAACTGGGCGAGCGCGAATGCGCCACCACCCAATTCTTCTCGGGCAATCAGGATTTTCCGGGCGAAGCCGGCCGGGTCGAATGGGCGGTCGCCTGGCCGCTCTGGTCCGACGGCAGCTATAGCTGGTATTGCAACACCATCCCGACCCCCGATGGCGGCACCCATGAAAACGGCCTGCGCGCCGCGCTGGTGAAGGGCATCCGTGCCTTTGGCGAACTGGTGGGGCAGAAGAAGGCGAAGGACATTACCGCCGATGACATCATGACGTCATCGGAGATCATGCTGTCGGTCTTCATCCGCGATCCCCAGTTCCAGAGCCAGACCAAGGATCGCCTGACCAGCCCCGACGCCGCGCGTCTGGTCGAAAATGCGGTGCGCGACCATTTCGACCATTTCCTGACCGACCATATGGACCGGGGCAAGGCACTGCTCGCCTATGTCATCGACCGCATGGACGAGCGGCTGAAGCGCAAGCAGGAAAAGGAGATCAAGCGCAAGACCGCCACCAGCGCGCGCAAGCTGCGCCTGCCCGGCAAGCTCACAGATTGTTCGAACGATGACCCGGAAGGTGCTGAAATCTTTCTGGTCGAAGGCGACTCAGCCGGCGGATCGGCCAAGCAGGCCCGCGACCGCAAGACGCAGGCAATCTTGCCCCTGCGCGGCAAGATCCTCAACGTCGCCTCAGCAAACACCGCCAAGATATTGGCAAACCAGGAAATTGCTGACATGATCCTGGCGCTGGGCTGCGGCACGCGCAAGGATTGTAACCCGGATAATCTGCGCTACGAACGCATCGTCATCATGACCGACGCCGATGTCGACGGCGCCCATATCGCCACCCTGCTGATGACCTTCTTCTTCCAGGAAATGCCCGAACTGGTGCGGCGCGGTCATCTCTATCTGGCGCAGCCCCCACTCTATCGCCTGACCGCCGGCGGCAAGAGCCTATATGCGATGGACGATGCCCAGCGCGAGGCGATGCTGGCCAAGGAGTTCAAGGGCAAGAAGGTCGAGATCAGCCGCTTCAAGGGGCTGGGCGAAATGAACCCGATGCAGCTGCGCGAGACCACCATGGATCCCAAGACCCGCAGCCTGATCCGCATCACCCTGCCCGACGATATCGAGGATCGGCAGCAGGTGCGCGATCTGGTCGAGCGGCTGATGGGCACCAATCCGGCCCATCGCTTCGCCTTCATCCAGGAAAATGCGGCAGCGGTCGATGAGGAAGCGATTGACGCATGAGGCTGCTGGCGGCCGCGCTTGTCCTCATCGGGATGGCGCTGCTGCCCGGCCGCGCCATGGCTGATCCCGCCCCCGCTTTTCGCGCGCGCGCCACGCAACTGGTGACCATCCTCGCTGCCCCCGGCAACGAAGCCGACTTCTTCTCCCCCGTCTTCATCGACGCGATCCCGGTCGACCGCTGGCGCGCGCTCGCCGCCGACCTGCGCCGGCAGCATGGCCGTCCGATCGCGCTTGGCGCGCTCACCCAGCAAAGCGCAACCGCCGGGCAGATGGAGGTCCGCTACGAACGGGCGATCGTCGCCATCACGCTGGTGATCGCGCCCGATCCGCCCAACCGCGTCGTCGGCCTGCGCATCATCGGCAGCCGCCAGGCCGATGACAGCATGGCCGCGGTGCTGCGCGACATCGCCGCCCTGCCGGGTCGCAGCAGCTTCGCCATCGCCCGGCTGACCGATGCCGGTCCCGTCCTGCTCCAGTCGCACCGTCCCGACCAGCCGATGGCCACCGGCTCCTCCTTCAAGCTGACCGTGCTGGCCGAACTGGCGCGTGCGGTGCAAGCCGGTGAGCGGCGCTGGAGCGATGTCATCCCGCTCGGCCCGAAAAGCTTTTCCGGCCGGCTGATGGCATGGCCCGATCGCGCGCCGATGACGCTGCACAGTCTGGCGACCGCGATGATCGCCGAAAGCGACAATAGCGCATCGGACACGTTGCTGCTGGGCCTCGGCCGCGACAAGGTCGACGCCATGCGCCAGCGCTTCGGCATCACCGATCCCCGCAGCCTGCCGATGCTGACCACGGCAGAGGCCTTTGCCCTGAAGATGCCGGCCAATGCCGAATTGCGCCGCCGCTATGAGGCCGGGACCATCGCCGATCGCCGCGCCCTGTTGCGGGATGCCGCCACCCGGCTGACCGCCGCTCATGTCGATGTCGGCACCGTGTCGGAAAATCCGGTAGCAATCGACACGCTCGAATGGTTCGCCAGCCCGCAGGAGGAAATCGCCCAGCTCGACTGGCTGCGCCGCAACGGCGGCGACGCCCTGTCGATCATGGCGGTCAATCCGGGCATCGCCCCCGCCAACGCGAAACGCTGGCGCTATTTCGGCTACAAGGGCGGCAGCGAACCCGGCGTCATTGCCATGAACTTCCTGGTGCAGGCGCAGGACGGCCAATATTACGCGGTCAGCGGCGCCTGGAATGATCCGGTCGCCCGCGTCGACGAAGGCCGCTTCGTCATGCTGATGACGCGCGCGCTCAACCTGCTCGCCGACTGATCCCCGGCCCGGCGCCTGTCCTACACGCCGCCGATCCTCTATACATGCCCGATGGGACATGAACGGAACGCGCAACAATCCATCACCAGCTGGACATTTAATGTCGAAATATGCGGGAAATATGCGAAGTTAAGCGGACGAAATCCTATTTTCCCGGCCGCGCCGGATCAGGCCGTGAGCGCCTCGACCAGCGCCTTAACCTTCTTCTGGCGCCATTGCGGCAACGGCGCGATCAGCCAGTAGCTGAGCATCGTCGGCAGGGCATCGCCCACCTTGCGCACCCGTCCATTCTCGATATCCGCCTGCGCCAGCAGCAGCGGCACGCTCGCCCGGCCAAAGCCGTTCGCCGCCGCCTCGATCGCCAGCCCTGCATCCGCCACCCGGATCGCGGCAGGCAGGTCGCCCGAGGGGCAGCCGGGCCATTCGATCCGCTGCTCCGGCCCACCTGCCGCCGCTTCCACGGTGACGAAGGCGGTTTCGCCGATCTTGATGCCCTCATGCTCGCCCGCGCCATCGGTCAGGCGCAGCGCCAGATCCAGATTGGCCTCGGTAAAGTCCAGCGCCTCGTCGGCGGCGACCAATGAGAAGGTCAGGCCGGGCTGGCTCGCGGCATAGGCGGCCAGGCGCGGCTGCAGCCATTTGGCGGTGATGTCGCGCGGCGCCGCGATCGTCAGCGACGAACTGGACTGGCCCGCCTGCATCGCCCGCACCGCTTCCTCAAACTCCAGGAAACCGGCGCGCAGCGCTTCCAGCCCCGCCTCGGTCTCGGGCGTCAGTTCCAGCCCCTTGGGCGTGCGGCGGAACAGCACCACGCCCAGCATATCCTCCAGCGCGCGGATCTGCTGGCCGACCGCCGCCGGCGTCACCGCCAGTTCGTCGGCGGCGCGGGTAAAGGACAGGTGACGCGCCGCCGCATCCAGCACGCGCAGGCCGTTGAGCGGCAAATGGGTCCGCTTCATTCGGCCACCGCCGGCGCGATCAACGCGAAATGGGGAATGGTCACCTCGAACGTCTCGCCATCGGAACCGATCATCGTATAGGCGCCGCGCATCGACCCCGTCGCCGTGTTGAGCGGGCAGCCCGACACATAGTCATAGCTTTTGCCCGGTTGCACCACCGGCTGTTCCCCTATCACGCCTTCACCCTCCAATTCCTGCTGAATGCCCCGCCCATCGGTGATGATCCAGTGACGGCTCAGCAGTTGCACCGGCTGTTCGCCCTGATTTTCGATCCGGATATGATAGGCCCAGAACCAGCGCCCCCGGTCCGGCTCCGACTGTTCGGGCAGGAAAGTCACGGCGACATGGACGATGATGTCCCGCGTCGTCGCGTGCAGGGGGAACAATGCGTTCATATCTCCCGCATGCGCCTCCCTGCCCGGTTCCGTCAACGCCCTATCGTCTTGAGCGCCTGGTCGAAGTCCGCGATCACATCGTCCGGATCTTCCAGGCCGACGTTCAGGCGCAGCATATCCTCGGTGATGCCGACTTCCAGTCGCGCCTCTTCGGCCATGCCGAAATGGGTGGTGGATGCCGGATGGGTCATCAGCGAGCGCGAATCGCCGATATTGTTGCTGATGTCGACCAGTTCCAGCGCATTGAGCAGGCCATGCGCCTCGGCCCGGCCGCCGCCGACATAGAGCGAGAAGATCGGTCCGGCCGCGTCCATCTGCCGCATCGCCAGCGCATGCTGGGGATGGCTCTCCAGCCCCGGATAATTGACCTTGGGCAGGCGGGTTTCCAGGAACTGGGCAACCTTGAGCGCATTCTCGCTCTGACGGCGGATGCGCAGGTCCAGCGTCTCCAGCCCCTTCAGCACCACCCAGGCGTTGAACGCGCTGAGCGTCGGGCCGGTGTTGCGGTGGAAGGGCAGCAGCACATTGTCGATCCAGTCGCGGCTGCCACAGATGGCGCCGGCCAGCACGCGGCCCTGCCCGTCCATCATCTTGGTCGCGCTATAGGCAACCACGTCGGCGCCGAACTCCATCGGCCGCTGCAATGCGGGCGAGGCGAAGGCATTGTCGACAACGGTGGTGATGCCGCGGGCCCTGGCGATCGCGCAGACGGCGGCGATGTCGACAACGTCCATGGTCGGATTGGCCGGCGTCTCGAAGAAGAAGACCTTGGTATTGGGCTGTGCTGCCGCCTCCCAGGCCGCAACGTCGCTGCCGTCGATCGTCGTCGTCGCGATGCCGAACTTGGGCAGCAGCGTGTCGACCAGCCAGCGGCAGGAGCCAAAGGCCGCCTTGGCCGCGACGACATGGTCGCCGGCCGACAACTGGCACAGCAGGGCAGCGGTCATCGCCGCCATGCCGGTCGCGGTCGCGCGGCAGGCTTCGGCGCCTTCCAGCAGGGCGATGCGCTGCTCCAGCATCTCGACAGTCGGGTTCTGCAGCCGGCTATAGGTCATGCCCTGCTGTTCGCCGGCGAAGCGCGCGGCGGCATCCTCGGCCCGGTCGTAGCAATAGCCGCTGGACAGGAACAAGGCCTCGGACGTCTCGCCATATTCGGTGCGGGCGGTGCCGCCCCGGATGGCCAGCGTCGCCGGCTTCCAGTTCTTGGTGATCTCAGGGTTCTGCCCGCTCTTCCGCTTCATATCGCCTTCCGCATATCCGTCGTGACGCGCGGCGTTTCGCCGCCCAATATCTGTGCCATCTGGCTCATGTCGCCATTACCGCCCGAGAGGATAACCGCAACCTTCTTGCCGCGCATCTGCTCCTTTTCCTGGATCAGCGCGGCCAGCGCCACCGCACCGGCGCCCTCGGCCAGATTATGGGTGTCCTGCCAATAGATGCGGATGGCGTCCGCCACCTCGTCATCGGTGACGCCAACAAAGCGATCGGCGCGCGGCCCGAAATAGTCGAGCGCGGCCTGAACCGGGGTGCAGACGGCGACGCCATCGGCAAAGGTATAGGCGGTCAGGCTGGTGAGCAATTGCCCTGCCTCGAACGAGCGCTTGGCGGCATCGACATGGGCGGAAACGACGCCGACGACCTTGGTCTTGAGGCCCAGCGCATCGCGCGCCGCGATCGTGGCGCACAGGCCCGATCCGCAACCGACGGGAACATAGACGGTGTCGAGGTCGGGCACCGCATCGAACAGTTCCAGCCCATAGCTGGCAACGCCGCGCACCAGTTGTTCATGATAGGCCGGGACCATGAACAGCCCCTGCTCGGCGGCCAGGCGCACAGCCTCCGCCTTGGCGCTGTCGAAATCATGCCCATGTTCGATCAGGGTCGCGCCGAATGCCCGCATCGCGGCATTCTTCTCCAGCGCATTGCCATGGGGAACGACGATCGTCGCCTGGAGGCCGGCGGCACGGGCCGCGCGCACCTGCGCCTGGCCATGATTGCCGCGGGTCGCGGTGATGATGCCCGTCACCTCCGGATGGGTGCGGCGCAGCCAGTCGATATAGGTGATGGCGCCGCGCACCTTGAAGGCGCCGGTCGGCGTATGGTTCTCATGCTTGACCCAGGTTTCGACGCCGATCCGCCCGGCCAGCAGCGGCCAGGCATATTGCGGGGTCGGCGGCACCTGGTCATGAACCATGGCGGCGGCGGCACGAAGGCTGGGCAGGGAAAAGTCGTCCATGCCGCTGCCTAGCTGGCGTGCGGAACAGCCGACAGGACCGATATGCGCGAATTGGCCCCCTAGAGCCTGATCGTTTGAGGCGGAAGCGCCTTGCGCTTCCACCGATAGCGTGAATCAGGCTCTATTCTTGGATGCTAGACCTTGATTCACGCTTCAGGCAGATTCAGCCTGAAGCGATCAAGGTCTAGGCGGCCCTTCGCACCCTGCCCTCGATCAGCGGATGCAGATGCGCCTCTTCCCACTCCATATGGTCATAGAGGGAATCCTGCAGCGCCAGCGTCGCCCGCTTGTAATTGCCCCAGTCGGCCGCGATCTGGGCCGGGGTCCATTGCTTGATATGGTCGCTGTAGCGCAGGAACAGCGCCACCATGGTGCGGCCATGCTGATGCACGACCGGCTCGGCTTCGATCGCCAGCGGCCCCTGGCGCAAGCCCCGCGCCAGCATGTCCTCACGCCCCATATGGTCGCGGAACAGCTGGGCGAAGCGAATGCGCCAGCGGGTCAGGAGTGCCATGTCGCGGACGTCATCGTCCATCATGCTGGCAAAATCCCGCATCATGCCCCGCAGGACATGATGGTCTTCAATCAGTTCAGTCGGCATTTGCGTCCCCATTCACCGCTCATATCGACCGGAAACGAAGAAACTTTACGTTCGCGTCACGCAAATGCGACGAACCGAAGTCGGATCAGAGCGCAGCGAGAACCGCGTCGCCCATCTCCACCGTGTTCATCGTGCCGCCCAGATCCGGCGAACGGGCACCGTCGGCCAGCGCCTTGGCCACTGCCGCCTCGATCCGGTCGGCCGGCTCGGACAGGTTCAGCGAATAGCGCAGCATCATCGCCGCCGACAGGATGGTCGCCAACGGATTGGCCTTGCCCTGGCCGGCAATGTCGGGTGCCGAACCATGGATCGGTTCATAGAGGCCCTGGCCGCTACCGTTGAGCGTCGCCGACGCCAGCATGCCGATCGAGCCCACGCACATGCTCGCCTGATCCGACAGGATATCGCCGAACATGTTGCCGGTGACGATGACGTCGAACTGGCCGGGGTTGCGGACCAGCTGCATCGCGGCATTGTCGACATACATGTGGGTCAGGGCGACGTCGGGATATTCGGCCGACACCTCGATCACCACGTCGCGCCACAGCTGGCTGGTTTCCAGCACATTGGCCTTGTCGACCGAGCAGAGCTTGCCGCGACGGGCGCGCGCCGCCTGGAAGCCGGCATGGGCGATGCGGCGCACCTCGGCCTCGTTATAGGACATGATGTCATAGCCTTCGCGCAGGCCATCGGCGGTAGTGCGCATGCCCTTCTCGCCGAAATAGACGTCGCCATTGGTCTCGCGCACGATCAGCAGGTCGATCGATCCGGCCACTTCGGGCTTCAGCGCGCTTTCGTGCGCCAGTTCGGGGAAGACCTTGGCCGGCCGCAGGTTGGAGAAGAGGCCCAGTTCCTTGCGCAGGCCCAGGATCGCCTGTTCCGGACGCAGATGGCGTTCCAGCGAGTCGCAGTCGGGATCACCGACCGCGCCGAACAGGATGGCGTCGGCGCGCTTGGCGATGTCCAGCGTCTCGGGCGGCAGCGGATGGCCGACCGCCTTATAGGCCGAACCGCCGACCAGACCCTCTTCATAGGTGAGGCCGTCGATCGCCAGCGCATCAAGCACGCGCTTCGCCTGCGCGACGATCTCGGGGCCGATACCATCTCCAGGGAACAGGGCGATCAACATGGGAAACCTCTTTCTAAATCTCTGCCGGCACGGTTCCGCGAAAGAAAATGGCCGCCGCTGCACGGTGGGCGAACGGAGAATGCGGAAACGGCGCGCCCGCCCTTGCAAAAACTGCGCGCGTTACGCAACCGCTCTTTTCAGCCGATCGACCAGTCTTTCGCGCGCGGCCAGCACATCGGCCCGCCTTTCGGTCAGCACCGACCGCTCCAGGAAGAAGCCTGCCAGGCGCAATCCATCCATGATCTGCGACCAGTCTCCGGCCCCGCCCTGCAACAGGAAAGGCGGCAGCGGCAGCAGGCGCGCCTCATAGCCCTCCGCCCCGGCCCGGCTGACCGCCGCGGCGCTGCGCGGGCTGACAAAGGCCAGCTCGTCGGCGGTGCCGGTGGCAGCGCAGCGGCTGAGGTCAAGGCCGAAGCCCAGTTCCGCCAGCAGCAGCAATTCATAACGGACCAAAGCCGCCGCCCAGCCCCGCGCCGCCGGCGCCGCCTCGACAGCACCAAGCACGCCATCGAGCGCTTCGTAGAGCGTCGGATAGGGCGTTCCCTCCGGCAGGGCGGCCGCCGTCAGTGCGCAGGCCCAGTCGATCGCTGCCGCCGGCAATGGCTCTCCCAGCAGAGGCGCGCGGCTATGCTCCAGTTCGACGGTCAGGCTCGCGAGCTGATCTTCGGTACGGGCGCGGAACTCGGCCTTCACCGCATTGCCCGGCAGCAGCACCGGGCGCAGCGCCCGCGACCGCCCGCCGCGCACATAGCCCGCGACCAGCCCATGATCGGGCGTCAGCAGCCGCGCGACCGCGCCATGTTCGCCATGGGCACGCAGCGCGCAGACGATGCCGGATGTGATGAGGACGGGCATGGCGCCTTCCTATCGGCGATCCGGCATTCGTGCCAAATCTAATGTTGCGGCTGCGCCTCGCCACGGGTGCGCCACAGCGACAGGCCGATGCCTGCACCCAACACCCCGGCCGTCACCAGCAGGGAAAAGGCCGGCGGGATCTTCTCCAACCCCAGCGCATCGGCCAGGAAGATCTTGGCGCCGATGAAGATCAGCACCACCGACAGCGCATATTTGAGATAATGGAAGCGGTGGACCGCCGCCGCCAGCGCGAAATAGAGCGCGCGCAGCCCCAGGATCGCAAAGATGTTGGAGGTATAGACCAGATAGGGATCGGTGGTGATGGCGAAGATCGCCGGCACGGAATCCACCGCGAAGATGACATCGGCAATCTCGATCATCACCAGCGCCAGGAACAGCGGCGTCGCATGGAGCAGCGGCTTGCCGCCCGGCTCGGCCGGCTGGCGCACGAAGAAATGATCGCCCTCCACCCGGTCGGTCACGCGCATGTGGCGGCGCAGGAAACCGAGCAGCCGGTTCCCCTCCATCGTCTGCTCCTTGCCCACCGTCCACAACATGCGGATGCCGGTGAAGATCAGGATCGCCGCGAAGAAATAGAGCGCCCAGGAGACATTCTGGACCAGCGCCGCGCCCAGTCCGATCATGATCGCGCGCAGGACGATGACGCCGATGATGCCCCAGAACAGCACCTCATGCTGGTAGCGGCGCGGCACATGGAAGAAGGAGAAGATCATCGCGATGACGAAGACATTGTCGAGCGCGAGCGATTTTTCGACGACGAAACCGGTGAGATAGGCGACTGCCGCCTCCTGCCCCATCTGCCAGGCGATCCAGCCGCCAAAGGCAAGGCCGATCGCAATGTAGAAACCCGCGAGCTTCACGCTCTCGCGCACGCCGATCTCGCGTTGCTTGCGATGCAGCACGCCCAGATCCAGCGCCAGCAATGCGATGATGGTCGTCAGGAAGAGCGCCCACATCCAGATGGGCTTGTCGAGAAAGTCGGTCGTCAGGAAATCCATGATGGGTCCGTGCTGCGAATATGCAGGTCAAGCGGACGGCATGGCTCCCGGTTCCCTCAGCGGAAATATGTCGGAAAGCGGCAATCGAACAGCAATGATCAATGGCCCGGCGCAGGTCAGGCTGCGCCGGGCCATTGATGATCAGCCCGGCATCATCGTGCCGGTATCGATGAAGCGCTGGTGCCAGGCGAAGGCCTCGGCCGGCAGCATCGGCGACTGCAGGCCATAGCTGCCCTGCATCGCCCGCCTGAAATAATCCTTCAGCATCGGGCGATAATCGGGATGGGCGCAATTGTTGATGATCAGTTCGGCCCGCTGGCGCGGCGCCAGCCCGCGCAGGTCGGCCAGCCCCTGTTCGGTGACGATCACCTGCACATCCTGATTGATATGGTCGACATGGCTGGCATGCGGCACGATCGCCGAAATTTTGCCCTGCTTGGCGGTCGAGGGCGTCATGAAGATCGACAGATAGGCGTTGCGGGCAAAGTCGCCCGATCCACCGATGCCGTTCTGGATACGCGATCCCATGACACGGGTGGAGTTCACATTGCCATAAATGTCCGCCTCGATGAGGCCGTTCATGGCGATGCAGCCCAGGCGGCGAACCAGTTCGGGATGGTTGCTGAT
Source organism: Sphingobium sp. BHU LFT2 (assembly GCF_018604485.1). NCBI lineage: Bacteria > Pseudomonadati > Pseudomonadota > Alphaproteobacteria > Sphingomonadales > Sphingobiaceae > Sphingobium > Sphingobium sp. BHU LFT2. The sequence goes on from NZ_JAFCGW010000023.1 coordinate 13,816, forward strand.
TTCCTGCGGACGCAGGATCATCTTGTTGCGGAAGCGGGCCATGTCGGCATTGAGCCGCGCGGCCGCCTCGGGGCTGAGCGAGAAGGCGGTGGCGCTCGCCATGCGCAGCTTGCCGGATTCCAGCAGGTCGAGCATGCCGTCCTGAATGACCTCCGTATAGGAGACCATATTGTCGAACGGCGCATCGATGAGGCCCGTCAGCACGGCATTGGCGATATTGCCGACGCCCGACTGAAGCGGTAGCAGCGACGCCGGAATGCGGCCCATCTTCACTTCATGGCCGAGGAATTCGAGCAGATGGCCAGCGATCGCCCGCGCACTGTCATCGGGCGGGGTGAAGGGCGCGTTGCGATCGGGCGAGTCGGTTTCGACCACCGCCAGCACCTTGGCGGGATCGACGCGGAAATAGGGCTCGCCGATGCGATCATCCGCGCGGGTCAGCGGGATCGGCACGCGGCTGGGCGGCAACGCCGTGCCGTAATAAATGTCGTGCATCCCTTCGAGCGCAGCATTCTGCCAGCTATTGACCTCCAGGATGATGCCCTTGGCGCGATCGAGCCACGTCTTGTTGTTGCCGACCGAGGCGGACGGAATCAGCAGGCCATCGGGCGTGATGCCGGTCACTTCGACCACGGCGACATCCAGTTCGCCCAAAAAGCCCTGCCACGCCATCGGCGCGACCTGGCTCAGATGCATGTCGAAATATTGCATCTCGCCGCGGTTGATCCGCTCGCGGGCGATCGGATCGCTATTATAGGGCAGGCGAAATTCGACGCCGTCGGCCTTGGCGAGCGCGCCATCCAGTTCAGGCCCGGTCGATGCGCCGGTCCACACCTTCACCCGGAACGGATCACCAGCGGAATGGGCGGCAGTAATTCGGTCGGCCAGCGCCAGAGGGACGGCCTTGGGATAGCCCGAACCGGTGAAGCCGCTCATGCCCACGGTCATGCCGTCGGCGATCAGGGCAGCTGCGTCCTGCGCGCTGCGCCTTTTTGCCGCAAACCCTGCATGACCGATACGATCCGATGCCATCCTCTCGTCTCCATTAAATGTCTGACTGGCGTCCCTGCGCCGGCGCTTAGGTCTGGCTTTTCCGTTCTCCGCACAATAGGGATTCCCGGCACAATATCTGTGCAGGACATGTTCAAATGAGCGACCTGCTTCTTTCGATCCGCACCTTCATACGGCTATGCGAAAAGCCCAGTTTCACGCGCGTCGCTGCCGAGATGCATGCGAGCCACACCACCATAGCCCGCCGGCTCGATCAGGTGGAAGCCCATTTTGGTACCGTGCTGTTCCATCGCACCACGCGCCGGCTGGTCCCGACGCCGGAAGCCGACCAGTTGCTGGTCCATGCCCGCACGCTGGTCGACGCGCTGGAAGTGGCCGAACAGGAATTGCGCCCGGTCCAGGGCGATGTCAGCGGCACGGTGCGGATCGGCGTCACGACCGCGCTGGGCCTCTATTATCTGGGCCTGCTGAGCCTGCTCAGCGATCAGCATCCCGGCCTGCGGATCGACATGGCGATGACCGACTGGCAACGCGATCTGGTCCAGGACCGGCTCGATCTGGCGCTGCGCGTCGGCCCGGTCGGGGACGATATGCTGGTCGTGCATCGGCTGGGCGCCCTGCCCCGCATGTTGGTCGCCCATCCCGACTATGTCGCGCGCCATGGCCTGCCCGCCAGCGCGGACGATCTGCCGAGCCATCGCTGCATCGCCTATGGCTATGGCGACCTGCCGGCCAAATGGACGGTGGATGGCCGCGACCAGTTGATCAGCGGCCCGTTCCGCAGCGACAATAGCGAAGCGGTGCATCGCGCCGCGCTTGCCGGCCTCGGCATCGCGATGCTGCCTGCCGTGCGGGTGGCGGAGGATCTGGAGGCGGGGCGCCTCGTGCGCGTCCTCCCCGCCAGCCAGATCGACCCGATCGACATATTGGCGGTGCATCCCGCGCTGAAGCGCCTGCCCGCCCGCGCCCGGCTGGTGCTCGATTTCCTGAAGGCGAATTTCCCCGGCGACCCGCCCCAGCGCTAGGCGGCGCGCAGTTCCTCCAGCACGTTACGCACCGTTTCCTGCAATTCCTGCGAACGACTGGACAGGGCCGTCGCCGCCGCGTCGGTTTCGCCCATGGCCGATTGCGCCTCCGCCAGCGCCAGGCTCAGCGCTTCGGCCTGGGACGCCGCTTCGGCGATGTGGCGGGCCATCTCCTCGGTCGCCGCGGCGATCTCGCCGGTGGCGCGTATCTGTTCCGCCACATCATCGACGATGCCGGCGGTCGACCGATCGATCGTGTCGGCCGATTGGGTCGCGACGTCGATCGCGCCCGACACGCTGTCGGCCGCACGGCGAATATCCTGCAGATAGATGTCAATCTGGCGGGTCGCCTCGGCCGTCTGCGCGGCGAGGCTCTTCATCTCCGATGCCACGACGGCAAAGCCCCGCACCTCGCTGCCGCTACGCGCCGCCTCGATCCCGGCGTTAAGCGACAGGGTCCGGCTCTGCGCCGCGATCTGCGAAATCAGCGCGACGATCGAACTGGCGGAATCGACCGTCGCCGACAGCATGTCGACCTCCGGCGTCAGCGCACGGGTGGCCATCGCGCCGCGCAGCGCATTGTCGCGGGTATGGCTGGCGCTGCCGCCCACGCCATTGATCGAAATGGCCAGCTTTTCCGTATCCTGCGCCACCGCGCGGACATCGCCATCGGCGCGGGCATGGGCCTTGCGCAATTCGGCCGAACGCTGGGTCGTGCGATCGAGCAGATCGAACAGCCATTGCTTGCTGGCCGACAATTGCCCGGCCAGTTGGCCCAGATCGCCGACCACCGCGCCCAATCGCGCCTCCAGCGCATCGGCCACCAGCCGGCGCCGCTCGCTTGCCTCTTCGGCCCGCCGCGCCGCTTCCTCGATCGCGCGCTGACGAGTGGCAATCGTCTGCGCCCGCTCCAGTTCGGCCAGCGCGACCTCGGCCCGCTCCTTCGCCGCGTCCGCCTCCTTGCGCAGCCCTTCGCTCCGCTGCCGCTCCTCGGTTTGCAGGCGGATGGTCTGGGTCAGCAGCGACACGATCCACCACAGCATCAGGGTCTGGATCACCACGATCAGCGCATGCACCAGCACGCGAGGCAGATCGCCCTCGCTGGCGAACACCCAGGCGGGATAGCTATAGTTGAGGATCAGATGGTGGAGCGCCGTCACGCCGGCCGCGACCAGCAACGCCCGCCGATCGAGCAGCACGGTCTGCGCCGCCAGCGCCGCAAAGAAACCCATATGCATGTCCATCTGCCAGCCATGCCCGCGCAGCAGGAAGACATAGAGCGCCGGGATCGCCACCGATGTCACCGCCAGCGTCATGCGCGCCGGCGCCGCAATGTCGCGCCGCCGCACCATGATGGTCGGAAGCAGCGCCAGCAGCGCAGCCGCCAGCGCGCCGACTTCCGCATCGGGTGCCTTCAGCCACCAGCCGATCAGCATCAGTGCCGGCACATTCAGCCAGAATAGCCACATCAGCATGCGCGCACCGGCCAGGCGGATGCTTTCCATCGGGCGTTCGACGTTCATGCCCGCCCTCCCCTGCCGGCACAGAGGAAATCGGGCGCCGCCAGCAGCAATACGCCGCGCGTCAGCATCGGCCAGGCCAGGCGGTCGCGGTCCCCCCGCACCACCAATGCCCCCTCGAACTGCCCCTTGCCGATCGGGATCGCGCCGACCGCAATCAACCCCGCCGCCAATCCATGGCCGCTGGCCGTCGTCAGGGGAATGGCGAGCATGTCGCCACGTGCCGGCGGCGCCAGAACGCCCGCCATCATCAGAAAAGCGACTGTTGCCAATTGCGCAGCCGCAAGCCCCCAACTGTTCCCCACTCTTGTCTCCCCCACCGATCGGCCGGGGGGAAACATCGCCAGCAATTGTTAACGCGACACTTATGAGCCAGCAAAAATCATTGCGTTATCGTCACATTTTTCAGCCGTGGAAATAGTCATAGACCTGCTGGGCCACCGCCTTCGACACGCCGGGGGCGCGTTGCAGATCCTCCAGCGCCGCATCGCGCACCGCCCGCGCCGTCCCGAAATGCATCAGAAGCGCCTTTTTCCGGGCCGGGCCGATGCCGGGCACCTCGTCCAGCGACGACACGGTGATCGCCTTGCTGCGCTTCGCCCGATGCGCGCCGATGGCAAAGCGGTGCGCTTCATCGCGCAGGCGCTGCATGTAGAAGAGCAGCGGATGATTGATCGGGAAACTCACCTCCCGCCCATCCATCAGGTGGAAAACCTCGCGCCCGTCGCGGCCATGATGTGGCCCCTTGGCAATGCCGATCATGCAGACATCCTCGATGCCCATATCCTCCAGCATCGCCCGCGCCGCCGACAACTGCCCCTTGCCGCCGTCGATCAGCACTAGGTCCGGCCATTCGCCGCCGTCGCGATCGGGGTCTTCGCGCGCGGCCCGGCCGAAGCGCCGCTCGAACATTTCGCGCATCATCGCGAAATCGTCGTTCGAGATGTCCGGGTTCTTCATGTTGAACTTGCGATAGGCGTTCTTGCGGAACCCCTCCGGCCCGGCGACCACCATCGCCCCCAGCGCATGGGCGCCCTGGATATGGCTGTTGTCGTAGATTTCGATCCGGTCGGGCACGCCGTCCAGCCCGAAGGCTTCGACCATCTCGTCCAATATCTTGGCCTGGGTCGTGGTCTCGGCCAGGCGCCGGTCGAGCGCCTCCACCGCGTTCCGCTGCGCCTGTTTGATCAGGCGCGTGCGCTCGCCGCGCTGGGGCACCTCGATCCGTACCTTGCTGCCTAGCCTTTCGCTCAGCGCCAGCGCCATCAGCTCGCACTCGGCCGGCTCACGGTCGGTCAGGATCAGCTTGGGCGGCGGCACTTCCTCGTAAAATTGCGCCATGAAGCTTTCCAGCACCTCTTCGGTCGCCACATCATTGGTGTGGACCGGGAAGAAGCTGCGATGGCCCCAATTCTGGCCGCCGCGAATGAAGAAGGCCTGGATGCACATCGATCCGCCCTTCTCCGCCAATGCGAAGATGTCGGCGTCGCCCAGCCCCTCGGCATTGATCGCCTGCGATCCCTGGATGAAGGTCAGCGCCTTCAGCCGGTCGCGGATCATCGCCGCCTGTTCGAAATCCAGCGCCTCGGCCGCTGCCTCCATCGCCGCGCCCAGCTTCTGCTGCACGGCGGTCGATTTGCCGCCCAGGAAATCCTGTGCGTCCTGCACCAGTTCGGCATAGCCGGCCGTGTCGATGCGATCGACGCAGGGCGCCGAGCAGCGCTTGATCTGGTACAGCAGGCAGGGCCGCGAACGATTGGCGAAGAAGCTGTCGGTGCAGGACCGCAGCAGGAACAGCTTCTGCAGCGCGTTGATCGTCCGCGTCACCGATCCGGCGCTGGCGAAGGGCCCATAATAGCGCCCCTTATATTTGCGCGCGCCGCGATGCTTCTGCACGCGGGGAAAATCATGATCCTCGCGCAGCAGGATGAAGGGGAAGCTTTTGTCGTCGCGCAGCAGGACATTATAGGGCGGACGATAGCGCTTGATCAGCTGCGCCTCCAGCAGCAGCGCCTCCGCCTCGCTGTTGGTGGTGACGATCGTCATGCTGCGCGTCTGCGCCACCATGCGCCGCAGGCGGTTGGGTAAGCGATCGACCTGGGTGTAATTGGCCACCCGGTTCTTCAGCGCCCGCGCCTTGCCGACATAGAGGACATCGCCGCGCGCATCCTGCATCCGGTAGACGCCGGGTCGGGTCGGCAGCGTTTTGAGCGTCGTGCGGATCGCCTCCACACCTGCATCGATGTCGGGCTGGCTGCCGGTGACGGTATAGGTCGCCTTGTCTTCGTTGAAACGGTCGGGGGATTGCGGCTGCGACATGGCCGCAGAGATAGCGGCACCGGCGCGGATCGCAATGGCGGGATGGAACAAAGGGCGGCCAACACCGCCATTCATGATTGCCATTCATGGCTGTGTTGCCGAAAGCCGGCCTAATCAACAGCCTGTCGACTTCCTACATGGGACAGGCACAGGCCGTCCCACGGCCCGCGCCCATCCAAGAATAGCAGCGGAGGGGCATGTCTGCCCTGCACACCGCGAACCTCAAGCAAAGGGACATCCCCATGGCCACCAAAGCCTATGGCGCCAACGCCGCCGACAAGCCGCTCGAAGCCCTCGACATCGAACGCCGCGCCGTCGGTCCGCATGATGTCGCGATCGATATCGCCTATTGCGGCGTCTGCCATTCGGACCTGCACCAGGTCCGGTCCGAATGGGACGGCACCCTCTATCCCTGCGTTCCCGGCCATGAGATCGTCGGGCATGTGACCGCGGTCGGCGATCATGTCAGCGCCTTCAAGGTCGGCGACACGGTCGGCGTCGGCTGCATGGTCGACAGTTGCCAGGGCTGCGCCTCCTGCGACGAAGGGCTGGAGCAATATTGCGAGAACGGTTTTGTCGGCACCTATAATGGCAAGACCGATGATGCGCCCGGCCACACGCTGGGCGGCTATTCGCAGAATATCGTGGTGAAGGACAAGTTCGTCCTGAAGATCAGCCACCCCGCCGATCAGCTCGCCGCGGTGGCGCCGCTGCTGTGTGCGGGCATCACCACGTGGTCGCCGCTGCGCCACTGGAAGGTCGGCCCCGGCCAGAAGGTCGGCATCGTCGGCATTGGCGGCCTGGGCCATATGGGCATCAAGCTGGCCCATGCCATGGGCGCCAAGGTGATCGCCTTTACCACCTCGGAATCCAAGCGCCAGGACGCGCTGGACCTCGGTGCGGACGAAGTCGTCGTCTCGCGCAATGCCGAAGAGATGCAGGCCCATGCCAACAGCTTCGACTTCATCCTGAACACGGTCGCGGCCAGCCATAATCTCGACGCCTTCACCACTCTGCTGAAGCGCGACGGGACGATGACACTGGTCGGCGTGCCCGAACATGCCCACCCCTCGCCCAATGTCGGCGCGCTGATCTTCAAGCGCCGCAGCATTGCCGGCTCGCTGATCGGTGGCATCGCCGAAACGCAGGAGATGCTCGATTTCTGCGCAGAGAAGGGCATCGTTGCGGACATCGAGATGATCCGCATCCAGGATATCGAAGACGCCTATGCCCGCATGCAGAAGAGCGACGTCAAATATCGCTTCGTGATCGACAACGCCACGCTGACGGCCTGATCGCAAGTAAAGGGGCGAATGGCCAACGGCCATTCGCCCCGACTGCGGGCCATGCCCGCCCCTTTCCGGGGGAAACCCCGATTGCTCCCAGCTTCCCGTCCCGGTCCAATCACCGGACGTCCAAGCGCGAAGGAGCCAGCCATGTCCGATCCCCTGCCATCCTGGAACGACGGACCTGCCAAGGCCGCGATCCTGGATTTCGTCGCCCGCGTGACAGGCTCGGGACCGGAGCATGTCCCCACCCCGCAGCGCATCGCCACCTTCGACAATGACGGCACGCTCTGGGCGGAACAGCCACTTCAGACCCAGTTCCTGTTCGGCCGCATGCTGCGCGCAAAACTGATCGAACAGGAACCGGAACTCGCGCAGCAACAGCCTTTCAAGGCCTATGTCGAACAGGACATGCCGGCCATGAAGGCGCTGGGGAAGCTAGGGCTGCTGGAGGTTGCCGCCCGTGAGCATGCGGGCGCGACCGAAGAGGAATTTGACAGGATCGCACGCGACTGGCTCGCCACCGCACATCATCCCCTGCTCGACCGGCCCTTCACCCGATGCGTCTATCGCCCGCAGATCGAATTGCTCGATTTCCTGCGCGCCCATGATTTCAAGACCTATATCGTCTCGGGCGGCGGGCTCGACCTGATGCGCGCCTTCGCCGAAAACGTCTATGGCATTCCGCCCGAACAGGTGATCGGCTCCAGCCTTCGCACCCGGTTCGAAATCGACGGTGATGGCGTCGCGCAACTTGTCAAACTGCCCGAACTCCGCTGTTTCGACGATCGCGAGGCGAAAGCGCAGAATATCGCCCTTCATATCGGCCGTCGCCCGATCCTGGCCTTCGGCAATTCGGACGGCGACCTCGCCATGCTCCGCTATGTGAAGACCGGATCAGGGCCACGGCTGGCGCTGCTGCTGCATCATGACGATGCCGTTCGGGAATTTGCCTATGATCGGGATTTCTTCCTGAGTCCCCTGGCCGAGGCGCTGGACAAGGCCCAGGATTATGGCCTGACCCTGGTCAGCATGAAGCAGGACTGGAACAGCATCTTCGTCTGATCCGTTGACCGCGCCACCTTCAGACAACCGGCCGTGGCACTCCGCAGGCTGGCGCGCCTATGACCGCCTTATGGTCCATCTCCTTCCCTTCACCCCCGATCATTTCTCCACCCTGTCGGGCTGGTTTGGCAGCGACGCAGATGTCGTTCAGTGGGGCGGCCCCTATGTCCATTTCCCGCTGTCCGACGAGCAGATGACAGCGATGCTGGACGAAGGACGCAGCGATCCGCCCATGCGCCTGTGCTGGATGGCGCAGGACGGTGATCGACTGGTCGGCCATGTCCAGATCGCCTTCGACTGGCGCAACGGCAATGCCACGCTGGGCCGTGTCGCGATCGCGCCCGATGCGCGCGGCCGGGGTCTGGCGGTGCCGATGCTGCGCCTTGCGCTCGCCAGCGCCTTTGCCTTCGACGCCGTCGAGCGGCTGGAACTCAATGTCTATGCCTGGAACCGGCCCGCCATCCGCAGCTATGAACGGCTGGGCTTCGTGACCGAAGGCATCCGCCTGTCCTCCGTGCGGGTCGGCGATGCGCGATGGGATACCGCGATCATGCGAATGCTGCGATCCGAATGGACGGACAGCACGCCAGCCTGAACCCAAACAAAAAGGGCCGGCGCCTTCCGGTGCCGACCCTTTTGCTATTTCTGCCTGTTCGATCAGGCGACCGGGCCAAGACCCTTGATCGCATCATCGACCAGCGCCTTGTCCGCCTTGGCATCATGGCCTTCGGCAATCAGGGCGGCGGCAGCGCCGGTAGCGGCCTTCACCGCCTTGGCACGAATGTCGGCCAGTGCGCTGCGCTCAGCCGCACCGATCTTGTCTTCCGCCATCTTCTGGCGACGGGCGACCAGATCGGCAGCCTGCACCTTGGCATCGGACAGAAGCGTTTCGGCTTCATGCTCGGCCGACTTGCGCATGGCGTCGGCTTCGCCGGCCGCAGCGGCCAGCTTGGCTTCATATTCGCCCTTGAGCGCTTCGGCTTCGGCACGAAGCTTCGATGCTTCGGCCAGCTGTTCCTTGATCTGGGCGATCCGGCCATCCAGAACGCCACCGATCAGGCTGGGCACCTTCTTGATCAGCAGGATGACGATGAATACCGCCATCGCCAGGCTGACCCAGGCTGTCGCGTCCATGCCGACCGCCTTGGGATCGGTATGCGGCGCGACGCCTTCATGCGCCACGGTGCCAACCGGCTCCATGCCTTCGGCGTGGATTGCCTGATTGAGGTGCGGGGCCTGCGCCTCGCTATGCTCTACTGCTGCCTCAGCCATGAGCCAGTGCCGCCTTTACTGCGTTGCGGGCCGCTTCGTCCGACGCTTCCACGCCGGAAATCCGGACGACCATGTCGCGCGCCGCATCGGCGGCGACGGTTTCAATCTGTGCCATGGCGGCATCCGTGGCGGTCTTGATCCGGGCTTCGGCAGCGCCGATCTTGTCCTGGATCTCCGCATCGGCGGCGGCCAGCTTCGCTTCCGAAGCCTTGGCGGCATCCGCCTTCGCCTTGGCCAGCGTCGCCTGGGCGGCGGTGCGGCTTTCGGCATCACGGACGCGATAGTCCGCTTCCGCTTCGTCGGCGCGGGCGAAGGCTGCCTTGGCAGCATCGAGATCACCCGAAATCTTCGCGTCGCGCGCGTCGGCCGTCGCCTGCACCTTGGGCACCATGCCGCGGCCGATGACGAAGAAGACGAAGCCGAACGTCAGCAGCAGCCAGAAGATCTGGGAAGCATAGGTATCGGCGATTTGCGCGATTTGAGGCATTTTTATCCGTCCGAAAAGGGGGCGGTCGTCAAGGGGCAGGCAGCCAGGCTGCCCGCCCCGTCGATCTTTAGGCCACGAAGACCAGGATCATGGCGATAACGAACGCCAGCAGACCCAGAAGTTCGGCGGCGGCGAAGCCGATGAACAGGCGACCCTGCTGGCCGTCAGCGGCACCCGGATTGCGCAGCGCGCCTTCGAGGAACGAGCTGAAGACGTTGCCCACACCGAGGGCGGCAATGCCCGCACCGATCGCGGCCAGGCCAGCACCGAGCAGCTTTGCGGCTTCTGCGTCCATGTTCTAAACTCCTTTTTCTAAACCAATTAAGCGTTGAAGAATGTACGAAAACTCAGTGCAGGTTTTCGGCGTCGTTGATGTAGACCGAGGTCAGCAGCGCAAACACATAGGCCTGGATCACGGCGACCAGCACTTCGAGTGCGCTGATACCGACCATCAGCACGAAGCTGGCGGCACCGACGGTCAGACCGAAACCGGGGCCAGCATTCGAGCTGTTGATGACGAAGCCGGCCAGCACCTTGAGCAGCACGTGTCCGGCGGTCATCGCCACGAACAGTCGCAGGCCCAGGCTGAACGGACGCACCATGAACGAGATCAGCTCGATCGGGAAAATGACCGGGATCATCGGCAGGGGCGTGCCGTGCGGCACGAACAGGGAGAAGAAGTGCAGCCCATGCTTCCAGAAGCCAACGATCAGCACGATCGAGAAGCTCATGATCGCCAGCACGCCTGTGGCGGTGAAGTGGCTGGTGAAGGTGAAGGGGTGGACCCCGACCAGACCCAGCGGCAGCAAGCCCAGAAGGTTGGCCATCAGGATGAACATGAAGAGCGAGAAGACATAGGGAATGTACTTCTTGCCGCCCTCGCCCACGTTCGAGATCAGCAGGTTCTTGATGAAGCCGGTGAAATATTCGACCGCCATCTGCCAACGACCGGGCACCAGTTCGCGCTTCATGCCGCCGATCACGAAGATCCACAGCACCACCGCAGCGGCGACCATATAGAGCGCGCTGTTGGTGAAGGCGATGTTGAAGCCGCCGATGGACAGGTGATCGGTACCGAACAGCGGTTCGATCGCAAACTGATGCATCGGATCGATTTTGCCGGATTCTGCCACTTGGACCCCTGTACCGTCTAATATTCGGACTAAGACAAAAGCGCCCCTATTGATCGGAACGCTTCGTCGTCGTCAATCTGATGATGTTCCTGAACGCCGCCACGATCCCGAGACCGAGGAAGACAAGCAGGAGCCATGGGGATGTGCCGAGCAGCCGGTCGAGAACCCAGCCGATCAACGCACCACCGACAAGACCACCGATCAGCTCTGCGAGAACCCTGTTGCCCAGACGCGAACCATCGTCCGCCTGCTGCACCTTCGTCCCCTGTCTGACCTGCTCGGCATGTTCCGCCTGCGCAATTCTCGCTTCCAGTGAAGCGATCCGCGCATCTTCCCCCGCCGGGTCCTGCCCGGATTCACCCGCAACCATTGCCAATCCTTCCATCAGGCTGAAACCCAATGGCAGGCGGCATGGCGCTTGCGGCTGCACCCGTCAAGGCGCGGCCCGTTTAGAAAGGGGATGACGGATAGTCAACTATACTTGGGCAGGAGATTATCCTGCCCAGACGAACTGGCGGTCAAAGTCCGCCAGCCACGCGCGTTTTACTGGCCTGCGGTGGCGCAATAGGCCGGCAAAGAGATCGCCCCGGCGCCCTTGGTCTGCCAGGCACCACCGCCGACGCGATAGACCTGCCCCGGCTTCACCCGGCTGCTGAGCGTCTGGCAACCGGTTGCGGCCGCCACATCCTGCACCGTCACGCCGCGCTTGCCGGCCAGATCGGTATAGACGGCGCGGCGCTTGATGTTGATCGATTCGACCTCGGCCCGCACATCCGCGCCCACCGTGCCGGCGATGCCCAGATAGCCATCGGCCTGCTCGCCCACCGTGCCGGCAGCGATCGCGGCGGCCGCACCACCCTGGGCCTGCGCGGCGCCGGCCAGAACTAGGCCGCCCAGCACAGCGGCGGCCAGCATGAACTTGCGTGTCATTGCGGGAACAACTCCGGGTTATTGTTGATCAGATCCTGCGCGTCCTTTTCCAGTTTTACGACGACTTCCTGCTGGATCTTAACGTTGAGGTTGATCTCGATCGGCTTTTCCGGCGCCTTGACCTGAATGCATCCGCCCAGGGCCATGACGGTCAGTCCCGCCATAATGGTCTCTATCTTTTTCATTTCGGCTCCGTATTTCGCACAGTCTCGCTTGCCACAGGCTGAACCGCAAGACCTGATTGCAAATCGCGGGCGCTTTGCGCGCGCATCTTTTCCTGCGTTTCCTCAGCCACCCTGTCACGGATCGCCTGCGTCGGATCGGTATAATATTGGGCGTTGCGCATCAGCCCCCGGAAAGGCGCGGCAATGCGAACATTGAAGATGAAGGGCAAGCCCACGAAATTGCCGGCCAGCCCTCGCGGCACGCCTCCCAATTGGCCCCGGTTGACGCCGTTGAACACCACATTGGTCACCATCTCGCCATCCAGCGCGCCATCCATAAGGATGGTGAGGCATTTATATTGCAGATCCTTGAGCGCATCGAAGGCGACCTTGCCCATAACTCCGACTTGTTCATTCGACACCGGCCCCACATAGGACAGCACGCCGGACTGGCGCGTGGGGTCGCAAGGGATGGTCGGCAGCACGCCCTCCGGCATGATCAGCGGCGCCATGCCCTGCTGCCGTGCGACCAGCACGCCGCCGGCAACCCGCCCGCCCTGCGCATTGAAGATCAGCGGCATGATGCCGTCGAACGTGCCGGTCGCCGACACATTTTTGAGGTCCATCGCCTGGATGAAGGCGCCAGCATCGAGGCCGATGACCCGGAAGGTCAGATAGCGGTCGACGTCGGCACCAAAGTCCATGGTCGTCGGCAGAAGCACCAGTTCACCGCCCGAAAAGGGAAAGCCGCCACCCTCGATATGCACCTTCTGGCCGGCACCCAGGCGATAGCGCACCGTACCATTGCGTGCCTCGACACCCGGATTGACCAGCGCGATTCGCGCCTCCTGTCCGGTCGGCGTCACCATGTTGAGCAGGTCGGAGAAGCGGATTTCGCCAGACAGTCCCTCGACCGGGCCGAATGCCGCCGCCAGATCCAGCCGATCGGTCCGGAAGACGCCATCGCTGCTGACATCGGAACCGGTCCAGCGGATATGCCCCTCGCCGGTTACGCGGCCAGCGACATTGGCGATCACGCCAAGCGTCAACGGCGTAAGTTCCTCCGGCTGTAATCCCGGCCCGAAGCCCAGGTCCGGCACGGTCAGGTCGGCATGCCCCTTCCCGCTGCCCAGGTCGTGCGCAATATCGGCGCGTGCCACCGTGGCACCCTTGCCCGACACCTGCAGCGTACCGGTCGCGGTGATTCGGCCATCCTTCATCGCCAGGGCAAAGTCAGGCACGGACAGCGGGTTGAAGCGGACCGAAGGCTGCGCATCGCGCACCTGCATCGCCGCCTTGAGCGACAGCGCCCCCTTGGCAAAGGCCCAGTCGCCCGCCCCCTGCTCGACAATCAGCGGCACGGTGCCGATCCGTCCACCCGCGCCCTTGATGTCGCCGGCAAAGCCTTCCTTCGTCGCCGCACCGGTGACGCTCGTCGCAGACAGGCGCACCGGCGCATCCTCCGGGCCGATGGCAAAGTCTGCGTTGCCCAGGGTGAAGCCGGTCTGGCCCAATATCAGCCGGGCATTGTCCGCCTTTAGGCCCATCGGGCTGTCGCCGCTTCGCCCGTTCAGCGCGACATTGCGAAGCTCCGCACCGCCCTTCATGCCGCCCGGCCCCATGGCGAAAAGCGCCGAATTGGGTAGTGGGCAGAGCGTCTGCCGGGTCTGCCCCAGCGCGAAGCTACCATAGCGCGCTTCCAGCAAGGTCAGTGGCGCGCAATGTTCGTTGATCGCGATCGCGCCATTAGACGCCAGCCGGCCATCGATCGGCAGGCCAAGACCGCGAACAGCCCCATCGGGCAGCGGCCCATCCAGCCGCAACGCGGTCGTGAAGCGGGTATCGCCCTTCGGCCCGGCAACGAATCGGACAGGCTCGAACGCCAGCCGGGCGCCGTCGGCCGTATAGGGATCGACGAACAACTGCCCGCCAAAGCCGCCGCCGGCGCGGCGGGCCAGCCGGAGCGCCGCCTTGGGCAAGCCGCCGCCCTGCGACGTGATCGCGCCGTCCAGCGCCCAGTCGATCGCCGCGCCGCCCTTGCCCGGCCAGGCCAGCGTCACCCGGCCGTCCCGCGCCACGGCCACCTGCGCGCCGCTGCGCGCGGCGAATTCGGTATCGGTCAGCACCAGACTGCCAGCATCGCCCTTCTGCGCCAGCGCCACCCGCGCCCGCAGCAGATTATCCGCCCCGGCCCGCCTTGCCGCATCCGCCAACCGCAGGGCCAGCGGCGCCACCGGCGTGCCGGCCGTCGAGGTCCGCAAATCCGCCAGCGGATCGCGCCCGGCCATCCGCCCGTTTCGCGCGGTCAGATCACCATTGAAGGTCGCATCACCGCCGCGCAGCGTCCAGTCACCGGCCAGTTCGGTTGGCCCCGCCAGCACGCCGGCACCGGAAAAGGCGCGTGCGCCGATCCGCGCCCGCCCGGCCATGGCCTTGGCCGTACCGTCGAACTCGATCCGACCGACCGGGGCCGCCAGCAGCATGCCCTGCGCCTTGAGCGCCTCGCCCGCCAGCTTGGCCGATCCGTTCCAGCGGTCCAGCCCCTGCCCCAGCCACAAATCGATCTCGGCCGTCGGCGCAGCCATCGCCATGTCCGCGCAGGCCAGCGCATCGCCCTTGATCGGCCCGCGCAGATGCGGCCGGCCGTCCACCATCGCCACGTCCAGCCAGGCGCTGGCCTTGGCCACGCCACAGCCGGCCATCCGTGCCCTGGGCATGGCAGCGGCCAGCGTGCCGCGAAAACCCGATTTCAGATTGCCATTGCCATCAATTTGCATGCCGACCGCACCCACATCGGTATCCAGCCGCAACTGCGCGTCGCGCAGGTGAAGCAGCAGGTCAGGCATGGCGAAGGGCGCGGTCGAATCAGGATCGCGAAACTTGTCCAGTTCGCCCAGCGTCAGCACGCCGTCGCGATAGGCGCCGCGCATCCGCACACCACCGGCGCGAACCGCCGCCACCTGTGGCGTCACCCCGGAAAAGGCGATGTCGACCTCCACCCAACGAGCAGTCAGGTCCGGCCGCGCCGGATCGCCCAGCACGACATTCTCGATCCGCTGGGTGCGCAGGCCCACCTGCGTCAGGTCATAATTGGCCTGAACCCCGCGCCGGTTCAGTTCGCGATTGACGAAATTCTCGGCGATCGGCGCGCGCTGCGTCCACAGCGCGACCAGCACCAGGCCGAGCGAACCCGTCCCGACACCCAGCCAGCGCAGCCAGCCCCGGCGAATTTCGGCTTCGCCGTTCTCGTCTTCCATCTGCCTGGCCAACCCCGACTTTCGCTCGCACTTCAGGTCCGTAACGCATCCATAACGTCCGACCCATTGGAAATATCCACCCCTGAAATAGCCTTGCCCGCGAAATCCGCAAAGCCTAGCCTTCATTTGCCGGGGAATGGGGGATCGCCAGCATGACCGAAAAGGACGAACGCGCGAGCCAGGATGGCGCCGGTCATCGCGCCCGCCTGCGCCAGCGCCTGGCCGAAGGCGGCGACGGGCTGCTCGACCATGAACTGATCGAATATCTGCTCGCCCTCGCCATTCCCCGCCGCGACACCAAGCCGCTGGCCCGGCTGCTGCTGCGCGAATTTGGCGGGATCGGTGGATTGATGGCGGCCGACTGGCAGGCGATCGCACGGGTGCCCGGCATGGGCGACACCAGCGTCGCCGCGATCAAGATCGTTCAGGCAACCGCGCTGCGGATGCTGCGCAACGATGTGGCGGAACGACCGGTGCTGGGCAGTTGGCAGGCGCTGCTCGACTATCTGCGCGCCGACATGGCCTATCTCCATGTCGAACGCGTGCGGGTGCTGCATCTCAACAGCCGCAACATGCTGATCCGCGACGAGAATATGGGTGACGGATCGATCGACCAGGCGGCCATATATACGCGCGAGGTTATCAAGCGGGCCATGGAACTGGGATCAGCAGCCCTGATCCTGGTGCATAATCACCCGTCGGGCGATCCATCGCCCAGCAAGCAGGATATCGAGATCACCCGCCAGATCGTCGAGGCCGGCAAGCGACTGGGCATCAGCGTCCATGACCATATCATCATTGGCGCGCAGGGGCATAGCAGCCTGCGCGCGCAGGGACTGCTGTAGGATCAGGCGCCCTCGATCAGTTCGGACGGCCAGCCGATGCGCACCAGCAGTCCATCCGGCCCGTTGATCCCGACCTCATACAGCCCCCATTCGCGATGGCGCAAAATGCCGCCTGGCCGGATGACCAGATCATCGACCAGCGCCGCGATCGCCGCCACATCGGGCGTGCGCAGATAGACGCCAAAGGGATTATGCGCCGGCACATCCCAGGGCGGCGCGCCGGCCTGGGTCAGATGCACCTCGCACCCCCATCCCTCCATGATATGATAATGGTGATCGCCGCCGATCCGCGTGAAGCCCAGCCTTTCCCAGAAGGCCAGGGCAATGGCGACGTCATTGCTGGGCACGATCGCGAAAGCGCCGACGCCTGGAATTGCGGACATGGCCTTACCCTCCCGTTGCGCCGTCATGGCCACATAACAAAAAAGCCCCCCGCCATGCCTGCGCGTGACGGGGGCCTTTCTCAATCAGCGTGGGGCCGTTCAGCCGCCAAAACCGAAATTCAGGAATTCGGGCACCGGACCGTTCCAGCCATCGTCCGGACCATCATCGGGTTCCTGACGGCGGCCATGCGGCGCCGGCCGTGCAGCCGGCGCGTCACGGCGGTCGTCACGACGATCATCCCGCTTGTCGCTGCGCCGGTCATCCTTGCGCTCGGGCTTGCGGCGCGCGTCGCGGCCACCGGACCGCTCATTGTCGCGCTCCTCGCGATCGGCCTTGCGCGGCTCTTCCTTCGCGCGCGGCGCAGGTGCTGCTGCAACCGGCGTTTCGACATAGTCGATCTTGGTGCCGATCAGCTTCTGGATGTTGTCGATCGCCTCGGCATCCTCGGCCGCGACGAAAGTATAGGCGACACCCTTGGCCCCCGCGCGACCGGTACGGCCGATGCGGTGGACATAGTCATCGGGGTGCCAGGGCGCGTCGAAATTGAAGACGTGGCTGACGCCCTTGATGTCGAGGCCGCGCGCCGCGACGTCCGACGCCACCAGGATATTGACGCTGCCATCGCGGAACCGCTCCAGTTCGGCGATGCGCGATGCCTGGTCGATATCGCCGTGGATCTCGCCCGACTTGAAGCCGTGACGCTGCAGGCTCTTGTTCAGTTCGCGCACCGTGGTCTTGCGGTTGCAGAAGATCACCGCGCTCTGCACATCTTCGGCTTCCAGCATCGCGCGCAGCGCTTCACGCTTCTTGCGCGAATCGACCTTCACCAGTCGCTGGGTGATGTTGGTCGATGCCGTTGCCGGGCGCGCCACCTCGATCGACTTGGGATTGTCCAGGAAACGATCGGCCAGCTTCTTGATGACCGGCGGCATGGTGGCAGAGAAGAGAAGTGTCTGGCGCTGCGCCGGCAGCTTGGTGCAGATTTCCTCGATATCCGGGATGAAGCCCATGTCGAGCATACGGTCGGCTTCGTCGATGACCAGCATGTTGCAGCCGTTGAGCAGGATCTTGCCGCGCTGGAACAGGTCCATCAGGCGGCCCGGCGTCGCGATCAGCACGTCGACGCCCTTTTCCAGCGCCTTGATCTGGTCGCCCATCTGCACGCCGCCGATCAGCAGCGCCATGGAGAGCTTGTGATATTTGCCGTATTTCTCGAAATTCTCGGCCACCTGCGCAGCGAGTTCGCGGGTCGGCTCCAGGATCAGGCTGCGCGGCATCAGCGCACGGGCGCGGCCATGCGCCAGGATGTCGATCATCGGCAGCACGAAGCTGGCGGTCTTGCCCGTGCCCGTCTGCGCGATGCCGATGATGTCCTTCATCATCAGCACCGGCGGGATCGCCTGCGCCTGGATCGGCGTGGGCGTGTCGTAACCCGCCTCGGTTACGGCCTTGAGCAATTCGTCGGAGAGGCCGAGATCGGCAAAAGTCATTCAAATGTCCGGGACAGGAGGTTGGCCGTCCTGCGCGTCCGCACGACGGAAATCGCGCGCGACTTGCGAAAATATCGCCATCTTGTCAAGGAAATCGCGCAACATGCTGGGCAAACCAGCCGTTTTTCTGCCGATCAATCCTCGGCGTCCGCTTCCACCAGCCGCCTGAAGCTGTCGATCCCGCAACTCGCGCCACTGCGCGCCTGCAACTCGTCCCGCCCCGAACAGAGCGATCCATCCTCGTCCGGTTCGACATAGAAGCCTGAATAGAAGCTAGCGGAATCGCATCCTCGCTCCAGCCGCGCGCGATAGCGATGCTTGTCCGCCAGGATCAGGTCGACCCCGTTGGACACCACGATGCTGGCCCCGCGAATCGATCGCAGCGCCACGCAGCGCGGCCCCTTCTTCTCTTCCCAGCGCTCGTCACTCTTGGGCACGACTCGCGTCGGCGCCCGCCCCTTGGCCATCGGAACACGAATGATCACGCGCTGCTCGATCGTCAGTTGCGCCCATTGCACCGGGTCGGCAGCAGGCGCTGCAAGCAGCATCAGGATGGTATGAACCAAGCGGAACCCCTTTTGGGAGTGGCAAGCTATCGGCCAACGGTTGAACCGTCGATGAATTCCGGGGCATAGCATGTCCCATGACAGAACAAGCCATAATCGCACAGGATGCCATCGATCGCTTCGTCGCCCTGCTCGGCCCCAAGGGCGTCATTACCGATGCCGATGATATCGCCCCCTGGGTCAGCGACTGGCGCGGCCGCTATCATGGTGCGGCCCGCGCGATCCTGTCGCCGGCCACGACGCGCGAAGTGGCCGACTGCGTTGCGCTGGCGGCGGAACTGGGCATTGCCCTCGTCCCCCAGGGCGGCAACACGTCGATGGTCGGCGGCGCGACGCCGCCAGCCGATGGATCGGCGCTGATCCTGTCACTGCGCCGCATGAACCAGATCCGCAGCCTGTCAGCCGACGACAATCTGGCAGTGTGCGAAGCCGGGGTCATCCTTTCCAACCTGCACGACGCTGCCGAAGCGGCCGGCCGTCGCTTTCCGCTCAGCCTGGGTGCCAAGGGATCAGCCACGATCGGCGGCCTCACTTCGACCAATGCCGGCGGCACCCAGGTGCTGCGCCACGGCACGATGCGCGCGCTGGTCGAGGGGATCGAGGCGGTGCTGCCCGACGGCAGCATCTTCGACGGGCTGGACGCACTCAAGAAGGATAATCGCGGATATGACATCAAGCAGTTGCTGATCGGCGCGGAAGGCACGCTGGGCGTCATCACCGCGGCCGCCCTGCGGCTGGTGCCCGGCATCGCCGCCCGCGCGGTCGGCTGGGTCGGCGTAAAGACGCCCGCCGACGCCCTCGCCCTGCTGCGCCTGGTCGAAGGCGAACTGGGTGACAGCGTCGAGGGGTTCGAGGTGATTGCCGACGATGGCCTTGGCCATGTCCTGTCCCATATTCCCGGCACACGCTGCCCGATCGAGACCCGCACGCCCTGGCATGTGCTGATTGAAGTCGACCATGGCGACATGCGCGAGCCCGGCCCGACCGAGCGACTGGAAGGCGCGCTCGGCCTGGCGCTGGAACGCGGCATCGCCGTCGACGCCGCCATTGCCGCCAGCGAAGCGCAGGCGGAGGCCTTCTGGCGCATCCGCGAATCCCTGTCGGAATCCGAAAAGGCACAGGGGCCCGCGCTGCAATATGACATCAGCGTGCCGGTGCCGCGCATGCCGGCTTTCATGGTCGAGGCCGCCGCCGCCGCCGAAGCAGCCTTCCCCGGCACGACCGCCTCCTCCTTCGGCCATCTGGGCGACGGCAATGTCCATTTCCATGTCCGCGCCCCCAGGGGCACCAGCGACGGTCCGGCCTGGATCGCCGCACAGGGCCAGGCGATCAACGCCTTCGTCCATGACGCAGTGGTCGCCGCGGGCGGCTCGATCTCGGCCGAACATGGCATAGGCCAGATGAAGCGCGCCGAACTCGGACGCCTCGCCAGCCCAGCCCGCATCCATGCCCTGCGCGCGATCAAGGCGGCCTTCGACCCTCGCGGTATCATGAACCCCGACAAGCTCATCCCTCGCCCCGACGAGGGTTGAGCGCAGCATAGCCACAAAGCGATTGCCTAGCGGGATGGCTCCGATTATCCCGTCACACCCATATTCGGATCAGCGACGCAAGCCTTGCGCGCTTTCTAACAGGACGGAACAACATCATGGCCAGCGCGCCCGCGAACAGCCTTCCCATCTTCTACAACGACCTGATCCCGCTCAGCACCGTCGATCATGCCGATTATCGCACCCAGCCGGTCGATGCTGCTCCGTTCCTGGTGACCCAGCACGCCGTGCCGCTGACCATCGACGAATTCGTCTCGGCCCAGCGCTTCGTGCCGATCATCTTCTCGGCCGGCCAGGATTCGGTGCCGCTCGCGCTGATGGGCCTCAATGAAGGCGTGAACGTCTTCGTCGATGACGAAGGCAAGCTGCGCGGCCCGGCCTATGTCCCGGCCTATGTCCGCCGCTATCCCTGGATGCTGGCCAAGCTGCGTCCCGACAGCGACGAACTGTCGCTCTGCTTCGATCCGACCAGCAAGGCGATCGGCACCGAAGGCGATGGCCCGGTCCTGTTCGAAAATGGCCAGCCGACCGACGTGACCAAGGGCATCCTGAAATTCTGCGAGGATTTCGAGCAGGCAGCCGCCCGCACCGGCCAGTTCATGAAGGATCTGGCCGAAATGGACCTGCTGATGGACGGCGAAGTCGCGATCCAGACCCCGAACAACGAGCAGCCCTTCGTCTATCGCGGCTTCCGCATGGTGAACGAGGAAAAGTTGCGCGACCTGCGCGGTGATCAACTGCGCAAGATCAACCAGAACGGCCTGCTGCCGCTGATCCACGCCCATCTCTTCTCGCTGCAGCTGATGCGCGAGATCTTTGAAGCGCAGATCGGTCAGGGCAAGGGCCCGATCGCCGCGCCGACCGCGCCGGTGGCCGTGGAAGCCTGAAAGCCCGATTAACTCCGTTAATCGCAAATATATCGGGACAGGGCGGGGCTTGCTCTTGAAAGCAGCCGCGCCCTGTCCTATTTCTGTTGCATGCGATGCACCTGCCCCCCTTTCGGGTGTTTCGTATAGGGCGCCTCCCCCTTGGAGGCGTCTCCTCCCTGAACCTGGCCACCCCGTGCATCGCATGGGGTGGTTTTTTATGGGCTGCAGTTGATGCACGACGCCGCAGAAACTTTTGCCGCTTTCGCTTGACGCCATCGCCGCGCCTGCCTAAAGGCACGCCCCTGCCTGTCGCCCATGCGACATACGGCCCCTTCGTCTAGCGGTTAGGACGCGGCCCTCTCACGGCTGAAACACGGGTTCGATTCCCGTAGGGGTCACCAGTCAAGTGCTTTAATGCCTTGATATTGTGTGATAATTCGACTTTTTGGTCCAGCCAATACCACAGGCGTTCCCTCATTTCATCTGGGTTCGCGTGAAGCAAGCCTGTCCCCGGTCGGACATCCTTGTTATTGCCGCGCTATGTTCGCGCCCAACGCCAAGCGAGCGTCCGGTTAAAGCGACAGTCGCAGCGCGTTCGGTCGAACCATATTACGTCATGCCAGCGAAGGCGGCAGCACGTTGACGCCCGCTTTCCCAAGAGCACCTTTGTTGTAACTCGCTAAAGGTTGCAATCTGACCTGCCTCCTCGGGGGCGGTTTAGCCGTGTATTTTCTCCCGCGGCGATGGTATGCTCGACCGGGCAAGCGTGGGTGCAATGTCGGCCAAACGCTATGCACCAGAAGTCGGGTATCATGGTTGCACATACCACTATTTCCGCAGCGGACACTCTGGCGACAACTCCCCGCCGCTACGCCCCCTGTACCTCGTTCGCGTCCGCGTGAGCCTGTAGTAGGATCGGCGGACGGGCCACCCTGCCGGGAGCGACCAATTCGCCCCCTGCGCCCCGAGCACCTGGGGGGGACACGTGCCCCGGCAGGTGGCCGCGATGACGTCCCGTGGGGAGTATGCGCCTTGGAGCGCCAGTACAGGGAATGACGGAGATCGCGGTCGGCTCGGGCCAAAGGAGGTCATAGCCATGGAACAGGAAAGGCGTTGGTATGTAGGCATTGATTGGGCTTCTGTGGACCATGTCGTCCGTGTGTCAGATGCCCATGGTACAAAAATAGGCGAACGATCTTTCAAACACGGCGGTGAAGGATTGAACGCGCTGGCGAGTTGGATCCTGGAGGTTACAAAAGCACCGCCAGCCGCCGTTCATATCGCCATTGAAGTTCCGCATGGGCCGATCGTCGAAAGCCTGATGGAGCATGGCTTCAACGTCTACGCCATCAATCCCAAACAGCTTGACCGGTTTCGCGATCGCTTCTCGCCTGCCGGGGCGAAAGACGACAGCCGCGACGCCTGGGTGCTGTGTGACGCGATACGCACCGACCCGCGTTGCTTTCGGACGCTTCTATCGCTCGACCCGGTTCTGGTCGAATTGCGCGAATGGTCACGTATCGCCGAGGAACTGCGGCATGACCGCAACCGTCTGAGCAATCGGGTGCGCGAGCTTCTCTGGCGCTACTATCCTCAACTGCTCGAACTGACCGAAGACGTAGGAGCCCCATGGTTCCTCGCACTTTGGCGCCTCGTGCCGACCCCCGCGAAGGCAAAGCGCATCCGCGAAGCCACCATTGCCAAATTGCTGAAACGCTATCGAATCCGGCGGATCACCGCCGGCCAGATACTGGAAAAGCTGCAGGTTGCCGCCATTCCGGTTGCCCCTGGGACGATCAACGCAGCGACCGGACACCTCGAAGCGGTTGCCATGCGCCTCGATCTCGTCAATCGCCAGATTACCAGCGCGGATGCCCGGATCGACCATCTCACAGGCCAACTCGCCGCTAGTGAAAATACTGACGCGGGGCAGCAGAATGAGCAGCGCGACGTGACGATCTTGCGATCCTTGCCGGGCGTCGGAAGGATCGTCCTCGCCACGCTGCTCGCAGAAGCATCCGATGCCCTGCAACGCAGAGATTATCATGCATTGCGATGTTTGTCCGGCGTCGCGCCGATCACCAAACGCTCCGGTAAGAGCCGGATCGTCATTATGCGCCAGGCCGTTCATGTCCGGCTCCGCAACGGCGTCTATCATTGGGCACGCGTCGCCATTCAGCACGATCCACGCAGCCGCGCAAAATACATAGCTCTACGCGCTCGCAGGCATGGTCATGGGCGCGCCCTGCGATCTGTTGCCGACCGCCTGCTCGCCGTCGCCTGCACAATGCTGCTCAATCAGACCAGCTTCGACCCGGCGCTCGCTTCCAAGACTATCTGAGCGCACCTTCCCAAACTGCATGTCGTTGCGCAGCAGGCTGCGTAGCGTAGCCTCCGGCTGCGCGAAGCGAAGCAGCCTGCTGCGCAACGACATTTGTGCTTGCTAAATGGTGGGGAGTCCCCCCCCTGATTCAGGCAAACTGCCTGCCTGCAGTATCGATCCCAAAATCATCCGCAGTCTTGTCGATGGCAACGCCTATTCGTTTCCTTTCTTGCGCTAGAGGATCGCAGGCATGGCGGCTGTCAGCTACGATACGGCGCCCTGGGGCACATCGGCAACGTCAAGGTCATCGCGTCCGAGCCCGCAGACGCTTTTGACGAGGCTGCTCGGAGTGCCATTGTAAATGCGAGGGTCGTCAAAAGCGAAACCGGATATCTTGATTGCGTGCATCGCGTTCGGTTCAAATTGCCGTCCGAACCTATGACGCGAGCTGCGGCAGGTAATTAGTTCTGCACTCGCCGAAACTGATCTGAGTTCTGACGTTGCGCACCGGGCGGAGCAAATGTCATCGCGACTGCCTTTGCACCGATTGGGCAAGTGTCACAGATGTGATAGACACGACTAGGCGATTTGATACTTTGGAGCGCAACAGGCGGGACCGCCACCATTTGGAGTGATGGCCATGAGGATATGTACGCTTACGTTGGCTTTGGGAGCGCTCGCGATTGGAAGCGGCGTCACAATGGCAAACGAGAATCCTACTCAGCCCCGCAAATGTGGGTACACGGTACAGCAGGTCGCAGATCGCGATAAATCGTCTTCATTCAAGAAAGAGCAAGATGCGCCGATGCGGCTGCGGGCTGTCGATAGAAAGGTCGACGGTTGCCCGGTTCTCGTCATGGTGGATAGCGACAAGACGATCGAACCGCCTAGCTTTGCGGGCGCTTCCGCGAAGAAATTTCCGGCTCATTGAAAGCCTATCACGCGAACCCAACGAACAATGAATTCGTTGGTAGTCTTTAGGGTCATGATGCTCGTAAGCCTCACTGAATCGCCCCGGCGGGGCCGGAGCGTTTTTTGGGCAATCGTTATGGCGTTCCGGCAGCGCTGAAACCCCGTTGAGAAGCCCGTAGGCAATTTCGCCTCTAGGGTCAGCACGACTACGCCATTTGTGCCATATAGTGTTGGTCAGTATTCAGCGCTCCCTTGTCAACATTAGGCAGCACTGCAATCCTATCTCGGCGCTGCCGCCGCCGCCCCGGTCGGTGTAAGTAGACGGCGGAAAGGCCATCCAGAGCGGCGCCTACGCCTTGAGCTTGGCAGGCCATCCGTTCCCGCGAGGCAGTCCCGCACGATGCGCCGTTGGAGCTTGGTGCTTTCCCCAGCATTGGCGGTGACAGTGCCATCGCCAGCAAGTTCCGCCTCGATCCCACCGATTACCTCCTTGTCGCGGATGCCATATCCACATTGAGCAATGCGCCGAACAATTCCATCGTTACGCTTCCCGCCGCCAGTGTCTCATCCATCAAATACCTTGATGATAGCGGGAATAACGTCCACGATTACCGCAATTCGCAAAAGGAGTAGTGCGATGCTTGCATTCGGCTTGCTAATTCAAGCGACAATTTCCGTTGCTAATCCGTCTCCATCTTTAACTGGGTTCCAACAGCAAATCCGAGATGCCTATGTGGCCGTGGAAGCCGCCCAAAGCAAAAAGCCACCGGCGAAGGATGCATCCGAACAACTGATAAGGCTCGGTGAACGTGACCAGGCGGGCAGGATCGCCTACCAACAACTCGATTTCAGCCAAGTTCCCGAAAACCAAAGGACCGCCTGGAGAACGGCAATTTTCAGTGAGATTACGCGCCATGACAAAATCTATCAAGATGAACTGAAATCTCTTATTCCTGCCGAAGGATGGTTTAAGCTAAGCGTTTATGGGAAAGAGGCTTCGCGAGCAGCCTTTCTAATCGTACAGCATGCAGTAAACGATACAACATTTATGAAATCAGTTTTGCAAAAGCTGGAAAAATTTGTTCAGCAAGGAGAGGCTGAAGGACAGTTGTATGCGATGATGTACGATCGAGTTGCACTGGAGTTCGATCAGAAGCCTCAGCTTTATGGCACCCAAGTGAAATGCGACGACGGGAAATGGGGCGCATACAATTTGTTGGAACCGGAAAAAATAGATGAACGACGTAAATCTATAGGTATGACACAAACCTATCAGCAGTACCTCGCCATGTTTGACAACTCGAAGTGCCCTTAGATTTTGTTTGGGAAATCGGTGACAGGGTTGCCGAGCGGCTTTGCGTTTCATTCAGGCTGTGAATGTGGACCCAGCAGAGCCGAGGGCGAATGGCACAGATTGCCAAGAAGACGAAGCGTTATCCCAGCGATCTTACCGATGAGGAATGGGATCGTCTGGCGCCCCTGATGCGTGGGCCGGGCCGGCGGGGCCGTCCACGCGAAGTGGATTTTCGCGAGGTGATCAACGCCGTGCGCTACCTTGTTCGTTCGGGCTATGGCTGGCGAATGCTGCCGATCCATTTCGTTGCATGGCAGAGCGTATTTGGCTCGTTCCGGGAATTGGCGCACAGGTTCCTGTTCCTGACGATCCACGACATCGAATTGATGCTTTATCGAGAGCGCCAAGGGCGGGAGGCAAGTCCGAGCTCCGCAGTGATCGACAGCCAGTCGGTCAAGTCGTCCTCAGCGCAAGAGCGCGGGTACGACGCTGGAAAGAGTTTGTCGGGCGAAAGCGACATGTCGCCGTCGATACCGATGGAAGGTTGCTGACGGTCAACCTAACCACTGCGGATATTTCGGACAGCGCCGGCACCCAGACCATCCTTAATGGCATCCGCAGGCGCTGGTCCTGGGGCAAGCATCTCTTCGCCGATGGCGCCTACGACTGCCTAAAGCTCATAGACAAGGCCAGCCATCTGGACTTCGTCGTGGAGGTCACTCGACGCAGTGATCAGCAGCAGGGCTTCAAGGTGCTGCCCAGACGCTGGGTCGTCGAACGGACTTCGCCTGGATCATCCGATGGCGCCGATTGGTCCGGAAATATGAGGAGCGGATCGACGTTTCTCACGCCATGATCCTCGTCGCTATGGACGGTAATCTCCTACGCCGAAATGCCCATCCCTGATTTTCAAAAGCGAGATCAAATCATCAAATCTTGGGGGACATGATTCTCCTGATTATCACTGTGCAACTCTCTATAACGGTCACTGTTGACCACCTCGTCGAATGTGATCACATTTTCATGGCGCATCATATCTGCCTCTGGATCAATCAAAAATCTAGAAAATGCATTTAAGAGCGCGAGCTCAGGATCTAATTGCTCCATGAAAAGGAATTGGCCAGACTCGTTTACTTCTAGAAAAATCCATTCATCATTGCGCTTTATGATGAAGTCAAACGCACCGTATACCAGTCCGAGCGATAAAAGCATCTTAAAGCAGAAATCTGCTACATGATCCGGTACGCGCATCCTCTTCATTTCAACAGAGCCCAGAGAATGATTTCTCCAATCAACTAAGGTTCTTTCGTTTCTCTGCGAAAGTATTTCAACAGCATATAGATGCTTCCCAAAAACCACCACTCTCACTTCTGTTTTCTTTATGATTTTTTCCTGGAATATGCCGGTCGATAACCGTTGGATTTCTTCGGATGCGAGATCGCTCCGACATACATCAACGGTTTCATGCACGGCATTTTTGCCATCCAAAACTTCACCCAAAGAGATGAATGGCTTATAAATTACGTGCTCGTGCTCATCAAAAAATCTCAAAAGATCAGCTGGTTTGTTTGATATAAGGGTGGCAGGAAATGCAAAGCCGAGATCCCGAGCTATTTTCAATTGGAGAATTTTTGAGTTAGCTGCATATTGCGCCACTCTAGGGTTAACCCAGAATGCGCTTTCTGAAAGCGCAATCCATATATACCTAAAGTACGTTCTCGCTTCTATTTTCATAAACGGCAAGTCTTGATCGTTTAATAATCCATCAGGTATTACGGGTGCGGTTAGTCTTCTATTCCATACAACTGAAATATCACTAAAATTAAAATCGAAGTCATTGCCCTCGAACCTGCAATCCAACCCAATTTCATTACTAATATTAACAGAATTAAATTGCCGAGACGGAAAATCAGCCCCATGTATCATAATCGGTTTGGCCCCGAGCCTTTCCAAGGCGCAGAATACGGCTAATGCATGGATGTCATTCGACTGAGTGGGTATAAGAATATTTTTCACATTGTTCTCCTATCGAAGCCGAACTACCTGCGCTCTATTGCCTCTCCATTAAATATTTCGATTTTCCTGTCCGCCGAATTTATCGTCGACTCCCGATGTGCAACAATAATCCTGGTAATGCCCATATCAGAAATCGACGAATTTACCTTTCTCTCCGTTTCGGAATCCAAATGGGCCGTCCCCTCATCAGCGAACAAGACCTTCGGGCGCCGGTAGAGTGCGCGGGCGAGTAGAATCCGTGCTATTTGTCCACCTGATAGCGCCGACCCCATATCGCCCACCAAGCTATCGTAACCCATAGGAGTCTTTTCAATAAATTCATGTATGGCGGCCTTCTTCGCCGCATTAACCACCTCAGCAAGATCTAACGAAGAATCGAAGAACGCAATATTTTCCGCTATTGATCCACTATAAAGATCGTCGTTTTGAGCGACATATCCGACGTTTCTTCTCCACATTAACTTTGTTCTGTTATCTAAAGGCCTCCCGTCCACTTTTACAATTCCACTTGTAGGATCTAATAAGCCCACCATAATTTTAATTAAGGTTGTCTTCCCTTCCCCAGATGCGCCCACAATGGCGACACTCTCACCCGGAGCGATATCAATGTTAATATTTTTTAGGACTTCGTCTTCGCCAACACCGTACGAAAAATGCACATTCTGTAGCGAAATTGCTCCATTGAACGGAGGAGCATCATTCATACGCTCTTTGAATGGTTCGGGATCTTCGAGAACGATGTCAGATAAGCGGTCCAAATGAACTGAAAGCATTCTGTACTCACCGTGGAGTTGGAGTACGCGAATTCCGGATATTTGTAAAAAAGAGTAATACGCAACAATTGCAATTGCCGAGCCAAGTGTAATATCGCCTTCTATTGCAGAATAAATGGCGAAAAGCGCAAATATGACATTTGTCAGATTGCAACAAGATTGCTTTATTGTTTCCGACGAGTTTTTAAGTCTATTTACGTAAATTGCCCTGTTTGTGGACCTTGATTTGCGATCTCGCCATATACGCAATCGCGAAAATTCGTTTCCACTTGCCTTTATCCCCGAGATGCCTTGGAGGCTCTCGATGATTGTGGAGCTATCTGCTGCCTGCGCGATTAAAGCTTCAGCCGTTGCAACATTGATTCGCGGAACATAGTAAAAATGTATAACCGCTATAAGGAAAATTCCTAATGTGGCGATGAATGATGCAGGCCAATACATAAATGATAGAAGGAAAACTATAGATACGAGCGTAATAATATCTAATCCACCTACTACCAATCCTTTGCTTAGGAGATCCGTGATTTGCGTTGTTGCATTAAACCTAGAAATTACATCTCCTACGTACCTCTTTTCAAACCAAGCCAATGGAAGGCGAAACAGGTGAGAGACAACGTTCGAAATAATCTGAAAATCCAAGATTTGGGAAACGTCTGAGGCTAGGCGAGCTCTCGCCCAAGAGGCGGCACCGCCAAAAATTGCGAGTATAGCAAATCCGATTGAAAATATAATTAGTGCAAATGTATCGCTCGAACTGTAAATATCATCGACAGCGACTTGTACGAATAGCGGTGACAGAAGGGTCGCGATCTGTATCAATACCGTCAAAATCAACAAGCTTGATAGAGATGAGAATACGCCTTTGCTAGAAGACCATAAATCCCATAGATGTAATTTAGTTTTTTGAATTTTACGAACAAAATTAGCGCTGGGGGTAAGTTCAAGCGCTATTCCGGTAAAATGTTTCGAAAATTCTTTTTCAGTTAGCTTTCTTATGCCTACAGACGGATCATTAATCGTGTAGGTCCTTGTATGACGGGTACTTTTTATAGCAGTTAAAACAACGAAATGATCGAGATTCCAATGCAATATTGTTGGAAGATCTATCTCGTTAAGGTGCTCGATTTCAACTCGCATAGGCCTTGCGTGAAAATTCAAGCTGCCGGCGACTTTTATGATTGACGATAGATTTAGACCCCTAAGTGATATGGGGAAATCTCTTCGCAGATTTATTAAGTCAACTTCATAACCATGATAGTTGCAGACCATTGCTAAGCAAGCAAGACCACATTCAGTAACTTCCGACTGATATATCAGTGGAACCTTTTTTCGTTCAGGAATTAAGTTGTTCATTTCCATTTTATATCAATCTTCTAATTTATTTTATTACGAAAGGCGTCTGTAATTCTACCAAGGACGGTTGTTTGCTTGCTAATAACGTCGACGCTTGCGGTCATATTTGGCCCCAAATCCTTTGGTAACGCTGCCCTCCGTGACGGAGTGAGTACCACTCGTATAGCCGGCCCCTCTAGAGCGATAGGTCCAGGCGTTTGATCAGAGGTGGTCGATGAAAGCGACACCTGCGCAACGGTCGCTGACACCTGTCCATATTGTTGATGAGGGTAGGCATCAAAACGGATCACGGCTCGATTGCCGACCTGAAGCTTCCCCCGTTGATTGGCGGGAAAGTACGCTTCAATTGAGAACGTCGATGCGTCATCGATGATTGAGCCAAGCGTGGTATCTTCGCGAACCGTTCGTCCGACACGTGCGTTCCAACCGGCTGCGTAACCGGAAGCCAGAGCTCGAATTTCATATCGAGACTGAGCATCGAGGGTCTTCAAACGCTCATTCGCTGCATCTTTGGCTGCCGAAGCTGTTCGCTCGCGCTGCTTTGCCTCAACTGGATCCCTTGCAATTTGGGAATCAATTGCGTCGATTTTGGACTTTGCTTCGGCTACTTTCGTACGCAATGCAGACAGATTCTGCTGCTTAACGAGCACTTCCTGATATCGTCGCTCCGTCTCCGTCTTACTAATGAAGCCTCGCCGAGCGACTTCCTCTATCTGTTTGAAAGAAGCCTTAGCGGATTCGACCAACACTTCCTGAATTTGCAGTTGACTATATGCCTCTGCCAATTGCTGGCGCGCTATTTCTCTCTCCTTGATCATCTTTTTTCGATTTATTGGCTGAATTTCAAGTTCAAGATTATATTGGTCAAAAGCCGCAGCTGCTTGCTGCTCTATTAGAGACCGTACTTCGTTCCGATTTTCGGAAGCGACAAGAGCTGTGTCTAGCTCAGCTATTATGTCTCCCTTGTTAATAAAATCTCCCTCATTAAATTGTGAAGAGATTATTATCCCATTTTTAGGAGATTTTATTATCAAGGGCGAAGACCCGCGTATCACAAATCCGCGGCCAGAGACCCGATTAGGAAATGGTGTGAAGTAAGACCAGACGCCGGCAACAATGAAAAAACTCATGAGTCCAAATGAGATGGATAATTTTGAAATTTTCGCCGGTAGTATGATTTCTCCCTGAAGATTATTTTTCCTATTTCTTAGAAAATCTTCTCTAAATAGCCCGCTTTTCACAATGGTACTCGCTTAGTACATTGGAGAAATAGGCCCCCCTCCAAATTTCAGAGGGGGAGCCAGACGATTAGGGCTGGGCCCAATCGTCACAGGTTCCAAATCCGGGGTGTTGCGTTGCACAAGTGCCGCCGGCAATTTCGCCCAGTTCGCCTTCGTCGAGAGTTCGAGCGAGTTTCGACGAAAGTGTACGCTCGATTTCGGCAGCAAAATCCTTATCCGAGGCGGGTTTCGTAGTCTCTGACATAGTACCTCCACTCGTTAGTCGCCCTCACTGGGCGAATCGCAGGCTAACGCAACCTTCGCTATCAATCAAATTACTGATTTGATTTGTTTCCAAATTGTTGCTAGCCTTATTATCAATTTGCAAATATGGATCTATCAGGCGCGATCCCTTTACGATCTATTGTCGTTGTCCTCAGCGTTCGAACCCTGCTTCCGTATAAGGCGATGTACTCAACGGTACAATTATCGCGTGCTCGAAAACTAAGTTTCGTGATCTATATGGGTCATTAGCGTCGGGTTTTAGCGCTTTCTCGCCAAATCTCGGTTGGTCTGGTCCTAGGTTTTAGGGGAAGGTATGGCATTGCCGTTCCCTTTGAGAGTTTCGATTTGACCATGAGCGTATCGGCTTTACGGCCTGTCGCTAATCGAACCGACTAACGTTGCCCTATCCTGATCGAGCATCGCACCGGCTCCTTGGCTTTCTCCGCCGCTCTCTTGCACGCGGCGATGGGGTCATGGTTCTCGCGCGCCATGTCGGCTGCATCAACGATACCCTGCCAGCCTTCCGGGTTCCCGGCGCGCATCAGACGGATGCCTGCTTCCCATGGCGATGCCTCCCCCATCGTGCGCGTAGCGATCCGTTCGGACCAGTGCCAGCCATTGGGTGCAAGGCTCGCCGCCCATCCCGGATAGAACAGCCACAGGAGCGATACCGCCAGCGCCGTGCCTATGCCAGCGTAAAGAGTGTGCCGGCGTTGCCGATCCTTGGTGCGGATCGCGCCGATAACCCGCATCTGATCCGCATGGGCTTCGCGCAGAAGCGCCTGTGCCTGTTTGATGTACGCCTTGTCCGTGTCCCGCGCCGCGTCCGCTGACACGGTAATTCGTTCCGCCATGCTCTCCGGGGTCATGTTGAGCGCTTCGGACTGCGCAAACGCCTTCATACGCTTGGCGATCTCGGCCAGGGCGGCGTTGATCTTGGCGAGCGTTGGATTGTAGTCGGGAACCTCGATGCTCTGCTTCTCGACGGCGATATGCTCAAGGGCGCGGGCGATCACCGCCAGACGCCCGTCCATACGTTGCTCCATCGCCTCCACGCGCGCCGCCAGGTGCGCGAACGCCTCCGCCGCCGTGCCGGTCGGCGGCCGGGGTTCCGGCTCGTTCAACAGGGATTGATCGTCCATATGCACTTCTCCTTGGTCTAGCGTTCCATGCCGCGGCTCATGTCGCGGCCATGATCGAAGGGGATGGAAGCGGCGAGGTCACGGCCGATGCTGCGGCCCATGTCCTGACCAATCTCAAGGCCAAGCTCGCGGCTGCGCAGGCCCAGCACGGACTCAAGCTGGGCGTCGCGCTCAAGGCTTTTCGCCATGTCGGCCATGTGCTGCGCCGTGGTCTTCGCACCCCGGAAATTGCCGTCGCGCACAAGCTCCTGATGCTGGCGCTGCAACTGCTGCCAGCCTTCCACGAACCTGTCAGCTCGGCTGTAGGGATCGATGCGGATTTCCGCCTCCGCCTGCATCGCGCGCACGGCCTCATGGCCGCGTCCTTGCGCTGCCTCGCGGATCAGTTCCGGGCCAGCCCGAAACGCACTGTTCAAATCTGTCGAGCCTTCGGGCCGGATCGCATCCAGAGCGTCGCGTGCCCGGTCCAGCGCCTCGCGCTGGTGGGGCATGGGATCGATGCCCTGCGCACGGGTCTGCCGGATCGCATCCACCGCCTTGGCGTAGCGCTCAACCGCCCCGCGCAAACCGCCTGCGCGCATCGGCTGCGGATCATGCTCGCGCTGTTGATGACGGGCTGGATCGTGAACAGGCGCGGAAGCGAAGCGGCCGAGGTCCAGACCGTCGAACATGCCGCGTCCGGGTTCGGGCGCGGGCGATGGCACGCGATCCTGACCGGGCAGCGAGAGGCGCAACCCATCGAAGATCCCGCGCGCTTTCTCTGCGATCGGTCTGACGATTTCCGCGACGCGCTCGCCGAAGCTGATTCCGCGCCGCTCGGCAAATTCCTTGGCCGGATCGACCTGGCGGTAGTCGCTCGCCATGTCCTTGGCGCGCTCGCGAGACAGGGTGCGGACTAGGCGGGAATCGTCCTTGAAATCATCCCGCCCATAATGGAAGTCCACGCCCTCCCGGTGGCGGGTGAGGACGACATAGGTTCCGTGCCGGTCCATCCCCGGCGTGGCGAGCGCATGGGTACGATCGACACTGACCGCCTGTGTCTTGTGGATCGTGGCGGCATAGCCATGATCGAGGTCGCGATAGTCCTTCAGGTCGAACGCCACAGAGCGCCCGTCATCGGTGCGCACGCTCATGCTCTGCTCGTTGACGCGCTCGATGGTCCCCAGCGTGCCGTTCTTCACGTCCATGCTGCGTTCGTTGCGCCGAAACATGACGCGATCCCCGGACGCAAAGTCCCGGTCGCCGTTCGCGGTCTTCACACGGGCATCGTCGCCCAGTTCGCCCGCATCGCGCCGCCGATCGCGCGCCATCTCGTTGAGCGTCCGCACCTCGTCATTGGTATGGGTGAAGATCATCCGCGTCTTGTCGGGTTCGGCCAGCCGCGCAGCGTCCCAGCGAACGATCAGATCGCCACGCGCCTGTTCGCGGGTCTCGGCGGCATGCAGCATGCCATGATCTGCATAGGCCCGGATCGCCTCGCCGGTCCTCCCGGTCGCCAGATGGCGGGTCGCGTCTTTCTGCCAGTCCTCATGCTGGCGGCGGATTTCGGTGATCTCGACGCCGCCGTGCCGTTCATGAATGGCGCGGAACGCCGCGCCCGCCTCGATCGCCTGCAACTGCTCGGCATCGCCAACAAGCACGATCTTCGCGCCCGCTCTTTCGGCATGGGAGAGCACGCGCTCCATCTGGCGGGTGCCGACCATGCCCGCCTCGTCGATCACCAGCACGTCGCGGGCAGTGAGAAGATCGCGTCCGTTGGCCCAGCCATATTCCATGCTGGCGATGGTGCGCGAGGCGATGCCGGAACCATTCTCCAGCCCCTCCGCCGCGATACCCGACAGCGCCACGCCGCGCACCTCGAACCCCGACCGCTCCCACGCCTCTCGTGCAACGCCCAGCATCGCGCTCTTGCCGGTGCCTGCGTAACCTACGACGATGCTCAAATCCCGATCGCCGGTCACATGCTCGAACGCCGCGCACTGCTCTCCCGACAGCAACAATCCGCGCCCCTCCGCGCTGACCAATGCCGCCTCCCGCGAATTCTCGTCCGTGCGATGCCGTTCGCGCCCAGCCATCAGTTCGGACGCGCGCTGCAACCGCTGCTCGGTCTCGATCATGTCGCGGCTGGTAAACCGATCCTCGCCGCGCCCGTCCTTGCCCAGCGCGATCAGGTCGGGCGAGGCACGAACCGCGCTCATCGCCCGGTCATACTGGTCCTTGCCGTCGCTGTGCCGGTGGACGAACATCGCAAGGTCGCGATTGGTGAACGTCGCCTGATTGTGGGTGATCGAATTGAGCGCTACGGACGGGTCGGCAATGATCTTCTCGCCGTTGCGCTGGGCGACGGCACGGTGATCCTCGATCCGCTCGGATTCAAGGCCGCGCTCGCCCATGCGTGATGCGGCGGGGCCGATCTTGTCTTGTGGTTCAAGGTCGATGCCCTGCGCCTCCAAAGATCGGTGATCTATGCGGGCATCAATATCCAGTTCGGCAAGACGGGCGTTGACGTGATCGGCCCAGCGCTCGCGCCATTCCTCGACAAGTTCAGTGCGGTTCCAGTCGCGGACCTTTGCGCCGAAGCCGTCTTCGCCGACCTCCCTCATGGTGAGCATGACATGGGCATGGGGCTTCGCCAGCTTGTCTGCGCCAATGTCCCAATGCACATTGAGGTCGGCGATCATGCCGCGATCGACAAACTCGGCGCGCACGAAATCCTGTGCGAGCGCGATGCCCTGCGCCTGATTCATCTCGCGCGGGATGGCGAACTCGACTTCGCGCGCGAGTTGCGCATCCTTGCGCTTCTCGGTCGCTTCAACCTCGTTCCAGAGGGTGGCGCGATCCGAAAAGCGTTCGGGCGCGCCTTCGGGCAGGAGGATTTCCGAATGGACGACGCCCGCCTTGTTCGTGAAGTCATGGGTGCGGTCGAGGTGCTCGTCGTGCAGCCGCTCGGCCGCGCGATAGGCCGCTGCCGCAACGGCGCTGCGCCCTTGGCCGCGCCCGATGACTTGAACGGAGAAATGGTAGATCGCCATAGCGACATACCATCTACTGCCTTAAGCGCACGTCGGCACGACGTATAAGCGCGCCCTTCTCGAAATTTTCCTGGAAGGGACTAGGCGGTGTCAGACTGTCCCGGCGACTCTACTGCGTGCCACAGGTCCTTCTTCTATCATGAGTGCATCATCATTCAACGGAGACTTGATCATGCGCAAACCCCGCGATTTTGATTCGGAGCTGAAGGCGCTGGCTGACAAGGCAAAGCAGTTGAAGGAACGGCGCGTACGCCAGTTGGGCGAACTGGTCGCGGCAACCGGCGCGGATGTGCTCGACGCCGATATGCTGGCCGGGGTGCTCCTTCATGCGGCGCGCAGCAAGGATGCGACAGCCAAGGAGGCGTGGCGCAAGGCAGGCGCCGCCTTCTTTCGCGGCGACAAGCGCCAGCCTGCGGGCGGACCTGATCGCCTCCAGAGCGGCACTCTCCCGCTCGACGGTGGCTCGGCATCGGCTTGAGGCACAGAAGGCAAGAACCGACAGGCGAGACTGGGCCGTCAAGCGCCGGGAACGGACCCGTCATCTGATCGAATTGGGTGGCCTCGTCATCAAGGCCGGCCTGGTCGATCTCGTCGATGACAATCGTGCCACACTCTATGGCGCCTTTCTCGCCGTCGCGGACAGGCTGCGCGGAGAGGATCGGCAACAGGCGCTGGCTCTATGGCAGCGCAAGGGCAAGCGTGCGTTCGAGGCCGAAAGCGATCAGCGCGAGCGATAGATTGTCGTGCTTGCCTGCTCTACCGGCTGTATCACTTCGTCAGCGCTGGCGATGACAAAACGGCCGGATGGATCG
>NZ_JAFCGW010000024.1:0-40161 GCF_018604485.1 Sphingobium sp. BHU LFT2
CGCCCAAACACTCGCCGGACTGCATGTCGTCGCGTTCGCTTGCATCATGATGAAGCAAGCTGCTGCCATCGCCGCCGGTTCATAACAGCCTCTAGGGGATAGGCAATCGTGGTTAAGATTCGGTGGGTGGGCTCAGGCGGCCATTTCCAGGCGCCCTACCTTTATCTCGTCCTCATGCTCGCGCGCCTGGGCGATATCATAGGCCGCCTGCATGCGCAGAAGCGTATCAGCCTTTACCCCAAACGCCTTCTCGAACCTGATCGCCATCTCGGCAGACAGGTTCGCATGACCATTGAGAAGGCCGCTCAGGGCCTGCCTGGACACCCCGAAGTGCCCGGCAAGTTCCTTGACGGTCACGCCATAGGGTTCAACCATCTGGCGCTTCAGCCAAGGCCCTGGATGGACGCTGATCGAGTGATGAAGCTTGATAGCCATCAGTGATAATCCTCCAAGTTGAGGTCGCCGATCGTCTTCTCGTCAACCATCGTGAATGTCATTCGCCAGTTCTTCGTGACGGTCATTGCGAACGTGCCTTTCCGATCCCCGATCAAGGGATGGAAGCCAAAGTTCGGCGGAACCGAAAGCTCATCTAGACCGCTGGCCGCAGCAATGAATGCGAGCATGTCAGCGATGCGCTCATGCTCCATAAGACCTTTGGCCTTGCCGGTTTCGGCGAAGCGGCGCAGGGCCTTATGGGTGATACTCTCGATGTCCATGTGTCAAGTGATACATGACACTGGTTGAACTGAATGTCAAGCGAGACTTGACACGAATTTCACTCGCAAGTTCACCCCTTCTCCTTGCCATCCCCCTGTCAGTAGCCGGCATAAAGCCCGGCCCGCGTCACCCATAACATCGGCGATCCCAACCTTTATGAGCATCGGCCGAAAATCCGGCCCATGTCTCAGCGCGTGACATGGGGTTTCGTCAGTTTCGTCGGTCCCCTCTGATAGCGTTTTTCGGAAATTGCCGAACAAGGCACGCGCCACCCAACTACCGCACATTTTCGCGGCAGTTCGTTCGGCTTAACGGGCGCAATTTTACGCCGGTTCTATACGAGACGCCAAGGGCCACCGTCACCATATGGTGATGCACCTCCATCACGGCGGTGGCTTGCCCATGGCAGCGACGAAATTCGTCGGCGGAGATCGTGCGGGGGGCTGTGCAGATTTGGAGACACCCTATTAGGGTTTGTAGGTCTATCGCAACGGCCCGAATTTTCGGGCGGCTGCAGCTTCCCCCCACGATTGGGTGCCCCCTGTGGCGGGTAAGGTGTCTTCATGACGCTGGTGCCTTGCAGTTGCGTCACGCGCCGCGACGCAACCTGGGCGACGGGCATGGCGAATAGGGGGTAATTACGACCGGACGCATCCACCGCGGGCATATCGCCACAGTGAAGGGGTAGGTGCATTGTACCGCCCCCCTCCGGACCTCTGCGCCACCATTTCGATATCGGTACAGTTAGGTGCATAAGGCACCAACTGAACCGGCTGCCGCTGGGCATGGGGACGCGCGCTGAAGCGAAGGCCGATGCTCTTGCCCCGATCCCGCTGACGCCTAATCCGATGACGGCTCTTTCGACCATTGACGACATCGTGGCGCGTGAAGCTGCCTATAGTGGATCGTCGTCTGGCCATTGAGCACATGCCGGAGAAACTGGAAGCAGCGGCCGAATTCTATTCCTCGGTAGCGGCCGGGTTCGCTCACGTCCTTTTCTTTCCGCCGATGGTGGCGCTCATTCTATCTTTGGGCTTCTAGAGGGTTTGGCTTGCATCTGAAAGTTCCGATCGAGATGAGGAGGGGGACGAATATTTCGAACGCAGACGTAAGCGCTACGGTCCTTCAGGAATGCTGCGCGAGTTCGATCCGCTCGATCCAGCGTCGGGGGCTTCATGGGTTGGAAATCCTCTCAACCCGTTAAACCCAGGATACATCAATCGGCACCCTTTTTAAAACTGGGATCACCGTCAAATGGACCTGCTTTCAAGTCTGTTGATAGCCGACCATTTCTCAGTATCGTAGTTTGTTCCATCGATGTTATTGGTGCTGTCAGGTCGACCACGCCCCGCCCGCTATCAGCATCGCCAAGATATCGATTTCTCAGACCCGTTGTACCAAGTATCTCGTTGGCGAGGCGGGTTGAGAAGGCTTCTGCTGGTTTAGCCGAACGAGCGGCCGCCTGTTCGGCATTCGCGAGTGCCTGCCGGACGTCATAGTTGACGATGCTCAGCTGTGCGGTAGCCGTTTCGTTAGTCATTCCGCTTTCTTGGCTCAACACACCCAGTGAGCCGCCTGCGCGGCCGAAGGCAATCCCGCGTTGGTTGCCCTTCGATCGTGCAGGTGCACCAGAGCCCGATCCACCTGAAACTTCTCCGCTGACGGAGATTGAGACGCCAGCTTGGTCCTGTGCGGAACGTGCGATCGTTCGTTCCCATCCAGTCTGAACCATGATCGCCTGCACATCCCGCTGAAGAGTATCTGCGACCTGGGGTTTGAGGCGCCAGTTGCCTTTACGGTCCATCTCAAATCCGCCGCGGAGCCAATCGGCCATCGCTGCTTTACCCTCCTCACCCCCGCCCATGAAATGTTCGATTGTGTCAGGTCCAGCCTGTTTTCCGGCTTCGAACCGCGTGCTTGTGTCGTTTCTCGCCGATCTCTCGAACCCCGCGCTACTGGAGACGAGAAGGTCATTATGCGCGAGGCTGAAGCGGGCGTGGCCGCCATTGGCGACAGCACCAAGTTGGCTCTCATTGAGAAGTCCAGCCTTCCACATCTGGGCCGCTGTCGCAGGTGTCAGGTTGAGGCTGAAATCGCCATTTTGATCCATGGCAATCTGCCGCTTGGTCATCTCAACGCCTTTGTCCTTGAGCAACGATTGCACGCGGGACAGGCGTTCCTTGTCGACGATGCTGGTCATCCTGGAATTGCGTGCGCGGTCAGCCACGCCGTCTGCGGCGCCCTCGGCCATGTCGACCTGGTTTCCTGCCCCGTCGGACAGAGCCCGGATGAAGCTATCGAGACGCGCAGCCTCTCTGGTCGACATTCCAGCTGCGGCTGCGCCTTCTGCAAAGCCAAAATTCTCGGACTGTCGGCGCTGTTCGCCTATCCGGGCTGCACCGCGCGTGCCATCTTGCCCGACCTCGCGTTGCGCATCGAGCTTGCCTGAGCGTTCGGCAAAATCATAACCGGCGGCCTCGCGGGTACGCCCGTAGATGCTCGTGCCCTGCCGGGCGGCCTCTGCGGTTGCGCCGTCGGCGGTGCCGACCTCACTCGCGGCCCGGTAGGTTTCAAGGGCATGCATGACCTGCGCTTCGCTGCGTCCAGTTGTGCGGGAGAGTTGGGATATGGCGGATGAGCGCGCTTCGCCGGAGAGGGCGTTGATGAAGGAAATGCGGCGGTTCATTTCATCCACCGGCAGGCCAAGCATCCGCGCTGCGAACCGCTGGCCGTCATTTCCGCCGGTTCGCCTTGCTTGTTCGGTCGCGACATTGCCTCGCTCGACGGCGGAAACCTCGTCGCCGGCATAGTCGCGGCGGCCTTCCATTGTGCCCACCTGCGTTTGCGCGCCGGTTAGCTCGTTCCGGAGCATCTGCTCTTGGGAGAAGCTATTGGCGATGAGCTTGGCGAAGATCGGATCGGCATGCGCTTGTGCTATCAAGCCGCTGGCCTTGAGCGCCGCATCTTCAGAGGAATCGCCCGCCCGCTCGAAATGCCGGCTCGCACCCTGCATCATCATGTTATAGGCGCGGGTGTCGCCAAAGGCGCGCCACTGGACGAGGTTCTGGGTGAACGAAGCAAACGCCTTTTCGCCGGCTTGACCTGCGCCGAAATAGCCGGTGCCCAGTTTTCGGAGCGCGTTCTTTTCCGCGAAATTGTGGATGGCGCCCGTGGCGGCTGCCGCCTGGACCGCTCCCCTGACCGATGGATCGGTGAGATCCCGGCCGGCAAGGGCGGGGGCGAGGCCCCCAAGCTCGCGGCCGGCGTCGATCCCGCCAAGACCCAGCGCTGCTTGGCCAGCAACGCCCCCATGCGCGCCTTCGACGGCGCCGGCGGCGCCGAAGGCGCGCGTGGCGCCAAAGCTGGACCGCGCGCCGAAATCCCCGAATGAGGAAGCGGCGGCGCGGCGAGTGCCCGTGCCGGCGGCAGACGCCTGGGCTTCGAGTGCGGAAGCGTAGCCTTCCGATGTCGAGACCGTCGCCGCCGCGGAGGATGCCTGCGCCGTGACGCCCAGCGATCCGCCGGTGAAGGACGAGAAGACATTGCCCGAGAAGCGGAAGACCGTGAACACGAAGGCGCCTGCGAGCCCGGCACCTGCGGTGCGGAAGCTGCCGAATATGGCGAGCGCTTTCATGGCGGAGGAAGGGGCGAGCATCCAGGCGTTGGCGGCAAGATGATTGGCCCGCATTTCGGCCAGCGTCGCGGTGGCCCGTCCAAGGGTCAGCTGGTAAATGCCGGCATCGATTACGCCCCACAGCGCTACGAAGACGAAGAGCCCGAGCGCAAAGCTCGCGACCCGCAGATTGATCGGTGTGAGGATGAAGAGAAGCGCGACCGGCACCATGAAGAGCATGATCCCGAAGACGACAGCGCGGATCGTCGGGAACCATTCATTCGCGGTCGACAGGGTCGCAAGCCCGCTCGATAGGACGGCCCGGTTGGCCATCACGCGCGAGGCCGTCGCCGGGCTGTCCTCGAAGAGAACATCGCCCACGCTATGCCCAAGCAGGATGTTGGTGAGGAAGGCCTGGGCGGTGAGCGGGGTGCCCATCATCATGTCGCCCATTTCGCCCAGATTGCTGCGGCAGCGCGCGAGTTGATCCGCCTTTGCAATATCGTAGCCGGTGCGGGCGCAGACCTGCGCCGAATAGCTTTCGAAGATGGCGGGATCGGACAGGCGATCGGCGATATGCTCCCAGGCCTCCTGACAGCTGACCGTCGTGCCGCCCTTGTCCGAGGCTGTGAAGACAGTGCTGAACGTCGATGGCCCGGCCATGGCAGCAAAGGCGGTAGGGAGGGCGGTGCTGGCGCGGAAGAGCTGGTCATCGTCAACGCCATAGGCCGGCGACACGCGCGCAACTGGGTAGCATTGGCGGACATAGTCCTTGACCGTTGCATCGAGGAAGCTGTCGGTCATGGGGCCGCGCGGCGAGACGGCGTTCAGGAACAGATCGAAGGCATGGCCGCCCGCGCCGAACTCGAGCTTGGCATGAGGATCGAGCGTATTGTCGTCGATCGTCTCGGCCAGCGCCCGTTCCATCATGTTGGTGACGCCGGCAACCAACACGATGAGGTTGGGAACGTCTCCCACCGGCTGGTAAGCGTTACGGACGCGGTCATAGACATGGACCGTGCCGGTGGTTGCGACCAGGCCGACGAAGAGGCCGATCCCCACCAGCATCTGGAAGCCGAACGCGACAAGACCCATGCCCGTGCCGCGGACCATGGCGAGGACAGCGCCCAGCGCCATGCCGACCACCGCCACGATCAGCACCAGCGTCTCGTAGCGCGGGTCGGCAAAGATCATCGAAACGAGGCGGAAAGCATTTACCGTCTCGGCAAAGCCATCATAGCTGTGGAAACTCGCTTCCAGAGCAAGGGCCGGCTCAGCGATGGCAAGACTGGTCAGGATCGCACAGAGGCGAACGACAAGGCGCATGGGAAAGGCTCCCCTTTAGCGATTGCGGTTTGTGGCGGTGCCGGCGGCGTCGCGGGCGTCCCGGTCGCGCTGACGGACCAGACCGGCATAGTTGGTCGAGAGGTGGGCCGCCTCAAGGGCTGCCATATAGGATTGGCGCATCTGCGAGCGCTGCCGCAGCACTTCTTCGCGCAGATCGCGAAGCTGCTCTATCCCCTTAGTGAGGATCCGGGTTTGGCAGATATTGGCGTTGCTGCTGTCCGCCGCGCCCGCCGCATTGGTGCCGCGCTCCGCATTGGTCAGCGCGAAATCGATGCTTCGGGTGAGGTCATTCAGCATCTGATAGGCAAGGGTCAGCGCTACCAGTTCGTCGGTATCGGCAATTACGGAGTCCACCACATCCTGGCGGACGCCCCACTCCAACATGCGATAGACAGGGAGGGTCCGGACGTTGGCGACAAACTGCCGTTCTTCGGCCGTCAGCGCGGCGCGTGTCCGGATTTTCTCGGCGATCGCTGTCATGCGTTCCCGCGTAAGGGTAAGCGCGCCCTTGGCTCCGTCGCGCGTGCAGTCGGCGCTGGTGGCAGGGATGCCCAGCGCACGCCGCATGACGCGGCCGCTCAGGAAGTCGTCGGAGGATTCGCTATCTTGGCCGGCGCAGGCCGGAATGGCAGAGAAAAGCGGCACCTTGTCGGTCGCATCCCAGCGCATATAGACGTCGCCCACCCGCGCGCGCATGACGGCGGCCCAGTCCGCCGCGCCGACCCGGTTTGCGGCGTGAGAGAGGAGCGATCCGGTCCTGAATATCTCCGTCACCTCAGCCGGGCAGTTGGCGAGCGCATCGCGCAGATCCTCGGTCGGATTATTGCCATTCGACTGGATTTTCTCGCGACTTTGCTGATAGCTTTTGGCATAACCCTCCTTGACCGATTTGTAGCCGGTCATCTCCTCGATGATGCCGGACATATTGTCGTCGCCCTTGGCGATCTGGACCATGCGGTTGGCGAGGCGGCAATCATTCACTTGAATTGAGTTCAGGTAATTGGTGGCCGCCTCCATCTTTGAAATGATGTTTCCCATCTTCTCATCGAGCGTTTCGAGAAGATATTGGAAGGCGACGGCAGGCGCTGCCTGAAGAATAGTTTCGAGCTTCTCGACGAGATAGTCGGGATCGAGAAAGGACATGCCGCCAAGAAACATGTCGATGCCGCCGCAGCCTGCCTTTACCTTGGGCAGCGTCAGGCTCATCAGATAGTCGTTATGGACGTCGATGCGGCCCGACATGCCGCCGGCGGTGACATAGCCGCGCGTCTGATCCTCGAAGCTGCCGGGGCTGGTATAGGTGACATTGTCGAACCAATGCTCCGC
Organism: Sphingobium sp. BHU LFT2; assembly: GCF_018604485.1. Classification (NCBI taxonomy): domain Bacteria; kingdom Pseudomonadati; phylum Pseudomonadota; class Alphaproteobacteria; order Sphingomonadales; family Sphingobiaceae; genus Sphingobium; species Sphingobium sp. BHU LFT2. The sequence goes on from NZ_JAFCGW010000024.1 coordinate 7,004, forward strand.
CCAGCTCTGAGCATAAGCCGGAGCGCTACAGGTGCAGGCCGACAGCAGGCTGGCGGCCACCATCGGAAGGCGCGAGGAATATGTCATGCGAACTCCTGCTACGGCTAGAAGGGCGAACGGATCCGTGATGAAAATGATATAACCTTGCAAATTTGGAATTCTGATCCAATAATACATGGATGATTACGAGATATGTTGCTGCGGAACTGATGTCCCGTCTGGAGGAAGCGCCGGCGGTCGCGCTTCTTGGTCCGCGCCAGGTGGGGAAAACCACGCTCGCTTTGGACATCGGGGAAGCGATGCCATCGATCTACCTCGATCTTGAGTCCGATGCAGATCAGGCAAGGCTGACGGATCCGGAACTTTATTTGTCCGCCCACCAGGACAAGCTCGTCATTCTCGATGAGGTGCACAGGCTCCCGGGACTTTTCCAGATTTTGCGAGGCCTCATCGATAAGGGACGGCGAGCAGGCCGACGCACCGGGCAGTTTCTTCTTCTTGGATCGGCGTCGATCGATTTGCTCGCGCAGTCGGGCGAAAGTCTTGCAGGGCGCGTCAGCTATCTGGAGATGGGGCCTTTGAACGCGCTCGAAGTAGGCGATCAGGAACTCAACAATTTGTGGGTGCGCGGAGGCTTTCCCGACAGCTTCCTTGCGTCGAATGACCGCGCCTCCTTGCGGTGGCGGCAGGATTTCATTCGCACTTATCTTGAACGTGACGTTCCCATGTTGGGGCCAAGGATCGCTGCAGAAACGCTGCGCCGTTTCTGGACCATGCTGGCGCATCACCAGTCGGGCCTTCTCAATGCATCGGATTTCGCCCGCGGCCTTGGCCTCGACTCCAAAACTATCGCAAATTACCTGGATCTTCTGGTGGATTTGCTGCTGGTCCGCCGGCTCGAGCCCTGGCACGGCAACAGTGCAAAGCGGCTGGTCAAGTCCCCGCGCATTTACGTCCGGGACAGCGGGCTCGTTCATGCCCTGCTTGGGATAGACAATGAAGAAGCCTTGCTTGGCCATCCTGTGGCAGGCGGTAGCTGGGAGGGCTTTGTCATAGAAGGCCTGATCGCGGCTGCGCCGGATGGAAGCAGAGCCAATTTCTATCGAACAGCGGCAGGCGCTGAAATCGATCTGGTAATCACGATGCCAGGCGGAGCAATCTGGGTTTATGAAATCAAGCGCAGCCTCTCGCCCAAGCTGGAACGAGGCTTTCACCATGCTTGCGAAGACCTGAAGCCGGCTCGCCGCACAGTGATTTATGCCGGTACTGAAGCTTATCCTTTGTCTCAGGACATCATGGTCATGTCGTTGCGAGAAGCCGCGCAGATATTGCGGGGCGCCGCGCAAAGCTAGGATGGCGGGTGTGATCATTGTTCGTGCGGTCTGGCGCGCTGCGGCCAGGACACGATCCCGGTGAATTTCGACATGGCGCGAACGGCGACGCCCACGCGCACGCCCGTCTGCATTTTCGCCGCAAGATAAAGGTTGCGGCTGATGTTGACCGCATGGTCCGTGCCAATGGCCACGGGTATGATGCGATTGGGGTCGGCCAGGGGCCGGACCCATGCAACTGGATGGCCGATCCAGGGGAGGCCAAGTCGGCCTGAACGGATTATCGCTTCCTGGGTCGTGATGGTCCGGATGGTCCAACCATAGCGGGCCTTCATCGCCCCAAGCTTGGTCCACAGATCGCCGCAGGGGAGGCAGCCGGGCGCCGTGCTCATTTCGATCACATAGGCCGAACCCTGGCCTTGCAGGGTCGCCTCAAAGTCGGGCGGATAGATGCTGGTGTGCGGAACGCGATCGAGCCAGCTTTTCATCTCCAGCTCGGTGCTGACCGGATGGACCGCGCCGCGCGCGGCTTCTGCTCGGTTCGGCGGTGCCGCGATACTCATTGTGGTAGTGCCCGCCGTCACCGCAACCGCGAAGAACATGTCCGCCGATCTCACGGCTGGGCGCCCTGGCTGACGGCCGGGTCACTGGCCGCAACCGGACCATTGGCGAGCGCGTCGAAGAAGCCATTCTCTTCGCCCGCGCCGGTCAGGAATTGCTCGGGACGAATGTCGCCGGAGAGCAGTTTTACGGCCTGATAGGCGGTCTGGATGATGTTGGGATAGGCCTCCACGCCATTGGCGATCACCATGCGCTGGGCCGAGCCGCGGCGGATCACCATGGTCGTGGGCGTGACCTCGACGCCGAAGCGGCTGGACAGCTCAGGTTTGCGATCAAGATCCTGGCTGCTGACCTGCCAGCCCATCTCCTCCTGGAAGCGCTGGAGGATCGGCCATTGGACGCGGCAATAGCCACAGCTGGCCCGTGAGAACATGATGAGCGCGAACTCGCCCCCCTTGGACCGGAGATAGGCACGGCGGGTGGCGTCCTTGTGCGCGCCCATGGCGTCGCGCGCGTGACCCACCACCGGATAGGCGGAGCGGGCGCTCAGTTCCGGGTGGGTGAGCATGGCGAGTTGGGTGACACCGGCAAAGGCGCGGGCCTTGCGCCTCGCAAAGTCCTGCAATCGCCAGAAATCTGCGACGGCATCGACCGTCAGCACCGTGGCGGCATAGTCGCGCTGTTCAGCAATGAGCTTGGCGATCCGGGGCGGGCTCCATTTGGCGAGCTCGGTCATCGGCGGGATGACAGGCGCTGGAGGCGGCTGGTCCGCGTCTGGTTCGCTGGGTTCCGCAGGCGTGGGCGCGTACCACCAATAGCCGAGTTTGGCGCTGCGGTTGGGCTCAGCGGCTCCCGATGGCGCAGTGGCCGCCAGTGCCATCGCGGCAGCGGCGACGCACCGCCTCACAGCACCCGCTCCATGCGGGTCAGGCGTTCGATCCTCACTGGTCCGAAATAGCGGCTGTCAAAGCCCTCAGGATGATCGGAACCAACATAGACGAAGCCTGCGGGAATGACATGGTCACCCCAGCGTAGATGATCGAGGCGCTGGCCATTGCGGCCCATCGGGCGGCTGATCCCGAGAAGTACGTCGCCGCAATAATAGCTGCTGTTGGTGACCCGGCCATCAAAGACGGAATGGCGCTCGACCTCGCGCAGGCGCTCGCCCGGCATGCACATCGCCCGCTTGGTGATGCTGACGGGGCGGGGACCGGCGATCGGATGGGACAGCGCGAACATGACAAGGTCACCCTTGCGGATTGCTCCCGGCACGGTGCGCACGGCCCAGGCGTCGATCGAAGGGCTCATCACGATGATCACGGCTGGGATCGCCTGCCAGGTGATCGTTGCCAGCGGGACAGTGATACCCAGCGCCAGCCAGAAGCGCCTGGGATGCACCTTCTGATCGCCGACCGGGCCGCCCAGCGCCAGCGCGGCTTCGCGCGGAAGCATTTTTAAACCGTGAAAAAGTCGGCTAGCGGCCAGCCAGACGAGCCGAAGCATCGCGCACCTCCTCCTTGCCGCCGAGGCGGGCATATTCATTCAGCAAGCCAGAAAGCGCTGCGTCGCCGAGCACGAGATGGGCCGCGCGAGGCGCGGTCTCGTCTTCTCGCTCGCAATAGGGTTGGGTCGGGTCGCCCGGCACCATGGCGAGGGCCGGCACGCGGGCGATGCCATGCTGGCGGAAGAGGATCGGATCGATCACCACCTGGACGCCCCGCATCGTGCAGGCAGGGCCTTCGCAGCCCGGATCGACGCGCAGCATTCGTGCCGTCAGTTCGGCCATCGGGCCGATCTTGGTGAGACCTCCGGGCACTCCGCGAAAGGCGATGACCCCGCCGACCCGCTCGAGCTGTCCGGCATAGGTCCATAACGTCTCGATCGGCATCGATGAGGACGCGAACAGCAGCGGCACCCAGGCCTTGGCCGGTGTACTTGAAGCGGCGGGTTCTGGGCTCGGAGCGCCATCGGGCGGTGCCATGCCCAACGTCTGATGAAGCCGGGCACTCATGGCCTGTTGCTCCGCGGCAAGTGCACTGGCTGCCTCGATTTGCGCCGCGCGCGCCTGCGCCTCCATCCGCGGATCGACCTGCCGTTTCCGCATGGCCTCAAACGCACGTCGTTTGAGAGCCGGAGAGGGGGTAGGGATGGCGTCAGGCCCGGCGTGCGCCGCTGAAGGTGCGCTGGCCTTGGCTTCGCGAAGCCGCTCCATGGCAGACGTCCCTTCGTCTGCCGATTGGGCCTCCCGGGCCTGCCCTGGCGCGACGCCGATAAGCGCGAGCGCAAGCATGAGCGGGGCCATATGGCTGTCAGGGATTGACGGTGCGCAGATAGGCATCGACCTTCTCCTCCATATCTTGTCGGATGTCGGACTGGGCGCGCGCCTCGATCTCCTCATAATATTGCGAGAGATCCATTCGGCTGAAATCGAGCGCCTGGAATTCTTCAGCGGTAAAGCCCCGACAATAGGGCTGCTTGGGTGTTCCCCAGCCCATGGCGTTGAAGGCGCTGAGCTGCGGGCGGCCCTGCTCCTGGATGATGCGGCCAAGCTTCGTGTTGAAGCAGCAATGGCCGCGCGCCTTCTGAATGCAGACGCCAAGCATTGACGAGGAGCAATAGGTGCCGACCTCGTGGCACATGCCTGAACCACGCAGCATGCCGGTTTCCATATCCTGCTGGTCGCAGCCCTGGAGCAGCACCTCCATCATGAAGTTGATGGCCAGGCTGATCGCGATCGAGGTGGGGTCTAGGCCGACGATGATGGCGTTAGCGCCGGCACTGGCCGCCTGTCCCGCCGTCGCGCCTGCCTTGAAGGCGAGGTAGGCCGCCTTGGCGCCGGTGAACACGCCCTTGGCGATCGCGATCTTGGTGGTGATGGAGCTGATAGAACCGCCCATGCCGTCTTTCACGATCTTGTCCCGGTCCTTGCAGCAATTCTGGAATGTGACGCTGGCGCCTGGCGGACGGCAGCGCAGCGCCCGGCCGCCGAATATCTCGATCGTGCCAAGACAATTGCCGTCGGCGTCGACCGGGCCGTCATTGTCCGGACCTGTATCGTCGACCAGAAGCTCATCCTCGACCGGATAGAGCGCGGTGTCGATGCAGGCGACCGGCGAGCAGGTCGGCGTTCCGCCTGCTGCAGGAACGAGGCATTGATGATCGTCCCCGAGCGGGCACCTATAGGCGCCTGCGGCGTCGGCCACGCAGGCTGTCTGCTGGATCGGGCATTGCGTGGCACCGCCGGCCATGGCGACGCAGCTCGCCATCTCGCCTTCGTCAGCCGCATCGCCATTGCCGTTCAGATCCGCCGCGCAGAGCTGGAAAGCCCATGCAGGCCCGGAAACGGTTATCGCCATGAGTGCGGCGCTCAGCAGTCCGAATATGATCCGCTGTCTCATGGCGTTCCCGCTCTGCAGGCAAGGTCGGAGCCAGCGAGGCGCACGGTCTGCATCATGACGGCGGCTTCAGGAAAATCATCAAGGCAGCCGCAGGCGGTGACCAGTTCCTCGCCGTCGCCCAAGGGGCAGACATTGTCCGCGGTGCAGCTATGATAGAAGCTGTTCCAGCCAGCCGGATCATTTTGGCTAGCCCCGACCACGCCCGAGATCGCGACGTCGCTGTTAGCCCTGGGCGCACGGGTCTTGCAGATCGGCTCGCAGGCCGGAACCGTCCCGCGATCGGGCAGGGAAAATGCCCGCGTTGAGGTCGAGAGGGACCCGTCGCTCGAGAGGGTGCGATCAGCGAGCAGGGTTTGGGTCGAATGGTCGATGATATAGGCGCTGCGCGACAGATCGGGCGCGCTGAGCTCACCGCTATCAATCAGGCATTTATAGCGGCGGTCCCGCTCGAAAAAGTCGCGGCTATACTGGAATGTGCAATTGCCAGTGCCGAACAAACGGGTCTGGGCGAGGGGTTTGAGACCGGTATTCACGCCGTTGGAGAATGTCGTGACACCATCGACGTTCTCGCTGTCGAGCCTGCACGCCGCGTCCTGCGTATAGCCCGCGCAAAGATCGACCAGCCGTTCAGAGACTTCGCACGACGTGTCGACCTGGACCTCGACCGTGACATAGCCCCAATTGCCATCGCCGCCGGCTCGCACGCGAGCGCCGACCGTCATGGCGCCGGCGCGCAGCTGGGGCGTGATGTCGATCGCGGTGCGATTATAATAGGCATCGCCGCTGATCCGGCAGTCACCAGATGGCAGGGCCTCACCCGTCCAGGGGCGCTTTCCGGCGTAGCCGACGATCTGGCCGTTGACCCGCGCCTGGACCCAATCGTCCGCGCCCATTTCAACAATGCGGGCGGAGACGATGCGTGCAGGTGCGATCGGGTCGAAGGTGGCTGTATGAATGGGCGGGACGCTGCCGCAAGTGCCGGAACCTCGGATCTGATAGCGGCGGCAGCCGGTGCCGCAGGGGATGACGGAGGTCACCGCTCCGGCAACACCCAATATGTCGTCAAAATCCCAGGGTTTGACGCTGATCTCCCGATCGATCGAGCAGCTGCGGGTGACTTCGGCCTTGCCGGTCGCTGACGCCGAACCGGCCAGCGCCTGGAAGACGCTGCTGCCTTGCGCGCTCGCACTGGCGTCCCCGCTGATCGCGGTTGAATCGGCCCGATAGCTGGTGGAAAATAACGAAGGGACTGCGCTACAGGCCGTCGTCTGGGCGCCGACATAGCGGATGACAGGCCCTTCGATGCTTGCCTGCGCTACCCCGATCCGGGGATCAGCCGTGGTGAGCGCGCCGATGATGCCGCCGCCCAGATCCTTGAGCACTGAATTGAGGTTGCCAAGCACCAGATTGCTGCCGCAGCTCGCATTGACGCAATAGCAGGCGGAGAGGTCTGTCAACGGGACTTGGCTGAGCTTGAGATTGCCGGACGACTCTACATCCCATTTGAAGGGGGTGCAGTTGTTCCAACTTCCAGAATCGCAGGAGACGATGCCGTTGGCACAGATGCCCGAGACCGGGGCGGGAAGGGTCAGATTTTGATCGAAGCTGCCGTCGAGATCACTGTCGCGCGCTATGCTCAAATGGGTGATGTCGCCGGTCGCGCCGGGCTGGACCAGCAGCTCGAGCATCGTGGCGCTCTTTTGGCAGGCGAGGTTGGCGGTGAAGCTTCGGCTGCTGTCGACGGTACTGATCGCCTCGCCGGCCAGCCCCGGGTTGAGGTAATTGCTGGTGATCGCGTCGCTGTCGCTCGACTTCGTCCGCGATGCAGCCGCCGCGGCGCGCGCGCGGGCCTCCATATCCTGCGCTTGGGCACCTTGCGACACGAGCACCACGCTGCCCATGAAGATGAGGATAATGCTCTTCATCGGAAGCCTCCGGGCGAACTGGAAATTTCCGCAGGGGGCAGACGAAAGGCCTGTCCGCTGGCTTTCACGCGGGCGCAGGCACGGCCTTTTAAAGGTGGTCAGCACGGCCGATATCGGATCAGGCGCTAGAGAGGGGGGGCACCCGATCCGAGCAGGGGGCTCACCGACCGTGCTAACCTTTCCCACGCTTGGGCCCGATCTGGCGGTTATCGGGCGCGCGAGGGAAATGGGGGTTGGAGCGACGCTGTGGAAGAACGGCGTCGCTCCGCCCTCGCCGCGATCGAACGTGCCGGCATGGCCTGGGCGGGCAGACCATCCTAAATGCGCGTTGATCGCTACGGGGGATGGGGGAGGTATCTGGCTCACGGGGTGGATACTCCCGCGCAGCAGATCACCTTTTCAAAGGACATGAACTGGGCATTGTCCTTGCCGGGCGCATGTTTGCCGCTCGACCAGAGCGCGCCAGGGCGGCCGATATTGACGCATTTGCCGCCTTTGACCGGCTCCATGATCTGGAGCTTGTAGCGGCTCTTGGTCCAGATCGGCTGCGCCTTGAAGGAGCAGCCGTCAGCTGAACTGATAGTGAGCGCGCCAAGACGGCCCATCAGATAAGTCCCGCGCGCGGCAAGCCCTGCCCAGGCCTCGACGCTGTCGCCAAAATGGATATCACCCGCGACCGGATAGGTGGCGCCCCAGCTACCCATGCACCAGAAAAGCGGATCGAGCACTTTGCCGGCGGCTGCCGCTGCGCTGTCGGCCATGCAGGCAAGGCCGGCTGCGGGGTTGCCGAAGAGAATGCCCTCGGGCTGGATGATGGCGCCCAGCGTCCCCGACTGCCAGGTCGGCAGCACTTCGGTGATCATCGCCACATCGAACCCGTCGTCCTCGATGCAGGGCAGGTCGGTGAACATGTCGAGCATCTTCCAGACCGGCGAGATGTAATAATGCATCTGCGCGAACATTTTCTGGCTGTTTGTGCCATCGGCGATCGACGACTGACTGCCCTGGAGCTTGCCGCCGGTTGGCAGGAGATCTGCGCCCAGCGCCATCATGCAGCCGGGCTCGGTCACGACATCGATCATGCGGTTGGGCGACCAGAAGCTCACCTTCACGCCGAACCAGAAGGTCGCGCCCTTGCGACAGGCGCACAGCGGCTTGGAAGCCGACTGAGCGTCCAGTTCCTTGTCGAGCTTGTCGAAACTTCCGACCCGAACCCCGCCGATGGTGATGGGGAAGATGCAGTTCCAGCGCACCTTGGTCAGCGGATTGAAGATGGTTCCGGCTTCGCATTTGGACGCCTGGGCCGGTGTGCCGGCAGAGCCGAGGACGAGCGCAAAGGATAGGGCGGCGGCGCGGAGAAGGTTTGTGCGGTTCATGGCCGGGCGCTCCGATCTGCGGGACGCTCAGGCGCATATTCGCGAAGGACGAGCTTCTTTCCCTCCTGCGCGACGATGACCGGCGCGACAGTAAGACCAAGTCTTTCCTTCACCCGCTCCTCCAGCATGAAGAGCGGGCGGCCGGTGCGCTCGGAGAGATCCAGCGCATCGCCAGCGGTTAATAGTATGAAATCGGTAAAGCGCGCTGCCTTGAGCGCCCAGGCGAGATCGCTCGGATGAACAATGACGAGGCGCTGGGGGAGCGACACATAGTCGAGGGGATTGAAGGTGAAGCCCTTAGGGTAAAGAATGCGGCCGTCAGGCAGACGAATATCTTCATCGACCGTGTAAAAGGGAATGATGGTCCGCGTTCGATCGGCAGGCGTCGTTCCAAGCGACGCAGCCTTGAGCGCCGACCAGTTGGCGCGCGGGCCGAACTTTGGTGCCATGTCAGGCGCATTGGCGACCCGTGTCTCGATTTCGCTCATCGCGTCGGGCTCAGCGATCGGCCAGGTGCGGCCAATGGTCGAGGTCGCGCCCTGCGCCTGATGGCAGGCGAGGCCCAGCATGAGCGCGCCGAGAAGCGCGTGGCGCGCACGATCCGGGAAGCCGAGTTCAGCGGTCATGGCGCTTTGCCCACCATGGTCTGCCCTCGTTCTGCCGCTCGCCGCGTACGGCAACGATCAGCGCTGCGAGGCCGAGCACGCCCGTCACGCAGAGGAACAGGCGAAGGGATGTCGGCAGCGGATCCGATGCCTGGAGCACCAGCACCGTCTGGATCAGCAAGAGAAGATGTGTGCCGACGAGCAGGCGGATCGGACCATGGGCGGGTGAGGAGGAGAGGATGCCGCTCATTGGCCGCGCCTCCAACGGGTGAAATGATCAAGCCCACGATCGAAAGCGCCGGTAAGGCCGATGAGCAGCATGCCGCTCGCAAAGCAGCCGGCAGACACCATGATCGCGGCGCGCAGCACCATGGCAGCCGGCTGGTGCAGGGCGAGCCCGGCGCAGAGGATGAGCGCCCCCATCATCATCGTTTCGATCGTCACGAGCCGGAAGCGCCAGAACAGCGCCTGATGTTGGGCGAGGCTCGCGGCCCGCGCCTCGATGAGCGCTTCGATCGTCGGATCAAGGTCGAGGTCCAGCTGCGTGCCCGCAGGTCTGGCGTGCGGGGGCGAGGCGGGAGAATTTCGCATCATGACTGCTCCTGCGACGGGCGGGATCTTTGCGAACCGAGCAGTTCCGCAGGATCGACGCCGGCGAGATCGCAGACCGCTTCGAGCGGCGAGAGCCCGGCGCGCAGGCGCGCTTCGAAGGCTGCCACTTCCTGCGGCGCCGAGGTGTTGATCCAGTAGGAGAAAGGATCGACTACGAGGCGAGCAATGCCGAGGCCGAGCGGCGAGTCGATAAAGACCTCGGAATAATGCGGCTTGTTGTTCCGGACCGACTTCAGGAGATCGAGAACGAAGCCCGAATAATCGAGGATCTTGTTCTCGACCGCGCGTTCATAGGTGGAACCCTGAAGCAGTAAGCGGGTGGCGGCATTTTCGAGGATCACCTGCCCCGTACCGCCGAAAAGCAGCAGATCGTTCATCGACTGGAGGACGACCCCGAAGCTCCCCTGATATTTGCGCGCGCGCCTATAGCCCTGGCCGAACACTTCGGCGAGGCGGGAGAGGTCCTGGCCGTCGGTCCGGGTCATGAACTGGGCGGCTTCATCGCACAGGACAAAGCGAGGCCGGTCGCGGGCCGAGAGGTAGAGTTCCTGGCTGACCGCATTCACCACCACCATCACGATGACGTTGAAGAGGTCCGGCATGGCCTTCAAACGTTCGAGCTCCAGCACGACAAATTCGTCGGCAGAGATGTCGAAGGTCGAGGGCCCGTTGAAGAAATGGCCGTAGGCGCCCGAACTGCCGAAATCGCGCAGGTTGAAGGCGAGTTCGCGCGCAACGGGGACGAGATGGTCGACCTTGTCGAGATCGCTTATGGCATCTGCTGGATAGGCGCCGAGCCAGTCCCGTACTGCGTCGATGCCGGATTCCGCGCGCCCGCTGTCGATCGTCCACTGGACGGCGGACTTGAGGAGGTTCCATTCCGAGGTCGTCACGCCCTTGCGGGTCGCGGCATTGGCCATTTCCGCGACGATCGCGACCGCCATGGAGATGGCGGACTGGCGATCATCGCCATCGAGCGCAAAGCCCATGTCGAAGGGGTTGAGGACTAGCGCCTCCTCTCCAATGTCGATGTAGCGGCCCGAGCAGAGCGTGCAGAGCTTTCGGTAGCTGCCGCCGATATCGATGATGCGGATGAGCGCGCCCTGGGCGAAATATTGCAGGCAAAGATGGTTGAGGAGGAAGCTCTTGCCCGCGCCGCTCTCGGCCGAGACGATGAAATTATAATTGTTAATGCGCGGGTCGAAGAGATCGAGCGTGATGAGCTGGCCCTTGCGCCCGACATAGAGAAGGGCAGGGCGTCCGCCGCCGCGAAAGTCGGTCTGGACTGGCGCCAGCAATGCGGCCGCCTTGGCCGGCATCGGAAGATCGCGCTCCAGCATGCGCAACGTCCGGCGCTCAGGGTAGAAGCCGAAGGGAAGGCTCATCGGCAGCAGGATGGGATTGAGATAGCTCTCCTCCTGCATCATCCAGGGCAGCGGTTCGCTCTCCCAAAGGCGCTTGGCGCGCGCGGCCATTTCGCGGGCCTGTGCGCTGTCGCGGCCGAAGACCCACACGGTGGGGATGACCGAGACGAAGCGGCTGTTGCCCGCTTCATCGAGCACCCAGCCAATTTCCTCGATCTGCTTTCCGACCTCGACGGCAAAGCTGCCGGCGGCCTTTTGCGCGGAAAGGATTTGCGCGCGCTTGTGGATTTCGAAGGCCGAATGATCGAACAGGATGTTGAGCGTATAGAGGAATGGGCCGCCGATCTGGTCGCTATCCTCCGCCGCGCCGCGCATGCCACCCAGAAGACGATTGCAGCGCTCCGCCGTCACGCGGCGCGCGGGCGATTTAGGTGTCAGGCAGCGAGCCACCTGATTGCCGAAATAAAGCTCCGGGCCATCGAAGAGCAGGTCCGGGCCTGCATCGATGATCTGCTTGCGGACCGGGCGCGCGGGGTGGTCAGCACTGCCTGTGGCGAAGACGCCGGGCGCGGGATCGAAGGCGCCGTTGAAGATGCGGCGATAGAAGCTCACCAGCGCTTCGGGCGCCATGCGGACGATCCCGAGTTTGGAGAGCTGCTCCTCGATCTGGCGGCGCAGGTCAGGCCCAAGAGGTTTCCTCGATTTGATTGCGAGCAGCACGCGGAAGTTGCGGACGGGAATGCCATGAAGGGCTGGAAGTCCTTCGGTGCCGTCGCGCAGATATTGTGCCGTGCGCCGGGCCGACGCCTGGACGAGCGGATCGGACCGGGATTTAAGATCGAGATAGGCGTCGAGCGCCTGATCGATCAGCGGATCGGCAAAGCAGTGGAGCTGCACCACCGTGCCGGTGCCGAACTGGATGTTGAGAAGGCCGAGCAACGCCTGATGAACATGGGCAAAGAGATAGGCCGATGGCACCAACTCCCAGGCCTGTCCCCAGCCATCATCGATCGTGAGGAAGGCTTCCTCTTCCTCGACCCAGCTCACCATGGGCAAGAAGTCTGAATAAGCGTCGCGCGAGACGCTTTGCCGCAAGCGCTCATAGGTCATGCCGCCGCCATGGCGCGTTCCAAGCCCCCTCATTGATCCTGCTCCTGTGCCTGATCCTGTGGCGGCGCCGGGATATCGCTATCGGGCAGCGTGGGCCTGGCCTTGGTCTGTTCAAGGATCGGCGCGCGCGCGGCCGGCTCGGTCATATTGACGAGATAATCGCCGACCACCCACTGCGGCTTGTCGAGGATCGAATAGACGTAGCGCGGCATATAGAGCCGGTCGGGTCGCTCGCGATCGGCATAAGGCAGGATCAGCGTGCGGACCGTTCGGCCGGGCCTAAGCATCGGCGTGACCGGCGCCTCGACCAGGCCCTGAAGTTCGCGATAGACGCTGCTGCGGTAGCCGCCATAGCTATCTGCGGCGATATTGCTGCCGGTTCTCCGCTTGTCGGTGGTCCCGGAACTTCGGGCGACCTTGCCGCTGTTCGTGACCCTGGGATCGGATTTTGATGACCGGCCAGCCACGGCGTCAGCATAGGCCTTCTCGGGATGGATGCACTGTCCATGATCGTTGTTCTTGCAGCTGAACTTTTCAGGATAAGGCGACATGGCCGAGCCAAGCGTGGTGCAGCCGGGCAAGATGCCAAGAAGGAGAAGCAGAGCGGCGCCGGAAAGTCGTGTCGTCACGCAAGAGTGCTGGTTTGGCATGGGATACTCTCCCTAAAGTTGGCAAGCGGGCATCAGAATTTGGTGGCCGTGGTGGGTTTGATTTCCAGAGCCAGGCCCTCCTGGATCACGACCACCACATCCTTGGCAGCGCCGACCTCGACGATGGGGCCGGCCTGGCGCGCGAGATCGAGATAGAAGTCGGTGAGCTTGTCGGAGGATTTGGACAGGCCGCCAGCGACACCGGTCTTGAGTGCATCGCCCGCGTCAAGGGACCGGACGGTGCCGAGCGCTGAGGTGGAGGTGTTGCCGAACGTATTCTCGACACTCTGGCTGACCCCGGCGATGGTGCCGGCAATGAAGCTGCGGGCAAGCGCAGCGCCGGCGCGGGTGACGACCTTGCCCGACAGTCCCTTCTTGCCATCGCTATCGACAAAGAAGCCCTTGATCGGCTGGTCGATGACTGAGCGCTCGTCAAAGTCCACGCAGGAGAGCGAGATGAGCTGGACCTCGACCCGCTCCTTGGCGAGGCTCCCCGTCGCGTTGCCGATGACAAAACAACCGGCCAAATTGGCCTTCACGTCATTGGGCAGCACGGCGGGCGCCTGGACGCGGGCGATCAGGGGCTCCGGATTGCTCGTCGCGTCCCGGCTGGCGAGCGCGTCGATCCCGGTCAAAAGGCGCGCCTTCATGAAACCAGGCGGCAAATAGATCGTCCTGGTCTTTTTTTTAGCGCCGTTTGGAGCAGCCGATCCTTCCGCGACGATTGCGCTCGTCGCGGCGCCGATCGCGCCCACCTGGCGCTCGACCGGCGGCGCAGGCGGAGCGGCCGGCGCGCTCGGCATCGGTGGCGCAGGCAGGCTGCCCTCGGCACGTTCAAGTTCGCTTAGCGTGGGGCTAGGCGGAAAAGCCGGGATATCGCCCGGCATGGCATTGGGGAGGTCGCCGTCAGCTGCGTCGCCTGGCATCGATCCTCCGGTTCCAATCCGGCCCTCCTCGATCGCCGTGACCCGGTCGCCGAGCAGGTTCTGCCCATCGAGGATCTTCTTGAGATCGCCGCGCACCTTCGTTTCAAGGCTGTCGCCGCGTAGACCAGCGCCCATGTCGAGCTTGGATGCCGCAGGCGCCTGGGGCGTGGTCTCCTCCGCGCTGTGGGATGCGGAATAAAGACCATAGCCGAACAGGGCGACCAGCACGGCGATGGCGGCCTGGCGTGCGCGCAATTGCTGATAGGGGCTGAGCGCTGCCCAGCGCGCTTTCAGATCGAGAAGGGCCGGGCCGCGCAGCTGGAGGACGCTGTTGTCCCTTTCGGTGGTGGCCGAGGATGGCCGGGCCGGCCGCGAGTGGCCCCTGGCGCCGCTGCCCTGCGCGGGCGAACCGGGCGCGTCTGGGCTTTGGGGCATATCCTGTCGCTCATCGCTCATAGCCCGTCTCCCCGACGCAAGATGATGAGCCGGGCGGTCTCCCCGGTACGCAGCGACAGCCGGTCGAGCGTCGCGCTGAAGATCCGGGCGCCGAGCGCTGCATCAAGGAAGATGCGCTCGTCGACCTCCAGGTCGCTTGTGGCTTCGACCCGATATTCCGATGCGTTGACGCCTGCGCCCTCGATGGTGACGCGGCGCCGTTCAGTGATGCGGAGCGTGGGCGCGGCGGGGAGGGTGATTTGTCGGCTGGCGGTTGCCACCTCGGTGAAGCTGGCCGGCACCCGATCCTGCAAAAGGGATAGGGTGATCGAAACGGCGCGATCTTCCTCGGCGAGCGGGGCGAGCAGATCCTCATTGGCGCGGGCGCGCTGCCGGGGACCGGGGACCAGCGTGATCGTCTGGGCCGGGATTTCGGAAGGTTCGGCGTAGAGCGGGTAGATCGCCCCGTTGCAGGTGACGAAGAACTCGGACGGCGTCGTCACATAGCTGCGCGTGATCTGGCCGCCATCGTCGCTTTCGCGGACGAGGAATTTGACCCAGGCGTCGCCGCCGCCTTTCTCGACCGCGAGCCCCTTCTCGGCGGAGAATTTGACATCCTCGATCTCGCCGCCCTGACAGACGAGATGATTGACGTCCCGGTTCGAGAGCCGGATCATACTGGTCTGATCGGGCAGTGCCTGGACCGTTTGCGCGCGTCCCGGCGACGCCACGGCGATGAGAGGCAAAAGGGTCAGGGCGGCGCGAGGCGCGCGCGCTCGGTTACCGAAGTTCGGCATCGAATTTCTCCTCGGTGAGGGACAGGATCCAGAAGCGCCCCGCGTCGATCATGTATCGGATGCGCAGGTTTCCCCGGAATTTGCGGATGACGCCGCCAATGACGCGGACCTTCTCGACGGGCACGATGATCTGGCGATCGGTCCAGGTGACTGGCTGATCGGGCCGGATATAGGTGGCGATCGAGAGCGTGGGATTGTTGGCGAGCTCATCGAGGACGCTGTTGAGGCCGTCCCGTAGGCCATTATAGGCGGTCGGGTGCACGATGCTGAGCAGCTCCTGGAACTGCCGGTCTGCAGAGAGCGCAGAATAGGTGCCCGACAGCGCGACGATGTTGCGCGTCATGGCGCGCAGATAGGCCGAGGAAGGCTTGCCGCCGGTCACATAGAGATCGCCGCTTGCACCGAAGGGAATGACGATCGTGCGCTGGTTCTGGGACGTCGAGTAGAGCGCCATGCCCAGCACTGCGGTTATGCCGAACAGACCGACAATCGAGAATTTGAGCAGCCTGTTCTCTTCGAACAGGTTGGACGATCCCTGGAGGTAGCGGTGGATGCCAAAGCTTGCCGGTTTGCCAAGCAGCGGGTCGGCAGCCTCTTGGGGCGATTTCTGACGAAACATGGGGTGCCTCACTCGCAAAAGCGGGTCTGGGTCGGCCCGGGATAGTGGGGAAGGCGCAGCAGCCCCCAGCGCCAGGCCAGATGCGGAATGAAGCCGCGGGGCTTCGTCCGCTTCCAGGGTATGAAAAGGAGAAGGACGCCGAGGAGCGACCAGCCCACCAGCCCGCCGACGATGACGGCGACGAAGATGGTAGAGACCACGAGGATGAACTCCTGCGCGTCGAACCAGAGGATCTGGACCGGCTTGTGCAGAAATTGTGGAAGTCTCTCGTCCACGCCCTTCTCCCTTGCTTCACCCACATCTGAACAGATGTGAGGGTTACGAAGAGCGCGGTTCGCTCTCCGTCCGGCGCGGGGTCGATAGGTCCCCGCGCTGGTCTGTTGAGCCTGTCTTCAGACGATCATGCCGAAGGTCTGGAGGATGGAGTCCGCCCGGATAAGGCAGACGGCGGCCACGATCGTGGGAATGCCGATCATGATATTCGAAAAGAGCCGCGAGACGCCGAACAGGAAGGCGGCGACACCGCCCACAAAGCCCAGCGGTCCCTTCACGCCCTGGTTCACGACGATATCGTAAATGTCGTAGCCAAGGTCGCCTGCTGTCGGCGCCTGGAAAGCGTGGGCGGCCGATGCGAGGGCGAGGGCGGCGACGAACGTTCCCACGACATCGGCCTTGCCAAAAGACGGACGGCGCAGGCGCGGCATATTTGCAAGCTTGATCATGTGTAAGTCTCCGGACAAGAGGAGCCGCCCCAAGACATGCCTGCCGGCACCGACTGGGTGTTCGCTGTCGGCCGACGACAGGCTGGGTGGCTCCTCGAAGATCGGGCGCCGTCGTCGGCATCTTGACGCCTTGGGCTGCCATGCAGCCTTGAGGCCCGCCAGAATTAGGATCAGGGCGGTGGCTGGGCTGGCGGCCGCTGTCTGGCGAGCCAGGCTTCGATCTCGGCTTGGCTGAAGCCCGATATGACCTGCCCGTCGAGGATGAGCGTCGGGGTGCCCGAAATCCCCATGGATTTGACCGCCTGTGCATGGGCCTGAACCTGGGCGGCGCCATCTGCGCAACGGTTGAGGGGCTTTGGCGGTTCACCGGCATAGGTCGCGCGGAACGCTGCTTCGCGGTCCTTTGCGCACAAAATATGCTCGGCTTTTGACGCAGCTTCGGGATGGATACCGGACACAAAGTAGATTTGGCGGCGCACGGGTCTGCCTTCGGCTGCCTTGGCCGCCCAGAAGCGATCGAGCGCGCGGCAATAGGGGCAGTCCGGATCGGTGAACTCGATGACCAGTGGTGCGCCCTGCGGACCGATCAGGAGCGCTTGGCTTTGATCAAGATCCTTGAGCCTGGCTCGGGCCGCGGCGTCCTGGGACAGGGCCGTCAGATTGACGCCATTCTTGTCGTAGATGGTCGCGAAGAGGAGATGATCGCTTTCCGGCGCGTAATAGAGGATGCGGCCGCCGGCGCTGGCCTGGAAAAGCGGGCCATGGACGGGAGATGGCGCAAAATCCTCGAACTGAAGATTGGCAAAGCTCTGGTGCAATTGGGCTTCTGCGGATCGTACGAGCTCAGACAGGTCCGGTTCAACTGGCGTCTGGCTGGATGCTGGTGCTGCGCTGCCAAGCATCAGAGCCGCTGCAATCACAGACGATCGCTTGAGATGTCGGGTCATTGACCGGCTCCGGCGTTTGTGTGGCTTTCTCCCAAGAGGAGTCGCTGATCGATCTTCACCGTGCTTCCGACATCGACGGTCACTTCGGCAGCCTTCATGGTGCGTGGCCCACCAATGAAGAAATCAGCGCCAATCTGGGCAATCTCCAGCTTCAGCGGAGCTTGCGGAGGCTCCATGGGGCGTCCCTTCCGGGCCGCCAGCGCGTTGCCCGGAGGGAGCGCGAGCGTGAGTAATCCGGCCACGATGGCCAGGCGTGATGCCGACATTGGATAATTCTCCCTGTTGCCAGGCGCATGAGCGGCCTGGCCTTGCGGTCCTTTCTGAGCCGGGGCGGCTCGCTCTCTTCGAGCGGGTTCTCGGCCTCCGATCGGGTGCCCCAAGCGATGATCGCAAGCGGGGTACGTCGCAATAGAGAGGGCACTGAGGTGCCCAAAGCGGCACTGAAGTG
The DNA here is from genome assembly GCF_018604485.1 of Sphingobium sp. BHU LFT2. Classification (NCBI taxonomy): domain Bacteria; kingdom Pseudomonadati; phylum Pseudomonadota; class Alphaproteobacteria; order Sphingomonadales; family Sphingobiaceae; genus Sphingobium; species Sphingobium sp. BHU LFT2. Next base: position 24,830 of record NZ_JAFCGW010000024.1, read on the forward strand.
CCGAAATCGGCATTTCAGTGCCGCTTTTTTCGCGCGGAGCAGCTTCAAAGCCGAATTTGGTCGTCAGGAGAGATGCGGATTTTGCGAACCAAGGGAGGCTATCGATGGCGACCGCCAAATCGCGGACCTACCGGCTGCATCTATCGGATGAGGGCACCGATGCGTTCCTCGAATGCCATTTGCGGCTGGCCCGAGTCGCCAGGCGTTTCATTCCCTATGGCGCCACGCTGACCGTCGCCGTCCTGCTGATCGAAGCGCTGGACTGTCCGGAACTATCCGATGAGCTTTCAGCCCCGCGAGTGAACCGTCTATCGGGACGGATCGAACATTTTGTCGGCGCCTCGCCCAATCTTGCCCATGCCGCTGCAAGGATGCTCGAACAGCTGGAGATTTCACTCTCTGGCGGGCCTGCCTTGACGGCAGCGCGGCTCTTTACAGCCGCAATCGCGCTCATGTCCGCTAGCGAAGATAGTGAAATAGCCCGAGCCTATCGCAGCATAGGGACGGCATTCGCAACTCAGGATCCTGAGACGCTTGCTTGAGCAGGAATGTTATTCATCGGCCCTTGTCAGCGGCGATACTGATCGTTCCGGCGCATAACGCAGCGCGGACTCATTGGGCGCACCGGCAATGGCACAGATCACTGATCGCGACCTTCATCTGGTAAAGAAGGCGCGGTGTCTGAGCATAGCTGTGATTGAACAGCAGCCTGACGGGCCGTTCCGTCCTGATTGCGATGCGGCCGACATGAAGGATCTCGCCGACCGGCTCATGGCGAACGATGCCGAACTTGCCCATTATCTCCGTTCTGCGCGTATCATTCTCTCGGCTAAGCCCGAATAGATTGCTCTCTTTTAAAAGCCCAGCAAATCGAGACAGGCGCCCGCCTGCTGATGGTAGGTGCCCCCGAAGAGCCGAACATGGACCAGCAGCGGCCATAGTCGGTAGACCGGCTGTCTCTCCTGCCATCCCTGATCAAGCCCGCAGGCGTCGTAAAATGCCGCAGGAGGTTGGTCGAACAGGCTGAGCATCGCGAGGTCGACCTCGCGATCACCATAGTAGCAAGCCGGATCGATCAGCCCCGAGACCCGATCCTTCTCTATAAGGATATTGCCGCCCCAGAGATCTCCATGGAGCAGCGCAACCTGCGGCCCAGTTGGAATATGGTCAGCCAGGCGGTCGGCGAGCTGACTGACCCTATGCGCCAGATGTGGCTCGATATGGGGGAGATGGCAGCGCAGGCGCGTCTCCGCCCAGAATTCGACCCAATTGTCAGTTCTGCCGTTGGGGATGGCGACGGGCCCGAAACCATGATCCCTGTCCCAGCCATATTGCTGCCGAGTGGGTCGGTGAAGGTGATCGAGGACTTCGGCCAGCTGCGCCCAGGAGCGCGCGATCTGGCCCGAGGCAGGCAAATCCTCAAGGAGCATCAGTCCCTTCTCGATTGCCAATACCGACGGGGCCGGGGCCTGCGTTGCATGAATAGCGGCAAGCATGATGGCTTCCTCTTCCACCAGCGGTGCGCGCTTGGCGATTATCGATCGTCCGTCCGCAAGGCTTAGACGCAACACGTTGCTGAGGTCGCCGCCTGAAACGCGCGCCGCGCTCACCACGCGTACCCCGATTAAACTTCCTGCACGCGTGAATATTGACCTCATATTGGTTGGGTCTCCTGACGTCGTTCGATCATAATATCCGTTGCACCAGTAGTTGAGGCCGCGCGCCTGATTTTCCTGCTGAATCACGCAGGATAGGTAAATCTGGCTCACTCTCAAAATGGGAGTCAAAAAATTTGACCCAAGGCACATTTCACACGACCTTGATCGAGTCGGAATGTGCATGGGAGCTTTGAGACGCGATCAGGGAGGCCCTGATGATCTCATCTCAAGGCGGCGCCTTTGAAGAGGGGGCGTCGATACTGGCCGAGGTCAAGACGATCTCAGGTCGCCGCATAGAAGAACGGCGCAAACGCCATCGCATTACGCAAAAGCAACTTGCTGCCGATGTCGGGATCGGCGTGCGGTGGCTTCGTGAAATCGAGGCGGGCAACCCGAAGTCCCGTGTCGATGATCATATCGCTTGCGCTCATGCCCTTGGGCTCTCCTCAGCGCATCTTATCATTCCAATGCTGTTTCTGGAGCATAACATGCACTTTCCTCGCCATTTCTTTCTCGACGACATGCAGAAGTTGGAAACACTGCTGGTTGAATTCATTTCAAATCTCAGCCTCAAGACATTCCTTCAGCCCGGTAATGGACACAAGGGGCCGGGCGGCGCCGGCTCGGCAAGGTAGGGCGGATTTATGTCGCCCGACGCCTTCACCGCCGATCGCCTTCATCGCGAGATCAAAAAGCTGATCATGGCCGGCAAATTCACGCCCGGCTTGCCGTTAACCGTCCAGTCACTCGCCGACGAATTTGGGACGAGTACGTCTCCTGTGCGGGACGCACTCAACCGGCTGGTGGGCGAGCGTCTTGTTGAAACGCAGGGCGGCGGTGGGTTTGCTTTGCCGGAAATCACCAAGCGTAACGTTTATCATCTCTACAGCTACCATGCCGACCTTGTCCGGACGATCGTGAAGGTGATGGTTCGACTGGAGGAAATGGGTTCGCCACCTGCTTTCGTCGTCAACAGATCGGCGCACGGCCTAGCTTTGGCTTATGCGACCGCGGAGTTTTTTTCGCTGCTGGCATCCTGCTCCCCTAACCCCGAACATCTAGATGCGATCGTACAGGCGGGCGAGCGGCTCGCTATTCTCCGATTGCATGAAGGCCCTATCGGTAGGCAAGGTGAGGAACTCGCGACGCTATGGAATGTAACCCGTTCGGGAAACAGAAACGCAACGCGGGTCGCGATGTGGCAGTATCACCGTCGACGTTTGCTAAGGGCTGACCAAATTTCTTCAGCGGCGACACGAATGAGGTAAATTCTGAAAAGCCTTGAAAACCTCGCTTTGCTGCCTGCTATTCACTGATATATTTGAGTCGTTTATGGCAGCAAGAATATATGCTCTCAAAATGAGAGCATATATGATCGGATATATGCCTTTCCTTTCATACCATCAGCGTTGCCGCACATTCCTGCGGCGCAATGATGGAGATGAACATGTCCAATATCGAACATGACGAAGATATCGTCGATCTGGGTGCCGCTTCCGTCGAAACCCAGGGCGCCATCCGTGGCGTCCTCGACCTCACCGGTGGTCAGCTGAACCAGATGGGGATCGCCGACGACTGATCGATGAGGCGCGCGTCCTTTCGCGGGCGCGCGCCTAAATCGCGTCTTCGAATGAGGGGCGTGCCATGCGGTACAAGCTGAGGAACGGGCTGGCCTTCTGCGTCACTGGCGGAAGAACGATCTTTCTGGACGTCGCGGCGGATCGCTATTTCGGCCTGCGGCCGGAATGGGATGCAGCTTTCAGGAGATATCTGGAAGACAAGGAAGACGGTCCCGGGATCAAGCCCTTGCTGCGTGGCCATATTCTCGTCATGGCAGATGAAGGCGAACCATTTAGTCAGCAGGCTGTGATCCCGCCGGCGCGACGGGAGGTCTTGGCTGAGCCCGGCCATCGCCTGAACGGCAGGAGTTTGTTGTTCATTCTTGCCCAGTTCAGGGCGATGCTGGACCTGCGGTTCCGCCGCTTTGAAAGGATCATATCTGGGATTGCCGATCGGTCGCAAGGACTTGGTGTCGTCGGCTGGAATTGTCCTGATTTGCGCGAGTGGCGACCAATTGTGGGCGCCTTTGCGGCCTCCGCGCCGCTGCGTCCCCGCAATACCCACTGTCTGACCAATTCGATCGCCTTCATGGACATGGCTTTGTCGGCGCGGTTGCCAGCCAAACTGATCCTGGGCGTCAGCGCATCGCCCTTTTCCGCACATTGCTGGGTTCAGGCAGGTGATACGGTCTTAAACGACCGCCTCGAGAATATTTCGGCGTTTGAGCCGATCCTGGCGATCTGAGATGCTGGAACGCTACCTCGCAATCATTGATTATAGCGGTGCGCCGCTTGAGCGTCTCTCTTCCGGGTTCCTCGCGGCCTCAGGGTTCCAAAGCTTTCTGCTCGGGAAATGCTGCGCGCTTTTGACCACCTGTGCCGCGCAATTGCTCAGGCTCCCGACCGACGGAGGTGCGGTGATCGGCCCGGTGTTCCCGCGCCATGGTCCTGCCGCGTGCATATTGCCGAGCGACAAGCTCTTTGCCGATGATATGCTCCATGGTGATCCATTCGCGACTTTAGCTCAGCGCTATTGGGGCGGCTATGTTGCCGTGCTCACGCCTAAGAATAGGATGCTGGTCGCGCGCTCCCCGGGCGGCGCGTTGCCATGCTATTTCACTATGTTTCCAGGGGGATGGGCGATCTCGTCAGACATCATGCTTCTCGTCGAAGCAGGTCTGGTTCGACCTTCGGTGAATTGGGCGGAAATTCCGCGCTATCTGGGCGCCAGGGATCTGCCACAGGCCAGGACGGCAGTTGATGGCGTTACGGAATTGCTTCCTGGTACTGCGGTAGAACTGGGTGAGCGAGAAGCTCGGGTGTGGCAGATCTGGAACCCATGGGATTTTGTTTCCGAACCGCTTTTGTGGGATAGCGAGGATGTTGCCGAGCGCCTGCGCCGCACAGTTGATCATTGCGTTGCTTCCTGGGCATCTACCTCGCAGGCTCCCATCCTCACATTATCAGGAGGGCTCGATTCCTCGATCGTCGCGGCGGCGCTTTCCAGAGTAGGCGGGCGTGCAAGCAGCGTAACGATTTCGACTCTGAGCCGCGATGGCGACGAGCGGGACTATGCCCGCGTGATGGCGCAGGCATCGGGCATGAACCTTATAGAGGCCACTTATGATCTGGCAGATGTAGACCTGTCCAGATCAGTCGCCGAACATTTTCCAAAGCCGATCGGCTTCGTTCATGAACTCGCCTATCATTCGGCCTTGCTGCGCGCGGTTGGCGAGGCTGGCGCAGACGCTGTCTTTACCGGAAATGGCGGCGATAACGTCTTCTATAACAGCAGTTCTGTTCGGCCATTTTTCGACGCATGCAAAGCCAGAGGTTTCCACCGTGAAACCGCTCAGTCGATAGCCGATATCGGGAGGGTAACCCAGGTCCCTCGATGGGAGGTGTGTCGCCAGATCGTCGCAGCCGCTCGCACTATGCGTCGGCCCTATCAATGGCATCTCGACATTGATTTGATGGAAGCGGACGCCGCTGAGGCGGTGCGAGCCGACCCGCCGCAGCACGATTGGCTTGAGCGGGCATCACTCACACGGCCGGGAAAACTGGGCCATATCGCGCTCCTGCTGCGCGTCCAAAACCATGTTGAAGGCTATCTGCGTGGCTTCGGTCTGTCCATGATCGATCCGCTCATGTCGCAACCGATTGTTGAGTTGGCTTTGGCCATCCCGACATGGAAGATGATAGAGGGCGGGAGCAATCGGGCCATAGCGCGTCGGGCCTACGCCGACCTGCTCCCGCCACTCATCCGCGACCGCCGGCGCAAAGGAAGTCCGAGCAGCTTCGCGGTGGACCTGGTCAACCAGCGCCTCGACGAGATACGCGAGCGGCTGATGGATGGTGAACTTGCTCGGCACCGGCTTATCAGTCGGTCAGCGCTGGACAAGGCGCTTGTCAGTGGGCCGGCGATCGATCGTCACTATGTCCGTCTCATGGCGCTTCTCGACATGGAGGCCTGGATAAGGCGTTGGCAAGCGATCCCGAAAGGTCAGGGCCATCATGCACCCGGTTTTGCCTCTCTCTGATTCCAGCTTTTTCGCATCTGTTGCCACCGGTCAGCCTCTTGGGCTGCTTGGCCTTCGCCAACAGGCAACTTGTCGAGCAACCAGAAATTGAACCAGTCAATCGCCCGTCGATAGATCGCAGCCCTGTGAGCAGGTTGTCGTTTCACATGATGCTCATCCGGGAAGACATAAAGATCCACGGGCTTGCCGGCGCGGCGAAGGGCTGTGAGGGCTTCGAGCCCTGAAAGATATTCATCGTCCGACATCTGGGCAAGGACCGGGAAGGGAATGCGATTTGCATTCCGCGCCCAGGAAAGGCCCTCCCAAAGGGCCGGATTGTCGGCAGGCGAGGCGGGCCAGCCTCGCTTTTCATATTCCGCTTGAATAGCAGGCCCAAGGAGCCAGGTTTGCGACCCTTCCCAGCAGCAACTGCTGATCGCAGCCACCTTGAAAAGCCTGCTGTGAAGAGCAGCGAATTGCACGGTCGACACGCCATCACTCAGGCCTGTGATGCCGATGCGTGCCGGATCGACGAGGCCGGCGCTAATGAGCTGCTGAACCTTCGTCTCGATGGCTGACAGGATGCTGCGCCGCTCCATGAAGCCGTCGAGCTGGCGCCGCTCCCGTTCATGTGGGTCGATCTTTTGATCGCGCAGTGGCGCGGGTGGCCGCTGGATCGAGAGAACCAGATATCCGGCCTGGGCAAGCAACTGGATAGGATATTCGTCTCCCGTACCGCCGCGCAGAAATCCTCGGCTTTGATATTGGACGACTATCAAAGGATAGCGCTGCCCGGCCCGATAATCTGGTGGATAAACGAGGTCGCCATAGCATTCGAGATCGCGATCATTTTTCCATTGCAGCCGCTCCGCATGCCCGAGAGCGAGAGAGTCGAATTCGGGATTGGGATTGAAAATCACCTGCGACCGACCGCTTTCAGGATCAATCCGATCGAGATATCTGGGCGCTACCGACTTCTCCCGGGCACAGATAATGTCCGTGCCAAGAGGACCACAGTTCATAAGCAGGTCCGATGTCTGCATGATTTTGCGAACGGATTTGCGAGCCGGTTGCCATTCATAAATTCCCGTTAGGCTTCGGCCCCAGCCTTCACGCCGAACATAACGGACAGCATCGCCGGCTATCCATGCTTGTCCCTCGACATCCGTGCAGCGACTGTCGGCGCAGACTATTTGCGCTGTCCCATCTGTAAGGGCGAGGCGGCTGACGCCATCGGCGTCGACCGCCAGCGTCGCCGCTTTTCGGTGTGCTCGGGATGGAGCGCCGGACGTTGAGAAGATCAGCGCCTGTGTCGGCTCAGCTAGGCGATGTTCACCAGTTACGATGTTGATTGCTGCAAAACTGTAAGGGGCCGGCCCCCGCGAAAAAGGCCGGTTTCTTCCATAAGGAAACCAGCGTTCATCAAAATGATATCCTGACAAGCTCTCTTGATCGAGCGCATCGCTGGCGCTTGCGTCGTCCCGTACTTTCGCGATGACCGATAACCCGCCGCCGTCGAACCGGAAATCGACGATATCGTCGTCGAATGTCGCCGTCATTTTGCTCCTGCTTCCGTCCCAACACCAGAGTTGGAGGCGGCCATCGACATATTTGAGAAAGGCAAGATGTTTACCATCGGGCGACCAGTGGGGTGTGATGACTTTGGGAAAGCCGCTCGGGAACCCCGTCATCCCGTAATAGTCGTCAAAACGCCAGAAGGCTGCGCCAGCGCCGCTGTCGATAAGGCGCGGACTGCTCCCCGGCGCGATGACATAAATGCCCGAACAAAACTCATTGCTGGCGATGTTGGCTCTCGCGACACTGACGGCAATGGACTGTCCATCGGGAGAGACTGAGAACATGGGATCTACATCAAGATCGGGGATGGATCCCATGTTCAGGGTTTCAATGAGATCGCCGGCCGAAAGTGAATGGCTTGGACCTGGGCTTTTGATTTGTAGCGCGGCCTTGCAATCCGACGCAGAGGTCGGATTGCTCGCCGCTGCTGCCAGCGCTAGGGCAAGGAGCGGGAGCATTACCAGGCCTTGGAAATCGTGAAGCTGACGAAGCGGCCGACGCTTGAATAGTTGGTCGCGTCATATGGCGGGCTGTTCGCCCCAGAGGTTCGGATGAGCGAAGGCATTTCATTGAACAAATTCTGCGCTGACAGAAGGAACGACCAGCCCCGCAGGAGCCCGGGTCCGTCGAACTTGATATTGGCGCTGAGGTCGACCGATTGGAAACTGTCGACCTTGTAGATCTGCGTTGTTCTTTGATCGGTCGTACCGCCGATATAGTTATAGCTCGCTGTCAGCCCGATATTGCCCCGTTGCCAGCCCGCGCTTGTTCGCGCGCGCCAATGCGGTGGGTTGAAAATTGTGCCAGCCCTCTCGATGCTGGGCTGGCTCGCTGACAAGCGTTGGTCGCTCTTGAGATAGCTGGCGTTCGTCTCGACGCTGAACGCATTGGCGCCGTTGCGGAAGGCGTAGGAAGCCGTGACGTCAACGCCCTGGATTTTCTGCCGAGCTGCATTTTGTAGCTGGTTGTAGACGATTGCGACAATCCCTGCAGGATCATAGGGGCCGTCGGTCTGATTGCTCACGCCAAGCGGGAGGTTGGTGGTCGCTGCAAGAACCTCGGTGAGGTTCGGATTGAGCAGGACAAGATCCGCATATTCGCTACGGAAAGATTGATAGTCGTCGGCGATCGGGCTGACGACCCGCCCCTTGTAACGGACATGGAAATAGCTGGCATGCAGACTGAGCCCGTCGACTGCTCTCGGCGTAAATTCCGCAGTAAGGGTCAGCGTCGTTGCCCGCTCGGGGGCGAGGTCTCGGCTGCCTCCAGCCAGAACGAGGACAGCGCCGGCTGTCGCAGGACTTGGCGTGAATTCGCTCGAAGCGAGCGTATAGCCTTGTTGAACGGTGTTGCGCTGGTTGAGGGTGGGCGCCTTGAAGGACTTTCCCCAGCTGCCCTTGAACGTAAGCGCATCGACTGGCTGGTAAAGGATACCGATTTTTGGTGTGGCGAGCCCGCCAAGATGGTCATAGCGCTCATAGCGTAGGGCCCCGGACAATTGAAGTTTCTGGATGAGGGGTGAAGCATTCCGATCTGACACCAGCGGCACGACGACTTCGCCAAAACCATAGATCGCCGTTTGGGAATCCAGATAGTTTACAAGATTGAAGGTGCCAGCGGCGCGGACGCTGCGGACCGAAGCCGCGAGGCCATTGGATCGAAGACCAGCACCGAGCGCGAGGCGGACATCGCCGCCCGAAAGGGCAAAGAGCGGACCGTCGCCGCTGATTTCAGCCGACCATAGATCATTTTTATAGCGAATGAGGTTCTCGGCAAAACGCACTCCGCTTGAAAAGATGGAACCACCAATCTGTGTATCGCTGACGGCCCGTGTGGCTCTCGCTGTCACATCCCACTCGGCCGGTAGATGAAAGGTGACCGAGGGGCTGACAGAATAGCTCTCGACAGTCGGGCGTGTCAGATTTCCACCGGTCGTGACTGGCGCGGTGGCGGCGAAGGGCAGCGCAGCGCGTGACCGGTGATGATTATAATGAGCGTCTATTTCAAACTCTGCCCCGTCTCCCAGGCGTTGATGCCCGGCCAGGATCGCACTGATCTGGCGCTGCGATGGCAACAGCGTCGTTCCGGGTTCCATATTGGCTGTCAGATTACGCTGCGCGGCTGTGATATCGGAAGCCTTGCTGAAATCGCCGGCCAGCATAATTCCGCCGCCCCACCAACGGGCGCCCGACACCGCACTATATTGCTGCTGGAAGTTGCCGCCCTCTGTCGCGGCCCCGAGACGAACGCTGGTGAGCAGGCCTTCATATTCCCGCCGCAGGATGATGTTGGCGACACCCCCTACGGCATCTGAGCCGTAAAGTGCCGAGGAGCCGTCAGCGACAACTTCGATCCTATCGATGGCTGCAAGTGGGATTGCGGAGATATCGACGCCCTGGCTGGCAGCGTCATAGGCGAGCCGGTGGCCGTTCAAGAGCGTCAGGGTCGCGTCAGGGCCAAGGCCGCGCAGATTGAGCGCGGAAGACGAGTTCACATTTTCCGAACCGGTCTGGACACTGGAGATGACACCCGGGTTCTGACCGCCGGAAAAATTCTGCGGGATGCTGCGCGCGAAAGAGCCCAGATCGCTATATCCAAGTTCAGCGATCTCCTCGCGTGAGGCTGAAAGGACAGGGGCTGTCGGCTTAGCGCCCCTGATGCGAGTACCTGTAACTGTGAGAAGCACATCCGTCGCGCCGGTTACCTCCTCGCGCGACGGTGCCTCTCGCCCCCGCAGGGTTATCGTACGATCCCTGATCTCGGCAGTGAGGCCCGACGGCGCGAGGAGGGCGGCCACGGCTTCTTCGACCGTGTAGGCGCCGGCTAGCGATGGCGCGCGCGCGCCTTTGAGGCTCTTGGGGTCGGCGACGAGCTGGTAATCGCTGCCGCGCGCGACGCTTCGCAAGGCTGCGGCAAGATCCTGTTCAGGCAGGTTGTAAGTCTTTTGCGCGTCCTGCGCATGTGCCTGACTGTAAATAGCGCCCATGCAAAGCGCAGCGCTGGTCATCAGCGCAATCTTTACGATCCCCATTATGTGCCCCTATTTCATGCTGCCTCTTTTTTGAGGCTCAATAGGGAAGACGGGAAACTGCTTTTCTAAAGCCGATTGGCCGATTTATTTCTTTTCAGTCAAAATCAGCTTATTGGGCTGTGATCGATCGATGGTGAGATCGAGAAAAGCGCTGAGAGCCTGCGCGACACGTTCGATGTCGCGTATGTCGATATCGGCGAATATCTCACGATTGCCGAGCGCTGGCGTCGCCAGTTCGATCTTGGTCTCGCTATAGCTGTTAGCCTCAGCGATGACCTCGTTGATCGGCACATTGTCGAAACTTTTCACGCCGCCCACCCACTGTTGTTCGGATCGAGGCGCAGGAATGACAGAAATGTCAGCCTCCTGTCCAGCTTCGACAATCAGCAACTGACCGGCGCGAAGTTCGAGGTTTTTAGGCTGGCCGGCTCTTGCCACACGAGTAAAGCCAATGACAAGCGAACCTTTGATCGGGCTGATGCGGGCACCCGAACGTACGGCCATGTCGAAACTTCCGCCATAGGTCGCTACATTGGTACCGGCGCCCGTCACAACAAAAGGTCTTGGGTCATCCTGCACGACGGTGAATCGGGCGCGGCCGCGCTTGATTTCGACCCTGCGCTGCTGCGAGGTCATGCTCACCAGCAACAGCGTATCTGTGTCGAGGATGACCGACGAGCCGTCGGCCAATCTCTCGGTTCGTACCTCGCCGACCCGGGTTTCAACTGGGGTGCGTGCTTCGCTCTGTGCGATCAGCGAAGGGGGGACGCCCTGTGATCGCCACCATATGCCCGCAGCCGCCGCCAATACGCAGCCAAAGGCAGCAGCGAGGGCTATGGGAGAATGAAAAAGGCTTCCTTTTTTTAAGGGCCGATGCCCGCTTGAGCGCATGCCCGCGCGCAGTGCATCGTTGCTGCCGCCCAGCGTCTTGCGCACGATGTCTAGATAATGCGCCTCCCGCGAAGGCTTGCCGTTCACCCAGGCGGAAAAAGCCGCCTGATGCTCACCAAGCTTGTCAAGCGCAGTAGGGTCAGGGACAGCGTGATGATCGGCGAGAATGAGCATAGCCCATTGAAAGGCCTCCTCGCGCTCCTGCTCTGCCGAGGTGGCGTCGGTGTCACTCATCATCCGCCTCGCGATGGGCCACGACATGCTTGATGGCCTTGAGCATTTGCTTCTGCACGACCCAGAGGGGCACATCGAGCTCCTGCGCAATCTCCACATAGGTCTGGCCCTCCACGCGATTGCGCAGGAATATGTCGAGGGTATCTGGGCTGAGCTTGCCGAGGATCAGTTTCCAGCGAGCAAGATCTTCGCGCGCCTGGGTTTCCCGGTGGGTGTCGTTCGAGGCCACCAGAGCAAGATCGTCTTCAAGCAGCATGGATCGCCGCGAGAGCAGCGTTGAGCCGCGCGCGACGAAATCGCGTAGCAAATTGGTCGCGATGCGGGTGAGATAGGCCTGTGGACTGGAAAGGGCATGGGCCGGCGCGCCCCGCACGAAACGGGTGAAAGCCTCCTGGGCGAGCTCATCGGCGTCGGCCTGGTTGCCGAGCTGGCGCGTGAAGAAGCGCATGAGGCGGGGCTTCTCCTTTCGGTAAAATTCCGGGAAGCGAAAGGGCTCGCTGCCGGAATCTCTCTGCCTGATCGGATCGCACAGGCGATCCTCGCTTCTGCCTTGGCTCATTCGTCGCACCTATGTCCACTCGGGGCGACGGCCGTGAGCCGGATGTTAGTAACCTGCCAAACAGTCAGGCGCACACGCCTTTACCGTTGCCGGCTGGACATACGCGTATGCCACCCGGCCCCAGTGAAACTGTGACCGAGTTCTGTTTGGAGGGGTTACTAAGCCCCACTCCCAGGCTTTTTCCGGAAGCAGGTCCAGTTTGCCGGAATGAAGCGTGAACGCAACCCTAAAGAACAGTCTTTGTGACGTTTTTGCGAAGGTAGGCTGGAAAGGGGAAAAAGGGAACGGGGAGGGCGGCTGCCCGCTGCGCGGGCACCGCGCTCTTGCCGGAGCGGCGTGCCGCCGCACCGGCCGGGCGCGGCTGCGCTGATCCCGGCCCTTCGGGCTGCGATCGCTGCCGCAAGATCGGATGCTTTAACAAGAGCAAATGGGGCGCGGGAAGGGGCATCATGCGGACCATGGCGACCCGGAACAACCGTGGTCGCCATCCCTCAGGTCTTCAGAAGGGAAGGGGGGAGGTGGTGGGTGGAGGTCGCCAGATTGGCTGGCTGCCATCCTGAAAGGAGTTTCCCCCATGGCCCACCATCATGATGTGAGCAGGTGTCTTGCAAGGTTCGTCGCGCGGATGCGTGACCGCGTCTCTGACGACATTTGCGCCGCCCGTATCGAACGCTATCTGGCAAAGGGTGCGCTGGAAGACGGCCAGCTGTCCCGTGAAGCAGCGGGCGATGCAGATCCAGATATCAATGAGGCGGTGGCTCGGATGGATGCCCTCACACGCGGCATTCTCATCCTGGTGGTTAGCCAGAAAATGAGCGTCTCGGAGGTAGCCCGGCGTTTCCGGATGAGCGAGGAGCGGGTCTGCCGGCATTTCAGGCGTGCGGTCGAGATGGTCGCAATGGGTCGAGAAGATGGAAGCTGCAACTAACTGCATTCATCTCGAGGGGGTTTGTCCGGTATTCGATATGCACGGGGGCGGCCGACAGCGCCTGGGAATTGCATGGCTGAGGCCAATTATGGAAGGGGGGCGCGTCTGGAACCTAAGCGGCACTCTGAGAGGCAAGGCTGAGGTCGAGAAAATCGATCAGCGCGCGCCAGGACAGCATGTGCGCGGCAGCGTCATAGGCCATGCGCGCGTCGCCCAGGTGATCGACATCTTCGTTGGTGAAGCTATGCCAAGCGTCGCCATAGGTTGTGAGCTGCCAGTGCGCCTGCGCCTGCATCATCTCCCGCTGGAACGCCCCAACATCTTCGTGAGGTACGAGCGGATCGCGCGCGCCGGTAAACACCGCTATGCGCGCCTTCACCCCACCAGTCTGCGCCGGTCGAGCCGTGGTCAGCAAGCCGTGGAAGCTGGCCACCGCTGCTATCTCGGCGCCGGATCGCGCCAGTTCCAGAGCGGCAAATCCGCCGAAGCAAAAGCCGATTGCGGCGCTGGCGGCAGGATTGACCCCGGTCGCGGACAGAAGCGCGTCAAAACCGGACCTCACTCGTCCGCGCACAAGATCAGGATGGTTGCGAAACGCATCCAGCGCATCGCGCATCGCCCCGCCTTCTAACGGCTCGCCATTTCCGTGCATATCGGCTGCGAGAGCAGTATAACCAAGATCGGCCAGCTTGCGGCAATGGCGCCGGACATTGCCACCGATTCCATCCGCTTCGTGTATGACCAGCACGGCGCGGCCATTGGGCTGGAGCCTTGGCCGAAATAGCTCGCCAAGCAGAGCCTTGGTGCCATGGAAATAGGCATAGGGCTCGCCTCCGCCCGTATCGTTCATCAAGCACTCCTACAGTCCAATCGTGAGCGGGATAGCGCCCTAATCGGCTCCTGCCTCTGCCAACGCGCTTTTGATCAACTCCACTTTCGCTTCATCGTTCACGTCAATCGAAACGAGGATGGGCGAATGCAAAGCAGCATCGTCTCGTTCCTCTTCCAGCGGTGCGGCTGCGTCTCCGCCACTAATCTCCTCCCCGACACTATTTTCGGGTCCATCAGCGGCGACAAAAATGTCGCTGCGCTCGATGCCGTGGGTCTGCACCAGCTGTTCGACCGCGTTCTCGGCTTCGGTGCGGGTGGCGAAGCGCGCCTCAATTGTCTGGCTCATTGTCACTCCTCTTTGATAAATGGACAGGCATCAGGCTGGGATGCGGCGCAGCGGCTGAGTGAGGCAGTGTATGCCTCCCCCGCACGCAGCGAACTGAGAGATGTCGATTTCGTCAACGGCGTAGCCCGCCTTGCGCAGCGCGCTCGTGACAACCGTGTCGGTGGCGCTTGTGAGCATTCGGCGCCCGCCCAGCGAAAGGATGTTACAGCCCAGCGAGAACGAGAGCGCCGTGGGCATCGGGATGATTTTGATACCGCGCTCATATAGAGCCTCGACGAACGTCGAGTCCAACAGCTCCAGGCAGCCGATCGCCTCGTCCTTTTCTACCATGCAGAAAATAGTGTCGAGGTGCAGATGGTCGGCATGAAAGGGGCATAGCAGCACATCCCAACCCGCAGCCCGGAACGGCGCCGCGAACTCTTCCGCCCCCGCGGCGCAGCTGCGTTCGCCCGACATACCCACTATGAGGAGACCCTCTCGCGCAACGCAGACGTCACCGCCTTCGATCGTGCCACGCGTGATCTGCCGCACAGGCATCTTCCACTCAGCACAGGTTTCCAGCAACGCATCGACTTCGCCTTGGCGGTGCGGCATGGCTGGATTGAGGGCGGTCATGCCCCATGGCGTCGCGACACCGATGTCGCGGGTGAAGCACATGTCCGGCAGATCGCGCAGTGGGGCGAGGCTATGACAGCGCACGCGATGCCGCTCTAGCGCCTCTACCAGCATGTTATGCTGACGGAGAGCCTCAGCGGCATCGGTCGTAAAGCCGGCAGCCAGAGCCTCACGGGTGACGGCGCAGCAGGGGACGGGCGCCAGATGAAGCGGCGGGCACAGGATGACGTCGGTCAGCCGGTCGGTCTCGCTTACAACATAACTTTCAAAATATGCCGGCGGAACCTTGCCCGCCATGACGCCATCAAATGCACCGAAATCGACTTTCATGATCATCTCCTGACCACGACAACCGAAACACGTTATCGGCAGTTCCCAAGCTTATCATCGGTTAGGACGTTTTGAGGCGGTCGGGCGCATTGGCATACCGGACGCGCCTGGGGCCAATACGCGGCGGCTTCTTGACCGGCGTTGGGACTTTCCGGTCAGTCCTCTGTGGATGGCTCCCGCGTTGCAAGCATAAAGTGATGATCTGGCGTCTGGTCGGGTGCAGTCGTCTGTCCGGCCTGTTGATGCAGTCGGT
>NZ_JAFCGW010000025.1:0-38166 GCF_018604485.1 Sphingobium sp. BHU LFT2
GCGCGGCTCCAGCACAGCCGCGTGTGGATCGTCGACCCGGTCGACGGCACCCGCGAATATGGCGAGGAACGCGCCGACTGGGCCGTCCATGTCGGCCTCGCCATCGACGGCGTGCCGACCATCGGTGCGGTTGCGCTGCCCGGCCATGAGCAGGGCATCGTCCTGCGCACCGACCAGCCGCGCGCAATCCCGCCCGCGCCCGAGAAACTGCGCATGGTCGTCTCCCGCACCCGCCCCGCACCCCAGGCGGTCGCGGTGGCAGAGGCGCTCGGCGCCGAACTGGTCCCCATGGGATCGGCCGGCGCCAAGGCCATGGCGGTGATCCTGGGCCAGGCCGACATCTACCTCCACGCCGGCGGCCAATATGAATGGGACAGCTGCGCCCCCGCCGCCGTCGCACTCGCACACGGCCTCCATGCCTCCCGCATCGATGGATCGCCGCTCATCTACAACCAAGAAGACACATATATGCCCGACCTCCTCATCTGCCGGCACGAACATGCCGATATGGTGCTGGAAGCACTGAAGGGCTAGGCGCGGGTCGTCAGTCCGGCGCCGACATCAGCGCCCGCCCAGGCGCGCCAGCGATCACCGTCGGGATCGATGTCCACCCGGCCCGTCAGATCGAAAATCTTCACCGCCGGCCGGTCCACCGTATAGGCAGGCCAGTCCGGCTCGGGCGCGCCATGACGGACGAAATGGGCGATATGATCGGTCATCCGCCGGCCGAGCGCCGCGCGGCGCCCGCGCATCGGCCCGCCCCGCGCAAAGGCGGCGCGCAGGCCGCGCATCGGCCAGGTCAGGGTCAGATCGAGGCCATGGGCGGCGCCGGCGATCGGATGGCGATAGTCGAAGCGATAGAACCAGGTCGGCGCCTGCCCCGACTGGCGATCGGCGAAATGGCGCGTCGGCATCAGGAAGGTGAGATCGGTGGCGAGCGCGCGGCGCCCCGCCTTGTCGCGCGGATAGGCGGCCAGGATGCGCGCGGCATGATCGGCCGGCAATTGGGCATGGAGCAAGGCTTCGAGCGCCGGCCAGCCGGTCGGCAGGATATCGCCGGGCATCAGTTCGAACAAGCGGATTTCCTCACGCGTGGCGCCGGCGAGCAAAGGCACCGGCGCGGCCGGCTCGGCCACCGCATCCGCCAGCGAGGCGGGCAACAGGTCGCCGTCGAACCAGGGGGCGGCAGGAATAGTGCCGGGATTGGCGGCCCCGGCCGCGCCCTGCGCCTCGAACAGACGGATGAGATCCATGCTGCGCAGCGCGGCGAGATCGGGGTTGCCGAGCGCCGCCATATAATCGCGCGCCACCTGTTCGCTGCGGTCCCGGCCATGGATCAGGCTGACCGCCCCACTCTGCATGATCGCCCCGGCAAAGAGGCCGCGCGCGGCCGGCGCATGAAGCAGCAGCGAGACCGACATGGAGCCGGCCGACTGGCCGCCGACCGTCACCCGCGCCGGATCGCCGCCGAAGGCCGCAATATTGTCGCGCACCCAGGCGAGCGCCGCAATCTGGTCGCGCAGGCCGAGATTGGAAAGGATACCCGGCACGACCGCGCCGAAATTGACGAAGCCGAGTACGCCCAGCCGATAGTTGATGCTGACGACGATGATGTCACCGTCGCGCGCCAGGTCGCTGCCGTCATAGCTGTGGCCGCCGCCCGCGACGAAGGCGCCACCATGAATCCAGACATAGACCGGCAGCGGGCCGGTCGCGTCGTCGGGCACATGGATGTTGAGGGACAGACAATCCTCGGCAAAGTCGGGCATGGAGAGCCGCGCCCGCTTCGCCTGATTGCCATACATTTGCGGACATTGCGGACCGGGACGTGATGCGTCGCGCACATCATTCCAGGTGACCGGCGCCTCCGGGGCAGCAAAGCGGTCGGCCCGTGCATAGGGAATGCCGCGCCAGCATCGCACGCCGTTCGCCAGGGTGCCGCGCACCGGCCCGGCCGTCGTCGTCACCGTCAATCCGTCCATGCCGCCCCTCCCGTCTTACGGCGGGGATGCTAGGCGGCGCCGGATCAGGCGCCAACGCACGGGGCGCAGATAGCGGCGGGGCGATGCCCCTGCCCGATCAGGGCTGCATCGACGGGGTGACGACCAGCCGGTCGAGAATTTCCGCCATGCGATCGAGCGGATAATCGGGTTCCTGCTGCAGCCACCAGGCGAGAATCTCGACCGTGGCGCTGACCGCAAAGACGATGCGCAGTTCGTCGGGCAGCCAGCCGGCATCATGCGGCCGCTGTTGCGCCAGCTGGCGCGCCTGGTCGGTAAATTCCTGCTTGAGCATGGTCGCCGCGCCGCCGGTCAGGAAGGCGGACCAGAGCGCGCGCCGTTCGGCGACATAAGCGAACAGGGTCATGCAGGACTGGCGGGCATCGTCGGCGAACAGGATCGGCAGCGCGCGTTGCAGCAGGTCCGCAATCTGTCCGGCCGCCAGATCGTGCAGCAACGCATCCTTGGACGGATAATGGCGGAAGAAGGTGGCGTAGCCGACCTCCGCCTCGCGCGCGACCTCGCGGATCGTCACCTGATCATAGGGGCGGGTTTCCAGCAGGTGGAGCATCGCGTCGAGCAGCTGGCGGCGGGAGCGCAGCTGGCGCGCGTCGGTCGGCAGATTATCCATCGGGGCCATGGCTTAGGGCCTTCGCACCCGCCTGAACAGAGGGGAGGATCGCCGGGCCGATGATCCGCCGCCGCCCCATTGCCCGGCGCCCCTGCCCGACTAGGGTCCGGCCCGACAGGAGAGGAAGCACGCCATGGACAACCGGATCGAGACGCTGATCGCCAGGGAAGAGATCAGGGAACTGGCCCAGCTCTATTCACGCGGGGTCGACCGGCAGGATTTCGCGCTGATCCGGTCGCTGTATACCGACGACGCGACCGACAGCCATGGCGCCTATTATGACGGGCCGGTCGATGGCTATGTCGCCTTTCTCGAAGCGTCGCTGCCGCACATGCATATCGGCAATCATTTCGTCTGCAACCATCTGGTCGAGGTCGACTGCGATACCGGCGAAGGCGAGGTTTATGCCATTGCCTGGCACCTGATCCCCGACGGCAAGGGCGGGCTGCTGCACGACATCCAGGGGGTGCGCTATATCGACAGCTATCGCCGCGTCGATGGCCAGTGGCGCTTCGCCAAGCGGGTGGTGAGTTTCGACATGAAACTGCTGCAACCCGCCGCCGACCATGGCGACAAGCCGGTGCCGGTGAATGATCCCAGCTATGCGCTGCTGGCGCCGCTGTTTGCGCGCGGGGCCGGTCGGTAACGGCTTCGCCGCAGCGATGTCGCCGCCGCTTCCTTGACAGTCAAATCAACAATCCTGTTGATGATAGCCAAGAAGAGCGGCGCGACAGGCGCCCGCTGGAGCGGATGATGGCCTTTTCGACGATCGACCTGACCGCGCGCATCGGCACCGAGATCCGGACCGACGCGGCAACCCTGGTGTCGGGCGCCCACGCCGACACGATCCTGGCGCTGTTGCAGCAGCGCGGCGTGCTGATCGTGCGCGGGCTGCACATGAGTCGCGAGGATCAGCTGGCCTTTTCCCACACGCTGGGCCGGGTCCAGCCACAGGGCGAAGGCGGCATCTTCAAGGTGACGATCGACCCCAAGGAGAATCCCGGCGCCGAATATATCAAGGGCGCCTTCTTCTGGCATATCGACGGAGCGAGTGACGACGTACCCAATTTCGCCGCGACGCTGAACGCCAAGTCGCTGTCCAGGACCGGCGGCAGCACCTATTTCGCCAACACCTATGCCGCCTGGGACGACCTGCCCGACGAAGAGAAGGCCGCCTATGACGGGTTGCGCGTGGTCCACAGCTTCGAGACGTCGCAGCGCTATGTGAACCCCGAACCCACCGTGGCGGAGCTGAATTTCTGGCAGATGCGCACGCCCAAGGTCCATCCCTTGGTCTGGACCCATGAAACCGGCCGCAAGTCGCTGGTGCTGGGATCGACCGCCGACCATATCGAGGGGATGGACCCGGCGCAGGGCCGCGTGCTGCTGTCCAGGCTGCGCGAATGGGCGATCCAGCCGCAATTCGTCTATCGCCATGACTGGACGGAGGGCGACCTGCTGATCTGGGACAATAGCGGCACGATGCACCGGGTCGATCCCTATCCGCTGGAAGAAAATCGGATGATGCACCGCACGACGATCGAGGCGATCGAGCAACTGGTCGGCGCCTGAAAGCGACACCGAAATTGACACATAGGAAGGAATTGCGATGACGAGGTCTCTCAACGGCCGCACGGCCGTGGTCACGGGTGCAGGATCGGGCATTGGCCGCGCGATCGCGCTGCGCCTGGCCGAAGATACGGCGAAGATCGCGGTGTGGGACATTAATGGCGACGGCGCGGCCGAGACCGTCAAGCTGATCGAGGCGGCCGGCGGCACTGCCATCGCCATCACCGTCGACTGTTCGGACAAAGCGGCGATCCATGCGGCGGCGGAAGAGACGCGCGCCAAGCTGGGGCCGATCGCCATCCTGGTGAACAATGCCGGCATCGCCCCCTTCACCCCGTTCATGGACATTGACGACGACCTGTTCGACAAGGTGATCCACATCAACCTGCGCGGCCCCTATCTGCTGACCAAGGAAGTGCTGCCCGACATGCTGGCGGCCGGCTGGGGCCGGGTGATCAACATCACCTCCTCCTCGGTCCAGTCGGGCTCCTTCGCCCAGGGCCATTATGTCTCGTCCAAGGGCGGCCTGATGGGCATGACCAAAGCGCTGGCGCTGGAATTCGCGCCGAGCGGCGTGACCTTCAACATGGTGCCGCCCGGCTTCATCGACACGCCGATGCTGCGCGCCGCGCCGATCGATGCCGACGCCTTTGCCCAGACGCTGCCGATGAAGCGGATCGGCAAGCCCGAGGATATCGCCGCCGCCTGCGCCTATCTGGCGTCGGAAGAGGCCAGCTACATCACCGGCCAGACGATCAGCACCAATGGCGGCCGCTATATGGGGTCGCATTAAGAGTTTGCTGGAAAATGCGCGGAAAAACGCATTTTCAAGAGGCCGCACCGGCCCACCCGACCACCCAGCTATGATATCCTGATGGGCGGTCGGGTGGGGTTCAAACGAGTCACGTGCCTCGTTTGAAGGCCGGTGCAGACGCGCCAAAGGCGCCAGACGAAAGCGCAGACGCTTGCATGGGCGGCCCGGCCATTTATGCTCCAGCCATGGTCCAGAAACGTCGCGTCGGCGCCGAAAGCTCCGAAACCCGCGCCCGGATCGTGGAGGCCACCGAACAGGTGATCCGCGACGAAGGCTATGCCGCCGCCAGTTCGCGCCGGGTGGCGCTGCGCGCCGAACTGCCGCCCTCGCTGGTCCATTATTATTTCCCGACCACCGACGACCTGCTGCTGGCGGTGTTCCGCCGCGGCGCCGAACAGAGCGACGCGATGATCGAGGCGGCGCTGACCAGCGCCGATCCGGTGCGGGCGCTGTGGCGCTTCTTCTCCGACCCCAGCCGCAACGCGCTGGCGATGGAATTTGTCGCCATGGCCAATCATCGCAAGGCGATCCGCGCCGAGATCGCCCGCCACAGCGAAGCGATGCGGGATCGCCAGGCGCAGTTGATGGAGCAGCTGCTGGGCGACCGACTCGCCGATCACAAGGTGACGGCAGCGGGCCTCAGCCTGTTGCTCGCGGCGGTTGGGCGCACTTTGGTGATGGAGGCCGACATGGGGGTCGCGAGCGGGCATGCCGACGCGCGCGCTTCGGTCGAGGCGCTATTGGACGAATTGCTGCCGCCCGAAAAATGAGAGGCATTGACTTTTCCATGCAGGCATGTTGAACATGTGTTCAAACGCGCAGGGATGCATAGGAGAGCAAGGCATGTCCGCCACCACCATTACCCGTTTCGTGCATGAAGATATCAAGCCGAGCATCGGCAGCCGCATCCTCAACAGCAAGGAGGAACTGCTGGCCGGCGAGCTGGCGCCGCAGATTCGCGAGTTGCTGGAGCAGCGCGGCGTGCTGGTCTTCCCGAAGATCGACTTCACCGACGAGGAACAGATTGCCTTCACCAAGACGCTGGGCGCCTTTGCCCCCGAGCATCGCGGTGGCGAGGAAATCCACAAGATCACCCTCGACGTGAAGGAAAATCCGCAGAGCGCCGAATATCTCAAGGGCTCGCTCTACTGGCATATTGACGGCACGATGAACGATGTGCCGATCCTCGCCTCCTTGCTGTCGTGCAAGGTGCCCGCGACCTGGGGCGGCAATACCGGCTTCTGCAACACCTATGCCGCCTATGAGGCGCTGACCGACGAGCAGAAGGCGGAGTATGAGACGCTGCGCGTGATCCACTCGGTCTGGGCGACGGTCTTCTATTATGAGCCCGAGCCCAGCCTCGCCAAACTGAAGGGCATGCGCCAGGTCGGCGAGAATGAGCTGCCCCTGGTGTGGAACCACAAGTCGGGCCGCAAGTCGCTGGTGCTGGGCTGCACCGCCCAGCGGGTCAAGGATCTCGATCCCTATGACAGCGCCGAAATCCTGGTTGGGCTGCGCGAATGGGCGACCCGCGAGGAATTCAGCTACAGCCATGAATGGAGCGTCGGCGACCTGGTCATCTGGGACAATACCGGCACCATGCACCGGGCCGAGAAATATGATCCCGACTGCAACCGGATGATGCACCGCACCAAGCTGCAGGGCGAAGAACCCTTCGAATAAGGATCGGCCCCACGGCCTTTCCACGCCCGCCGCCCAACCGGGTTGGCGGGCGTTTTGCCCTGCCCCCGGAGCATCGTCATGAGCAATCCGCTGACCTTCGGCTATCTCTATGATTTCCGGAACCCGCCCCAATGGGAACGGCGCCCGGCCGATCTCTATGCCGAGATACTGGACTTCGTCGCCTGGAGCGAGACGGCGGGCTTTGCCGGTGCCTGGGTGCCCGAACATCATGGCGCGCAGGATGGTTACATGCCCGCGCCCAATGTCGCGCTGGCGGCGATCGCGGCGCGCACCAGCCGGATCAGGCTGGGATCGGCGATCGCGCTCGCCCCGCTCTATCATCCGGTCCGCTTTGCCGAGGAATGCGCGGTGCTGGATATCCTGTCCGACGGCCGGCTGGAGATGGCACTGGCGATCGGCTATCGCCGCCGCGAGACCCAGGCCTATGGCGTCGATTTCGGCAAGCGCGGCGCGCGCTTCGACGAGTTTCTGGAAATCGTCCAGCGGTTATGGGCGAGCGAAACGGTCGATTTTGCCGGGCAGCATTACAATGTCGCCGGCGCGTCGCTGCGCCCGACCGCGCCGCGCGGCCGCATCCCCCTCTATATTGGCGGCTTTGCCGAAAAGGCGCTGGCGCGGGTGGCCAGATATGCCGTCGGCTATTTCGGCAATGAGGAGGTGTGCGGCCTCTATGCCGACAAGCTGCGCGCCGAGGGGAAAGACCCGGCCGCCGCGCGCATCCGCATCCAGAGCCTGTTCACCCTGGTCGCCGAAGACCCCGAGGCGGCGATGGCAGAGATGGCCCCCTATTTCCACCATGTGAACGAGACCTATGGCGCATGGCTGGCCGAGGATCAGGCGTCCGGCATCGACAAGGTGGCGCTGAAACCCATGTCGCTCGACGCCTTCAAACGCAGCGGCATCCTACAGATCCTGACCCCCGACGCGGCGATCGACCATTTCCGCGCAATGCAGCAGCGCATCAATGTCGAGCATATCATGATGATGCTCCCGCCCGGCCTGCCCCCGGCAAAATTCCAGCCCTATGCCCAGCTGTTCGCCGACAGGGTCATGCCCGCATTCTGAAGGGCGGCGTCAGTTCCCCTGCAAGGCGCGGCGCAGCGCCGCGAGGCGCAGCGCCTGAAGCGCCTGCATCTGCGGCGTATCGGGCCCGGCCAGGCCGAAGCCATGATAGGCGCCGGGCGTGACATGGAGTTCGACCGAGATGCCGAGGGCCATCAGCCGGCGGGCAAAGTCGATATCCTCCTCCAGGAACAGGTCGAGCGCACCGACGCTGATGAAGGCGGGCGGCAAGCCGGACAGGTCGGGGCAGCGGGCCGGTACGGCGTCGGTCGGGACATGCTCGGTTCCCGCTTCCTGCCCGAGCAGCGCGCCCCAGCCATAGCGGTTCTGCGCCGGGGTCCAGACGAACCGGCCGGTGACGGGGTGGAGCGGCGCGCTGCTGCCGGTGCGATCGTCCAGCATCGGCGCGTCGAGCAGCATGAAGCAGATCGGATAGGCGCCAAGGTCGCGGGCATGGATCGCCAGCGCAACGGCATGGCCGCCGCCCGCGCTCTCGCCGCCGACCGCGATGCGGCTGGGGTCGATGCCCAGCGCGTCGGCCTGTTCATGCAGCCAGCCGAGCGCCGCGTAGCAATCGTCGCGGGCGCCGGGAAACGGCGTTTCGGGCGCCAGCCGATAATCGACCGACAGGGCGACACAACCCAGCTGCGCCACCCAGGCCCGGTTGGACAGGTCGCTCATATCGGCCATGCCGAGCACGAAGCCACCGCCATGAATATGGAGATAGGCCGGCCGCCGCGCGTCGCCAATCGCCTCGGCCGGGCGATAGAGCAGGCAGCGGACATCGGGCGATCCGGGCGCGCCGGGCAGGAAGACTTCCTCCCGCTGCACGGCAGCCAGCGCATCGGGCATTGGTTCTGCTGGGCGGTTGGCAAAGGGCTGGCGGAAGGCGGCGATCGTCTGGTCGCTGAGGTCGAGTGGCGGGAAGAGGTCGAGCGCCGCGCGCAATTCGGGGGCTACCAGTTGCCGCGCCTCGTCCATCGTCCCGTTTCCTCTATTGTGCGTCGCGCGGCCGGTCATAGGCGGCACCATCGAAATGGTCGAGCGGCACCAGAGGTTCGGCGGTGAAGTCGATCACCCTGCCGACACGCTGTGCCCTCACCGCATTTTCCGGCTGAAAGGTGAAGCAGTTGGGCGGCACGCGGGTCGCGGTCGATTGCCGCTCCATCGGGATCAGCCGGCCATTGGCGAGGATCGTGCCCCATTGCAGCAGCCGGGCCGCCTCGCGCCGGGGTTCTTCCAGCGCATCGATCCACGGCCGCAGCTTCATCAGCGACTGGCCGGCAACCTCTGCCGGCGCGACCATGACATGGCGGCGATGCGCGACCTGCAGCAGCGGCACGCCGTCGCGCCGGATCTCCGCGACGGCCAGATCCTCCTCAATCGGGTCGCAGGCGAGAATCTCATAGCGGGTCGGCGCGTCATCGCCAGCATGCGCCGCAGCCAGCACGGCCAGGTCGTGCAAATGGGTGCAGTTCGCCTTCTTCTCGCCGCGCGCCGCCGCCTCAGCCAGCGCGACACCGATGAAGGTCACCTGCAGCACCGCCGGCGCACCCGGACAGGTGGTCCAGGGCACCCGCTCCATGATCGCGTCGACGCCGGTGATGCGCGCGCCGTCATGGTGCAGGATGACGGCCATGCTGTGATAATCATCCTCGACCGCGGCGGTCACCCGCCCCGGCAGCGGCGTCACCAGGAAGCGACGGCGAAAGCCGGGCAGCATGTCCAGCATGCCGCTGTCCATCGCGATCAGTCCCTTGCGAGCAGCAGCGCCGCCGCCATCGGGCCGCCACCCGATGTCGCCACGGCCACCTTCGGGTCGCCGGCGATCTGCCGTTCGCCGCCCTCGCCGCGCAACTGCACCACCGCTTCATAGGCAAAGCCGAAGCCGTGCAGCCGCCCCCAGCCAAGCTGGCCGCCGCCGGTGTTCATCGGCAATTCGCCGTCGAGCGCGATGCGCTTGCCCCCTTCGAGGAACTGGCCCCCCTCGCCGACATCGCAGAAGCCCAGCCCTTCGAGCCAGGTGATCGGCTGGAAGGCGAAGCCGTCATAAAATTGGACGGTATCGACATCCTTGGCCGTATAATCGGTATTCTTCCACAGGTCGCGCCCGGTCGGATAGGCGCTCGCCCATTCGGCCTGGTCCCAGCTGTAGCGCTCGACCGATCCGGCGCTGGCGGCGATGCGGATCGGGGGCGTCTTGATCTCGTCCAGGGCATCGCCGGCCGACACGATCAGCACGGTCGAGGCATCGGTGAAACGATCGCAATCATAGAGGCAGAAGGGCGAACTGATCATCCGCGCCGCCATATACTCGTCCATGGTCAGCGGCTTCTTGACGATCGCGCGCGGGTTGCGCGCGGCATTTGCATGATCGTTCAGCGCCACCTGGGCGAGCTGTTCGCGGGTCAGGCCATAACGCTTCATGTGGCGCATCGCGAATTGCGCGGTCCAGTTGGCGGCCGAGAAAGCGCCGAAGGGCGAAACCCATTGCGAATTGCCCGACACATCCTTGCGCCGTTCCATCGGCGGAAATTCTTCGGGGCGGGCCAGCGCCGCCGCTTCATAGACGGTGCGGAAACACAGGACATGGCGGGCAAGGCCGGCCTTCACCGCCATCGCCGCCTCGGCGATCGCGCCCAGCTGCGCCGTCGCCTCCGCCGCACCGATATGCCAGCGTGTGTTGAGCCCCAATATCTCGATCACATCGTCGGCACTGACCGGCGAGAAGCCGAGGAAGGTCGACATCTTGCCGGGATAGGTGGCGACACCATCGATCTGGTCGAGCGTCAGGCCGGCGTCGGCAATCGCCTCACGCACGGCGTCCAATGTCAGGCCCAGCGGCGACCGGGTCAACCGCACGCCGACCTCCGACATGCCGATGCCGGTGATATAGGCTTCGCGCGCCATGCTCATGCGACCTTCTCGAACAGGGGGAACCAGATGCCGTCCTGCTCCTCGAAGGTGACGCGGACGCGGTCATCCATGTCGACAGCATCGACCGGGCAATTGACGATATTGGTGGTCAGATAGACGCCGGGCACATCGTCGAGCCGGACACGGGCGATGACGAAGGGCACCTCCATATCCTTGGCCCAGGCCTGATAGTTGATCGTATAGGTGTCGACCGCGCCGGTGCCGGCAACCGCATGGGCGCCGACATTTTCCGACTGGCAATGGCGGCAGATCTCGCGCGGCGGATGGGTGAACTGGCCGCAATCGTCGCAGCGGGTGATGTTGAGCTTCCCCTCCGCCCCGCCGGTCCAGAAGGCGCGATTTTCCCGATCGAGGCGCGGGCGCGAACGTTGCCAGACCATCAGACGTCCCAGACCAGGTTCAGGCTTTCGATGCCGATCACATGGCCGCCATGGAAGACCGTCGGCTTGGCCGGATCGAGCCGGAATTCGGGCAAGCGCGCCAGCATCTCCTCATAAAGAACCTGCAACTCCACGCGCGCCAGGTGGGAACCCAGGCAGCGATGCGGGCCAACGCCAAAGGCGATGTGAACATTGTTCTCGCGGTCAAGATCATAGCTGTCGGGCTGCGGGAATTCCTTCGCATCGAGATCGGCAGCGGGCAGGAACAGCTTGAGCATGTCGCCGGGCATCAGCTTGGCCCCGGCCAGTTCGGCGGGCTTCTTGATGACCCGCATCGGCACCGTGAAAGTATAGCGGCGCAGCATTTCCTCGGCCGCTTCGGCCACCAGCTTGGGCTCGGCCCGCAACTTTGCCTGCAATGGCAGGTCGAGCGCCAGGCCGCGCATGGCCAGGCCCATGCCGTTCATCACCGTGTCGAGGCCGGCGATGAACAGCAGCACGCCGTAATTTTCCATGTCGGCAAGCGTGCTCGGCTGGCCATCCACCTCCAGCTTCCACAGCATGGAAATGATATCGTCCTTCGGATTATCCCTGCGCTCCAGCACGGTATCGCGCATCGCTGCGGCAATGCGCTGCAAGCGGCGCATCGATCCTTCGCGATCGGTATCGATCGCCTCCATATGCTCCTTCACGATCTGGCGATATTCCGGCAGCCGTTCGAGCGGCAGGCCCAGCATCTTGAGGAAGACCTGCACCGGCAGCGGCTCGGCCACGGTGCTCATGAATTCGCACTGGCCATCGGCCTTGATCGCGTCGATCAGTTCGCCGGCCAGTTCGCGGATGCTGTCCTTCAGGGCCGCGATCGTCTTGGGCGAGAAGACCTTCTGCAGCGGCTGGCGATATTTGGTGTGCTCGGGCGGATCGAGCGTGATCGGGATCGGCTGCGGGATATGCGGCGCGCCCGGCGGCAGCGAGGCGAGCAGCGCCTTCATCTTGTCGGCCGGCACGAACTCGCTGGAATAGGTCTCGGTATCGCGCGACGCCTCATAATTGGCGGCATGGGTCAGCGCGACCCAGCCGCCGCCATTGCGCGGCGTCCAGAAGACCGGCGGCGCCGTCTTCAGCAGGTTAAGGATGCGCGCATGCGGATCGGCCAGCAGGCCCGGATCGGCATGGACATCGAAATCATAGACGAGCGCGTCGGGCACATGGGCCGGCTGTGGCGCGGCGGGGCTCAAGGTGGCGTGGGCCATGATTCTCTCCGTCTTCCCTGCTGGGGCGGGCGCGTGCAGGACGCGTCCCTTCTTGTCGGACCCGTTTTGCCCGGCGGCCCGGCAAAGGCAAAGGGGCTGGGTGCGGCAATGCCAGATAACGCACCGACGATCCGCGCCGCGGCTCCGTATCGCGATGGCGATTGTGCCGGGCGCCACGTTGATCGGGGCCGTAATCTCCTTTCTAAGGAAGGTCAGAATAGCCGGAGAGGGCAGATGAGAATCCGCATCGAAAAGTCAGGCTGCGTGGGCAATGCCCGCTGCGCCGCCGTGTCCGAGGACATGTATCCGCTGGACGAGGACGGCTATATCGCGACCGAGGGTTTCGACGTGGCAGACGGTGAACAGCAGACCGCCAAGCGCGGCGCGCGCGCCTGCCCCGAACGCATCATCGTCGTCGAGGAAGATGATGGCAGCATCAGCTGGCCGCCCAAGGCCAAGGCATAATCAGAGAATCCGGGAGAGCGAGATGAGCGACATTTTGGGCTATAAGGGCAAGCGCGTGATCGTGAGCGGCTGCTTCTCCGGCATGGGGGAGGCGACCGCCAAGCTGCTGCTGGAGCTGGGCGCCGAGGTTCATGGCCTGGACTTCAGGGACAGCAGCCTGCCGCTCGCCTCCTTCACCAATGTCGACCTGCGCGACCCGGCCTCGATCGAGGCGGCGGTGGCCGGCATCGGCGGCAAGGTGGATGCGCTGTTCAACTGCGCCGGCCTGCCCCAGTCCTTCCCGCCGCTCGACGTCATGAAGGTGAACTTCATCGGCCTGCGCCACCTGACCGAACAGGTGCTGCCGCTGATGGGACCGGGCGGCGCGATCGCCAGCATCGCCTCCACCGGCGGCCTGGGCTGGAGCCGCCGCATCCCGACCAACATGGAGTTCGTCACCACCAAGGGCTATGACGCCGCCGTCGCCTGGTGCGAGGCGCATCTCGAGGACGTGGTCAAGGAAGGCTACAGCTTCTCCAAGGAGAATGTGATCGTCTGGACCCAGTTTATGGGCGCGCATCTCATCAAGAAGGGCATCCGCATCAACTGCACCCTGCCCTCGCCCACCCAGACGCCGATGATGGCGACGTTCGAGGCTGCGTCCGGCAAGGATGTGGTCGCCGCCGCCGCCGAACCGATGGGCCGTTACTCGACCCCGGCCGAACAGGCGGGCGGCATCGTGCTGCTGAACAGCGATCTGGCCGGCATCGTCAATGGCGTGGTCTTCCCGGTCGACGGCGGCTTCATGGGCGGCGTCGCCACCGGCCAGGTGGACCTCAGCGTCATGATGCGGCGTTCGGCGCCCGCCGAGGCCTGAACCCCATGAATTTCGACCTGACCGACGATCAGGAGATGATGCGCGACATGTTCGCGCGCTTCCTGGACGAACATAGCAGCATGGCGCGGGTCCGCGCCGCCGCGCCGACCGGCTTCGACCCCGCCCTGTGGCAGGGGCTGGCGGAGCTGGGTGCGCTGTCGATCCGCGTGCCCGAAGAGGCCGGCGGGCTGGGCCTTGGCCTGTTCGACGCGACCATCCTGATGGAGGAAGCGGGCCGGACGCTGGCATCGGGACCGCTGGCCGAAGCGCTGGTGGCGGCGCGCTTGCTGGCCCAGCTGGGCGGCGATGCGACGGCCGACCTGCTCGGCCGGGTGCTGGCGGGCGATGCGGTCGCCAGCTTCGCCTTCGAGGATGTCGCGGACACACCCGTCCAGTGGATCGGCGGTGGCCTGGTGGCCGAAGCCGTGCTGGCCCGATCAGACAACGACATCATCCTCGTCACCGTGCCCGCAGAGGCACGCAAGGCGGAGGATAATCTGGCCTCCACGCCGATCGCAGAGATCGACCTGTCGGCGCATCCGCGCACGGTGCTGGCATCGGGAGCCGAGGCGCTGGCGACCTTCGCCGCCGGCATCGAGGAATGGAAGCTGCTGATCGCCGCCGGTCTGGCCGGCATCGGTCGCGAGGCGCTCAAGCTCGCCGCGGCCTATGCCTGCGAACGCAAGCAGTTCGACCAATATATCGGCCAGTTCCAGGCCATTTCCCATCCGCTGGCCGATATTCTCTGCGAGATCGACGGCGGCAAGTTCCTGGTGTGGAAGGCGATCCGCGACCTCGCCGATGGCGCGCCCGAAGCCGGCGGTGCCATCTCGATCGCGGCCTGGTGGAATGCCAACAGCGCGGCCAAGGCAGTGGCGCAATCGCTCCACACCTTCGGCGGCTATGGCCTCACCACCGAATATGACATCTTCCTCTATAATCTGCGGGCCAAGGCCTGGCCGCTGATCGGCGGCGATCCGCAGCGCTGGCTCGATGAGGCCGGACGCCGGCTCTACGCCGATGAGGCCGCCGCGCTGCCCGATGCCGGGCCGATGCCGGTCGATTTCGACCTGGGCGAAGCCGCGCAGGCGATCAAGGACGAGATCAACGCCTTCTTCGCAGCAAACGTCACGCCGGAGATGCGGGCGACCTTCCACTATAGTTGGGAGGGCTATAACCCCGCACTCAACCGCAAGCTGGCGGCGCAGAATCTCCTCTATCTCGGCCTGCCCAAGGATGTCGGCGGTCGTGGCCTGTCCGCCTATGAAAAGACGGCGGCGATGGATGCGTTCGAGGAGCAGGGATATAACAACCCCGCCGCCAATGTGACGCAGATGGTGTCGCTCATCATCCACCGCTTCGGCACCGACGAGTTGAAACAGGCGGTGCTGCCGGAAATCATGCGCGGCGAGGTGATCTGCTCGCTTGGCTATTCCGAACCAGGATCGGGCTCGGACGTGTTCGCCGCGCAATGCCGCGCGACGCAGGAGGGCGATGGCAGCTGGCGGATCGACGGCACCAAGATGTTCACGTCGGGCGCCAACCTGTCCACCTACGTGCTGATGCTCTGCCGCACCAATCCGGATGTGGCCAAGCATAAGGGGCTCACCATGTTCATCGTGCCGCTGAAGGCCGATGGCGTGACGGTGCAGCCGGTCCACACCTTCCAGGACGAGCGCACCAACATCACCTTCTACGATGGCGTGCGCATCCCCGACAGCTGGCGACTGGGCGAAATCGACGGCGGCGTGCGCACCATGAGCGCCAGCCTGGAGCTGGAACATGGCGGCGGCTTTGCCAAATATCAGCGCAAGATGCTGCAGGCCGGCGAAGCGCTGTGCCGGGACGTTATCCACAGGGGCAGGCCGCTGATCGAGGATGTCGGCGCACAGGCGCGGCTGGCCCGCACCGCCGCCAATCTGTGGGCGTCGGAACTCATCACCTATCGCGCCCAATGGGTGATGTCGGAAAAGAAGCCGAACCATGCCTATGGCCCGATGGCCAAGATGTTCAGTTCGGAGAAATTCCTGACCGACGCGCGCGACCTGCTCGATCTCACCGCCCCGGCCTCGCTGTCCAAGCGCAAGGGGCCGGCGGAAGAGATCAACATGTTCTATCGCCACGCGCAGGGATCGACCATCTATGGCGGCACCAGCGAGGTTCATCGCAGCATGATCGCGGAAAAGGGCCTCGGCCTGCCGCGCACCCGCGCCTGAGGAAGATCGCATGACGGACGACGCCCCCCATCTGCTGACGCAGGAACAGGATGGCATCCTCATCGCCACGCTGAACCGGCCGGACAAGCTCAATGCCCTGTCGGCAGAGACGATGGCCCTGTTCGAGGCGGCGCTGATCCGCTTCCGCGACACGCCGGACCTGAAGGTGATGCTGGTCCGATCGACCGGCCGCTATTTCTGTTCGGGCGCGGACATGAAGAGCGGCGGGTCGCCCAGGGAATATCCCCGTACGCCCAGCGGCATCCGCGAAAACCACCGGCTCCAGCTCAACGGGATGCAGCGCATCTATGACGAGATGGAGCATGTGGAAAAGCCGATCGTCTGCGCCATCCACGCCACCTGTGTCGGCGGGGGGCTGGAAATGGCGCTGTCCTGCGACTTCCGCCTGGCGGCCAAGTCGGCCGCCTTTTCCTTCCCCGAAGGACTGTTTGGCGTGCTGCCGGCCTCCAACGGGGTCAGCCGCATGACCCGCATCTGCGGTCCGCACTGGGCGCGCTGGCTGATCATGGGCAACCAGAAGGCCGATGCCGACCGGGCGCTGATCATGGGCCTGGTGCATGACGTGATGCCGGACGAAGGGTTCGAGGACGCGGCCCTGGCCTTCTGCCGTCACCTCACCAAGCAGAATGGCGAGCAGATGGGCGCCGCCAAGATCGCGATCGAGCTGGCCGCCGAAGTCGGCCCGTCCATGGGGCGCCATGTCGAACGCATGGCCAATAGCGCACTGATGCTGAACCCCGCCTATCTGGAGGGGATGGAACGCTATCTGAAGGGCATTGGCGGCAAGAAGGATTGAGTTTTCCTTCTCCCATCCACACACTTATCCACAGCTTTTTCCACAGATAGGCGTGGGAAAAGCTGTGGATAACTTCTGTCGACAAGCCTGTGGATAAGTCGAACGCGCGCTGCTCTCAGGCGCGCGCGTCGCGCAGCATCGCGCGATAGTCGCGGATGCCCAGTTCCATCAGCCGCGCCTCGGCCCGCAGCAAATGGGTGCGCGCCAGCGGATGGGGGGAATGGAGGATATTCTGCAGCGCCATGTCGGTGGTGACGGTGACGACACGCTCCAGCCCGGTCATCAGCGCGGTGCCCATGCTGAACACCGGCGATCCGGCCTCTTCGCTGCCGCCATCCATCTGGTCGACCAGCAGCCGCATCACCGGCTGGGCAGCATGGACGCGATGCAGCATCATCCGCTCGTTCTGGCGATCGGCCATATTGTTGCGCAGGTGGAGCAGGCGGGAGTGCTTGACCCAA
Organism: Sphingobium sp. BHU LFT2; assembly: GCF_018604485.1. NCBI lineage: Bacteria > Pseudomonadati > Pseudomonadota > Alphaproteobacteria > Sphingomonadales > Sphingobiaceae > Sphingobium > Sphingobium sp. BHU LFT2. The sequence goes on from NZ_JAFCGW010000025.1 coordinate 17,166, forward strand.
AAGCCATGATAGGCGGTGACGAAAGCCAGCGCCTTCTCGCCCAGTTCCTCCTCGCTCCATCGGGTCCGCAGCAGGCCGACATAGTCGGCCTCGGCCGTCGCCATCACCGGCTCCAGCACAGCGAGCAGCAATTCGGTGAGGTCGGAGAAATAATTATAGAGCGACGTCATGCCGAGCGAGGCCTGGCGCGCGACCGCGCTCAGCGAGATTTCGACATCCACCGGCCCGGCCAGCAATTCGTTGGTCGCCGCCAGGATGCGCTCGCGCGTGTCGCGCCCCTTGCGACCCAGGCGCTGGCCATTGAGATTATGGCTCAGCGCCTTGGTGGCCCGTCCCCGGCCCTTGGGTTCCGACGGCCCGTCCGCCGCAATCGATGCCTTTGCCGTCAAAACCCGTCCTATCCATGCCCCGTCGCGCGCCTCAGGCGGCGCGCCAGGCGATCAGCTTGGTTTCCAGGAACTCCTCGATCCCTTCGAGGCCCCATTCGCGGCCTACACCACTGGCCTTGTAGCCACCGAAAGGCAAGTCGCCGGCGATGCACATGCCGCCATTGACGCTGATCGATCCGCTGCGGATCTGCTTGGCGACATTGATCGCCCGGTCAAGATTGCCCGAACTGACGCCGCCCGACAGGCCATAGCTGCTTTCATTGGCGATGCGCACGGCATCGGCATCATCCTCGAACGGGATGACCACCAGCACCGGCCCGAAAATCTCTTCCTGGGCGATGCGCATGTCGTTGGTGACGTCGACGAAGCAGGTCGGCTCGATGAAATAGCCGCCGCCCTTGTCCGGCCGCGCCTTGCCACCCGCCAGCAGGGTCGCGCCCTCGGCCTGGCCGATATCGACATAGGACAGCACCCGCTCCATCTGCCGCTTGGAAATGACCGGCCCCATGATGTGCTGGGGATTGTCGAAATCGCCCCAATTGTCGCCGAAGCTGGCATAGGCATGCTTCAGGATCGCCTTCGCCTCCTCATAGCGGCTGCGCGGCACCAGCAGGCGCGAATGGACGGCACAGCCCTGGCCGGCATGGAAGACCAGCATGGTCTGGGCGACGTCCATCGCGAAATTGGCGGAATCGTCGAGCACGATCTTGGCCGACTTGCCGCCCAGTTCCAGGAAGACGCGCTTCAGCGTGGCAGCGCCCTGTTCCATGATGCGCTTGCCAACGCCCGTCGATCCGGTGAAGGAGACAAGATCGACGCGCGGATCGGTGACCAGCATCTCGCCGGCCAGTGCCGGGTCGCTGCCGAACACGACATTGATGACGCCGGCGGGGAAGCCCGCCTCCGCCGCCAGTTCGCCGAAGATCGCGCCCATGCCAGGCGTGTTGGGCGCGGGCTTCAGGATCACGGTGCAGCCGGCCAGCAGCGCGGCCACGACCTTGCCGACATTCACATAGAGCGGCACGTTCCACGGCGTGATCGCCGCAACCACGCCGACCGGCTCATAGACCGCCTTGCGCAGGCTTTCGAAGCCATAGCCGGTGCGGCCGCCATAATCCTTTTCCCATTCCAGCTTGGGAAAGACGGCGAGATAATCGTCCCAGCCGTCGAGCGCCATGTCGACATGGGCACGGCCGACCGCGCCCATGGCGGCGCCAGCCTCATGCCGGGCCAGATCCGACAGCCGTTCCTTGTTCGCCTGAAACAGGTCGCGCAGCTTCGTCACCAGCGCGACGCGCAGGTCGACATTGGTCGACCAGTCGGTTTCGTCAAAGGCGCGGCGAGCGGCGACGATCGCGGCCTCGACATCGGCGGGCGAGGCATCGGCGGCGGTGCCGACCGGCTCGCCGGTCCAGGGGCCGATCACCTCAAAGGTCTTGCCGCCTTCGGCACCGCGCAGCACGCCGTCGATATAGAGCTTGGCTTCGGGAAGAGTGGCCATGATCGCCTTCCTGTGGATAACTTCTGTGGATGTTGTGGATAAGTCGCCCGGTCAGCGCTTGCGCGCGCTCAGGGCGACCGATCCGATGTGCAGGTCCGCCGGCATGTCGAGCACGGCGCGGAAGACGTCGGTGACCGAATTATAATGGCTGATGCCGCGCTCGCGCAGATTGAGGCCGACCTTGGCATTTTCCTGGGCGAAGCGGATCGCGACATCCATCGGCCAGCTGCTGCCGGTCTTGGTCTCGTCCATCATCATGCCGGCCTGGACCACGGTGACGCGCACGCCCTCGGGCTCCAGTTCGCGCGCCCACATGTCGGACATGAGTTCCAGCCCCGCCTTGCCGCCGGCATAAAGCCACAGCATCGGCATTTTCAGCGGCACGGATTCGCTGGTGACATTGATGATATGGCCGCCCCCGCGCAGCAGCGGCAGCGCCTCCCGCGCGCAATGGATCGGGCCGGCGACATTGGTGGCGAGCGATGCTGCGATCTGCTCGTCGCGCACCTCGGCCAGGGTGAAGGGTTCGTAGATCGCGGCATTGTTGATCAGCACGTCGACCTTGGGGTGGCGCTGCGCGATCGCGGCAAAGGCGGCGCGGACGGAATCGGGATTGCCGACATCGCATGCCACCGCGAAATGGGGTTCGCCCAGTTCCTGCGCGACCGCCTCGACCTTCGACAGGGTGCGGCCCAGCAGGATGACGGTTTCGCCATCGCGCGCGAACCGCCGCGCCAATGCGCGTCCCAGCCCGTCGCCCGCACCGGTAATGACGATGACCTTGCTCACCTCTCGCTCCACCTGTTCTTTTCAAACTTCATGCTAATAGCGCATGGCTTCCTCGGCCGGGCAAGGCCATGCCGCATCGCGCTTGCGATGGTTCCCGCCCTCAGCCCGCCGGCCGCGCGAAATCGGCCGGATAGACGGACAGGTCGCCATCATAGGCGATGCCGCCGGGCCAGAAGCGGGCGCCGCTGACCCTGGCGAAATAATGGACCGTGCGGGCGAAGGAGCCGGCCGAGGAGCGCGGCTGGAAGGCGACGCCGCTGGGGCTGACGCCGCGCGCGCGGGCGCTGAAATCCTTGACCGTGAACAGCAGGTCGTCGGTCTGCTGGGCGCAGAAGACCAGGTCGCTGCCGGGGCAATAGCGCCGTGGCTCGACCTGCAGCGGCGACAGGCGGCCGCGCTTCATAGCCACCTTGCCCGGCACGCGGGTCACTTCGGGGCCATGGACCGTGTCATACCAGTGATGATATTCCGCCTCCCGCCCGGCGACGAAATTGGCGAGGATGATCGAGACCCCGGAAAAGGGCTGGTCGGGCTGGTGATTGGGGCTGGCGACCCAGTCCGAATACATCGCATAGCTGTGGATGCGCTCGCTCTCGTCGCTGTCGTCGATCAGCCCCGCGTCGCGCACATCGGCCAGCAGCGGCGCGAGCGCGGGCAGGTCGATCTCCGGCGCGGCATAATCGAACTCATAGACCGACAGGAAGCGCCAGGGCTGGGGAATGTCGGGCATGATCTGCTGAGGCGTCACCTCGTAGCGATCGGCCGACCGAAAGCCGCGCAACCGGGCCAGATCCTGCTGATGCGCGCCGTCGAACCAGCGGGCATAATCCTCCGCGCGGCCGGCCGCGACATTGTGCAGATGGATGGTGGTGTACAGGCTCATTCCTCGTCCCCGGCTGCCCGGCCGGCTGGTCCCGACCCTGTGTGCGGCGGCAATCCAGCATGGATGCCCCGCACATGCCAGAGCCGCCGGCCAATGATCGCCGGGGCATTGAGAGGCGGGCGCGAATTGACCCTGTCGGCAGCGCTCCCCATTCTGGCGCGGCAATCATGCCGGAAGGACGCGTGATGACCGACCCTGTAGCCGCGCCCCGCTTCGCCCTGTTCCGCGCGAAGGAGGCGACCGATTTCGAGGAAAGCGGGCTGATGGCGACGGTGCCGCCGACGCCGATCGAGATGGCAGGATCGATCGCCGCGGTCGAAGCCGGCATGCTGGAAGGCACGCGGGTGAAGCTGCTCTTCGCTATGCCGGGCCTCAGCCTCACCCATGCCTGGTTCCGCAGCGGCTTTCCGCTGCCGCGCCACAGCCATGATGTCGACTGCCTCTATTTCATCCTCGCCGGATCATTGCGCATCGGCACGGAGGAACTGGGCGCGGGCGACGGCTTCTTCGTCGGCGCCAACGTCCCCTACACCTATGTGCCCGGCGACCAGGGCGTCGAGGTGCTGGAATTTCGCGGTTCCGACAGCTTCGACATCAGGATGCTCGCCAACAACCGCGCCTATTGGGACCGGGCGGTGGCGCAGGTCACGGCGCAGCGCGCGCATTGGACAGGCGAGACGCCGCCGTCGGGCCTGTCCTTCGGACCCGAAGCCGGCGGCGGATAGCGGCGATCAGCCCCGGCCGTTTGCCGCCTCATGCGCGGCCAGGCGGCGCCCGGTCACCAGCGTCTGGCCGACGAACAGGATGATCAGGATCACCCCAACCGTGCCGACGAAGATATCGAAGCCGGACCAGCGCCCGAACAGGCCGGGCTTGTCGCCCAGCACCATCATCATCACCGTCAGCGCGATCAGCATCAGCCGCAATTCGGTCGGGCCGGCCGACAGATAGGAGAGCTTGAACTCCCCCAGCACGCGGGCGGAAAGATAGGCGTGGATCGACAGCAGCAGATAGCCGGCGAGCGCCACCAGGGCGACATCCATGGTGACATAGGGGCTGAGGCCGATGCCGGCGAGGATCAGCAAGGTCACCAGTCCATCGCAGCTATGGTCGATGAAATAGCCATAGGAGGGCCGTTCGATCCGGCGGTAGCGCGCCAGGCTGCCATCCATGGAATCGCCGAACCACTGGATGACATAGCCCAGGATCGCGAGCAGCAGCCAGGATGCACCGACATTGCTGGCGGTATAACCGATGAAGGTCATCAGCGCGCCGATCAGCCCCAGCAGGGTCAAAAGGTCCGGCGTGACCTGTCGCGGCATATGCGCGCACAGCCAGGTGAGAAGCTGGCGTTCGGAGCGTGCCAGGAAATTTTGCTGGATGCGGTCCAGCGTCGTGGCCGCATCATGTCTTTGATCTGTCATGATCCCTTATCGAGGAGATATGTGGCGCGGACAAGGCAACATCCCCCACGCATGACGACATGGTGCCCGCCTTCCCGTTCAGGCCGGCGGCGCCTTCATGTCGATCGCCAGCCGGGTGAGGCGGGATCGGGCGATCCGCCATTGGCCCTCTTCCCGGCGATATTGTTCATGATAATGGCCATGGCCGATCAGGCTGCGGCCATCGGGCCAGACCAGATGGTCCTGCATCGCCCAGATAGCGGTCGCTGCATCGCCGTTGATGGCGATTTCGGGCGAATGGACATGGTGGACGGTGCGCGCCGCGTCGATCGAGGCGCGGACGCTGGCGATCGCACCGTCGCGCCCCTCCAGCAGCGGGCCGCCCGATCCGGTCGCGTCGAGCCGGAAGTCGGGCGTGAACAGCGCGGCAAAGCCGTCCCAATCCTTGGTATCGAGCAGGCGGCAATAGCGCGCCTTCACATTGGCGATGGCCAGCCAGTCGGCAAAATCGGGCGCGGCCATCAGAAACGGAAACCGCGCATCTGGTTGCCGCCGTCGCACAATATCACCTGATTATTGATGAAGCTGCCCTCGTCGGAGGCGAGGAACAGGCCGAGATTGGCGATATCCTCGGCCGTGCCCTGGCGCTTGACCGACTGCATGCCCTTCAGCCGTTCCCAATTGTCGGCGGCAACGCCGTCCTGCGCCGCCTCGGTCGCCATCAGGCCCGGCGCAATGCCGACGCAGCGTATCTCGTCCTGGCCGAACTGCATCGCCATCGCATGGGTGAAGATGTTGAGCGCGGCCTTGGTGATGCCATAGGCGGTGGCCGGGTTGTAGCTGGCCATCGACGATTTGTTGATGATGACGCCCTTCGCCTTCGCCAATGCCGGCCGCAATGCTTCGGCCAGCAGCAGCGGGCCGATGGTGTTGACCGCGAAATAATGCTGCCATTTGGCCTGGCCCAGGCCGAAGAAGCCGCGCGCAATCTCGCCCAGATGCAGGCCGGCATTGTTGATCAGCACGTCGAGCCGGTCATGGGCGACCAGCACATCGGCGGCGAAGGCCTGGATATCGGCTTCATCGCTCATGTCGACGCGATGGACGGTGGCAGTCGCGCCAAGCTGTTCGACCAGCGCCTTGCTCTCGGCCAGCCCCGCTTCGTTGATGTCGGCCAGGATCAGATGCGCGCCCTCGCCGCCAAAGGCGAGCGCATAAGCGCGCCCCAGCCCCGCCGCGCCGCCCGTCACCAGCACGGTCTTGCCCGCGAAACGTCCCGCCATCCTCTGCCTCCTATTCTGGTTGAAACCCTATCGCCCGCGCAGACAGGCCATGGCGGCGCGTGCAGCCGCCAGCCCATCCTGGGGATTATCGACCTCGACATAGCCGGTCGCGCGGGTCAGCCGGGCGATACGCGGCATCAGCGCGGCATAGCCCATCTCGCCACGGCCGGGGGTGACCGCATGGTCGGTGATCGCCGTGCCATGGTTCCGGTCGATGTCCTTGAGATGCATCGACACCACGCGCGGTCCCAGCGCCGCCAGCAGATCGAGCGGCGCTACGCCGGCATACCAGGCCCAGGCCAGGTCGATTTCGAACGAAAGCAGGTCCGGCGCGATCCGGCTGGCCATCAGGTCGAGCGGCCGGTCGCCGTCGAGCGGCATCAGATCATACCAATGATTATGATAGGCAAGCGTCAGGCCGGCCGCCTTCGCCTTTTCCCCCAGCGCCGCAAGCTGCGGGATATAGGCGTCGAGCGCAGCGCGGGTTGTCTGGCCGAGGGTGCGGCTGGCGATGAAGATCGGCGCGGTGGTCAGCGCGACGATGTTCGCGCCGATCGCCACCGCCTGATCGAACTGCCGGTCATAGTCCGCGCCGCGCACGCCGAGCCGGACCACGCCCACCGCCATGCCGGCATCGCGCACCATGCGGGCCTTGTCCTGCGGCGTGGGTTCGGACGGGTCGTTGGCGACATAGGAAGCGAGGCGGAAGCCGAACCGGCCATAGCCCATTGCCGCCACCGCGCGCAGCGTGCCGGCATAGTCACGCGCCAGTTCCTTGCGCACGGTCGTGTCGGCCAGGCCCAGCGTCGATGTCCGGCGCTTCGCCGCCGCCTTGCGCGGCAGCAACAAGGCCGCGCCACCGCCCAGCAGCAGCGACCGGCGACCAAGGCATTGCGGCGCCCGCAAGTGCCCGACCGGGTCGGTCACGCCGCCTCGACCTCCAGCCGCTTGACCACCAATGCCTTGAGGTCGGCGGTCTTGATCTTGGCACTGCCGGTCAATTCCAGATCGCTCTCGGCGAAGAAGAGGACGCGGCGCGGCACCTTGAAGCTCGCCAATTGCTCCCTGGCGAAGCCGCGAATGCCATCCTCGTCCAGCGTGGCATCTGCATGCGGGACGATGCAGGTGACCACCAGTTCGCCCAGCGTCTCATGCGGCACGCCCACGGTCTGGGTCACCTTCACCCCCGGACAGGTCTTGATGACGCTGTCGATCTCGATCGGCGAGACATTGGCGCCGCCGGTCTTGATGATGTCGTTGAGCCGCCCTTCCCAGTGCAGCCGCCCCTCCGTATCGAACCAGCCGCCATCGCCGGTGCGGAAGAAGCCCTCGCCATCGATCGAGTCATCGAGCGGGATGCCGACATAGCCCAGCATCAAGGTCGGTCCCTTGACCGCGATCTCGCCCCGTTCACCGAGCGGCACGACCGCGCCGGTGAGCGGATCGACGATCTTGAAGATATTGCCGGGCAGCGGCGCGCCATGGCTGCCGGCGATCCGTTCTTCGGGCGTGCCGGACGCGAAGATCGAGCTGATGGTGAAGGTTTCGGTATTGCCATAGGCGGCCATCGGTTCCTGCCAGTCGGTGCTGACGGTCGGATGACGGCCGAGCGGATTGGCCGGGTTCACATAATAGAGCGAGGACAGGTCGACATCGCCCCAATTGGGTGCGGCTTCCAGCTGCGCCCATTGATGCGGCCAGGCGAAGGCCATGGTCGCCTTTTCCGCTTCCATCAGGCTCAGCGCTTCCGCCGGCTGGAAGGTCTGTTGCAGGATCAGGCTGCCGCCGCCGGTCAGCGCGCCGCCGATCGCCATGCAGAAATTGCCCGACCAGAAGAAGCCATTGGCCGACCAGGCGCGCGCGTCGGGCTTGGCCTGCAGGAAGCGTTTCCAGCGCCAGAGCTGCAAGGTCGGGCCGCGATGCGCGCTGATGATGCCCTTGGGCTTGGCGGTGGAGCCGGAGGAGAAGAAGAGCACGCCCGGATCGGCCGGCATGACGGTGGCGGCAGCGGCATCGACCAGCGCCTGATCGACCGCGTCACCGCGCGTGAGGAAATCGCCCCAGCCCTCGATCCGGCCCATCGCCCCATCGACCGCAGCGAGATGGCGCAGGAAGGGGAAGCGGGTGGAGACCAGTCGCCCCTCGCCCGCGACGCCGATCGCCGGTTCCAGATCGGCCAGGATCGCGCCGAAATCCTTCTTCAGGACCGCGCGTTCGAGCAATAGCACGGAGCAGGCCGAGGACTGGACCAGATGGTCGAGCTCGGCCGGGGTCGAGAAGGTGCTGAGCGTGGCGGCGACGCCGCCCGCCAGCGCCACGCCGAACACGGCCGAAAGGAATTCCGGCCGGTTGGTCATCAGCACGCCGACGCGCGTGCCCTTCCCCACGCCACAGGCGACCAGCGATCGGGCGACCGCATTGGCCTGCGCCCACAGATCGTCGTGACTCCAGCGGACCACGCCATCGGGCCCGTGGAAGACCAGCGCCTCCCGCCCGGCATGGGCCTGCGTGACCTCACGCAGCCAGCCGCCGAGCGTCAGCGTGCCCAGGCCCTCCTCTTCAGCCAGAGGCGGGCCAGCGACGATCGAGAGCGCAGCCATCGGCTTAGCGGTTGACGTCGACGATGACGCGGCCGCGCACCTTGCCGGCGAGCAGGTCGGCGGCGACGCCGATTGCGTCGCCCAGGCTGATTTCCTGCGCGATCACCTCCAGCAGCGCCGGGTCGAGATCGCGGGCCAGCCGGTCCCAGGCGGCTAGGCGCACGGGCTTGGGCGCCATCACGCTGTCGACGCCGAGCAGGCGCACACCGCGCAGGATGAAGGGCATGACGGTCGCCGGGAAATCGGCGCCCTGGGCAAGGCCACAGGCCGCAACCGCGCCGCCATAGCGGGTCTGGGCGCAGGCATTGGCGAGGGTGAAGCTGCCGACCGAGTCGACCACGCCGGCCCAGCGCTCCTTCTGCAGCGGCTTGCCCTTTTCCGACAGTTCGGCGCGGTCGATCACGCCGTCGGCGCCCAGCGTCTTGAGATAGTCGCCCTCGGCCGACTTGCCGGTGGAGCCGATCACGGTGAAGCCCGCCTTCTTGAGCAAAGCGACCGCAACGCTGCCGACGCCGCCGGTGGCGCCGGTGACGAGGATTTCGCCCTGGTCCGGGGTCACGCCGGCCTTCACCAGCGCCTCGACGCAGAGCGCCGCGGTATAGCCGGCCGTGCCGATCGCCATCGCCTGCTTCGGCGTGAAGGCGCTGGGCAACGGCACCAGCCAGTCACCCTTCAGCCGGGCGACCTGGGAGAGGCCGCCCCAATGGCCCTCACCCACGCCCCAGCCGTTCAGCACCACCTTGTCACCGGCCTTCCAGTCGCCATGGTCGGAACTGCGGACGGTGCCGACCAGATCGATGCCGGGCACCATCGGAAATTTGCGCACCACCGGCGAGGCGCCGGTGATCGCCAGGCCATCCTTGTAGTTCAGGGTCGAATAATCGACGTCGATGGTCACATCGCCCTCGGGCAGCTGCGCCTCATCGACCTGCGCGAGCGACACGCTCTGCTTGTCGTCGGTCTTTTCGATCAGGATGGCGGAAAACATGCGGTCGGTCCTTCTTGAAGAGAGAAAGGGAAATCGGGCAGCCTATCCCTGGGCAACCCTGGGAAGCGGCGCGAGCGGACGGCCGAGCCGCTCGGCAATGTCGGGGAATTTGTCGCTGCGCATCGATCCGAACATGCACAGGCGCAGGCATTCCTGGGCGAGGCGACGGCCGAGTGCGCGCCGTTCCCCCTCTTCGCGGGCATGGCTGCGCGCCCAGATCGGCCAGAGAAAGGCGCCGGCCAGCATCAGCACCGACAGGACTTCGGCATCGACGCCGTCTTCGGCGAGATCGCTGTTGGCGAAGCGCTGGAGCGAACCTTCATATTCGCGCCAGAAGGGATCGGCCATCGGATCGGGCGAGGCCAGCAATTGCAGCAGCCAGATGCGGCACAGCTCGGGATTGTCCATCGCGAACAAAGCCAGCCGGTCGGTGGTGTCGGCAATGTCGACTTCCTCGACCCGGCGCTCGCCGATCGTCTCGGGATCGCCGAAGACCGAACGGAACATGCGTTCCGACACCCAGTCCGCGGTCGCCTCGATCAGCTTCTCGCGGGTTTCGAAATGCTGATAGGCGGTGCCGCGATTGACGCCGGCGAGATGGGCGACTTCCGACAGGCTGACCCCATCCGGCCCATCCTTGGCCAGCAGCGCACGGGCTGCTTCCAATATGGCCTCGCGGGTCGCCACGGGATCGCGGGCGCGCCTTTTCCGAATGTCCGTCATGCTGCCTCACTTAGGTTGATCGTTCAGAGCCTATAATGATCAGCCCTGTTGATCGGCTCCATCCCTGCCCGCTCCGGGGCCAGAGTCAATCGCTGCGGCCCGGCGGCCGCGCCCTCATCGCTCCCGCGAAGGCCATGACCCCAAACGCCGATCGGCCGGACAACCCCCTGGGGCTGCCCGGCCGATCGTCTGGCCCTTGGCGCGGATGGATCAGCGCGAACCGAAGGCGAAGCGCAGATTGACGCCAAATTCGCGCGGCGGGGTGACCGTGGCACCGGTATAGGTGCTGGTATAGGTCGCCGCTGCGGTGGTTGCGCCGATCGCGGTGAAGCCGGTGATCTGCTGATAGCCGGTGAAGAGCGGGGTGGTCCGCGTCAGCACCTTGGTCGTGTCGAACAGATTCTTGGCGAACAGCGAGATTTCCCAGCCGCCATCGGGGTCGCGGATACCGGCATAGAGATTGACCAGCGCATAGGCGCTGACATCGTCATAATTATTGCCCGGATCGCCCTTCGACTTGCCGTTATAATTGACGAGGCCACGGATGAAGCCATCGGTCTTGCCCGAAATGGTCGTGTGGAACTCGCTCTGCAGCGTGGCGGTGATCGGCGGCAGGAAGGCTGCACGCTGGTTCACGGCGCAAGCCGACAGATTATCGGCACCCACGGCCGCCTGCAGCTCCGCCAGGCTCGGCGCATTGCCGACCGGATCGGGGATGCCGTCACCGTTCAGGTCGTTGCACGGGATGGTGCCGTTCTTGATCTTGCCGAGCGAATAGCTGCCGGTCAGGTTGACGTTCCAGCTGCGGGTGATGTCGAAGCCCAGTTCGCTTTCCACGCCGTTCACCTCGACCGGGACCGCGCCCACGAAGTTGAACGAGCCGACCTGCTGCGCGGTGCCGGTCACCTGCCCGGCTGCATTGCGGACGGCGACGGTGTTCACATAATAAACGCCGTTGTTGGGCACGCGATAGGGGAAGTTCTTGTACTTCTGGTGATAGGCGGTGACGTTGAAGCGCATCCGCCCGCCCATCAGCGTGCTCTTGAAGCCCAGCTCATAGGATTTGGAGGTTTCGGGCGGCAGGTCGAGGAAGGACCGCTCCAGCGCCGACGGCGCGATGTTGAAGTCGCCGACCACGTTGATGCCCGGACGGAAGGAACTGCCGGTGGCGGCATAGACCAGGAAGTCCGGCGTGAAATTATGCTTGATCGACGCGCTGTAGATCAGCTTGTCGGTATCCTGCGAGTCTGCGGCGATGGTGTTGCCGTTGACCGCTAGATAGTTGTTCGACTTGTACTTGATCTGGCGCAGGCCGCCCGACAATTCGGTTGCCTCGCCGAAATGGGCGGTCAGGTTGCCGAAGAAGGACTGTTCGTGCGACTTGCCGGTGCGGTCGATCTCGGTCTGCACCACCGAGGCGATACCGCCGCCAAGCGCGGCAGGCAGGCGCACGATGGTCGGCGAGGTCAGGTGCGTCGGCGGGTTGAGCCGGTCGTCGAAGAAGCCGATGACATAGTCGAACATGTCGAAGACACGCTCTTCATTCTGCAACCGGATTTCATGCGAGGTTTCCTTGGCCACCGTGTCGGTGACCTGGTTGACGTCGCGGCCGATGAAGAAATTGCCATCGTCGACATTGTCGGTCGAATGGAATTTCTGCTTGGTATACATGCCCTGATAGATCAGGCGCTGGCCGGCAAAGGCCAGTTCCGACCGCCAGTTGAAGATGTCGAAGCGCTGGTTGATGATGCGCGGCTGTTCCTGGATCGACAGGCGATCCTTGGCCGTGATCAGCACCGGGCTGGGCGTGGCATCGGGATTGGCCTCGCTGAAGGAAATCGCCTGGTCATAGGTCCGCGCATCGCGGTCCATATATTGATAGGTGCCCTCAAGCTTCAGCCAGTCGGTCGGCTCGATCGTACCGACGATACGCGTGCTCTTGGTGCGCGACCAGGGGCTCGGTCCGCCGCTGATCGGCCGCACGCGATCGGCATCATCCTCGTTCCAGACGCCCGACACGCGGATGCCGGCGATCCCTTCGATGATCGGCAGGTTGAGCCCACCCTTGAAGTTGAGCGTGCCGATATCGTTGCCGGTCCAGTCGATGAAGCCGCCAAACTGGTTGAGGTCGGGCTTGCGCGTGGTGATGGTGATCGAACCCGACGGCGAGGCACGGCCGCGCAGCGTGCCCTGCGGCCCGCGCTGCACCTCGATCTGGCCGATGTCGTACATCTGCTGGAGCACGGCGCCCGGCGAGAGCGGCGCGTCGTTGAAGTAGAATTGGATGGTGCCGCTGTTGCCGCTGGCATTGGCGTCGAAATTCACGCCGCGCAAGCGCGCATTGCCGCCGATGCCATTGGCATTGTTGGTCAGTTCAAGGCCCGGCGCCAGCGCCTGGACCTCGTTGAAGGTGCGGATGTTGAGGTTGCCGATCGCCTGTTCGGTGACCGCGTTGACCACCGCGGGCACGTCCTGAATGTCTTCGCCGCGACGACGCGCCTCGACGATGATGATCTGGGCGTCGAAACCGGTATTGCTGGTTGCAGCCTGTTCCTCGGGCGCCTGGGCAAGAGCCGGCGTCGCGATGGTGAGTGCCGCGACACTCGCGCCGATCAAATAATAGGCCGACATGCGATTCATAAGTGAAGCCTCCCCAAATAAACATCATGTTGACTATTGAGTCACCATTGATGCAGTGATCTTTTTTGCTTTGGTTGATTCTCGTTATGCCTGATATTGGCGGCCCGAGAAGCCCGACCGCCTTGCAGATGGCGACATATCGCCATCGCGATTCCACCAGATCGTCACTGATCCCCCAGGCGATTTGCGCCTGCCCTTTCCCCCTGCATGATCGCCAGCCGATGGCGCATGAGAGGGGAGAGCGCAATGGACATGCAAATGACGGGCAGGGTCGCGATCGTGACCGGCGCGACCGCCAATATCGGCCGCGCCATCAGCCTGGGGCTGGCGGCCGAAGGGGTGAAGCTGGTCGCGGTGGGGCGCGACCAGGCGGCTGGCGCCCGGCTGGTGGAGCAGGCCGTCGCCGCCGGCGCGCAGGACGCCTGTTTCGTGGCGGCCGACCTCAGCGATCCGGCCGCGCCGGGGCAGATCCTGGCGGCGGCCTCCGCGCTGGGCGAGGTCGCGACCCTGGTCAACAATGTCGGCGGCAATATCGGCGCGGGATTCTTCGTCGATTCCGATCCGGCAAGCTGGGCTGGCGACATCGACCTCAACCTCGGCACGCTGCTTCGCATGACCCATGCGGTGTTGCCGGGCATGATCGCGCGCAAGGCGGGCGCGATCGTCAATATCGGCTCCACCGCGGGCATCGTCGGCGACTATATGCTGCCGGTTTATTCGGCGGCCAAGGCGGCAGTCCACGGCTTTACCAAAGTGCTGGCGAAGGAAGTCGGGCCGCACGGCGTCCGCGTCAATTGCGTCGCCCCCTATGGCACCGTGTCGCGCGATCCCGCCGCCTTCTCCAGCGGCAGCCGATTCCACCCCGATCGCAACTTCTTCGGCCGGGCCTTTGCCAGCACCAGCCCAAAGGACATGGAGAAGCGGTCGCGCCAGACGGTGCTGGGCCGGCCCGTCGCCTTTGCCGAGGAAGTCGCCTCACTCGCCGTCTATCTGGCGTCGGACCAGGCCGGCTTCATCACCGGCCAGGTCTATCCGGTGGACGGCGGCAGCCTGCTGTGAATCAGGCGTCGGGCGGGCCGAAGCGGAAGATCGTCATCTTGTTGCCGTCCAGATCACGGAAATAGGCGCCGTAGAAGCCGTTGGGATCATCACCGCGAATGCCGGGCTTGCCCTCGCACTTGCCGCCCAGTTCGAGCGCACGGGCATGGACCGCATCGACCTGTGCCCGGCTGTCCGCCTGGATGCCGACCTGATTGCCATTGCCCGGCGTCGCATCCCCCTCGAACGGAATGCCGATCAGCAGCATGCCGCCCTCGGCCGTCTTGTAGGCGACCAGATCCGGCCGGTCATAGGCGCGCACCGCGCCCAGCAGTTCGGCAATGCCGTCATAGAATGTCTTCGCACCATTCAGGTCGCGGGTGCCGAAACGGGCCATGCTGATCATATTGCTCTCTCCCTCATAACCCGCCCATGCCGCGCCAGCGGTCCGGCCCCATCCACACATATTCGACATAATGGCCCAGCCATTCGCGCGTATCGAGATAGACGAATTCCAGCATGCCCGGCGTCCCGCCTTTCAGCACCACCGGATAGGGCTGCGCCTCGACCCGCGCCATGAACGTCGCCCAGTCATCGACCCGGTTGCAGATATGGTGGAAGACCAGCCGATCATCGGCGGGCAGCGCATCGCGATAGAGCGCCAGCACATCCCCCGATATCGGCTGGATCAGTTCGAACTGCATGTCGTCGACCCAGACGAAGGCGAGCTTCTGCACCCCCTGCCCCTCGCCCTGCGGGGTCCAGAGCTGCACCGGCACCTCGATCTCCGACAGGGAGCGGACATCGGCCCGGTCGCGGAACTGGGCGACGGCCTTGTCGACATTGCGGGTGACATAGGCGTTCTGGAAATGATGGCCGGTCAGCATGGCTCAGCCCTCCCGCACGACGTCATAGCGCGACAGATAGCGCTCGAAATGCGGCGCCAATTGCTCCACCGACAGTCCATATTGGGCGAGCTTATAGTCGTGGCGACCGAACTTTCCCTGCGGATTGTCGTCCAGCCAGGCCTGCATCGCAGCCTCCGCCTCCGGCGTGAACTCATCGCCCAGCGCGGCATAGAGCCGGCGCATCGTGCCGATCGGATCGCTGGTGAGGTCGGCATAATGGACGTCGACCATGCTGTCCTCGCCCAGCCGCTCGCGCGCATCCATGATGCGGTCGGCATGCAGCTTTGCCTGATAGGTGCAGTTTTCCGCCAGCCACTCGCCGTCGACCCGGCCGGTAAAGGCCATCTGCCCCAGGCTGATGATCGAGCAGAAGCTGCCCATGGCGGTGTAGGGATCGCGATGGGTCCAGATGAAGCGGGCATCGGGATAGATTTTGCGGATCGTCTCGATCCACAGGCTGTGGCTCGGCATTTTGAGGTTCCACACGCCCGGTGCATCGGCCTGCAGCAATTGCAGGAAGCGTTTGTGATAGGCGTAAGCCGACGTCATGTCGGTCGAGAACAGCCAGTCTCGATAATTGTGCAGCTTCCCCCGCGATTCCAGCGCCAGCGCCTTGAAATCATGCGCCATGAAGAAGATGCATTCATTGGGGTAGACGGCCGAATTGCGATAATATTTGCCCATTTCCGGCCGGGCGGCGAGCATCGCCTTTTCCTGTTCCAGCCGGGCGATGGCGCGCGGATCGCTCTTGAGCGTCGCGCTGGTCGCCGGCGGCACCGGTTCGTCAATCTCCCAGGTCAGCGGCGAGCGTCGCGCCGGATCGCAGGCGAGCAGATTGCTGAGCAGGGTCGTGCCGGTGCGCGGAATGCCGAAGACGAAGACCGGCCGCTCGACCGGCCGTTCCAGCAGCTCGGGCCGCTGCGCCAGATAATCGGTGGTCCGGAGGCGATTGGACAGGAGGTCGACGACATTGGCCTCCATCCGCGCATGGCCGCTGTCCGACAGGCCGGCCTGGTTCGCGTCGGCCAGCAATATGTCCAGCCCTTCGCGATAGCTGTCGGAATCGAACCGATCGAGGCCGGTGGCCTTGATCGCGCGGTCGATCAGCGCGTCGGCAACCAAAGCAGCGCCCATGGCATGTCTCTCCTGATGGTCTTTTGCCGGCATCATGGGCAGCCGGGCGAGGCGCGCCAATGCTGCCCGATCGAGCGAGCGGGACGGACTATCGATATCGGGCCATATCAGAAGCGCGCGGCCAGCCCCTATCGCGGGCGCGATGTCAGATGCTGGCGAAACTGGCGCGGCGTCGCCCCGGTGGCGCGGCGAAAGGCGAAGGCGAAGCTGGAGGGCGAGGCGAATCCGAGCGCGAAGGCGATCTCCTTGATGCTCTCGCTTGATCCCAGATAGCGTTTGGCGACATCGATCCGGCACTGGACGATATAGTCGCCGATCGAACAGCCCCGGCTGGCGCGAAAGCCGCGCGTCAATTGCCGCACCGACAGGTTGCACAGGGTCGCCAGCTCCTCCAGCGAAGGGGCGGCGCCGCCCAGTTGCAGCCGCTCGTCGATCCGCCGCAGCCGCCAGGTGGCAAGCCCGCCGGTCGCCGGTCCCTCGGCGATCGCCTGGCAATAGCGCGCCACCTCGATCGCCAGTTGCCCGGCGATCAGCTCGGTCAGCACGATGCTGCCCGGCCCCGGCCGGTTCACCTCCTCCGCCAGGCGGAACAGGCAGGCGCGCATATGCGGATGGGCGATGTCGAGACAGGCCGCGAGGCGACTGTCGGTCCATTCGATCGGGCCGTCGAGCCAGCGGTCGATCGCCTCCGCCTTGATCTCGCACACGACCGAGGATTGGCTGCCCTCTCCTTCGGTCCGCAACCGCAAGGCCTGCCCCGGCGGCACCAGGAAAATCTCGCCCAGCCGTTCATAGCGATGCGGCCCCCAATGGTCGGCATAGCAGCCACGCACCCGCTCGGGCCGGGGGGTCAGGCACATGTCGAGCCAATAATGGCGCTCGCGCCGGAAAATGCGGTCGGTCGGCCCCGCCAGGTCGAGCCGCATGATCCGCGCCTGCGCCTGTGGCACTGCAATCTCGGCCTCGAAAACCGACTTGGCATAGGATTCCGACATCGCTCCCCCGCTCTCTGGCCATGTTTGGCCCTATCGCTGCACTATGGCTCATTCTCGATAGTCTGGTCAATTGCGTCGGCGCCGGAGTCGCCCCCATCCTTGGGCCATCAGGCAAGCCGCCAACGATGCGGCACCCTATGGAGAGAGATGAATGGCTAAGGGTCTTTTCGACTGCACGGGCAAGGTCACGCTGGTCACCGGCGGCAATGGCGGCATTGGCCTGGGCTTCGCCATGGGCGTCGCCAAGATGGGCGGCGACATCGCCATCTGGGCCCGCAACGCGGACAAGAATGAAGCGGCCGCTGCCGCCCTGCGCGAAGCCGGCGCCGGCCGGGTCGAAACCTATCAGGTCGATGTCGCGTCGGAAGAGGCGATCGTCGACGGCTATGCCACATTGCTCGCCGATTTCGGCCGCATCGACTGCGTCTTCGCCAATTCGGGCCGCGCCTCGCGCTCGCGCTCGGTGCTGACGCTGGATGCGGCGGAATGGCATGATCTGCTGGCGGTCAACCTGCATGGCGCCTTCTTCACCCTGCGCGAAGGGGCCAAGGCGATGGTCGCCCGCGCCGAGGCCGGCGAGCCGGGCGGCAGCCTGGTCTATTGCGGCAGCCTGTCGATGTTCCACGGCATTGCCGGGATCAACAATTATGCCGCGTCGAAGGGCGGCATGGGCGCCGCCGTGCGCGGCATGGCGGCGGAACTGGGCAAGTACGAGATCCGCGCCAACAGCATCGCGCCCGGCTATATCAAGACCGGCATCGGCGGGGATGGCGAGATGAGCCCGGAGATGCAGGCCCGCATGGCCGCCGTCGACGCGCATTTCTCGGCCAAGACGCCGATCCACCGCCCCGGCGCAATCGAGGATTTCGAAGGGATCGGCGCCTATCTCGCCTCCGACGCGTCGCGCTATCATAGCGGCGACACGATCGTCATCGACGGCGGCAGCCTCGTCTATCCGCCCTACGCCTTCTGAGCCGATCGACGGAGCGCCCCGATGCACCTGCTCAACATCCATGATGTGAACGATGTCCGGCTCGACGCCTATCAGCGGCCTGAGCCGGGTCCGAAGGACGTCGTCGTGAAGATGAAGGCCTGCGGCATTTGCGGCAGCGACCTCAGCTATATCAAGAATGGCGGTATTCCCGGCCCCGGCAAGCTGACCGCACTCGGCCATGAGGGCGCGGGCGAGATCATGCTGGTCGGTGAGGAAGTGGCAGGCGTCAGCGTCGGCCAGAGCGTCATCATCAACCCGATGATGACCCCCAGCTTCATCGGCAGCGGCGGACCGGAGGGCGCCTTTACCGAGGAATTGCTGGTCCGCGAAGCGCGGCTGGGCGACAGCCTGCTGCCGATCCCGGAAGGCATCCCTTATGACGTCGCCGCCATGTGCGAACCGCTGTCGGTGGCGATGCATGGCGTCAACCGAGCGCAGGCCAAGGCGGGCGACAAGGTGGTGATCTTCGGCTGCGGCCCGATCGGTCTTGGCATGGTGCTCTGGGCGATCGACCGGGGTTGCCAGGATGTGATCGCGCTCGACCTGGCTGAGGAACGGCTGGAGCGCGCCCGCGCGCTCGGCGCCCACACGATCAATCCGGCCAAGGAGGATGTGATCGCCCGGATCAAGGCGATCCATGGCACCACCACCGTGTTTGGCCGCGAAAAGGCGCAGACCGACGCCTATATCGATGCGGCCGGCGCGCCTTCCATCCTGTCCGACGTGATCGCCATGGCCAAGACCCATGCCCGCCATGTCATCACCGCCGCCTATATGAAGCCGATCGAGCTGCCCGCCGGCCCGATGCTGACGACGGAAATGACGATCACCACGGCGGTCGGCTATCCGACCGAAATGCCCGACGTGATCGCCGCCATGCCGCGCCTCAAGGACAAGATCGCGGCGCTCATCAGCCATAAACTGCCCTTCGCGCAGGTGATGGAGGGGCTGGAAATCGCCGCCCGTCCCCAATCCGCCAAGGTCATGATCGAGTTCGAGGGAGCCGACGCATGAGCACGCAAGCCACCGAGAAGCCGCAGACGCCGCTGGGCGCTCTGGTGATGGCCGGACAGGGTCAGACCGAGGCGGAAGCGATCACCGAGACCATCTTCATGGTGAAGGATATTTCCAACGCCTATCTGGTGACGACGGCGGACGGCGACCTGCTGGTCAATACCGGCTTCCTGGGCAATGGCGCGCGCAACAAGGGGCTGTTCGCTCCGCACCGCACCGGCGCGCTGAAGCGCATCATCGTCACCCAGGCCCATCCCGACCATTATGGCGCCCTGCCCGACCAGCAGGAGCCGGGCACGGAGGTCATCACGGGTGTCAACTTCGTCGACACGGAGGAGTATTTCGACCGGCTCGGCCCGTTTCTCGGCATCCGATCGGGCAAGCTCTGGGCGTCGATGACCCGGCGCGACGGCCCGCCGCCCAAGCCGCCACGCATCATCCCCGACCGGATGGTCGAAACCGTCCATGCCTTCGAACAAGGCGGCCGCACGTTCGAGGTGGTGAAAACGCCGGGCGGCGAGACGCTCTGCTCGGTGTCCGTCTGGATGCCCGAGGAAAAGATCATCTTCACCGGCAATCTGTTCGGCCCGGTGTGGCGCTCCATGCCCAATCTGGTGACGATGCGCGGCGACCGCCCCCGGCTGGTGCGCGCCTATCTCCAGTCGCTGGAGCATGTCCGGTCGCTCGAACCCGAACTGGTCATCACCGGCCATGGCGATCCGATCCGTGGTGCAGACGCGATCCGCGCCGATCTCGACCGGATGCATGCCGCCGTCACCTATATCGAGCGCGAGACGATCGCCGGCATGAATGCCGGCCGCCATGTCCAGGATCTGATGCGCGAAATCGTCCTGCCCGAGGATATCCGCATCGGCGAATTCCATGGCAAGACCAGCTGGGTCGTCCGCGCCATCTGGGAGGAAAATGCCGGCTGGTTCCATTATGAGGATGGCACCACTGCCCTTTATGGCGTGCCGCGCCCGACCGTCTATCCCGATCTGGTCGAACTGGCCGGCGGCGCCGGGGCGCTCGCCGCCCGCGCCCATGTCCATGCTGCGGCGGGGCGCCCGCTCGAGGCGCTGCACCTGCTCGACATCGCGCTGGGCGTCGCACCTGATCATGAGGCCGCGCTGACCGTCAAGAAGGCCGCGCTCGAACAATTGCTCGCCCGCAGCGGCGGCACCAACCTGTCCGAAACCATGTGGCTGAAGGCGGAAATCGCCGACGCCGAAAAGCGGCTCCCGGCCGCCTGACCCCCATTTCAGGAAGCAAGATCATGGCACGCAGTCTTACGCACCTCGAACGCCTTGAGGCGGAGAGCATACATATATTGCGGGAGGTTGTGTCGGAGGCGGAGCGGCCTGTGATGCTGTACTCGGTGGGCAAGGACAGCGCGGTGATGCTGCACTTGGCGAAGAAGGCCTTCTATCCCTCGCCGCCGCCCTTCCCCCTGCTGCATGTCGACACCACCTGGAAGTTCAAGGCGATGTACGATCTGCGCGACAAGGCCGCGCGCGACGCGGGGATGGAACTGCTGGTCCATCATAATCCCGAGGCGCAGGCCCGCGGCATCAACCCGTTCGACCATGGCGCCCTCCATACCGACATGTGGAAGACGGAAGGGTTGAAGCAGGCGCTCGACAAGTTCGGCTTCGACGCAGCCTTCGGCGGCGCGCGCCGCGACGAGGAGAAGAGCCGCGCCAAGGAGCGCATCTTCTC
>NZ_JAFCGW010000026.1:0-32946 GCF_018604485.1 Sphingobium sp. BHU LFT2
GAAGCCTGGAACAAGCTGGTCGATCAGCCGTGGCGCATCATGACTATCGGACGCCGTAAATGGGCGCGTGGGTCGTGATCAATGCATCTTGGTATCAGTCGATGATGCGATCAACCATGCGATGTCGGAGCCACCACAGCTAAATCGCTTCAAACGCTCCACATCTTTCCGTCCGCGCATCGCGCTTCAGCAGGGCAGCGGTGGTCCGCTTATCGGAAGTTGGGTACGGGCTTCCAGAACTTGGCGGGTTTTACGGATCGTGACGTGCGCTGCCGAGCCGGTCACGCCAAAGCGATTGCCGATCTCGGCCAAACTGAGCCCGCCGTCATATAGTTCGAGCATCTCTTGTCCAAGCGCAAACCTTGCCTTGCGCACTTCCATCGCCTGCGCCGTCTTGCGCAAGACGCGCGGCAATGGAGTACCCAGCAGGTCGAGCGCCGGTGGCTCAGGTTGACCGGTCCATCGGTCGTGGAAGCGCCAACCGTAGCGATCCATCACGGCCGCGATCTCACAATAACAGGCCTGGCCAAGATTGGGCAGCCTCACCAAATCCAGTCGGCTGACGTGTGACAGGTCGCTGAGGGTCATCTGTTCGATGGGAACCTTCGCCACGGTCGAGCCAAGGTCCTTCGGATCATTCAAATATCCAAGGCAATTACGGGTGCGCGACGAAATGACATGCCAGACTTCGAGCGAGAGGATCGAGACGTCGATTGGCGACATGGTTTGAATTGCCTGATAAGCTATTCCCGAGGTTCCGGGCTGGAGAATATCAAACGACCGACCGTAATGCGAGCGCGGTTCCATTTTTGCTGCCCCGCGTGTTGCCACGACAATTCGCTAATCACGTTTGAGGAGGGCCGTGTCTCTCGGCACAATTGCGACCTGGGTAAGATTTCACGAATCGCCATTGTCGGCGTTCAGCGGCTCCAACATTTATGTCGCGATTGCAAAGCGCCTATGCCAGCCCCATTTGAAAACCAGCATCTCCAGGTGCTCCCGATAACATGGAAGTGGCACAAGTATGAGCGGCCAGACGATCGATTTTCCTCTCAATTATAGCCCCACAGACGACGAAGAGTTCATGAACCCGCGGCAGCTGGAGTACTTTCGCCGGCGCCTCGCGGCGTGGAAGCGGGAAATTCTGAGAGGAGCGGAAACGACCTTGAAGATACTGCAGGCGGAAACGCTCGGCGAGCCCGACCCAGCCGACCGGGCAGCCAGCGAGACGGACTGGTCGATCGAGTTGCGAGCGCGCGATCGTCAGCGCAAGCTCATCGCAAAAATCGATGCGGCGCTGCGGAGGATCGATGACGGCGATTATGGATATTGCGAGATGACCGGCGAGCCGATCTCGCTTAGGCGGCTCGAAGCCCGTCCGATTGCGACGATGACTCTGGAAGCCCAGGAACGGCATGAGCGAAAAGAAAAAATCTCCCGCGATACATAGTCACATACCACGCACAGGCATCCCGAACCCCAAGGGGCGTTAGCCACTATCGCTCAGCCAATCCCGGCGCCATGAACGATGGGATCGGCGTCGGATTCGGGCGCCACAATGGCTGCATGTTCCCACATAAGTGATGCCGTCCCAGTTCACCTCGGGGCGATGGGGAGAGTGGCGGTTAAGCCAGCAGAGCAAAAAGACATTTTGCATGGAAAAATCCGCATTGTGGTCGTCGTTGCCCGTCAGACCAACTCCCATGCTGACTCAACCGCCATCCCTCGCGATACGGTGTATCATACGCCAGAATATTTCGCCTATGTGAATGATGGATTCACTGAGGCGAGGGAGTTTGCTGGAGCCTTCCGGCGACCGCCTGAATACGTTGCTGAAGGGCGGGGTCGGATTGCGAAGCCGTAGCTATCTGGTTGAACTTCTCCGGGGTCAATCCTGCGGACTGGACTGCGGCAGCCATCTTGGTCTGTTTGTCTGCATCGGGCGTGGCTGTATCCTGCTGGATCTGTTGTACCGCCAGTGCCGCCTTAACATATTGCTCGAGTTCTGCGTCACTGAACGTGCTTGTTGGGCTCGGCGGCGGCGACGTCGTTGGGGGAGAAGTAGGGGGAGCCGCGTCCTGCGCCTGCGCTACGGTAGCGACGCATAGTGACAAGGCATAGAGGGCTACGCGGGGTTTGATCGATTTCATGGACACCATCATCTCTCCGGTTACACGATGCGCAAACGATCACGGCAGCCGCTTTCCATTCCAACCCCTTGATGGACCTGCGGTGTCCTGAACGGGGCGAAATGAGGAAAACGTCCTGGTAACGGATGTTTTCGCACTCGTGTCGCCGGATCCCCGTTTCCAAATTTTAGCATCCTCCGACGGTGGTGGCTTAGGGCAAGCGCCCATGGAGCGATGAGCACGGAGACGTTTCGCGAACTGTTGGGATCCGAACCGGTCATCCCGAGACGTTCGACTTCGCTGCCCAGTTGTCGATGCGGCAGGCCACTGTATCGCAAAGAATGGCGAACCACTTCTCGACCTTCAGATAACCGGAGCGGCGTGATGCACAGCGTCAGCTTGGCTCCACGACCAACTTCGTCATCGTGGCCCGCGATGGGGCGAAGAATGTAGTGCCGGTATGGGCAGAAGAGAAATCGAGCAGGCGGTCGTAGCAACCGGCAGGCTCGCCGATGAACATGCGCTGCAGCATTTTCTCGATGACCCACAGATAGCGTGAATAACCAATAAAATAGGTTCCGTACTCGCCGCGGCCCGGGCTGCCAAACGGCATGTTGTCCCTCAGGATGTCATGCTCCACGCCGCCGGCATCAACAATCGTCGCCAGAGACTTGTGCGATTTTCGCGGTGCAGCATCGTCGTCGATCTCGATATTATCGACCTTCGTACGCCCTATGATCGCTTCCTGCCGCGCCGCGTCGAGAGCATTCCACGCGGAAAGATCATGAAGGTATTTTTGTACCACGACATAGCTGCCGCCGCGGAAGTCGGCGTCTTCATCCCCGACAAGCGCTGAAGCTGGTATATCGCGACCCGCCGGATTCGCGGTGCCGTCCACGAATCCGAGAAGGTCGCGAGCATCGAAATAGCGAAAGCCCGAGACCTCATCGACGACGCGGATGGCATCGCCGAGCGTGGTCAGTAGCAGTTTCTCGAGTTCGAAACAGAAGTCGGCGCGTTCTGCGCGGATGTGAAACAACATGTCTCCGGGTGTGGAGGGCGCGCTGTGCGAGGAGCCGACAATGGCGGCGAAAGGCTTCAGCTCGGAAGGCCGTTTCGAAGCACCGAGGCGATCCCACAAGTCCGAACCGATCCCGACGATGCACGACAACCTGGCCCCCAAATCCCGAAAACCGACTGTCTTGATCACGTCCTCGAGCCCATCGAGGATGGACCTCACAGCACTCAGGGGAGCAGGTCCGTCAGCAACGCAAAGCACGAGGAAGATCGCGCAATTCGAAAGGGGAGCCTCAATGCTTTGAGCGTCGATTGGTACCCGATCCCACGATTGTTCTGCCATTGGTTACTCCGACTCCCTTACATTCCGCGCAGATTCCGCCCGGCGTCCTCCAGGTTATTCGTTTCGCGAAATGGGCACCACTGCTGAATATCCCCAAAGTCATTTTTGACGCCCGGACAGGGCTTCGCGAGATGGTTTAACTCAGATGGATTCTAAGCGCAGTCAGCGATAGCTTGCTCTGCGTTGTGCAAAAGGAATGAAGCGTTCGCCTCGACCATGGTCTCTATGACTCGGGGATATTGCGGCGGATATGACGGGATCAGTTGGAACAATGAGTAGCGTCAGGAGACGCCCAACGAATGGGGCGCATACGGGGCCGTTCTCTGGGAGAGCGATAAGGGGCATCGCTCGAGTTTGTCACGGTGTATTATAGGCTACCGCTCCAATGTGGTCGGACGAGCGCCAACGTCCACGTCCTCTACCTTGACTGGCGGAGAACAATTCGACCCAGCAATCGGACAATAGGGCGGGCATTTGGGAGAGCATCGCTCGCCACGCTGCTACGTCTCGTGGAGGCTGACGACCGGCGTTACCGGACGACCCGATTGGATGTGGCGAGGCAAATCGATTATGGTGCGCGAGGCCTCCAAACAGCCCCGAAAGGTTTAATGATGACCTCGCGAGACGACATGATCACGACATGGCTCGCGGCGATAGAGGAATTTCGCAAGACCCGCCGCGCTTTCAACGAATGGCGTGCGAGCACACCATGTCCCGATCCCGGTCTAACTCCGGAAGACTATGACGAGGCCTGTGCAAGGGTACTGAAGTGGGAACGAGACGACGCCAGCTTCGCCGTGCCCTACGAGACTGCGGTGCAAACACTTCTGGCCCTTCCGGCACCCAATATCGAGGCGGCGATCGTCAAGCTGCAATTGGCGCGTGAGGCGCTGCGCGATCAGGACGTTGAAGAAACCATCGTGCCGATCCTGCAAACCATCGAGCAGGATCTCCATCGCCTTGCCGATCACGAGAACGGCCTCGAGGCTAAGCCGAATTAGGCAGCGCTTGTAAAATCCCGCAGCCTATTCGGCGGGGCCAGAGCTGCTCGGATAAAAATTGAGCCTTCCGCTGGGTACTGCGGGAAGGCCACAGTCATGAGCGCAGCCTCGTCGGCGGCGTCCTTCCGGGCGTTGCCAGTAAGTCACTAAAATAGGGCGTGAAATCGCGTTGCAATATTGCAAGACCCGCCTGTCATATACCCGGCAGAAGAACGTAGGCCAACCTCTCCGCGCTTGCTGCCAACGCAGCGCCATCACACCGGGGATCGCGGTTCTCAGCGCAACGTCCGCAAGCACCATGCGAAAAAGAAGCTGGCCGCCAGGGCCAGCCTTTGAAAGTCAGGGTGTGGATGCCCAAAAAAGGCAAAGGATTGGCTGCGCGTGTTTAAACGCCGTTGCAACAGCAGATTTTGCAGGAGGCTGTGCGATAAATGAGAACACCGTTGGCTTCGGGCCCGACTGATTAGCCGTCCATGCCGATATGCCGCTGCCTCATGCTGGGGGTGGACGAGTTTGCGGGGGCGTCTCCATGTAGGTGATCGCATCCTGCACCGTGACAATGTTTTCGATATCGGCGTCGTCAATCGTCACGCCGAACTCATCCTCGAGCGCCATCACCAGTTCCACCACGTCAAGACTGTCGCCGCCAAGATCCTCGATGAACCGCGCTTCGGGCGTGACCTGATCAGCGTAGACGCCCATATGTGCGATCACGATCCTGATAACCCGTCCGGCGACACCGTCCATATAACCCAACTCCTGCTGAAACCGGGCCCCCAATCATACCCCGGCCGTTGACACCGATCGGTGCAGCAACGCCGGCGGAGCGAGGCCTGTCTCCGCATGGTCGCTTCATCCGCCACGGGTCGTCAAGAGAGGAACTGTCGATCAGACGTGCTGCTCCACCGGCAGATCTTTCCGCGCACTCGGCAATCCCACATCGACAGGTATGGATCAGTCGGAAAACCGCTTGCCGAAGCGCCGAGTTTATAGCAAACCGCTTGCCGAAGCACCGAGTTTATAGCGGCGAGCGCTTCGCTCCGGATTGGCGAGCCTCGGCCGAACGATGTTTCCCGCCGCCCAGGACGTGTGCTGCAGGATCGATGATGGTGACACCATCGCGTGAACTGCTCGCGATGGCATCGGCCATGCCGAACAGTTCCACCCTTCCGCCGTCGTTATAGATACGCCCGGCGACAGTTCCGCGCACGACGGCGTGGGCATCCTTCTCCACCCGCAGATCGCCGGCGATCGTGCCATGGAGGATGAAGCGTTTGCCGCTGCGAACTGTCGCGCCTCCGGAAATCCTGCCGTAGAGCGCGATATCCTCGTCGAGCGCGAGAGGACCATCGATGTTGCCGTGAACTGCCTTCACTTCAGCTACTCAAAATATCCGTGCCATATTCGCGCCGGCAAAATGCCGCATCGGCGGGCATCCATGCCAAACCGCACTCGTCTGCGACAACCAGGCGCGAAGCGCGCCCATAACGATTATAGCTTCGGGCGTCAGCCGTCCGTCGTCAAAGCGGGTGAAACCAGCGCTCAACGCAGCTTCACTGCTCGCCAAAATCAGTTCGCGCCTCCAGATGAAATTGCCGAAGACCGGAAGAACTCTCCGCCCTATTTTGCGGCTTGCCATTACTATGACTGTCTAGCCGGATCATCCTTCTGTTCCCTCTGACGATTCTGCTCTTCGTGCAGTTCCCGCGCAATCTGCCGGCCAAGAAGCTCCGCGAGACGCATGATGGCCGCCTCGCCTCGCGGAGACAGAGCAGGGCAGGGCTCGGGATCAGGCGGCTTGCGCTTCGTCATGACGGCCTACCGAATGGCAGATGCCGCCTCGCCGAGAAACGATTGGTGACCATCGACGGGGAGGGGGAGGAGAAAAGGAGGCAGGGTAGGTGAAGGCAGTCGGTTCGGCTCGCCCTTTTCCTCGTCCTGGGCCGTCTGGTTTCGCTGCCGCGAAAACCTGTGCTATTCTCCTCTTTGGAAAGGCTCTGCAGATGCAGGATGTTGATCAGCTCGACCCGACACCAGAAGAGACCCTCGCGCCAGCGCCGTCGCCGCGCGCTGCCGACTGGTTCTGGCGCCCATGGTATGCAAAGGTGACCTGGGCGCTGACCCTGCTCTACTGGGTCGGTCTCGAACTGATGATCACCATTCCCTTCGATCAGCTCAACAACTACCTGGTCAACATCATCGTGCTGCTGATCTTCGTCTTCAATCCGATTACGGTCGTAGCGGCGCTGGGATATGGCTTCCTCAAAGCCAAGGTCGGATGCGGCGAATGGAAAACGATCGCTACCCAGCCTCTGCAACCTCCCAAATCGCTGATCGACCCCTATACGGACTCGTTCGATCTGCGGTCCGGTCTGAAGCATCTCCGCCATATTGGCGCGATCAAAGACTAGCCTCATTTGTCCCGCCGACTTTTGAAGCTTGAGTCCCCATCAGCCCAACCATCGTCCCGGTCCGACATTAATCGACCCGACTTTAGGATCGAAGATTGCTCCAACGAGGTGATTGGGCCAGTAACATCGACTGTACCACGACCGGAATCCGCCTGCTCGAGATAGCGATTCCGCAAGCCATCATTACCCAGAACTCTCTGGCTCAGTTCCCGAGCAAACGCCTCTTCAGGTCTTGCCGACTTGGCCGCAGTTCGCTCTGCTTCCGCAATCACCTCACGAACATCATAGTTTACGATATCGATTGACGATTGTGCGGCAACGGAGAAGCCTCCGCGGTCCGTGATCTCCGCGCCCAAGCTGGCGGCAGCAGTCCCCGAGACACTGCTGCTCTTCCCAGCCTTAGCGTCTTTGTCCTCTGCGCTTCCGGCGCTACGAGACGCTGAAGCAGTAATGTGGCCCGACAAGCTTTGGCTATCTACTGTTGAATGCTCCGCCGAACGTGACAGCGACCGTTGCCACCCCGTCTGAGCGATGATGGCCGTGACATCACGCTCCAGCGTATCGGCCACCTGCGGTTTCAACCGCCAGTCGCCTCGCCGATCCATTTCGAACCCACCACGCAGCCAGTTGGCCATGGCGGCCTGACCTTCCGGGCCACTGCCCAGGAAATGCTCGATCGTATCGGGCCCCGCCTGCTTGCCGGCCTCAAACCGCGTGCTGGTGTCATTGCGGGCGGACTGGCTGAACCCCGTGCTACTGGAGACGAGCAGATCATTATGGGCGAAGCTGAACCGTGCATGGCCCCCATTGGCGATGGCACCAAGCTGGCTCTCGTTGATAAGGCCGCCGCGCCACATTTGCGCTGCAAGTTCGGGCGTCAGATTGAGGCTGACATCGCCATTCTGGTCCATGGCGATCTGGCGCTTGGACATTTCGACGCCATGCGCGCGCAGCAGCGCCTGGGTGCGAGTAAGGCGCTCCCTGTCGACAATTCCGGTCAGACGCTCGTTCCGCGCGCGATCGGCGATGCCTTCCGCGCCGCCCTCGGCCATATCGACCTGATTGCCGGCCGTACCGGCGAGCGCGCGGATGAAGGAATCGAGGCGAGCCGCTTCCCGGACCGATACACCGGCGGCCGCAGCACCCTCGGCAAAGCCCGCATCATCCGCCTGCCGCCGCTGCTCGCCAATCTGGGCATTGCTGCGTACCCCATCGGGCCCGATCTCGCGCTGCGCGTCGAGCTTGCCCGACCGCTCGGCAAAATCATATCCTGCAGCCTCCCGAGTGCGCCCATAGACGCTGGTGCCTTCTCGCGCCGCCTCCGCGGTCGCGCCATCGGCTGTGCCGACCTGCACGGCCGCATTGTAACTCTCCAGCGCACGCAGGACCTGCGCCTCGTTGCGTCCGGTCGCGCGCGAGAGTTGACTGATCGCGGTCGATCGCGCCTCGCCTGACAGCGCATTGATGAACCCGATGCGCCGGCTGGTTTCGGTTACGGAGAGACCCAGCATGGCCGCAGCCTGCCGTTGTCCCTGATTGCCGCCGGTTCGATGCGCCTGCTCGGTCGCGACATTGCCCCGCTCGACGGCGGCAACTCTTTCGCCCGCATAGTCGCGCCGGCCTTCCATCGCGCCCACCTGCGTCTGCGCCGCGGTCAGGTCATTGCGCAGCATCTGCTCCTGATCGAAGGCATTGGCCATCAGCTTGGCGAACGTCGGATCGGCGCTCGCCTGGGCGATCACCGTCGATGCCTTGAGCGCGGCATCCTTCGTATCATAGCCGCTGCGCTCAAAATGCCGCTGTGCGCCCGACTGCATCATCTCGTAGGCGCGCTGGTCACCGAACGCCTTCCATTGCACCATATTCTGCGCGAAGGCTGCAAAGGCGCGTTCGCCGCCCTGGCCTTGTCCGAAATAGCTCGTGCCAAGCTTGCGCAGTGCATCGCCCTGGGCAAAATTGTGGATCGCCGAAGTCGCGGCATTGGCGCGTACCGCGCGCGCCGTCGCCGGATCGCTCAGATCCCGGCCGACAAGGGCAGGGGAGAGCCCGCCCAATTCCCGCGCGGCGTCCGCCCGGCCGAGGCCGAAGGCCGCCGTTCCCGCTGCCCCGCCACCCTGTTCCCCGAGCACGGATCCGGCTGACGCGAAGCTACGGTCCAGACCGAAGCTGCTGCGCTCGCCAAAATCGCCGAAGCCCGACGATGCCGCGCGCCGCGACATGGTGCCGCCGGCCGAGGCCTGCGCTTCCAGCGCCGAGGCATAGCCCTCACTGGTTCCGACGGTCGCGGCCGCCATGCTGCCCTGACCCTGCACACCGAGCATGCCGGAAGTGAAGGCAGTGAACATGTTGCCCGAGAAGCGGAAGACGGTGAAGACGAACGCGCCGGCAAGCCCTGCCGCGGCCGTCCGGAACGAGCCGAAGATGGCAAGCGCCTTCATCGCCGCCGAGGGCGCGAGGATCCAGCTATCGGCGGCGACGTTGGTCGCCCGCAGCTCGGCGAGCACATCCCTCGCCCGGCCGAGGGTGAGCTGGTAGATGCCGGCATCGATGACGCCCCAGAGCGCGACGAACACGAAGAGACCCAGCGCAAAGCTCGCGACCCTGAGGTTGATCGGCGTCAGGATGAAGAGCAGCGCGATCGGCATCATCATCAGCATGATCGCGAACACCGACGCACGAATGGTCGGCATCCATTCGTTGGCGGTCGAGAGCGTGGCTAGCCCATTGGATTCGATGGCCCGGTTCGCCATCACCCGGGCGGTTGCCGCCGGGGAATCCTCGAACAGGACGTCGCCAACGGAGTGGCCAAGCAGGATGTTGGTCAGGAACTTCTGCCGGCTCATGGAATGACCCAGCATCATGTCGCCCAGCGCATCGATCTGCTGGCGACAGCGATCGCGCTGGGCCGCCTGGGTCACGTCGAAGCCGGTACGCGCGCAGACCTGGTCGCTATAGGCGTCGAACAGCGTGCTGTCCGACAGGCGATCGGCGACATAGCCCCATGCTGCCTCGCAGCTCATCGTCGTGCCGGCCTTGTCGCTTGCCGTGTACACGGTCGAGAAGGTTGCTGGCCCTGCCATCGCCGCGAAGGAGGCCGGAAGATCGGTCGACGTCCGGAAAAGCTGATCGTCGTCGACCCCATAAGCCGGCGACACGCGGGCGACTGGATAGCATTGCCGCACATAATCCTTCACTGTCGCATCGAGGAAGGTGTCCACGATCGAGCTGCGGGGACTTACGGCGTTCAGGAACAGGTCGAATGCATGGCCGCCGGCGCCGAATTCCAGCTTGGCATTGGGATCGGTTGTGTTGTCGTCGATAGTCTCGGCAAGCGCCCGCTCCATCAAGTTGGTGACGCCGGCGACCAGCACGATGAGGTTGGGGACGTCGCCGACCGGCTGATAGGCGTTGCGCACCCGGTCGTAGATGTGGATCGTGCCGGTCGTAGCGATCATCCCGGCGAACAGGCCGATACCGATCAGCATCTGGAAACCGAAGGCGACAAGGCCCATCCCGGAGCCCTTGATGCTCGCCAGAACCGCGCCCAGCCCGATCCCGGCAACCGCGATGATCACGACCAGCGTCTCGTAGCGCGGGTCGCCGAACATCATCGCGACCAGATGGAACGCATCGACGGTCTCCGAAAAACCGTCCCATGTGTGATAGCTCGCGTCGATCGCCAGCGCGGGCGTCGCGCCCAGACACCCGACAAGGGTGAGGATTAAGCGGATTATGTGACCCATGCCCGCCTCACCGGTTGCGATTGGCGTTGGCGCCAGCGGCGTCGCGGGCATCGCGATCACGCTGGCGGACCACCCCGGCATAGTTGGCCGAGAGGTTCGCCTGGTTCATGGCGGCCATGTAGGACTGGCGCATCTGCGCGCGCTGGCGAAGCACCTCGTCTCGCAGTTCGCGCAACTGCTCGATGCCCTTGGTCAGGATACGCGTCTGGCAGATGTTCGTGTTCTCGGCATCGGAAGCGCCCGCCGTCGTCACACCCCGTTCGGCATTCTGCAGCGAGAAGTCGATCGAGCGGGTGAGGTCGTTCAGCATCTGATAGGCGAGGGTGAGCGCCACCAGTTCGTCAGTGTCGGCGATGACGCTGTCGGTAAGCCCCTGTCGCACCCCCCATTCGAGCAGGCGATAGACCGGTAGTGTCCGTACATTGGCGACGAACTGCTTTTCCTCCGTGGTCAGCGCGGCGCGCGTCCGGATCTTGACGGAGATCGCGTCCATCCGCTCGCGCGCCAGGATGAGCGCGCCGCGGCCAGCGCCGTTCACCGAACAATCCGCGGCGGTCGCGGGGATGTTGAGCGCACGCGTCGGCACGCGACCGGTCAGGAAATCGTCAGCGCTCTCGCTATCTTGGCGCGGGCAGGCGGGAATGGCCGAGAAGAGCGGCACCTTGTCGTTGGCATCCCAGCGCATATAGACGTCGCCGACCCGGGCCCGCATGACGCCCGCCCAGTCGGATGCGCCGACGCGCGCGGCGGCGTGCGCCAGCAGCGATCCGGTCTTGAAGATATCCGTGACCTCGGCCGGGCAATTGGCGAGCGCTTCCTTCAGATCCTCGGTCGGATTGCCCTTGTTGGCCTGAATTTTCTCCCGGCTCTGCTGCCAGCTATTGGTATAGCCTTCGCGGATCGACTTGTAGCCGGTCATCTCCTCGACGATGCCCGACATATTGTCGTCGCCCTTGGCAATCTGAACCATGCGATTGGCGAGACGGCAGTCGTTCACCTGAATAGAGTTCAGGTAATTGGTTGCTGCCTCCATCTTCGAGATGATGTTCCCCATCTTCTCATCCAGCGTTTCCAGAAGATACTGGAAGGCGACGGCCGGCGCGGCCTGTAGGATGGTCTCCAGCTTCTGGACGAGATAATCGGGATCGAGGAACGACATCCCCCCAAGGAACATGTCGATGCCGCCGCAACCCGCCTTCACCTTGGGCAGCGTCAGGCTCATCAGATAATCGTCATGGACATCGACCCGGCCGGACATGCCGCCGGCGGTTACATAGCCGCGTGTTTGGTCCTCGAAGCTGCCGGGCGAGGTATAGGTGACATTATCGAACCAGCTCTCGGCCCAACCCTGGGCGTGGGCCGGAACTGTCTGGCCGCATGAAGCTGCAATCAGGCAGAGCGCGAGGAACGGGCGGTGCATATGATAGGCCATGACAGCTTTCCTGAAGGCAAGAGTTGACGACACAGCCCCGGCACGATCAGCGTCCTTTCCGATTGGAAGAGACCGGCACCCTCACGCCGACAATTCCCGTAAATTTCGACATGGCGCGCACACCTACTGCGGCACGCGCCCCGGCCAGCATCCGGGCGGCAAGCCAGGCGTTGCGCGCAATATTGGCGCCATGATCGGTGCCGATCGCGATCGGCACCATGCGACCCGGATCAGCCAGTGGCCGCACCCATGCGACGGGGTTTCCGACCCAGGGAAGGCCAAGGCGCCCCGATCGGAGCGCCGCCTCATCTTGTCGCAACGTTCGGACCTGCCAGCCATAGCGGCCGCGGAATGCGAGAAGCTTCATCCAGAGATCGCCGCAGGGCAGGCAACCGGGCGCTGTGCTCATCTCGATCACATAGAGCGATGCCTGACCGCGCAGCATGGTCTCGAAGTCGGGCGGAAAATCGCGCGTCACCGGCACGCGGGAGAGCCACAGGCGCATGTCCGCAGCCGTCGATACCGGATGGATGGCGGCCTGCCGCGCGACGTCCCGGTCTGCCTGCTGAGCGAGGGCGCTAGCCGACAACAGCATCAGTGGCGCCAGCAGCGCGACGCCGCAGGCCAGCCTGGAACCCAGGCGCATCACGGCCTGCGCTCCCTGGCATCGACGAGATCGCCGCCGATCACGCGCGGATCGGTCGAGGAGACAGGGCCATTGGCCAGCGCATCGAAGAAGCCGTCTTCTTCGCCCGCGCCGGTCAGCCACTGCTCGGGGCGTATATCGCCGCTCAGCAATCGCACCGCCTGATAGGCCATCTGCGCAAGATTGGGGTAAGTCTCGACCCCCGCGGCAATCACCATGCGCTGGGGACTGCCCCGGCGGATGACCATGGTGGTCGGCGTCACCTCCACCCCGAAACGCTGCTTGAGGTCGGGCCTGCGGTCGAGATCCATCAGGCTCACCTGCCAGCCCATGTCATCCTGGAACCGCTGGACGATCGGCCACTGCACCTTGCAATAGCCGCAGGATTCCCG
This sequence comes from Sphingobium sp. BHU LFT2, assembly GCF_018604485.1. NCBI lineage: Bacteria > Pseudomonadati > Pseudomonadota > Alphaproteobacteria > Sphingomonadales > Sphingobiaceae > Sphingobium > Sphingobium sp. BHU LFT2. Next base: position 13,115 of record NZ_JAFCGW010000026.1, read on the forward strand.
GGCAAACATGACGAGCGCAAATTCCCCGGCGTGCGCCCGCAGATACTGGCGGCGCACCTGATCCTTCTGCGCGCCCAGCGCATCGCGGGCCTCGCCGACCATCGGGTTGGCGGCTTTGGCATTGAGCTGCGGATGCGTCAGCATGGCAAGCTGGGTCACGCCGGCAAAGGCGCGGGCCTTGCGCCGGGCAAAATCCTGCAGCCGCCAGAAATCCGCGACCGCGTCGATCGTGAGGACAGTGGCGGCATAGTCGCGCTGCTCCACGATAAGCTTCGCGATCCGGGGCGGCGACCATTTGGCCAGTTCCACCATCGGCGGGATGACCGGCTTGGGGACCGTCTCATCCTGCGCCTCTTCCTCAGCGCCGGATTTGGGTGTCTCGTACCACCAGTAGCCTCGTGTCGTACGATCGCCCGCGCTCGCAGGCGCCGCTTGAGCGCATGCAGGACCGGCAGGCAGGAGCAAGGCCATGCCCAGGGTGAACATGCGCTTCACAGCAGCTTCTCCATGCGCGTGAGCCGCTCGATCGCCACCGGGCCATAATAACGGCTGTCATATCCGTCGGGATGCCGCGAACCGACGAACATCATCCCCTCGGGAATGCGCGGGCTTTCCGGCCGCCAATGCATGAGTGTCTTGCCATTGCGTGCAGCAGGTTTGCTCACGCCCAACAGAATGCCGTTGCAATAATACCAGCCATTCAGGGCCGGCCCACCAATCCCATGCCTCTCGGCCATGCTGACTCGGTCGCCAGGCAGGCACAGCGCATATTTGGTGATGGCGACGGGCTTCGGGCCGGCTACGGGATCGGACAATGTGAAGGATATGAGGTCGCCGCGACGGATCGGACCCGGAGATCGATGGACGACCCATGCGTCGATCGACGGTGTCATGACCAGGGTGACCTGCGGCATCGCCCACCAGGCGAAGAGACCGATGGGCAGCACGATCCCATAGGCCTTGAGCAGCTGGGCAGGCCGCGCCGGTTGCCCAAGACCGCTTGCACCGAGCGCCACCGCAGCACGCAGCGGCAGATCCTTGAGTTCGCGCCAGAGGCGGTTACCGGCGCGCCAGGTGAGCAAGAGCATCTCGCACCTCCTCCTTGCCGCCCAGGCGGCCATATTCCTCGAACAATCCGGAAAGGGCAGCGTCGCCCAGCACGATGTGCGCGGCACGCGGGCTGGCCTCGTCACGCTCGCAATAAGGGAGGGTCGGATCGCCCGGGACCATCGCCAGCGCGGGCACCTGGGTGACGCCATGCTGGCGGAACACCAGGGGATCGACGATGACCTGCACGTCGCGCATGGCGCAGGCGGGGCCTTCGCAACCGGGATCGCGGCGCAATATGGCGGCCGACAATTTCGCCATCGGCGCGACCTGCCGCATACCGCCCGGCATGCCGCGGAAGGCCATGACGCCGCCGGCGCGTTCGAGCTGCCCGGCATAGGTGCGCAGCGTCTCGACCGGCATGGACGATGAAACGAACAGGACGGGAACCCAGTGTTTCGTACTACCGGTGGATACGACGCCGGCCAACGCTGCCTCTTCGGGCTGTTCAAGGCCAAGGGCCTGGGCGATACGACGGCTGGCGGCCTCCCGCTCGACGGCCAGTGCGTCACGAGCCGCCGCGACATCGGCCTCCACCCGTTTCGCCATGGCGGGATCCTGCTTGCGCCTGTTGATCCCCTCGAAAGCACGGCGCTGCGCGGCGGCATCGGCTTTGGCCGGTAGAACTGGTGAAGGGGGCCTGGCGGTCTTTGCTTTGTCGGCGGCGCGCTTCACGCGCTCCATCGCCGCCTCGCCCTGATCCTGGATGCGCGTGCGGGCATTGCCGTCCCGCTGCTTACCGGCCGTATCCTGCGGTTCGCTCGCCCCGACCAGCAGCGGGGCGAGGGCGATGGCTGCCAACAGGCGCGCGCGGCTAGTTGTTGATCGTCTGCATATAGGCATCGATCTTGTCCTTCATGTCGATCTGGATTTCGGATTGGGCGCGCGCCTCGACTTCCGCATAATATTCCGACAGGTCCATTCGCGAGAAATCGAGCGCCTGGAACTCCTCGGGCGTGAAGCCCCGGCAATAGGGCTGCCTGGGCGTGCCCCAGCCGACCGCGCTGAAGGCCTTCAACTGCGGCCGGCCCTGCTCCTGGATGATCCGGCCGAGCTTGGTGTTGAAGCAGCAATGGCCGCGGGCCTTCTGGACGCAGATGCCAAGAATCTTCGAAGAGCAGTAGCTGCCGACCTCATGGCACATGCCCGACCCGCGCAGCATGCCCACTTCCATGTCCTGTTGGTCGCAACCGGAAAGCAGGAAATCCATCATGAAGTTGATGGCGAGGCTGATCGCGATCGATGTGGGATCGATGCCGACGATGATCGCATTGGCGCCGGCGCTGGCCGCCTGGCTTGCCGTCGCGCCGGCCTTGAAGGCGGTATAGGCGGCCTTCATGCCGGTGAAGACGCCCTTGGCAACGGCAATCTTGGTGCCGATCGACGAGATCGAGCCACCCATGCCGTCCTTCACGATCTTGCCCTTGTCCTTGCAGCAGTTCGAGAAGCTGGTCTTTAGTCCCGCCGGTCGGCACCGCGCGGCGCGGCCCGAGAAAATCTCGATGGTGCCAAGACAATTGCCGTCGGCATCGACGCCGCCATCCGCCTCGACACCCGGATCATCGACGACCGGGTCATCGACGATGGGGTTGACGCTGGTGTCGATGCAGGCGTTGGGCGAACAGGTCGGCGCGCCGCCGCTGGCCGGCACGGCGCACGCATATTGATCGCCAAGCGGGCAGTGCATCGCCCCGGCCGGATCCGCCTCGCAGCGTGTTTCGCCGATCGGGCACATCCATCCGCCCGAGCCGGTCAGATGACAACTCGCCGTCTCGCCGTCATCGGCCGCATCGCCATTGCCATTGAGATCGACCGCGCACAACTGCTGGGCCATGGCGCTCGCCGATACCAGCGACAGGCTCGCCCCTACAAACAGGAGCGTCGAAAGAAGGGCGCGCACCGGCGTCATCGCACGGCACCCGTGCAGATCATATCCGCACCGCCCAGACGCACGGTCTGCATCATCACCACCGCCTCGGGGAAATCGTCGATGCAGCCGCAGCTCTGCATCAGTTCCTCGCCCTCGCCAGCAGGGCAGACATTGCTGTCCTGGCAGGCGTGATAGAAAAAGTCCCAGCCCGTTGGGTTGGTCTGCTTCGAACCGGTCACGCCATCGGGAGCTGCGGCGCTATTGGCCTGAGCCTTTCGCGTTTTGCAGATGGGTTCGCAGGCATTGACGGTGCCACGATCCGGAAGCGCAAAATTGCGGGTCGTGAGGCTATGGCCGCCATCGGCCGTCCGCAGCCGGTCGGCCAGCAGCGTCTCGGTCGAATGATCGATGATATAGGCGCCGCGCGACAGATCGGGCTGGGGGACTGCACCCTGGTCGACCGTGCAGGCATAATTGCGCTGGCGCGCGAAGAAGTCGCGGCTGATCTGCATCGCGCAGGCGCCAGTGCCCATCTGACGGGTCTGGGGCAGGGGACTGAGCCCGGTCTTGACGCCATTACGGAAGGTGGTGACGCCGTCCACATCCTCATCGTCGAGCCGGCATGTCGCATTCGACGCATTGCCCGAGCAGGTGTCGACAAGCTGCTCGGACGTCTTGCAGCCGGCGTCCAGCTGCGCCTCGATCGAGGCATAGGCCTCGCCGCCATCGGCGACCGCGACACGCAGCCATATGTCATGGTCGCCCTGCGTCAGCCTGCCCGTAATATCGAGATTGGGGTAGGCATAGAAAGCGCCCTTCTTCTCGCATTTTCCCGGCGGAAACCCCATGCCGGTCCAGCCCTGCGGCCCTGACCCCACCAGTTCGCCGTCGATCCGGATTTGCGCCCAGTCATCGGCCCCGAAGCGCGTTAGAAGAACCTGCTGCAGCCTGTCTGGCTCCTTGACCCGCATCGTCATGTGGAAATCGAAGATGGTGCAGGAGCCGCCGGAAAGACTGTTGTCGGCCGGCGACCCCATGAGGAAGATGCGCCGCCCAGGCACCGAGTCATAGGTCGCATAGCCGCCTGAGACCCGATCGATGATCTTTTCGGGCGTTATTTCCTCAAGCGTGATCTGACGGGTCACGGTGCAGCTCCGATTGATCTGCGACCGGCCGGTTCCAGTGGATGAAGCCGACAGCGCCTGGAACACGCTGCTCCCCTCTGCCGCGTCGAAGGCATCGCCGGGAATCGCGTTGGGATTGGCCTTGTACGCGGTCGCACCGATGTGGGGCTGCGCGGCGCAGGATGTGGTCTGCGCGCCGATATAGCGGATGACGGGCCCCTCGATGGCGGCCTGTGCTATGCCGATGCGCGGATCGCTCGTGGTGAGCGCGCCCACGACACCGCCACCCAGATCCTTGAGCACCGAGGCCATATTGCCCCAGACGAGATTGCTGCCGCAGCTGTTGTTGACGCAGTAACAGCCGGCAAGGTCGGTCAGCTCGACCTCGCTGAGCTTGAGCGATCCCGACGCGGCCGTATCCCAACGGAAGAAGCGGCAGGCGTTCCAGCTGCCTGGCGCACAGGAAATGAGCCCGTTGGCGCAGATCCCTGAAACCGGAACAGGGACTGTCATCGCTTCATCGAAACTGCCGTCGAGATCGCGGTCGCGCGAAATGCTGAGCGTTCCGATATCCCCGCTTGCATTGGGCTGCGCGAGCAGTTCGAGCAATGTCGCGCTTTTCTGGCAGGCGAGGTTGGGCGTGAACGCCTTCGAGGAATCGACCGTGCTGATCGCCTCTCCGGCCAGGCCCGGCGTCACATAATGCCCGAGGATCGCGTCGCTGTCGGCGCTCTTCGCCCGGGCGGCCTCGGCCGCGGCGCGGGCGCGATCCTCAGCCGTCTGGGCATGAAGCGCTACGGGCAGGCTGAGCGCCGCCATAAGAAGCAGGGCGCGCTTCTTCATGGCCGAATCTCGCTCGGAATGATCCGCCGGGATCCCCGCCGCAGCCGGAACAGGAGCGTGGATGGAACCGGGCCGGGCAGTTCCGCCCGAAACACCGCCTGTCCTTCGAAAACGGTCAGCGCGGCCACGACGACATGCGGCGAGGAGGGGGGTACCGCATCATCGTCTGTCATGGCCATGCCGACCGTCCGGCCGGCACCGCGGGGGCTATGCGGCACCGGTCTAGCCGCGCAAGATACGCCTGGCTCCATGGGGTGACGGGAAGGCCATCGGTCAATCCCAGGCGTACGGGCGCGGATCTGGCGAGACAGACGGCTCATGGCGTCGAGATTCCGGCGCAGCAGATCGTCTTCTCGAACAGCATGAACTGGGCATTGTCCTTGCCCGGCGCGTGCTTGGCCGACGTCCAGAGCGCGCCTGGCCGGCCGACATTGACGCAACTGCCGCCCTTGACCGGCTCCATCAGTTGGAACTTGTAGCGGCTCTTGGTCCAGACCGGCTGGGGGATGAACGAGCAGCCGTCGGCCGAACTGATGGTGAGCGCGCCGAGCCGGCCCATCATAAAGACGCCGCGCGCGGCGAGCCCCGCCCAGGCTTCGACACTGTCCCCGAAATGGATATCGCCCGCCACCGGATAGGTCGCGCCCCAGCTACCCATGCACCAGAAGAGCGGATCGACGACCTTGCCGGCGGCTGCAGCGGCACTGTCGGCCATGCAGGCAAGGCCTGCGGCCGGATTGCCGAAGAGAATCGCCTCGGGCTGGATGATCGCGCCCAGCGTGGCCGATTGCCAGGTCGGCAGCACTTCGGTGATCAGCGCCACATCGAAGCCATTATCCTCGATGCACGGCAGGTCGGCGAACATGTCGAGCATCTTCCAGACCGGCGCGATATAGTAGTGCATCTGCGCGAACATCTTGCGGCTATTGGTGCCGTCCGAGATGCTGGTCTGGCTGCCCTGGAGCCTGCCGCCGGTCGGCATGATATCGGCGCCGAGCGCCATCATGCACCCCGGTTCGGTCACCACGTCGACCATGCGATTGGGCGACCAGAAGCTGACCTTGACGCCGAACCAGAAAGTCACGCCCTTGCGGCAGGCGCACAGCGGCTTGGAGGCAGACTGGGCGTCGAGCGCCTTGCCGAGCGGATCACTCGGACCCACCTTCACGCCGCCGATGGTGATCGGGAAGATGCAGTTCCAGCGCACTTTGGTGATCGGATTGAACACCGTGCCCGCCTCGCATTTGGAGGCATGGGCGGGAGCAGCGACCGCCAGTGCGGCAAAGCCGCAGCCCAGCACGAGCAATCTGCGAAGCGACGATAGTTTCATCGCACTGCCCTCCGATCGGTTTTACGCCTGTCGACCTCGGTCAGCACCAGCTTCTGTCCGGCCTGCGCGACGATCACCGGCGCGACCGTCAGACCAAGCCGCACCTTGACGCGTTCCTCGAGCAGGAAGAGCGCCCTGCCGTGACGCTCGCCGAGCGTGATCGCGTCGGCATCGCCGGGGCCCCCGGCCGCCAGCAGGATGAAATCGGCCGGCCGCGCGGTGCGCAGCGCCCAGGCGAGATCGCGGGGATGGACTACGATGAGCCGCTGCGGGAGCGACACATAGGCGAGGGGATTGAAGCTATAGCCCCTGGCGTAGAGCAGCTTGCCGTCGGGGAGCCGGATGTCCTGATCAAGGGTATAGAAAGGCACGACCGTCCGGTTCCGGTCGGCTTGGGCGATCCCGAGCGTCGCCGCCTTCATCGCCGACCAGTTCTCGCGCGGCCCGAAGGCACTCTTCATGTCGGGGACATGGGCGGCCCGGCCCTCGATCTCGCTCAGCGCGTCGGTCTCGGCGATCGACCAGGTACGCCCGATCTTGCTGGTCGCCGCCATTGCCATCGAAGGCGTGAGCACAGCCATAGTCGTCGCGACCGCAGCGAGCAGGAGAGGACGACGGCCGAAATGCCGACGCAGCGAGCTAGCGACCATGGCGCCGTCTCCACCAGGGATGAGAATACTCGCGATCCTCGCCGATCGCGGCGCTGATGAGGGCCGCCATCGCGACGATCGCCGTGACGGCCACGAGAATGCGGAACAGGGTCGGCACGGCCGGGAGCTGCCAGGCGATGAACGACTGCACCAGGAGCAGGCCCTGGCTGCCGATCATGAGGCGGATCGGTCCCGGCGCGGGCGTGGAGGAGAAGATGCCGTTCATGGCCGCCCGCCTCCTCGAATAGGGAGGCCAGGATGCACCGGGCAACCGCGCGCCAGCCAATAGCCGTACAGAACCGGCCCCAGGCAGGAGAAGACGAACAGCAGCCTGGGATAGGCAGCCGGTTTATCCCACCAGATCAGCCTGACGACGATGATCCCCAACGCCAGCAGCAGCTGGATCGCCAGACACATGCGCCGCGACCAACGCGCATCCTCTTCCTCGCGCGCTTTCCAGCATGCATAGGTCTCGATGCTGATCATCGATCGGCCGGTTCCGGGCTCGAATGCCGATGCTGAAGAGAACATGTCGGTCATGCCGGTCTGGCCTTCGCCTCTTCCGGATCGGCCGGACGCAGGCGGCAATAGAGCCTGAACACGGCTTCTTCGATGACAGGCCAGAGGCAGACGACGCCAAGCCACAGGCCGTAGAGCGTGACGGGCCAGCCGATCAGGAACATGAACGGAATGAGCAGGACAACGGCCCAGCAGCTTTGCAGGAGCGGACCCAGAACGGGGTGTCTGGCGTCCTTGAGAAACCCGGCGAGCAACTCGTCAGCCGTCTTGAGGCTGCGTGTGCATTCGCCATTGGCCTCGTGAAGCGTCAGGATCGCGCGACCCAGAAAATCATTCTGGCTCTCTCCAGGATAGCGCTTGCACCGGCACATCACGCCGAAGTCCTCGATCATCCTGGGCGTGAACGGTTCGATCCTGTCCGTCATTTGTGCCTCCATTTCCGCAAGCGCGAGAGAAGCATCCCGCATGCACCCGACAGGCCGATCAGCAGCATCCCGCTCGCAAAGCAGGCGGCCGCCACGATGAGTCCCGTGCGGACCGTCTTGAGCACAGGCTGGTCGAGCGCGATCCCGGCCGCGATGACGAGACAGCCCATCATGCAGGTTTCGATGGCCACCAGCCGCAGGCGCCACTGGAAGGCGGCCGCTTCGGCGCGCTTTGCCACACGCGCCTCGATCAGCGCCTCGATCGCCGGATCCTTTTCCCACTCGAGCGCGAGCTGGTCGGGATGGGGAAGGGCCTTGTGTGTCATGCGACCCTCCAGCCTTCAGGGCCGGCGCCACCCAGCACTTCGACCGGATCGACGCCGGCCAGTTCGCACACCGCCTCCAGCGGATTGCGGCCGGCCCGCACCAGCGCCTCGAAGGCGGCGACCTCATTGGGCGCAGAGGTATTGATCCAGTAGCTGAAGGGATCGACCACCAGCCGCGCGATGCCGAGCCCGAGCGGGCTGTCGATGAAGACCTCGCTATAATGGGGCTTGGCGTTGCGGACCGATTTCAGGAGGTCGAGCACGAACCCCGAATAGTCGAGGATCTTGTTGTCGACCGCCTTGTCATAGGTGGAGCCCTGCAGCAGGAATTTGGTCGCGGCATTTTCCAGGATCACCTGGCCCGTGCCGCCGAAGAGCATGAGATCGTTCATACTCTGGAGGACGATGCCGAAACTGCCCTGATACTTGCGCGCGCGCCGATAGCCCTGACCGAACGCCTCGGCGAGGCGCGAGAGATCCTGCCCGTCGCTGCGCGTCATGAACTGCGCGGCCTCGTCGCACAGGACGAAGCGGGGCTTGTCGCGCGCCGAGAGATAGAGTTCCTGGGTGACAGCGTTCACCACCACCATCACGATCACATTGAAGAGATCCGGAAGAGCCTTCAGCCGTTCGAGTTCCAGCACCACGAACTCGTCGCGGGAGATATCGAAGGTGGAGGGGCCGTTGAAGAAATGGCCATAAGCACCCTGCGACCCGAAATCGCGCAGATTGAACGCGAGCTCGCGCGCGACCGGCACGAGATGATCGACCCGGTCGAGATCGGAGACGGCATTGTCGGGATAGCGGCCGAGCCAGTCGCGCACCGCATCGATGCCGTCTATGCCCCGTCCGCTATCGACCGTCCATTGCACGGCGGACTTGAGAAGGTTCCATTCCGACGTGGTGACGGGCTTGCGCGTCGAGGCATTGGCCATCTCGGCGACGATCGCGACCGCCATGGCAATGGCCGACTGCTTGTCTTCGCCATCGAGCGCCAGCCCGATGTCGAACGGGTTGAGGACGAGGCGCTCCTCGCCGATGTCGATATAGCGCCCGGAACAGAGCGTGCAGAGCTTCCTGTAGCTGCCGCCGATATCGATGATGCGAATGAGCGCGCCTTGCGCATAATATTGCTGGCAGAGATTGTTGAGCAGGAAGCTCTTGCCCGCGCCCGACTCCGCCGAGACAATGAAATTATAATTGTTGATGCGCGGATCGAAGAGATCGAGCGTGATCAGCTGGCCCTTGCGCCCGACATAGAGCAAAGCCGGGCGGCCACCGCCGCGAAAGTCGGTCTGCACCGGCGCCATCAACGTCGCCGCCTTGACGGGCATGCGGAAGTCGCGCTCCAGCAGCTTCAATGTGCGCTTTTCCGGGTAAAGCCCGAAGGGCAGGCTGGCGGCGAGCAGCACCGGCAGCAGATAGCTCTCCTCCTGCACCATGAAGGGAAGGGGTTCGGATTCCCACAGCCGTTTGGCGCGAGCCGCCATTTCGCGCGCCTGCGCGCTGTCACGGCCGAACACCCACATGGTCGGGATGACCGAGACGAACCGGCTGTTCGACGCTTCGTCCAATATCCAGCCGATCTCCTCGATCTGCTTGCCGACCTCTACGGCGAAGCTGCCGGCCGCCTTCTGCGCCGAAAGGATCTGCGCGCGCTTGTGGATCTCGAACTGCGAATGATCGAAGAGGACCGAAAGACAGTAGAGGAACGGTCCGCCGATCTGGTCGCTGTCCTCGGCGCTCCCGCGCATGCCACCCATGAGCCGGTTGGCGCGCTCGGCGGTGATCCGCCGCGCCGGTGCCTTGGGCGTGAGGCATCGCGCGACCTGGTTGCCCAGAAAGACTTCGGGCCCTTCGAAAAAGAGGTCCGGTCCTGCCTCGATGATCTGGCGCGCAACCGAGGGCGCGGGCATGCCGCCGACGCTTTCACTGAGGAACACGCCGGGCGCGGGGGCAAAAACGCCGTTGAAGATCCGGCGATAGAAGCTGACCAGTTCGTCCGGCGGCAACCGCCGGATGCCCATCTTCGCCAGCTGCTCCTCGACCTGGCGGCGAAGATCGGCACCGAGCTTCACCCGCGTCTTGATGACGAGGAACAGCCGGAAATCGCGTACCGGAATCGAATGCAGCGCATCGAGTCCCCTGGTTCCGCGACGCAGATAATCGGCCGTGCGCCGGGCCGAGGCCTGGACCAGCGGGTCCGGTCGCACCTTGAGGTCGAGATAGGCGTCGAGCGCCGGATCGATTAGCGGATCGGCGAAGGTGATGAGCTGGAGGACCGTGCCTTCAGGGAAATGGATGTTGAGAAGGCCCAGCAGCGCCTGCTGGACATGGGCGAACATGTAGGCGGCGGGCACGAGTTCCCAGGCCTGGCCCCAGCCATCGTCGATGCACAGGAAGGCTTCTTCTTCCTCGACCCAGGCGACCATCGGCAGGAAGTCCGAATAGGCATCGCGGGTCACGGCCGCGCGCAGCCGCTGATAGCTGAGGGTCCTGTGGGCGGCGTTCGTGCTCATGGCCGCTTCTCCGGCGCGTTTCCCATCGGCGCGGCCTCTTGCGTCGGCGCGTCCGCGGCGCCGGGCTCGGGCGCGCGCATCGTGCGGAGCACCGGCGGGGCGGGGCTGCGTCCACCCGGCTCGACCAGATAGTCGCCCACGACCCAGGCCGGCCGATTGAGGATCGAGTAGACGTATCGCGCCATGTAGAGCCGGTCGGGCCGCTGCTTGTCGGCATAGGGCAGGATCAGCGTGCGGATCGTGCGCGACGGGCGCAGCATCGGCGAACCGGCCCCCTCGATCACCGCGCCGACATTGCCCTGCCCAGCTTGCGGCGACACTGCGACCGCGGCGGCCGCTTTCGCGCTGGCCTTGCCCGGCACGGGCGCTCGCGCCTTCCGGTCGGGGCTGAGCAGCTTGCGGTCATTGGTGACCGACGGATCGGATTTTGACGCCCGTCCGGCAACCGCGTCGGCATAGGCCTGATCCGGATGGATGCATTGGCCATGGTCGCTGTTCTTGCAGGAAAATTTCTCGCTATAGGGCGACATCATCGATCCGACGGTGGCGCAGCCGGGAAGCGCGAGAAGCGGCAAAACCATCAGGCAGGGATGAAATCTTTTCATCGCTTTGACTCCAAAAAGGGCGCGCATCAGAATTTCACTCCCGCGCCGGGCTTGATCTCGAGGGTCACGCCCTCCTGGATCACCACGACGACATCCTTGGCCGCGCCCACCTCGACGATGGGACCGGCCTGCCGCGCGAGATCGAGATAGAAATCGGTGAGCTTGTCGGAGGATTTGGAGAGACCGCCGGCAATGCCCGACTTCGCGGCATCGCCCGCGTCGAGCGTGCGGACCGTTCCCAGCGCCGAGGTCGACATGTTGCCGAACGTGCCCTCGACCGACTGGGATATGCCGCTGATGGTGCCGGCGATGAAGGCGCGCGCCAGCGTGGCCCCGGCCCGCGTCACCACCTTGCCCGACAGGCCCTTCTTGCCATCGGTGTCGACGAAGAAGCCCTTCACCGGCTGATCGACGATGGAATGTTCGTCGAAGTCGACGCAGGACAGCGAGACGAGTTGGACCTCGACCCGTTCCTTGGCGAGGCTGCCCGTGGCGTTGCCGATCACGAAGCATCCGGCAAGGTTCGCCTTCACCTCATTGGGCAGCACCGCAGGCGCCTGTACACGGGCGATGATGGGTTCGGGATTACTGGTCGCGTCCCGGCTCGCTAGCGCGTCGATCCCGGTCAGCAGCCGCGCTTTCATGAAACCAGGCGGCAAATAGATCGTCCGATTCTTTTTTTTGGACGAAGCCGAAGCATCGGCGCCTTGGGCCACGACCTGGCCGGTCGCCGTCCCGATCGCGCCCACCGTCTTCTCGACCGGCGGTGCGGGCGGGGCAGGCGGCGCTACCGGGCCGCTCGGCGGTGCCGGCAGCTTGTCCGCGTCCGCGCTGACGTCGCCGGTTTCCGGGGGATAGGGAAGGGCGGGCACGCTGTCCGGCAGGGCAGGCGGGAGATCGCCATCGCCCCCCCCGGCCGCCCCGCGCCCCGGCGGGCGCGATCCAGGGACGACCTTGCCCTCCTCGATCGCGCTGATCCGGTCGCCGAGCAATTGCTGCCCGTCCAGGACCTTCCTGAGGTCACCGCGCAGCTTCACCTCGAGGCTGTCGCCGCGCAGGCCCGCACCCATGTTGAGCGAGGACGCGGGGTTGGCGGGCTTCGCCTCCTCCTTGCTGCCGGAGACCGTATAAAGGCCGATCCCGATGGCGCCGACCGCGACGCCGACGGCAAGCTGGCGCGCGCGCAGCTTCTGGCGGGCGGAGAGCTTGCTCCATTGCGCCTTCCAGTCGAGAAGCGCCGGCGCGGAACGGCGCATCGTGTCATCCCTTTCCCGCGCGCCTTCGCTGGCGAGATGGGCCTGATAGGGCGACAGCTCTTCCGGTTCCTGTGCCGGATCCTTGTCCATTTCGCCGCTCATTGCCCGGCTCCCCGGCGAACGACGACAAGTCGGGCCGTTTCACCGGCGTCGAGACGGACCCGGTCCAGGGTGAGCGAGAAAATGCTTGTCCCAAGCGCCGGATCGACCAGCAGCCGTTCGTCCAGCGCCACCGGGGCAGCCGCGCGCAGATGATATTCGGAAGCTGAAAGCCCGGCGCCCTCGACCGCGATACGCCGCCGTTCGGTGATCGACAGGCCGGGCGCCGCCGCTATGCCGACCGTGCCGCCGGCCGGCGCGACCTCGCTGAACGAGGCAGGGATGCGATCGTCGAGCAGCGACAGGGTGATCGAGACGGCGCGGTCCTCATCGGCGAGCGCCGCCATCAGCTCATTGTTCGCCTGAGCGCGCTGGCGGGCGCCCGGCATCAGCACCACTGTCTGCGCCGGAATCTCCGCCGGCTCGGCATAGAGCGGGTAGGTGGCGCCGTTGCAATGCACGAAGAATTCGGAGGGCTGTGTCACATAGGTGCGCGTCACCTGGCCGGCATCGTCGATCTCGCGGGCCAGGAACTTGATCCAGGCATCAGCGCCGCCTTTCTCGACGGCAAGGCCCTTTTCGGCCGAGAATTTGATATCCTCGATCTCGCCGCCCTCGCACACGATATGGTTGATGTCGCGGTTGGACAGGCGGATATGGCTGGTCTGGTCGGGCAGCGCGTGGATCGTCTGCGCCGACACCGGCGCTGCACCGAGCAGAAAGCAAAGCGTCAGGGCGCGGCCCATCGGCGCGCCGCGGTTAGCGGGTTTCGGCATCGAACTGCTCCTCGGAAAGACGCGTCAGCCAGAACCGGCCATTTTCGATGGCGTAGCCGATGCGCAATATGCCCCGGAATTTGCGGATCACGCCGCCGATGACGCGCACCTTCTCGACCGGCACCACGATCTCATGCGCGGTCCACCGCACCGGCTGATCGCCCCGGATATAGGTGGCAATCGACAGGGTCGGATTGTTCGCCAGTTCGTCGAGCACGGCATTGAGGCTGTCGCGCATCGCCCCATAGGCGGAAGGGTGCGCGAGCCCGAGCAGCTCCTGGAACTGACGGTCCGCCGAATAGGCCGACCAGGTGCCCGACAGCGCGACAATGTTACGCGTCATCGCGACGATATAGGCTTCGGACGGCTTGTTGCCCGAGACATGGAGATCGCCGGTGGCCCCGAAGGGCACGATGATGGTCCGGGCATTCTGGTTGGTCGTGTAGATCACCACGCCCAGCACCGCGGTGACGCCGAACATGCCGGCGATCGCGACCTTGAGCAGCCGGTTTTCCTCGAAGAGGTTCGCCGAGCCCTGCAGGTAGCGATGGATGCCGAAGCTGGCGGGCTTGCCGAGCAGCGGATCCTCCTGGCTCCCTTTGCGACCGAACATGCGCATGGCCCTCACTCGAAGAAGCGGGTCTGGGTAGGACCCGGATAATGGGGGAAGGACACCAGGCCCCAGCGCCACGCGAGGTGCGCGAGATAGCCCCTGGGCTTGGTCCGCTTCCACGGGATGAAGAGGAGAAGGGCAGCGATGAGCGCCCAGCCGACAAGTCCGCCCACGATCGCGGCCACGAACACGCTCGAGGTCGCGAGCAGGAACTCGTCCGATCCGAACCACAATATCTGGACCGGCCGATGCAGATATTGCGGAAGGCGTTCGTCCACTTGCCCTTCTCCTCCTGCTTCATGACACCTGTGAAGGTGCCGGTTTCCGGAGGCCGACCATCGGCCCCCAGCATGTGCCGGTGCGAATGCGTCTGGCTGCTCAGCCAGCGCGCAGCCGCAGGCGGCGTCTCAGACGACCATCCCGAAGGTCTGGAGAATGGAGTCCGCCTTGATCAGGCAGACGGCCGCGACGATGGTCGGGATGCCGATCATGATGTTCGAGAAGAGGCGCGAGACGCCGAACAGGAAGGCGGCGACCCCGCCCACGAAGCCGAGCGGGCCCTTCACCCCCTGGTTCACGACGATATCGTAGATATCGTAGCCGAGGTCGCCGGCGGCCGGCGCCGAGAAGGCGTGGGCGGGAGCGCCCACCAGGGTCATCGCGCCCAAAGGGAGACCGAAATTGGCCACCGCCAGGGCCTTGTTACCGAGTTTACGCATCATGGCATTGCTCCAAAGAGAAGCCGTCCAACAAAAGCCTGCCGGCATCGAAAGAGGATCGGTGTCGGCCGGGGCGTCGGTGGACGGCTCCAAGAGCCCGTCGCCGCCGGCATCCGGTTCATCCGCCGGGCCGCGTGGGCCCAGGCTGGATGCCCTCCGAAATGAGATCGTCGCTTGCCGCGACGGCGTGGCTGAACTCAGCGGGACGCATCGCTCGCCGCCTTTGCCGCCGCGGGCCTCGCGTAGCTGTCGAGGAAAGCCTCGAGCTCGGCCTGCTGGAACCCGGAAATGAGCTTGCCGTCGGCGATCAGTGTCGGCGTTCCCGAAATGCCGATCCTGGCGACCAGCTCGGCATCGTCGGCAACCTTGGCGCGCCCTTGCGCGCATTGCGCCAGCGCGGCCGGACTCTGGCCGGAATAGGCCGCCTTGAACGCGGCCTCGCGATCGGGCGAGCACAATATATGCTCCGCTTTTGCCGCCGCAGTCGGGTGGATCCCGCTCACGAAGAAGATGAGCCGCCGCACCGGCTTGCCCTCCGCTGCCTTCGCGGCCCAGAAGCGATCGAGCGTCTGGCAGTAAGGGCAGTCAGGGTCGGTGAACTCGATGACCGTAGGTGCGCCGGCAGGACCGATCGCCAACGCCTTGGCGGGATCGATTACCTTGAGGCGGCGCGTCGCACCCTGTTCCTGCGCCAGCGCGGTCAGATTGACGCCATTGCGATCATAGACCGTGGCAAACAGGATATGCTCACTTTGCGGCGCGTAATAGATGATCCGGCCGCCGGCGCTGGCCTGATAGATCGGGCCCTCGACAGGGGAGGGGCCAAAATCGTCGAAGCGCAGATTAGTGAAGGTCTGCTGCAAACTGGCCTGGGCTTCCGCGGCCGCTTGATCAAGCGGGGACGCCGCCTGTGTGCTTGCGACAGCTTTGCCCTTCTCCGACGGCGCAACTTGCGCAGTAGCGCCATGAAGAGGCATAACGCCCGCCAAGAGAGTGACGAGCATCGCCACGCGACTGGAACGCGTTCTGGTCATAACCGCAAACCTCCCTGTGTGGGATGAGGCGGAGGCAGGCTGCCGATCGCTTGAAAATCGCGCCCTTGCTGCCGTCTCGACACGGGCTTGAGTGGCGGGGAATGCCTTGCTCTCACAAGGGACAAGGAAATTCAGTTCCGGTTTAAGGCAGTTCAGTTCCGGTTATCGGAAATCCATTTCCGGAAACCGGAAGTATATTTCCGGTTTCACCTTCTGTTCCTTTCGTGGCCTCGTCCACCTTGCACCGAATCGACAGACTTGCAGGCAGACGGACAGCGAAAGATTCGCGACCTATGGCGGGAGAACGACTATGGGGAGTCAGCAATCCAGAGCGTACAAACTCCAGTTGTCCGACGAGGGCATCCATCTGTTCCTGCAATGCCATTGCCGGCTATGTCACCTTGCCGGGGATTTCCTGCCCTACGGAACGACCTTGTTCATAGCGGTCGATCTTCTCCATCGATGTGAAGAGGACGATCTCATCACAGAACTGCTCGACCCTCAGCTGGACCGATTTGGCGGTCGCAAGATCCGGCATGTCGGGACGTCTACTACTCTCTCGCGACTGGTCGATGACATCGTAAGAGTTGCAGACCAGTCCGAGGTTGTTCATCCATCCCCACAGATCTGGAAGCTCTACCTCTCAGCCTTGATGCACATGCAGGCAACTGATGATGTTCAGGTCATTCAATCATTTAGCGACATGCCTCGTAAGACAGGCCGTCCCTCTCATCGCTCCGCCCAATAGTCGCGCGCGCGAGACAATTTTTCCGGAAACAATGAAAAATGGTCGCATGGATGCGATATTATTACTGTTGACGATTGGTTTTATTTACAACAAATTGCTGTCCATAGGCGATGTGACTTGGACTTTTGAGCCGCTGCCAGGGAGACCTGCAGATGACTCTTCAAAGTCCCCAAGTGATCGATGGTGAAATATTCGCACTGATCAAGGAGCTTTCCGGAAAGCTCATCGAGAGGTGGCGCCGTCGAAACCGGATATCCCAGCGCAGTCTGGGAAAGTCCGTCGGCCGCACTGAACGCTGGATTCGCGAACTCGAGGGCGGGGCCGGGACGGCTTCGTTCGAGGACCATATCCGCTGCGCGCATGCGCTGCGGATGACGGCGTCGCACCTGTTCATTTCCCTTCTGGCATTGGAGCACAAGATGGACCTCCCGCACGAACTGCTATCGCTGGACGATCTATGGGAAGTGGAACGCGATATTCTTGCCGTCATCACCAGTCATCAGGCAGCCGCGGCCGCTCGCTTTGCCTCGAGGGCCGGCTCTGCCATCTGGCCTGATCAGTGAACGGCGAGCTCCGGGATGTCTCCGGAACCCGTACTAGCGGAAAGAGCCTATCTGCTCCTCAAAGCCGATATCATGGCGGGGAGGTTCGCTTCAGGTGGCATCGTCAACGAAAGGGCGCTGGCCGCGGAATATGGCGTATCAGTGTCGCCTTTAAGGGATGCAGCCCAGCGCCTTGTCGGTGAACACATGCTCGAAATCGCGGTTGGCGGCGGCTATCGCCTACCGGCCATGACTCAGGACGGGTTACGCGATCTTTACCGCTGGCACGGTCACCTTGTACGTCTTGTGCTGAAGGCAAGCCATCCGGCGCCTGACTTCGCGACCCACTCCTATTTTGGCGCGGCGTTGCATGACGAAGGCGTCGCGACGGCGGCTACGAACCTTTTTCTCTCGATTGCACAAGACTCGGTAGATCACGAGCACCGCAGAGCGCTTCAATCGGCGACGGAACGACTCCATATGGCACGTCTCGGCGAGGTCCGCGTGCTGCGCAACCTTTCAGAGGAACTGCGAGCGGTCGGGATCGCGACCAGTTCTGGTCGAGGTCCCGACCGTTTTGAGGTTCTTTGGGCCTATCACCGACGGAGAATTCGTCGCGTAGGCAGGATATGGGAAGCGACCGCACTATAGCAGAGGCAAACAAAATCAGCTCGTTACGCACTACCGTCACTTCCAAAGCTGACTCGAGCAAAAGGCAGTACCGGTTACTCGCGCATGCACGACCTTATAAGATCGCTGATCATGCGCCGTGTGCTTTACCATCCAAGGGCTGCAACTTCGCAGCATGTCCAAGAAGGAGGTAAGTATGGAACGCGACGACCATCCGGAAACGGACCTCATCGACCTCGGCCTTGTCGTCGAGGAGACGAAGGGAACCGGCAGCCGATACAATGACGGCATCGGCGGTCTGCAGAACCAACCGGGTCTCTCGGACGACTGATGCACGAGGGCACGCGGGACAAGGTTGACCCGCGTGCCCTTTGTCCAGGAACAAAACATGCAATTCATGCTCCGTGACGATCTTTACTTTTGCAAGAATGCCGATGCGGTCATACTTCTGGATACGCGGATAGGCCGATACTCAGCGCTACCTGGCGTTTTCGTTGGAGCGTTCTCTCGATACATCGATGGCTGTCAGCTGTCGTCCGACGATTTGCAAATACTTGGGCAACTTGCCCAGCAAGGGATTCTCGTTGGGGCTGCGGATCAGCCGCAACGGTTAAACAGCAAATTTGAACCTCTTCCATCACCGGAGGTCGAGATTGGCTATGCTGATCGACTTCCTTCCTTTTCACTCGCTGTCTCCGCGATCACAAGTCGCTTGATTTGGACATGGCGCGTGCGTCATCAATCTTTCTCCAGCCTGATAGATAGAATAAAAAAAGTTCGGAGTAGGCCTTCCCGTGGGACCGGAAAAAGATCAACGCGCGATCTTGGTCGATTGGCAAATGCTTTCCGATTCGCCGATCTGTTGTTGGGCAGTCATGATTGTTGCTTGCCTCGATCACTAGCACTCGTGGCCACCGCTCGGAAATACGGGCTGAATCCGGTGCTGGTTATTGGCATCCAGGTTGCGCCGTTCGCTGCTCATTGTTGGGTACAGGATGGCAATGTGGTTGCCAATGAAAGTCCAGATCGCGCACAGATGTTCACGCCGATATTGGTAGCATGACAATGTCGCAGTACCTGATCCTAGGTTTTGCCCAAATCGATCAAATTGAGCAGACTTTGCAGCAAATTGCTGTCAACGTAGCCCTCCGTGAAATATATCGCGGCGATCACATAGTCCTATTTACTGATAGTCCAGAAGATATTGTGCCGTTTCCGGCAGGACGTGGAGCCATATTTGGGACGTTGTTCTCTCGCTGTAGAGATAGAGCAAAGGTCATCCAGTTTGAAGGCAATCAACTTCTCGAAGTTATTGAAAACCCGGTGAGATCGCTTCGAGATGATTATTGGGGTGCATATGTCGCAATCATAGATCAAACGAAGGGTGTGACGATCCTGCGCGATCCGGCGGGTGGTTTGCCGTGCTACTATACGACAATCGGTAACATGGTTGCTTGCGCCTCCGATGTTTCTATACTGATGCGAGCCGGTTTGGCTCGCCCATCGATAAATTGGCGCGCGGTTGGGAAATCTCTATATCATCTCCAACTGCCCGCAGAGGAAACAGGGCTATCTGACATTTCCCAATTACTGGGTGGATGCGGACTGACAATTGGCACGAGAGGAATTACAAAATTCCTTTTCTGGAGTCCCTGGGATTACGTCGGTACAGACTGCCATTCTAGTTCACAGAAATGCGCCGCGGATCTGCGGGATGTTGTTCGTTCGACTGTGCAAGCCTGGGCTTCACATTACGCTCGCCCCCTAGTCGGTCTCTCGGGTGGTCTTGATTCTTCCATTGTAGCCGAATGCTTGGTGCATGCTGGAGCTGAAGTTACATGCGTAACCGCTATCACTAATGACCCAACCGGTGACGAGCGTGTATATGCCAAGGCCGTTTGTGACGCGATTAATGCGAAGCTCATTCAAGGGGCCTACTCTGAAGAAGATATCGATATCGAAAAATCTACCGCTGCGAACCTCCCAATCCCTTCCGGAAAATTGGACACCTCGAAAAACTCGTGGCGCCTGACGGCCTGAAGTGATTCACTGCCTTTGCACGATAGCGGAGGCGATGATGGCAGGGCAGCCGGGTTT
>NZ_JAFCGW010000027.1:0-32411 GCF_018604485.1 Sphingobium sp. BHU LFT2
GTAACTCAATTTGGGAATATTTTATCAGCTGAGATGAGGCCACCGGTCTGGGCCAAGCGCGATCTCGGTAACGGACAGGAGGCAATCGTCCAGCGCGCGGAAAAGCGTGTCGCGATCGATATGCTGACCGATAAAGACCATTTCCTGCCGACAATCACCTGCTGGTTCTTCCCATTGTCCCATAATCGCGTTTTTGCGCTCTTCATCCGTCGGCCAATCGCGGGAAGGAATGAAGTTCCACCAGCGCCCCACATAGTCCTTCCGGATCAGGCTGCCGGCCTGCGATATGCTGCCAATTTCTGTGAAGCGGGCGGCGTTCCAGAAATAGCCCTTGGCACGCAACAAGCGCCCATTGTCCCAAGGGCGGCTCAGAAATTCGTCAAAGCGAGTTGGATGGAAGGGCGCGCGGGCGCGATAGACGCAGGACGCGATGCCATATTCCTGCGTTTCCGGCACATGGTGTCCACGCAGTTCCCGCAGCCAGCCGGGTGCCGCTTCCGCCTTTTCCAGGGAAAACAGGCCGGTATCCATGATCCAGTCCAGCGGAATGTCGCCCATGCGCACGGGCCGTATCGCCGCTTTCGGGTTGAACGTGCGCAGGATCGCGATCAATTCTTCCGCAGCGGCTTCCGACACAAGATCGATCTTGCTGACCAGGATGACGTCGGCAAATTCGACCTGATCGCTCAACAGGTGAGACAGGTCGCTCTCCGCGCCGCCCTCGACCTGCTGGTCGGACTCGAGATCGCGCAGGAAATGCAGCGCGTCCACGACCGTCACCATCGTGTCCAGACGCGCCACATCGGCCAATGTCCTGCCGGCGTCGTCGATGAAGGTAAAGGTTTCGGCGACTGGCCGGGGTTCGGAAATGCCTGAGCTTTCGATCAGCAGATAGTCGTAGCGTCCCTCCGCCGCGAGCTGCGCAATCTGTTCCAGCAGATCCTCGCGCAGGGTGCAGCAGATGCAGCCGTTTGTCATTTCGACCAGCCGTTCCTCCGACCGGCTGAGCATCACGTCCCGCACAACATCGGCAGCATCGATGTTGATCTCGCTCATGTCGTTTATGATGATTGCCACCCGGAGGCTCTGGCGGTTTTTCAGGACATGGCTGAGCAACGTACTTTTCCCCGCGCCGAGGAAGCCGGATAGGACAGTGACGGGCAAGCGCGTATCGGTCATGCAACCACTCTTCATATGGAGAAGGCCGCTCCGCATCTGTTAACGGACGCGGCGCGGCAGAAGCGTCAGGCTGGTTCGAGATAGCCTTCGAACAGGTCCACGACCACGGCGGCGGCGTCCGTATCGTCGCCCCACAGATCGGCCGCCGCAAATTCCACATGCAGCGTGGGTTCCGATCCGCAATCATTGCGGCCATGACCGATGGCGTCGGGAAAGGGCCATTGCTCACTGGTACGATGCGTGACCGTGCCTGTCTTGCCCCGGCAATAGGCAGGATAGCGGACATGGCCGGCAAAATGGTCGTCGCGCACGCGAACGCGATCGCCCACGGCGAATATGGTGCGATCCAGTCGCGGCGGCCGCCCCTGCGACAAGGCAGGCCGGGCGAGCGGGAAAGGCTTGCCCGTCGCCTCTTCCAGTTCCTGCTGCGTCAAAATGCCCTTTTCTACCAGCAGCGACGCCACGCCCACGACATAGCGTTCATAATAGGGCGTCATCAAATAATAGAGCGGCTCTAGCCGCTCGACCGCATGGCGCACTTCATCAATGCTGAATACGCCCTTTTCCACGCCCATGAAGATGCCGCCATAGCCGATGGCTTCCCAATCATGATGAAAGGGGCCGCCCACATCTTTGTCTGCCATATGATCGACGCGCCCGAAGCCCTGCATGCCGGCGAGGTCATGTATGCCGTCCATAATCCGATCCTTTTCCTGAAGTGACCAGCAATCAGCCTGCCTTGGGCAGGGCGACGCCGATCAGACAATCCTTGGTGACGATCTGCGCCAGTTGTTCAGCGCTCCAGCCCTCGGTACCGTTAGGGCGCTGCGGCAGCACCATGTAGCGGGTCTCCGCAGTCGTATCGTACACCTTGATGGCGACGGTTTCAGGGATGTCGGTGCCCATTTCCGCCAGCACCTTGCGCGGCTCGCGGCAGATGCGGGCGCGATATTCGAAGCTTTTATACCATTGCGGTGGCAGCCCCAGGATCGGCCAGGCGGTGCAGGAGCATAGCGTGCAGGTGATGACATGCTTGACGTCGTCCGTATCTTCCAGCGCAACGATATATTCGCCCTGCGGCCCCAGATAGCCATATTCCCCCACCGCAGCGGTGCCGTCAGTCAGCAGCTTTTCGCGAAAGGCTGTGTCGGTCCAGGCGCGCGCCACCAGTTCGGCGCCGCGGCGGGGGGAGAAATCCTCCTCGAAGACCTTCTTCCAGCCCTCGACATAGCCTTCGGATGCGAAACTCTTATCCTTCAACACCTGATAGAGCGCCCGTGCGCGCTCTTCGGCCGGGGCCTGCAATGGCAGGCCGGGCCGGTCATCATGCATCTCTTCTACCCCGGACATTCCCATTTCCTCTTTCTTTGAGAGCGGGTCGACGGGCCGGCCTGTTGCCGGACGGGCGCCGTCGTCGGGGGAAGACTGAACGCAAGGCCGGGCGCATGTATTGCCCGATCCTGCCCAGCTGTTGACACATCTTGCGGGAAGCATGGCCGAGTGTGCGGTCCTGCCTGAATCGCAAGAAATGCCAATGAGTTCGCAAGGCGTGGAAATATCCGGCACCCACTCCAGCTATGATCCAGACCATTGCTCGCCTGCCGGTATTGGTACTGCGGCGAGACGCTGGGATAAGGATAACAGGCCTCATGGAATCCGCGATCGACACCCATTTGCAATGCCCCCGCACCCTCTCGCGCCGGGTAGCGGACGATTATAAGCCGCCATTTCCGATGTGGGTCGCGCGGGCCGATCCTTCGCTCAAGCAGGTGGTGATGGGCCATTTCGGGGTGCAGTCGACAAGCGGTGATGAACAGGCGCGCGCTGCCTCGCTCGACGCGCTGCGGCACATCGTCGCCAGCTTTCAGGGCGCCGACGGGCCGGGACATTTCGATCTGGTCGACTATGCCGACACCGACGGCCATGATAACCGCATGGCGATCGCTTATTGGACCGATCCGGCCGCCTTTGCCCGCTGGGAAACGGCGGCGCCGGTCCGGGACTGGTGGCAGGCCGAAGCGCGGCTGTCCGACGGCATTGGCTATTTTCGTGAGATCATAGCGCCGCGCGTCGAGCAATTCGAAACCCTGTACGGCTTTCAGGATGCGTTCCCCGGCGTCGGCGCGGTGATGGACCGGGGCGGCAGCGAGGTGGAGGAACATGGCTATTGGGGGTCGATGCGCGATCGCATTCCCGCGTCCCAGACCGACTGGATGGCGGCGACGGGGGATCTGGGCATCGCCAGTGGCGATCCGCAGACCCGCGGGCGCGTCGTCATCGCCGGCCATGACAATCTCTGCCTCATCCGATCGGGCCAGGATTGGGAGGAAGCGGACGCAGAAGAGCGCGCGCTCTATCTGGACGAGATCGAGCCGACATTGCGCGCCGGCATGGATTTCCTGCGCGATGAGGGCGGGACTGTCGGCTGCTATTCCAACCGCTATGTCCGCCATATCGATCTGGACGGACGGGCGATCGACCAGAGTTTCGACCTCGGCCTCTGGCGCTCGCTGGACCTGCTGGAGCGCTGGGCGGAATCGCATCCGACCCATTTGCGCATCTTCGTCACCTTCTTTCGGGTTGCGACCTCGCTCCAGAAGCTGCGCCTCTATCACGAGGTGCTCGTCGCCGATGCCGCCGATCAGCATTATGAATATATCAATTGCCATCCCAACACCGGCCTGATGCGCGACGCGCGCTCTGCTGCCCGCTGAAAAAGGGACTTTCCATGACGCTTGTTGCACCGACCCCGGCCGAACTGGCCGACATCGCCGCCAGCCTGCACATGACCCTGCCGCCTCATGAGGTGCAGGATTATCATGCCCTCGTCACAGGCTTTCTTGCCGACTATCAGGCGATCGACGCGCAGCCGGACGAGGTGCCTGAACTGCGCTATCCCCGCGCGCCGGGCTATCGACCCGATGGCGCGGAAAGCTGCGGCAATGCCTGGTACTGGAAAGCGACGATCGAGGGCGCGCCCACCGGCAAGCTGTTGGGCAAGACGATCGCGATCAAGGACAATATCAACGTCGCCCAGCTGCCGATGATGAACGGCTCCGCAACGTTGGAAGGCTTCGTACCGGGCTTCGACGCGACGGTCGTGACGCGCGTGCTGGACGCGGGCGCGACCATATTGGGGAAAGCGACCTGCGAGCATTTCTGCCTGTCGGGGGGCAGCCACACATCGGACCCCGCACCGGTCCACAATCCACGACGGGCCGGCTATTCGGCCGGTGGCTCCTCCTCCGGCAGCGCTGCGCTGGTGGCGGCCGGCGAAGTCGACATGGCGCTGGGCACGGATCAGGGGGGATCGGTGCGTATCCCCTCTGCCTTCTGCGGCGTGGTGGGGATGAAGCCGACCCACGGGCTGGTGCCCTATACCGGGCTGATGCCGATTGAGGCGACGGTTGATCATTGCGGCCCCATCACCCGGACCGTCGGCGACAATGCGTTGCTGCTGGAAGTGCTGGCCGGGCCGGACGGCATGGACCCGCGGCAGCGGGGTGCGCCGACGCAGGATTACACGGCTGCGCTGGATGGGGGGGCAAGGGGCCTGCGCATCGGGCTGGTCGAGGAAGGTTTTGCCTTGCCCAACATGATGCCGGCGGTGGCGGACAAGGTCCGGGCCGCGGCGCGCCGATTCGAGCAACTGGGCGCAACGGTGGAATCGCTGTCCGTGCCGGAGCATCAGCTGGCGACCGCGCTCTGGACGCCGATCGGGTGCGAAGGGCTGCTGGCCCAGATGATGATCGGCAATGGCGGCGGCCATAACAGCATCGGGTTGCAGGATGTGGCGCTGATCGACCATCATGCCCGCTGGCGCGAACAGGCCGATGCGCTGTCTCCTTCGCTGAAATTGTGCATGATGGTCGGCGCATATGGGCAGCGGGTCCATGCAGGCCGCTATCATGCCAAGGCGCAGAATATCCGTCTTCGCGTCAAGCGCAGCTATGAACGCCTCTTTGCATCCTATGACCTGCTGCTCATGCCGACGCTCCCGATCGTCGCATCGCGCCTGCCCAATGCCGACGCTCCGGTGCCGGAGATCGTCGCCAGGGCGCTGGAGATGATCGGCAATACCGCCGCCTATGATGTCACCGGCAACCCGGCCTTGTCGCTGCCCTGCGGGACGGTTGACGGCCTGCCTGTGGGCTTGATGCTGGTGGCGGGCGATCATCGCGAGGCCATCATCTATCAGGCGGCGGCCGCTTACGAGCGGGCCGTGGACTGGGAAAAGCTGTGAACCCGGCCGGGCAGCGTATGCAGCAGATCGACCGGCGCATTGCCGATCGGCTGGCGGCGAGTTTGGAAAGCCAGAAGTCCGATTATCTGATGCGCACGCTGGGGATCAGCGTCAACACATGGGTCAAGATACGCAATGGCCAGCCCATCCGTGCGTCGGTCGCCCAACGTCTGCTCCAGCGCATCGGTCAATGGCCGGACCAGGGAGAGCCATTCGACCGAACGCGACCCGCCGTCCTTGGGGCGGCCGGTCCTTTTTATGATCCCATGCCCAGGATGACGCCGTTCAACTTGCGATACTGGCCGGGCGACATGCCGGTCGCCTTGCGGAACACCCGGTTGAAATTGGCCTGCGATCCAAAGCCGGTTTCCAGTGCGATCTCCACCAGCGACAGCCGACCCAGCGCCAGCCTTTCCTGCGCGACCTGGATGCGCCGTTCCATCACGTAACGATGCGGCGTCAGGCCGGTCGCGCGGCGGAACAGGCGGGTGAAATGAAAGGGGCTGAGGCACGCCTGCGCCGCCAGTTCCTCCAGCGACAATTCCGTGTCCAGCCTGTTCTCGATCAGGTCGACCACGCGTTTCAGCCGGGCGGGGTCCAGCGTGCGCGCGGCCCGCACTTCGGCGTGGCGCCAGTGGTCGGCAGAATATTGGCTGACCAGATGCGCCGCCAGCGTGGTGCGCATCCCATCCACCAGCAATCGGTCAGTGGGCGCCGGCCCCCGCTCCATCAATGTACGGAAGGCGGTCGCCATCTGGACCAGCAGCGCATCGTTCATGCCGCCCGCATAGCCCAGCCGCGCCTTGCCCGGATCAATGTCATAGGCTTCCAGCGCCGCCTGTTCCAGCAAGGTGGGCGGCAGGAAGATATGCAGGCATTCGTCCATATGGGCAGAGAGGCGGATGTCGCTTTCATACGTGCCGGCCGGACAGATCCAGGAGGTGCCGGACCGGGCGAAGGCTTCCTGCGTCTGGCCATCGCCGGTACGTCGCACGCTTAACTGCCCGGACAGCAGCACACCGATTTCGGTGCATTCCAGGCCGAGATCTGCCAGCAGCCCGGCCTCATGCCGCCACAGTTCGATGCGCAGCCCGGACCATTCGACTATTTCAGACAGTCGATGCCCGGTTATATATTTCCTGTCCCCATGACTGTTCAGCAGCATCTGTTTCTACCCCATCAGGGGATTAAGACTCAGAGTGGCCGGCAGCACAAGCGCAGCATCCCAATCGAGCAGGAAATGACAAAGAGTGCGCAAGAGCGGGCAATATCTTGCAGCGCGACTGCGCCATCCAACAGATTATGGAATCGGCAAGTAACGGCATGAAGATGCCCTGATGGATGCCGACCCATCGCATGATTGAAAAACAAAAAATGCCGCAGGGCATCGCAAACTAGGTTGCGGTGAACAGGAACTGGCTGCGCCCAAAAGCCGCAGCTTGGCGATCATTTCATGATGATAAGGGGAAGATAATTGCGCTACACTCATCCACATCTGTCGGTATCGTTGCTCGCCGTCGCGACATGCGCGATTGTTCAGCCCGGACTGGCGCAGGTCGCGACTGCCGAACCCGCGGCGCAGCAGCTGGTCCAGCCATCCGGCGGACTGGATGAAATCGTCGTCACCGCCCAGAAGCGCGCCGAAAATCTTCAGGACACGCCGATCGCGGTCACCGCGTTCAATGCCGAGTCTCTCGCCAACAAGAATGTCGAGGATATTTCCGGCATCGCATCCTTCACGCCGAACCTGCAATTTGATTCCACCGCGCCACTCAGCGGCGCATCCTCTGCCGCGATCGTCTTCATTCGCGGCGTCGGCAAGTCGGGCTACCAGGTGACGGACGATCCGGGCGTGGGCACCTATATCGACGGCGTCTATGTTTCCAGTTCGGTGGGCGGCGTGCTCGAGGTGCTCGATGTCGAACGGATCGAGGTGCTGCGCGGACCGCAGGGCACGCTGTTCGGGCGCAACACGATCGGCGGCGCGATCAGCGTGACGACTAAGCGCCCGTCCGATATGCCGGAAGGCGCGCTGGAGGCGACCTATGGCAATTATGATCGAATGGAAATGCGGGGTTCGATCGACACGCCAATTTCCGATACGCTGCGCACCAAGCTGATCTTCGGCTACAAGCGCGCCGATGGCTGGTCGCATTTGCTGGCGGCCGATTATCCCGCGCCGGCCCATAATAACCGCAGCCAGCGCACACCCGGCGACGTCAATCGCGGCTCAGCACGATTGGCGGTGGAATATCAGCCGTCGGACGCCTTCAACCTCTATCTGACCGCCGACGTTTCGCGCATTCGCGAAGCCACGGTGCCGTCCGCCGCGCTCGCTGTGCCGCTCGATGGTACGCTGACCGCAGCCTATAACGCAAATGATGCGGCGGTCATTGACGTGCCCGGCTATGGCACGGGCGTCCTTTATGACGATCGCTGGGTCGTGGCGCCCGGCAACAAGCGGGGCACCTATCAGACCGGTCCCAATGGCACGAATCTCAACGTCACCGGTTTTGCCGGCACCGCCGAATGGAAAATCGCCGACGATCTGACCTTCAAGTCGATCACCGCCTTCCGCCAGGTCAGCGGCAGCTTCAATCGTGATGCCGACAACAGCCCGCTTCAGGTCGTCGATTGTTTCAGCAATTTCCGGCAGAAGCAATTTTCGCAGGAAGGCCAGCTGGTCGGCTCGGCCTTCTCCGATCGGCTGGAATATATCGGTGGCGCCTATTATTTCAAGGAAAGCGCGGTCGATGACTATCGCTGCGCGCTGCCGCCTTCGATCGGCACGATCATTGTGAAGTCCGACGCCGACAATAGCAGCTATGCCGCCTTCGGCCAGGCATCGTTCAAACTGTCCGACGCCATCAAGCTGACGGCTGGCATCCGTTACACCCATGACAAGAAGTCGCTGCTGCCCGATTTCATCTATGATCCGGCGGCTGGCGGCGCATATGCGGGCGTGCGCACCGTACCCTATGGCCGCGTCACCAACACATTTTCCAACGTCTCGCCGCGCTTCAGCATCGATTATAAATTGTCGCGCGACGTGCTGCTCTACGCCTCCTATTCGCGGGGCTACAAGGGCGGCGGCTTCAATGCCCGCACCGTGGCGCCGCGCCCGGACGTGTTGGCCTTCACGCCCGAAAAGCTCGCCACGCTGGAGGTCGGCACCAAGCTGGAGATGCTCGATCGCAAGGTGCGCCTCAACCTCGCGGCCTTCACCACCAAATATCAGGATATCCAGATCACCGTGATCGAGGATTTCGCCCCCGGCACGCAAAATGGCGGCGATGCGCGGATCAAGGGGTTCGAAGCGGAACTAGCGGCTAAGCCGACCGACCGGTTGACGCTGAACGCTTCGCTGGCGCATCTGGACACTCACTATACCAAATTGCTGCCGCTTTCTTCGCTGGTGCGGCCGGAATTTCAGGTGCGCATGTCCAACAAGCTGTCCAATTCGCCCGAATGGTCGGCCAGCGCCGGGTTCGATTATCGCATTCCGGTTCCGGCGCTGTCCGGCGATGTCAGCCTGCGCGGCGACTGGTCCTACAATAGCAAGATCTACAATGACGACATCAACTCAGTCTGGCTGACGCAGAAGGGTTACAGCATCTTCAACGCGCAGATCGCGTATGAGAATGACGATGGCAACTGGGATCTGGTCGTCTGGGGCAAGAATCTGGGCGACAAGCAGGTCATCTTCAGCGGTGACGCCAACGCGGCGGCGGGGTTCGTGCAGGGCAATTACAGCGCCCCGCGCACCTATGGTGTGACCTTCCGCCGCCGCTTCTGATCCAAGAGGGGGGCGCCGGCGGGATATGGCCCGCCGGCGCATAAAATGAAATTACAACAGGACAGGATGAAATGACGGCCAGCTATGTGTCGGGATGCAGCGACCATCCGCTTCTCTACCAGACGATCGGCGCGGCCTTCGCCGACATGGCGGTGCGACATGGCGATCGCGACGCCATAATCGTGCGGCATCAGGGCGTGTGCCTGAGCTATGCGCAACTGGCAGCAAAGGTCGACGCCTTTGCCAGCGGCCTGTTGGCAATAGGGCTGGAACCGGGGGACCGGGTCGGCATCTGGTCGCCGAACAATCTGGAATGGGTCGTGACGCAACTGGCCACTGCGAAGGCCGGCCTCATTCTGGTCAACATCAATCCCGCCTATCGCATCGCGGAACTGGACTATTGCCTGAACAAAGTAGGCTGCCGGGCATTGATTTTTGCGCAGCGGTTCAAGACCAGCGACTATGGCGCGATGATCGCAGACTTGGTGCCCGAAGCCGCGCATACCGCACCCGGGGCGCTGCGGGCGGCTCGGTTGCCCGATCTGCAATGGCTGATCGCCATCGGGGAGGGCGGATTGGCCGGTGCGCTGCCTTTCAACCATGTTGCCGCCTATGCCAATGTGGACAGCGATGCCGTTCTGGCAGCCCTTGCAGACAGACTCCAGCCCGAAGACCCAATCAACATCCAATTCACGAGCGGTACGACCGGTTCGCCCAAGGGGGCGACGCTCAGCCACCACAATATCCTCAATAACGGTCTTCATTCCGGACGGCGCATGCTCTTATCGGAACAGGACCGGATGTGCATACCGGTGCCGCTCTATCATTGCTTCGGCATGGTGCTGGGCGTGCTTGCCTGCATCACGCACGGTGCCTGCATGGTCTTTCCGGGGGAGGCGTTCGACCCCGGCGTCGTGCTGCAATGCGTGGCGGAAGAAAGCTGTACCGCCCTGCATGGCGTGCCGACCATGTTCATTGCCCAACTCGACCATCCCGATTTCCCTACATTCGACCTGTCCAGCCTGCGTACCGGCATCATGGCCGGCGCTCCTTGCCCGGTAGAGGTGATGGAGCGTGTGATCGCCCAGATGCACATGCGCGACATCACCATCGGCTATGGCATGACTGAGGTCAGCCCACTCAGTTTCCAGACCATGCCGGAAGACAGTCTGGAACGGCGGGTGGAAACGGTCGGCCGGGTCCATGATTTCGTCGAGGCCAAGATCGTCGACAGCCGGGGGCGCGTGGTTCCGCGCGGGGAACAGGGGGAAATCCTGTTCCGCGGCTACAGCTTGATGAACGGCTATTGGGACGATGCCGAACGCACAGCCGAGGCGATCGACCCACGTGGCTGGATTCATTCAGGCGACCTCGCGACCATGGATGCGGAAGGCTATGTCCGCATCACCGGGCGCACCAAGGACATGATCATTCGTGGCGGCGAGAATATCTATCCCCGCGAGATCGAGGAATTTCTGCACCGCCATGTCGATGTCCAGGAAGCGCAGGTCTTCGGTATTCCCGACAGCCATTTCGGAGAGAAGGTCTGCGTCTGGATACGATCGCGCAACCCCGATCTGACCGAAGATGCCATACGCGAATATTGTCGGGGGCAGATCGCACATTACAAGATTCCGCAATATGTACGCTTCGTCGCGGAGTTCCCGATGACAGCCACGGGTAAGGTACAGAAATTTGTGATGCGCGATATCATGAGTGCAGAGCAACAAGCATAAGCACTCCATTTGTTTGGATGAACGATAAGCCGCGCCTTGCTTGGCTCCCCCCAAAGCGCATGAGTTTGGGTGGAGGTATTCTACTCGCGCCATGCGAGGATAGCGGATAGGGTGGATGGCTCCCGCTCACGGCATCTAAGTGCCAAAATGGTTTGCTGTCAGGCAAACCCGAGCAAAGGAACCATCCGCCAGGGAGATTATCACGATCGGCCTGGATGTAACCAAGAATGTTTTCCAGGTTCACGGCATAAACGCAGCGGGCAAGGTCGTTGTCCGCAAAGCGTTGCGCCGAGCCCTGTTGCTCCCGTTCTTCAGGAAGTTGCCGCCATGCTTGGTCGGAATCGAGGCCTGCGGCACCTCCCATCACTGGGCGCGCGAGTTGATCGGGTTGGGTCACGGGGTGCGTCTGATGCCACCGGCCTACGTCAAACCCTATGTTAAACGCGGTAAGAATGACGCTGTCGATGCCGAGGCGATCTGCAAGGCGGTCACGCGCCCGACGATGCGGTTTGTCGTTGTGTAATCGCGCGAGCAGCAATCCGCGCTGTCCCTGCAGCGCGCCTTAAGCTTGCTGGTGGAGCAACGCACACAGCTGGTGGACATGATGCGCAGTATGTTGGCGGAGTTCGGGATCGCTATTCCGGAAGGCCTTGAGAAGGCGCTTTCTATGGCAAGGCAGATTTTTGATAAGAAGTCGGTACAGGCCTTCCCGTGGAGGCAAAGATGGTGGTTGCCACGCTGTCGCAGCAAGTGATCGACACACATGTCCGGCTCCGGGAAATCGACAAGAGCCTTGGCGCCTTGCAACGTAGTGACGACGTCGCACGATGCCTGTCCACCATCCCCGGCATTGGACCTGTTTGCGCGACGGCTTTTGCTGCGTCGGTGACCGATCCCCATCAGTTCCGGTCGGGGCGTCAGTTTGCAGCCTGGCTGAGTTTGAGTAGCGCTAGATTTCTGGACGCCTTCTATCCTAATTTTGAGGACAGGAGACGACGATGGGGAAGCCCAATTTCAGCATGAGTTTAAGCGTGATGCGGTGGCCCAGATCACCGAGCGCGTGTGTCCGGTAGCGGAGGTGTAGCTGCGCTGGCCTCCGGCTCCGAGCGGCTCGGCGTCAGTCAGCATTCGCTTTACGCATGGAAGCGGCAACTGGCGAAGGTGGTGTCTGGCGATGCCGGTTGAAGCGCGAGCCGGTCCGGGTGCTATCTGGCTGTCCTGATCACCTCGACTCGCGCCGTGTGGTGGATTGGACGATGCAGAGCCGGCATACCATCGATGTGGTCCTACAGGCGGGCTGTACTGTCGGGACGTGCCGGCGCACCGCTCGCATCAAACATTTCCTTTTTTATGGTTTGAAATTCGTCCGAGATATGACGCTTTGTATTTGAATAGGCCACTTCACCCGAACGATAGTGGATAATTTTATAGCCGCTTCCATATCTTAATCGGCGGTCCATCATCTCTCGATACAAAGCGCTCATGATGAGCGCTCCTCAAATATAATGGACGCTTCTTGATGTTGCAGAAAAGCAATTGCGCCGCCTCGCTCATATTCGCGGCGATCCCGCTGGTCGTCATCCTCTACGCCATGTGGCAAGGGCGCTGACCGTGCGGTTCAGCCGAGTTCGAGAGGAGTTTCGAACCCGGTTAAACCGCCGAGGCCTGCCGACCTCACCGTTCGGTTTGATTTACGCTCAGCTTCTCTCGAAGCTCGGCCGCGCCCTTTTCGATCCCCAGCATAGGCGCCTTTAGCACACCGAAGCTCGCACCGACATTCATAGCATTGGGATATTGCTTGGTGATCTCCGCGAGCAATAGACTATCATCGGCGCTGTCATAGACCTCCACCGCATAGATCACCGAGCCGGTCATCGTGCCTTCGCGTCCCTTTATGCTTTGGTAGGCATTATAGGCACCCCCGGCGAGATCGAACCGCGACAGCGGCCCCAGGATCGCCTTTGTCGGCGTGGCCCCGGTGAGCGTCAGCTGGATTCGCAACGTCGAGGGACCCGCCCGCTCGGTCATTTCGAAGACCTTGCGCAGTTCCTCGTCGAACTGCTCCTGCATATAGTCGGCAAGCTGCTCCTGCTCGCGGGGGGAAAGCTTGGTGAATTGTGCGTCCGGCCCGTCATAGATTTGAACGGGCTCGACAATCGCCTTGTAGTAGCGGCGAAAGTTCACGGACCGCGCATAGCGGTAAGGGGTCTTCGACACGCTCTTGCCGCTGTTCGCGCGCAGCACGGGAGAGGAAGCAAGGCCGGAATAGGCGGTCGGTCGGGGGCTTGCACACGCAGTCGAAGCGGCAACGAACATTATCGCCGGCAAGATTCTATGAAGAAATTCAGAGTATAAAATCTTTCTCATCCATGGCTCCGCAGGTAATCTAGCAACGAGCCAGAAATATTTCGCTCGCCCCGGACAATGTCACCTTTGCATGGGGGGGGGGGCGTATCGTTTGAAGATGGAGGAATGATGCAGGTGAAAATCTGCGTTTATCCATGATCCATCCATCGAACCTCCATCAAAAAACTTAGATCTCGTGCCACTGCATGGATCCCCGTGCAATGGAGACTTACGCTTGAGACATGTCGCGCCGACCACCCTGATTACGGCTCTTCTGCCCGTGATGCTCAGCGGATGCAGCGACGGACAAAAGGGGCGGGCGCCGTCCGCCACTGCGGTCGAGACGATCACGATCCGGCCCGAGGATGTTCCCAACATCCTCGAACTTTCGGGACGCATTCAGGCCGTGCGTACCGCCGAGGTCCGAGCGCGAACCGACGGCATCGTTCAGCGCCGGCTGTTCGAGGAAGGATCGATCGTCGCGGCCGGAACGCCGCTGTTCGAGATCGACCCGCGCGACTATCGGGCACAGGTCCAGCAGGCGCAAGGCACGCTGCAGCGGGCCGAGGCGCTGCGCGACAATGCGCAATCGGTGGTACATCGCTACGATCCGCTGATCGCCGACCGGGCGGTCAGCCGTCAGGAATATGACGCGGCCCGCTCGGACCTTGCTCAGGCGCAGGGCCAGGTGGTTGAAGGCAAGGCGGCGCTGGATCGCAGCCGCCTGCAGCTGGGCTTCACCACCGTGCGGGCTCCGATCGCGGGTCGGGTGGGCCGCGCCGAGGTGACCGAAGGCGCGCTGGTTAGCGGCGGACAGGCCAGCCTCATGACCCGCATCGACCAGATCACGCCGGTCTATGCGGTCTTCTCCCAGTCCAATGCCGCTATCCTCGATCTTGTCCAGAAGGCGCGGGCAGGGAGCATCAAGCTGCCGTCCCCCAAAAGTGTGTCGGTGCGCCTGATTCTTGAGAACGGCACCGAATATCCAGTCGCCGGCCGGATCGATTTCACCGGCACCAACGTCGATCCCGCCACAGGAAGCCAGACCATCCGCGCCCAGATGCCCAATGCGCAGCAGTTGCTGGCGCCGGGCCAGTTCGTGCGTGGGCGGATCGAGGCTGGCACCATCGCCAGTGGCATCACCATTCCGGCACGCGCCGTCCAGTTCAAGGGCGAACAGGCGAGCGTCTCGGTGCTCGGCGCGGACGGCACGGTCATCAACCGGCCGGTCACATTGGGAACGCTGCTCGGCGAGCGCTGGATCGTCCAGTCCGGTCTCAAGGCCGGTGAGCGCGTCATCGTCGAGGGCTGGCAGAAGGTGCGCCCCGGCCAGAAGGCGCGCGATGCCGCTTCCTCACAGCCGGCCAAGGCCACTTCCACGGCCAAGGGACGGTAAAATCATGGATCGCTTCTTCGTCTACAAGCCGGTCTTCGGCTGGGTCATCGCCGCGTTCATCGCTATGGCGGGTATCATCGCGCTCGCGACTCTGCCGGTCGAGCAATATCCCTCGGTCGCGCCGCCGGCACTTAGCCTTAGCTACACCTATACAGGCGCCGATGCCGATACGCTCGACCGCAACGTCACCTCGGTCATCGAACGCGAGATGAGCGGGATCGACGGGTTCCTCTACATGAACTCGACCAGCCGAGCGAACGGCACCGGCCAGATCACGCTCACCTTCAAGGCCGGAACAGATCTCGACTTCGCCCGCAGCAACGTGCGCGATCGTCTCAACCGTGCCGAGCCGCGCCTGCCGCAAGCGGTCCAGCAGATGGGCATCCAGATCACCGACAACAGTTCGGGCTTCCTGATGCTGGTTGGCCTGTCTTCGCCGGACGGCTCCCTGTCGCCGCTCGAGATTGGCAACTATGCCAACAACAATGTCGTGAACGAACTGCGCCGCGTGCCAGGGGTCGGCGACGTCCTCCTGTTCGGGTCGCAATATGCCATGCGCATCTGGCTCGATCCGGCCAAGCTCGCAGGCTATTCGCTCTCGCCGACCGAGGTGCTGGCCGCCGTCCAAGAGCAGAACAGCCAGGTCGCGGGCGGCGGCATCGGCGAGCAGCCCGTCACCCGCGAGGCGGAGTTCACCGCCAAGATCGTGACCCAGAACCGGTTCAGCGATCCCGAGCAGTTCAAGCAGATCATCATCCGCTCGGGCCAGGACGGTTCGGCAATCCGCCTTGGCGATGTCGCGCGCGTGGAGCTTGGCGCCGACAATTACGGCTTCAAAGCGCGGCTCAACGGCAAGGAAATCGCAGGGATGGGCATCCAGCTTGCCTCGGGCGCCAATGCAGTGGCGACCGCCGAGGCTGTGCGCACGCGCCTTGGCGAACTGCAGAAGAACTTCCCGCCGGGCCTCGAATGGAAGGTCGGTTTCGACACCACGCCCTTTATCGACGCCTCGATCGCGAGCGTGATCCAGACCCTCGTCGAGGCTATGGTCCTCGTCTTCCTCGTCATGTTCCTGTTCCTGCAGAACTGGCGCGCGACGCTCATTCCCGCGATCGTCGTGCCGATCGCGCTGGCGGGCGCGTGCCTCGGCCTGTTCCTGTTCGGCTTCTCGATCAACACCCTCTCGCTCTTCGCGATGGTGGTGGCGATCGGCATCCTCGTCGACGACGCCATCGTCGTGGTCGAGAATGTCGAGCGCATCATGGCCGAGGAAGGCCTGCCGCCCCGCCTCGCGACGATCAAGGCAATGGGCCAGATCCGGGGCGCGATCATCGGCATCACGCTCGTGCTGGTCGCCGTCTTCGTGCCGATGGCTTTCTTCCCGGGATCGACCGGCGGCATCTACCGCCAGTTCTCGGTGACGCTCGCCGTCTCCATCTTCTTCTCCGCCGTGCTGGCCCTGACGCTGACCCCCGCCTTGTGCGCCACGCTGCTGCGGCCCCATGCGGCCGATCACGACACGCCGCCGCCTGCGGGCATTCGCGGCTGGCCGGCCCGCTTCTTCGCCTGGTTCAACGGCGTCTTCGACCGGTCGAGCAGCAAATATGGCGGCACGGTCGGGCGAATGATCGTCTCACCCTTCCGCTGGATGGCGGTGTTCCTCGCGATGGGGCTGGTGACCGCGCTGCTCTTCACGCGCTTGCCCGGTGGCTTCCTCCCCACCGAGGACCAGGGCTATGTCCTTATCAACTATGATGCGCCCGTCGGCGCGACGATGCAGCGCACCGAGACGGCGGTCCTCAAGGTCGAGGATTATCTTCGCCGGCTGCCGCAGGTGCGCAACATCATCACGCTGCAGGGCTATAATTTCTACGGCCAGAGCCAGGGCGCCGCGCTCTCCTATGTCGACCTCCAGCCCTGGAGCGAGCGCAAGGGCGCGCACAATAGCGCCCAGGGCGTCATCTCCGGCATCCAGAAGGCAGTGTCGGGCATCACCAGCGCGACCATCTTCGCGCTCAATCCGCCGCCGATCTCGGCGCTCGGCAACGCTACCGGCTTCTCCATGAAGATCGAGGATCGCTCGGGCACCGACCGGGAAGGGCTCATTGCCGCGCGTGACGCCATCATCGCCGCCGCTGCGAAGGACCCGCTGCTCGTCGGCGTGCGGCCGGACGGGCAGGGCGATGCGCCGCAGCTCTATGTCGATTTCGACCGCGTCAAGGCGCGGGCGCTCGGGCTCTCGATCGGCGATGTCAACCAGACGCTCGCGATCAATTTCGGCTCGGCCTATGCCAATGACTTCACGCGCGACGGCAACACGCTGCGCGTCTATCTCCAGGCGGAAGCGGCCGCGCGCATGCGGCCCGACGATATCCTGACCCTGCAGGTGAGGGGCCAGGATGGGCAAATGGTGCCGTTCAGCGCCTTCACCACCGTGCGCTGGCAGTCCGGTCCCGCCCAGCTTGAGCGTTATAACGGCTACCCTTCGCTGACGATCTCGGGCTCGGCTGCGCCCGGCGAATCCTCCGGCGGCGCGCTCGAAGCGATGGAGCGGATTGCAGGCGAACATCTCTCGGGTTCGCTCGCCTATGACTGGACGGGCGCCGCCTATGAAGAGAAGCAGGCCGGCGGCCAGATCGGCATGCTGCTCGGCCTCAGCCTGATCGTCGTCTTCCTTCTGCTGGCTGCGCTCTACAACAGCTGGGGCATCCCGCTCTCGGTGCTGCTGGTGGTCCCCTTCGGCATCCTCGGTGCCGTGCTCTTCACGACGATGCGCGGCATGTCGGCGGACGTCTATTTCAACGTCGGGCTCATCACCATCATCGGCCTTGCCGCAAAGAATGCGATCCTCATCGTCGAGTTCGCGCTCGAGGATGAGACCGGCGAGCGAACGATGTTCGACGCGACGGTCGAGGCAGCGAAGCAGCGACTGCGGCCGATCCTGATGACGAGCCTTGCCTTCATCCTCGGTATGGTGCCGCTGTTTATCGCCTCGGGCGCGGGCGCAGCGAGCCGACAGGCGGTCGGCACCGGCGTGGTCGGCGGGATGATCGCGGCGACCGCTCTCGGCATCTTCTTCACGCCGGTCTTCTACGTGCTGACGCGCAGATATTTGAGCAAACGGCGCGATCCCGAAGGGGAGGACGCGCGCTGGCTCGAAACCAAGCACCAGACCGGTGAAGGAGACACCACTCATGCGTAAGTCGGTGATGATCCTTGCCCTGACGACCATGCTCGGCGGCTGCAATCTGGCGCCCAAATATGTCCAGCCGACGTTGCCGGTCGCCGAAACCTTTCCCGGAGGTGCGAGCGAACAGGCACCGGTCGAATCCAGCGCTGCTAGGCTTGGCTGGCGTGACTTCTTCCAGGATGCGCGCCTGCAGATCCTCATCGCCGCCTCCCTCGAGCGCAACCGCGATCTGGCGCAGTCGCTCGCCCGCGTGGCGCAAGCGCGTGCGCAGTACCGGATACAGGAGACGCAGCGTCTCCCCACGCTCGAAGCCAATGGGCAGGGAACGCGTAGCCGTCAGCCCCTGACCGCGCTGGGAACGGGCGCGTCGGCTGATGCGGGCGCGATCGAGTTCAGCCAATATGGCGCCAATGTCGGCGTCAGCGCTTTCGAGCTCGACCTTTGGGGGCGGGTGCGCAATCTCGCCGAGGCCGAGCGCCAGCGCTATCTCGCCTCGGAGGAGGGCGCCCGGACGTTCCGCCTGTCGCTGATCGCCCAGGTCGCTGCCGCCTATTATGATATCCAGGCAGGCGAGGAACGTATCGCCCTGGCGCGGCAGAGCCTCGAGGGACGAGAGGAAGGCTTGCGCATCGCCCGCAAGCGGCTTGACGCCGGCGTCACCTCGACGGTCGACTATGATCAGTCGATGCTGCTGCTCACCCAGGCGCAGACCGAGCTTGCCGAACTACAGCGTACGACCGAGCAGGCGCGCAATCTGCTCGACGTGCTGACCGGCGGCCCGATATCGGGTCCGCTTCCCGTAGCCAGGCCGCTGGTCCGTGCGGAGCAGGTGCTCGCCGTCGAACCCGGCTTGCCCTCGGCGCTGCTGATCGATCGCCCCGACATACTCGAAGCTGAGCACAATCTGCGCGCGGCCAATGCCGATATCGGCGCGGCGCGGGCGGCCTTCTTCCCGACCATTTCGCTGACTGGAAACTATGGCTTCGCCTCTTCCGCGCTCGACAGCCTGTTCGACAAGGGCAATCAGGCTTGGAGCTTCGGTGGTGCGTTCAATCTGCCAGTCTTCGACTGGGGTCGCCGCAGCGCGCATGTCAAGGTCAGCAAGGCGCGGGCGGACGAATTGACCGCCGCCTATCAGCGTGCGGTCCAAGGTGCGTTTCAGGAGGTCGCAGACGCGCTGGTCGCCCGCCGGCGCCTCGGCGAGCAGATCGTCGCGCAGGAGCGCACGGTTACCGCTCAGCTACGGCTCGCGCGCACGGCAAGGCATCGCTACGACAATGGCATCGCCATCTACCTCGAGGTGCTCGACGCCGAACGCAACTTGTTCGCCGCGCAGCAGCAGTTGCTGCAGCTGCGGGCCACGGACTTGCAGAACAGCGTCTCGCTCTATGTGGCGCTGGGTAACGGTCTTGAAGAAAAATCGCCGGGTTCCACCGCTTCTCCCTGATCCCTCCACCGATGCTCCATCATAAGATGATCAAAGAGCTGAGAAAGGCCGGTCGGACCCACACGTTCTGACCTGCCGCCATCTCATCTTTGAAAGGCATCTCATGAACGCTCGCTATCTCGGTCTGCTCGCCGGACCTCTCCTGCTTTTGCCCTCGGCCGCCATGGCTGAGGTGGCGGGCGTCTGGCGGGTCACGGGGAACATCGAGGGCAGGACCTTCACGGTCGACTGCAGCTTCGAGCCGCGTGGCCCGCAGCTTGGCGGCCAGTGCGTCGATCTGGCGACAGGCGAAGCCAAGGCCAAGCCCGGCAAGGTGCATAAGCTCTCGAAGGGCAGCGCCCGCGGCAATGAGGTGCGCTGGACCTATCCCACCAAGGTCATGATGATGTCGATTGACATCGATTTTGCGGGCTCGATCGAGGGGGACCGCATGTCCGGTGCGATCACCGCGAAGGGCCGGCAGGGTCGCTTCTCGGCCATAAGGAAATCGGTCTGACGCGGTCGATACTCATCCGTCTGCAATCCCACTCATCTGGATAATTATCATGAAACTTATGTCTTTTGCTTCTGTCGAGCGCGCGCAGCCGTCCGTCCTCTTATGTCGGGAATGGGGCTTCACGCGGCCGTTCGTCGCCGGTTTCTGCCTCGGCGCCGCCTATCTCCTTGGGGGCTGTTCGGTCGCAACACTCCCGGTCAAGGCAACCAGCAAGGTGGTCGACTGGAGCACGACGAGCCAGGATGAAGCCGACCGCAATCGTGGGCGGGAAATGCGCAAGCGCGATGAGGCCTATGAACGCTGCGTGCGGGATGGGTATCGCGACTGCTAGATGGCCCGACCGATCGGGAATGGCGGCAAGCGATCATCCCTTTGCTCATGCGCTTTTCGTTCGGTTACTGGGCGACCTCTCTGGTCAGGCTTTGAGGTGTGCGCGCACGAAACGCACCCTTTCGGAGACCTGCGGCATAGGAATCGGTATTAGTCCGTAGCCAAGGTCAGTGTAGATTTGCACCATCGCTGGATGGGCCGCTTCTTCCTCCGCAAAATCCTGCTTCCTCGCCGTCTCCTGCGTGAGTATCTCGCGCCAGGGCGGCGCGATGAAGACAGGGGAGCGGAACAGTTTGGCGGCCCGCCCGACATGGGCCGGTATGGGGAGGCCGCAGAGGTGCAGATAGCCCGCGGCATCGGTAATGCCGCGATTGAAGAATACCGAGCCTTTGAGGCCGTGGGCTTCATGCCAGGAGCGCAGTTCCCTGCCGAGCATCAACTCCGCTAAATCCGTGCAATCGGCCCAGGGTAGGGCGGTGCGCCCGATCGCGACTTGATCGCGAATGATGGCGCGCCCCGCTTCCGGCATAGAGGGCGTTGATTACATAGGCCCCTTGCATGCTGACAATCGCGGCAAGCCTGGCGCTACGTACTGATGGAGCGCGACTTGATGCTCGCTGGCTTCAAATCCTAAAGAGACGCCATTTCTCTATGGCCCGCAGCAGCACTATCGGCAGCACATTGGCGCAGAAGGTGACCCGCGAATTTGATCTCCTCGAGGTCCGCTGCCAAAGTTAGATTTGCGCAGCTTGCTAATGCCGCCAGATCCGACCTTAGGACGGCCGGATATACCTCCATCACGTCTCCACTGTTTCTCACAATCCTATCCATCGCTCGAGTTTAGGCCAGCAAAAGAAGCCCGGTTTGAATGGGATCAACCATCCGCCGGGCTGGCAACTCGCCGCGCGAAATCGCCGGCGCAACCCTCGAGGCGATATGAGAAACGACCAAAATCAGTCCTCCAGATTCTTTCTGGCCCTGTCTGCGGCCACGGTGATTACGCTCTGCCCGATCGTGATTCCCATCAGTGCCTTCGCACGGAACGATATCGAAGTGATGGGCCGCCGGCCGATCGAACGGCCGCGATCGGCCCGTCCTATCGTCGTGGATGACGCGATCAACATCATAGGTTTCGAGAACGTGAGGCCGGGAAGCAAGGGGCGCCTCGAGATCGGCGATGATGGTGTTCGCCTCTCTAACGACAAGGCCGAAGGCCTGATCCCCGTCGACGCCATCCAGTTCTTTGCCGTCGAACATGGCAGCAAGGGCTTGCTGCGTGGAACTGCCGGGACACTCGCCAGCTTGGCGCCTAATGGCGCCGGCCAGATCTACAGCGCGATCCGTCCCGGAGCCGAGACGCTGACGCTCTTTTACCGTGATGAGAATGACGCGCTCCATGGCGCCGTCATCCTGATCCCGAAGTCCAGCAAGGACGAGACGCTCTCCGCCTTCGCGAGGCTCGGGATCGCATCTGGTGACAGTTCGACGCTGGACGCGATCGAGAAAGGGCCCAGCGATCGGCGTGTCTGGGTGCCGGTCATGGGCCATGACGACGATTCGGTCAGGGCGCGGCGTTCGACGGTGGAGATCGGGTTGCCTCTGGCCAACGACATGCTGCCGGCGGCGTTCACGGCAGCAACCTATGAGGCGCTCATAGCTCAGACCCGCAAGAGCGGGCTTTTCGCGGAGGTTTGGCGGCAGGGCGATAGCAATGCCAGCCCCGACGCCTTGCGCCTCAGCATCGACGTGACCGAATATAAGAAGGGCAATCCCGGCGTCCGCGGCGCGATCCCAGTGGTCGGGATGATTGCCGGCAAGACGCTCATTCGGGCGAATCTCCGTCTCGAGGAGCCTTCCGGACGGGTGCTGTTCGAAGAAGAGGTCAAGGGCTCTAAACGCATGATGGGCGAAAGTATCGCCGCAAGCATCAGCCTTGCTCAACGGAGCACCAAGGCGTTGTCCAAGGCGCCCGGTCTTTGGAAAGGAGCGCCGTTACCGGACGAAAGTGGTCAGCAGGTCGCGCTTTCCGAACGGCGACAGCGTTTACCTGCGTCGCGGCGTATTGAGCAGTGCGGCCCCGGCATATCGCCAGGAGAATGCTGACAAGAGCGCGCAAGAGGGATAACCTTCTTGGACGATCGGCCAGGGCATCGCCAGTGCCCTGTGCTGCCCTCTATGAGCGGAACGCTTGTGCAGTCACGCCGAACCTTTCTTTTTTCGTCAGCGTGGGTAGAGGGACGCCGACTGCAGTCGCCAGCAGCCATCGGAATAATTTTCGGATCCCCTGCTACATAGAGCCAATCCTAGATTGAATTTTCAGACAGCTTGTTTGAAAGACTATTTGTCCCGGCGCTTTCGGCTCCAATTTCTTCACTCATCCGCCCGGACAAACGCGGAGTGTGCTCGCGATCTGGCAAAGGCCACCGGGAAAGATGGCGCATGGGCACTGCTATGGCTTGCGACCGCAGCAGAAGAGACGCCGATCAACGGCGGCTACGGGTTTCGTCGAGCACCGCGCGTGCACCCATTCATTGAATATGCAGCCATCTTTGATCGCTTCTAGCGCGAAAGCGATAGGCTGGTGAAAAGGCCGGAATGCCGCTCTGATCTTCCATGACAAAATCAGGATAGGGTGGAGGATCCTTTTCGCGGCAATCTAGCTACGATGCTCCGCCGTTGAACGCTAGGTTCATCGACGATCTCCAGATTCCCTCCATGGGCACTGATCAGGGCGGCCGCGAGAGCGGCATCGATATTGCTGGTTGGGCGGTTGTCGGGGGCCCCATTGCCCGCTTCCCATATCGGTACATACAGATTGTTTTCTTCGTCACGCCCGACTGTCCAGTTGGCACAGTGCAGCTTGAGCACGGCTTCATCGGACGATGCTGACCACCTCACGGCGAGTGACGAGCCAAGCGGGACATGCAAAAGCGCGAAGCGTATAAGAGCGCCCAATGCCTGCGACATTCTGGCCGGATCGCATGAGAGCATAATTGCCTCATGGGGCGCCTGTAGACCGATTGCCGATGCGTTGGCCGCAGCATGTGTCTCGCTG
Source organism: Sphingobium sp. BHU LFT2 (assembly GCF_018604485.1). NCBI lineage: Bacteria > Pseudomonadati > Pseudomonadota > Alphaproteobacteria > Sphingomonadales > Sphingobiaceae > Sphingobium > Sphingobium sp. BHU LFT2. Next base: position 23,215 of record NZ_JAFCGW010000027.1, read on the forward strand.
AGGGCATGGGCCACAATCAGCGACAGATCGACCGAACGCCGGTCGAGAAGCAATTCGCCTCCATACGCCTGGGCGAGAGTGGTCAGACCATCGGTGATGCGAAGTAGTCGATCGACTTGCTCCAGAAGGCGTCCGCATTCGCCGCTGGCCGGATCGATAACGCCGTCCTCGAGCGCGTGGAGCCGCCCCTTGAGGACCGCAAGCGGCGTACGGAGCTCATGTGCGAGTCCTGCAACGAACATGTCGCGCTCGCGGCCTGGACCGCGTGTGGATCCTGAGCGGAGAGGTTGTTCATTACGCTGTGGCCCGGCGCCACTCGAGACCGGACTGGTCTTCGACGGATCGCAGGGGGGCGGGAGCGAGCATGTCACCCGGATCATCCTTCCACCCAGAGACGATATCCAACGCCTCTGACTGGCTCAATTACGTCAGCGCAACCGGCCCCGACGAGCTTCTGGCGAAGCTTCGACAAATGGCTGTCGACCACGCGGTCATAAGCTTCGCTGCCGGGCAGCGCTGCTTCGAGCAGCTCGGAACGGGAAAAGGCCCGCCGCGGGTAGCGCGCCATATGAGCTAGAATTTCGAACTCGGTGGGCGTCAGGTTGAGACGCTTGGCCTGGCCCTTAGCATCGTGACAATTCACCAGTCGGGCTTCGAGATCAATCTCGAGGATACCGATAGACAGACGTTTGGGCTTACTCGTGCCCATAGCCCGCCGCAGAACAGCCCGGATCCGCTCGATCACCTCGGAAGGATTGAAAGGCTTGACCACATAATCGTCGGCCCCAATCCGGAAGGAGGAGAGCTTTGAGACGTCATCGTCGTTTGCGGTCAGCATGATCACCGGAGTATCGCCACGTCGCCTTATTGCTGCGAGCACATCCAGGCCGTCGCCGCCAGGCAGACCGATATCGAGCAGCACAAGATCGGGCGCAGCTTGGCCATGCATCATGATCGCATCGGACACAGTCGTGGCACGCAGGACCTGCAGGCCGGCTCGCTCAATATAGGCAACCAGCAAATCTGCAATCTCGCGTTCATCCTCGACAACCAGAATTCTCGACATCGTCCATTCACCTCGCTCCTCCCTTGAAGCAACTCGATGGAGGATTTGTGGAGAGTTTGAGCAAATTCGCCGGAAGGCGGGGCCTGGGTCTCCCGTTTGGGGCCGAAGTCTCCAAAAAATCTCGACAGGCGAGGTAGGGTGGCCAGCAGCGTGTACCGTCTCCCGGTTGAGTAGGAAGCATTCTCGACGGAAACGGCATGAAACATCCATCTTTCCCGCAACGTGATCAAGCCACGATCCGACCTGTCGTCGCTGATCAATGGCAGGGGCGGTATCGCCCGGCGACACGGGCGCGGGCGGAATCGCGAGCAGCGTTTCCCGGCCCGAGAAACGCGAGAGAGGCGTGGCCCGATGCTAAGTGTATCACGTCAACGATTTATCGCGTCATGCGCGGTCCACTCGTCAGAGCATGGACCTTCGCGCAGAGACAGGATTATGGGATGCCATATGCGCTCGTAATTCTGCCCATCGTGGTCGCGACCTTCTGGTCCGGTTTGGCTTACTCGCGGCTGGGCATTGCGGCTTTCGTCCTTCTTGCAACGATCCACGCCGCGCGCGGACGCAAAAGGCGGAGCGGCATTTCTCGCTCTGCCATCTCTGGACGAGCGGATGCGAGCCGGCACTTGTTGCCGCCGATATCCAATGCCTCAAGCGAGCAAACCGACCCGTCCAGCGATCAACGGCTACTCATCACGGCGGGCGTGACCCATGAACTGCGTACGCCGCTCACCATCCTCAAGGGCCGCCTTCACGGTATCGAAGACGGCGTCATCAGACCGGACGAGGATGAAACGGCGCGTCTGCTTCGTCAGGTTGAGCATGTTCTGGCCATTGTGAACGACCTCGACACCCTTGCGCAGGCCGACATGGGGCGTCTGGCGCTCCAGCGCCGCGAGATCGATCTTGCAGAAGTCGTAGGCGCCGTAGTCGCCGACTTGCGTCCGCTACTGGCCCGACACGAAATGACGATCGTCGAGAGCTATGAGAAAGTCCGGATATTCGCCGATCCCACTCGTATCACCCAGATCGTGACCAACCTTCTGACCAACGCGAGCAAGCATTCCTCGGTGGGCGGACATATCCTGGTCGATGTGACCTGGGGAGCGGGTGACGTGCAGCTCAGCGTGATGGATGAAGGGCCCGGTTTTTCAGCTGAAGATCAGGACCGCCTGTTCACGCCATTCTGGCGTTCGGACGCCACCATCAAGCGCGCTGGTTGTCCGGGCACCGGAATGGGCCTCGCACTGACGGCAAAGCTGGTGGCGGCTCATGGCGGAAAGATCATAGCGGAAAACCGGCGGGACCGTTCCGGCGCCTGTTTTCGGGTATTGCTGCCCATGTGATGATGACGCAACTTCAGACATCTGGAGCGTTCCATCGGGCCTGGAACGGCGCCTCAGCGAATTGTCAACCGGACATAGCCGCGGATCGATGAAAACAGGCTTCGAAAACTGGCCACCAACTGACCGAATAGGTCCGCTGCATTCCTGCCAATATGGTCAGGCGCAGACGGCTAGCTCGTCGATCAGTTTCAGGATCGCATGAACCAGTGCTTCGGGTTGCTCCTCCAAGACCCAGTTACTGCATCGACCGATCATAGGGGCGCGGGAGTTGCCGGCAATCTCTTAGCTCAGCCTGGATGTAGCTCGTATGTAGGCAAGCCAGCCGCTCGGCGGGCGCTCAACATCGTTGGCGCCGACACCATTCTTTTCTAGAAATTGCGCTCCAGCCTGAGCAGGAAGGTGCGGGGCTGCAGAGGGGTTTGTTCCGCCTGCGACCGGAAGGTGAAAGAATTGCCGAAGGAGAAGCTGTTGGCGCGGCTGTCGAGCAGGTTCGACACGCTGAGGATCGCCCGCCAACTGTCCCGCCCCAGCGATAGGCCCGAGCCCAGTACCCAGCGCGTCGGCATATCGAGAGGGTAGGCGGGATCGAAGCCCAGACGCGTTCTGCCCCAGTAATTCGCCGACAAATAGGCGCTTGCGGCCCAGTCTCCGATCTGACGCTCCCAATTCAGGCGAGCGCGTCCAGATAGGTCGGGAAGGACTGGCAAGCGGAGATCGATGCCCGCAGTCTGCGCGGAGGAGAGCCGTCCATGCTGCCCGGTAAACGACAGTTCGAGAGCGAGATCCCTCCATGATCCACGCGCACCGAATTCGACACCATAGTTGGTCGCATTGCCCACATTGGTCGTTACCACCAGCCCGTTGCGGCCGACCCGGTCGCTCTGCACATCGTGCCAGCGCAGCGCGAATGCGGTGAGGTCCAGATCCAGATGACCATCCAGAAGGGAAAGGCGGCTTCCCAGTTCAAGATTTTTTAGCTTGTCCGACTGGAAAGTGACCAGTTCGCCCGCCCCATCAAGGTTGCGTCCGCCAGGACGAACCGCACTCGCGTAGCGTATCCAGAGCAGCATTTCCGGGGCTGGGCGCCAGGCCAGCGCAGCGCTGGGAGATAGTCCGTACTGGTCGATCGATGGACCGGAGGTAGAACGCGGATCGTCCCAGATGTTCGACACGAAGGCCCGAATACCTGCAGTAAGGTCAAGACTGGGCGTCAGGGCTAGCATGCCCTCTGTGAAAAAGGCAGCTTCCAGATTGAGGTTCGCCTGCGCGCGCGCCTCGACGGCAGCGCCGCTACCCGACGTAAATGTGCCGAGATTGACGTTGATGGCATCGACGATCGAAGTGCCGGCCAACCAGCGGAAAGCACCCCTGGACTGGCTGAGCCGGAATTCCTGGGTGATGAGATAGACACTGCGTTTCTCGTCATAGGCAACAGGCGACGCCAGTGGGATGAGGTCTGCAACGCTGCTGGCGTCGTAACGGATCGTCGCGTGATTGCTTTCGATCGCGGTAGAGGACAGGAAATCGAGGTCGCCGATTGGGCCTTTGGCCTCGAGGCGAAACAGGAAGAAATCGTTGCGACTGGGCTGCGCAATCGCGGTCGAACGAGACAGGCCGTCTGTGGCATAAGCGGCATCGCGGGACTCGAGTTTCTGCGCGACAAGCGAGAGATCGACGATCCAGTCATCATCAGGCTTCCAGCGAAGATTGAGGCGCCCGCCGACGCGATGCGAGCTGTTCACATTGGTTCGGCCTTGCCCCGCATCGTCGATCCAGCCTCCTTCGTAATCCGCATAGGCGCTTGCCCTCACGCCCAGGCTATCATTGACGATCGGCAGGTTCAGCGTAGCTTCCACAGCACCACCAGCCCCGCCGCTTGTGACTGCCGAGCCTTCGAACGCGACGTTGCCTGAGAATTGATCGAGCTTCGGGCGAACAGTGACGATGCGAACGACGCCGCCCAACGAACCACTCCCGTACAGCGTACCCTGGGGACCGCGCAGGACCTCGACCCGCTCGATATCGACAAGGCGCAGGTCAGGATCTGGAAGCGCGTAGTTGATGCGTGCATCGTCGAGAAACAGCCCCACAGTCGATTGTGTTGGGCCATTGAACGGGCTGTCCGCCACGCCGCGCAGGAACAAGCGTTCTTTGCCCGGCCCCATATGGGTCGAGAACACGCTGCCGACTTCGTCCGGCAGATCGCTCGAACCGCGCGAGGACGAACCGCTGGAAAACCGGTCACCGGGAACCACAGCGATCGAGACCGGAGCAGCCGACAGTTCAAGATCGCGCTTCAGCGCGGTGACGACGATATCCTGGGCCGGCGGGGGGGCGGGAGAGGGGGGGGGCTTAACGCGCTGCGGCTGTTGAACGGGGGAAAAGCGCACCAGTTGCCATAGTGATGGGCCCGCCCGGCGTGCGCGCCAGCCACTTCCGACGAGCAGTTGCTGAAGTGCATCTTCAGGCTCCAGGCGGCCTTTGACGGCGGGCACCCTGATGCGTGGCAGCGCGCCTTCGGCCGCTACCGAGATGCGACCCTGGCGCGACAAAGTCTTGAGCGCATCGGCCAGCATGCCTGCGGGTACATCGATCTGGGACGGTTTCGCCTCTGCAGGCTCAGCGACGAGCACGCCCAACAAGACGGATGCGATCATTGCTGCGGCGAGCCTCGACCGGAAGTATTGCTGTAATCTGGTCGACAAGATCCGGGCCATTTCTGATAAGCAATATGCCTGAAAGCTTGAGATGCGCGATAGCGGGCTCAACCTCCACGGGTTTGTCCGTGTAACGCGACAGGTCGGCGGCGACCTGCGTCAATGGCGTATCGTCATAGACAAGCTGCCCGTCGCGCCAACTTCCCACGGTATCGGGAGCCACCTTGCCGACCTCTCCAGACCCGGTTCGCTCTTCGCCCTGGAACCTTTGGCCTGCCGCAAGATGGATGGGCGAGCTGTCGTGCCAGGCCACATCGACGAGACCCTGCTCGACGGCAACGAACAAGCGCCCGCGATTGCGCGTGACAGTGAAGCGGGTTCCGATGTCGCGGACGGTGAACGTCCCGGACTGGATTTCAATAGGCCGGTTCTCATCGTGACGCAGGTCGAAATAGGCCGCGCCATGATCCATGCGTACATGCCCGTCGGTCGACAGGGACAGTTGGCTACGCTCGTCGAGCCGCACTTTACCGCTTCCCGCTATATCGATCGTCCTTTGTTCGCCTGCGGTGGCATAAGTGACCAGGTCGTCGTTCGACGGTCCTGTTAGGCCGGATATGCTGACGACAACAGCGAAAAGCGAAGCGGCTACGGCGCCCCCGAGCCACCAACGCCGGGATGCGCTAGAGGGGGAGGGGGCTGGCACCTCTTCCAACTCGGGCATGCCATGCTCTATCGCCCAGTCGGCCACCTCGGCATCGAGCAAAGCGATCCGGTGGTAGGCCGGCTGATGGGCGGGAGCCGCATCGAGCCATTGGGCAAACGCATCCCAATCGACCTCGCCCACCGATATCCGGGTATGCCAGTCGACTGCGTCGCGTTCGATATCGCTTTGCTGCTCGCCGGTCACGATGCTGCGCCTTTTCCGTCCTGAAGTCTGTCTTCTGGGGGAGACGACAGGGCCTGCGCCTCACCCCACCTCTGATCTGGCATCATTGGTCGATTTCCTTTGCGAGGTGCCGCAAGGCAGTCGCCATATGCTTTTCGACACCTTTTCGGGAGATTCCGAGCTGCTCAGCAATCTCGCTGTGGCTCATCCTTTCGATCCGATGCATCCGGAAGACGCGCGCAGCGCCGGGCGGGAGCGAGGCAAGAGCCTGGGCTATACGCTCTGCGCGCTGCTTCGCCTCAACTTGCGAGAAGGGTGACGGCCCCTCGTCAACATAGTTGTCGCCATGGCTGGTCGTCGTGCTATCGGTCCACTCCTTGTCGCGTGCGATCCGGCGCTCGCGTTCGCGCGCCCGGTCCACAACAAGGTTAAGGCCAATGCGGTGAAGATAGCCGACCGGGTCGCCCAGCGGCCCAGACGCGCGGTCCAGTCTCAGAAAAATCTCCTGGACGATGTCCTCGGCTTCGGCGGCATTGCGCGTGCGGCTGATGAAGAAGCGGAGCAGCCTGTCGTGGTTCGCCACGAAGACGGCGGCAAGGCCAGACGAAGCGTCGGACAATTGCCTCGCCATGGCTATGATATGTCGGCGAGACGCGACCATCGCGAACTCGCTCCTTCATCGTCGTGTTGCACACCGTCCATTCCGCTTGGAGCTTCCGTCCTCGTAGGAAAACATGCCGTCCGAACCATTGCAGCCGGCTGGCGATTGCTGCCATGCGCCCAAAACATGGAGGATATGTGGAGGCTTCGTCTCAATCCCGTCTCCATCGAACTTGCGACGATCCTCCATAAGCAGAAACTAGATTCGCTCCTGTTGCCCTGAAACGACAACAAGGAGCCATATCATGAAACTGCATTTAGTCGCCTTAGCGGCGGCGGCCACTCTGCCGGGCATGGTCTTTGCCCAGACCCATGAGCTGCGACGCGACCGCGAGGACATCAGGCAAGCCGAACGCGACCTCGAGCGGGCCCACCGCTATGGCCAGCCTCGTCATGTCGCTGAGGCGCGCGACAATCTGCGGGGCGCCAGACAGGAGTATCGCGCGGACTGGCGCGACTATCGAAACCGCGATCGAGCACTTTACAACCGTGGGAGCTGGCGAGCGCCGTTCCGCTATGAACGCTTCGCGACTGGGGCCAGATTACGCCCGGATTATTACGATAGGCGCTATACCATCGCTGATTATCGTCGCTACCATCTGCCGGTGCCTCGTGGAGATGCACGCTGGGTTCGCCATTATGACGATGTGATCCTGGTCAGCCCGCGCTCCGGTCGGGTCCTCGACGTCATTCACGGGTTCTTCCTGTAACGGCCTTGCTGGGCTCGCCGCTTGCGTGCCCGGCAACTTCTCACGCACCGCTTCACCCGCCTGCCGGCACAAATCCCTTCATTCCGCGTAAAAATTGCATGTGGACCCGCAGGAGTTGAGGCGAGCTCGCAAACTCTACGCTCGCCTGCTTGACCCGGGGCCGCGACATGCCGGGCGCCTGCGGCTTCGGAAGGGCGACGCCATCATTCTGTATGCTGAACTTGTCCTGGCCATCGCGGTCATGGATCACCACCATGGCATAGGTGCCGGGCGAAGGCGCGGTTACGCAAATATGCGTCGGCCCGTTTGGCGAAACCGGCGCCATCATGCGGCGAAAAATCTCGCCCTCCTTGAGCAACTGCGCCTTGTCTCTGAGTAAATCCGCCTCGTCGGCCGGGTAAAGCTCCACTAGGATCCTCCTCGTGCGGTCCTTCAGCCCGCCGATCTCGACGTCGAGTGAGGGGCCAGTTTAGCAAGGCGCAGCGATCGCCGCAGATTGACCGGGATTCGGTAACCACATGGCTGCAGGAAGCGCGATGATCAGATGTAGGCTCTTCGCATCATACACCTTCGGACGGGCAGGGCCTCAAAGCTTAAAAAAGAGCCACGCCGCATGGCGGCGTGGCTCACCCTGGTGCGACCCGAGGGATGGGGGAGGGATGGTCGGGCTCGCAGGGATCAGAATTTGTAGCGGACACCGACCGTGCCGGACAAAGTCCGCACGGTTGGCTCGAACACGGCTGCCTGGCCACCGCTCACGCCGTCGAACTTGAGACCGCTGATCTGCGTGTAACGTCCGGCGACCTCGACGGTGACCTTGGGCGCGACCTTGACGCCAACGCCGGCGTCGACATGCCAGAGCAGACCCCAGTCCTTGCCCGAGTAGCTGCTGCTTGTGCCCAGCAGATTGTCGGTACGACCAAACTCCGCGTCGACCCGAGCGACACCGACGCCGCCGCCGACGAAGGGCTCGATCATCGTTCCAGTCGGAATATCGACATAGGCGCCGAGTTGCACATACATAGCCTTGTTGCGGCCTTCGCCGGAGAAGTCGTCACCGTTCATTCCCTTGGCCTTCAGGCTCATGTAACCGCCACCCTGTTCGATTCGGAACATCCCGAAGTCATAGCCGCCGCCCAGTTCACCGGTGAAGCCGGATTTGAACTTCGTCTTCTCGTCGAATGTCGCTTCGGAAGGCAGGTCCGCTGCATTGAGCTTCTGGTCCGGGTTCACCGCCATGCCGGCACGCGCTACTGCGTAGAAGCCTTTGTCGTCCTCCTGCGCATAGGCCGATGTGGCCACCATCGCGGCTCCGGCAACGCTGGCCAAGCACAGCATGGTTTTGAAACGTGTCATTGATCTCTTTCCCGTCAAGTACGTCACTCCCTGCGAGCGACGGTTGCGGAACGGAGTAAGTGACGTAGGTTGACGTCAGTCGGAGAAGCGGTGGATGATCGATGGAGGCGAGAAAGATCCTTCTTCACAAGAGAAAGAAGCTTGAGCTACGCAGATTTCGATTCTTTCCTTAGCCAGAAATAGCAGCTGTACGCCTCGAAAAACGCTCGCCTTCGAGGGGTGAACTTGATTCACTTCGCCGACGCTGTGGCGGAGGCAGAAATGGCAGGAGAGCCGGGACTTTGACCTTTAGGACCGATATGAGGCGCTGAGCGCGGCAGGCGATCCGCTGGAGCGGTTGTCGGCGGTGGTGTACTTCGCGCTGTTCCGGGGACCGCTGGTGGCCGCGCTGCAATGTGATCCTCGTAACAAGGGTGGACGACCGCTGTTCGATCCGGTGCTGATGTTCAAAATCCGGGTTCTACGGGCGTATTCGCTGTCCTGCGGCTGGCACTCAATCTCTGAGGTAAACGAGAG
>NZ_JAFCGW010000028.1:0-26172 GCF_018604485.1 Sphingobium sp. BHU LFT2
GATACAGCACGGCCAGGCCTCGGCCCGGTTAGTGCGGACAGATCCATGAAACCCTCAAGGGATCACACCGCCTCGCTCTGCAATTACAGATCTACGCGCTAGCAGAACCTCTGCGCAGTATCATCGCCCGTCCCCGACATAGTTCTTCCTGCAGAAGCAGGCGGGGGCTGCCCGGGGAGGCGCGGGCTTGATCGGGATGCCGACCGCCCGGCAGGACGCAGCGAGGCTCAGCCTTTGAATTATCAGGCTGGGTCCCCGGCTGCGGCAACCTGTTCAGGTAAGGATTCCAGTTCAGCTTTAAGATTGGCGGACATCCGCCCCAGCACTGATGCGCAGATCTCGATCTCTTGAGGATCGATGCCAGCCAGCGCCGCCTGATTGATGTCTATTGCGTACTGCATCATCTCCTGTTCGAGGGCACGGCCCTGGTCAGTCAGGAAGATGCGCAGCTTGCGCCGATCACTGGCGTCGCGCGTCCGCTCCACGAGTCCTTGCGCCACCATGCCGTTGATCATGGTGACGGTTGTGTTCTCGGCTACGTTGGTCATGTCGCTGAGATACTTTTGCGTCACCCCTTCCCCGAGCCAGAGCACGCGCAGATAATACCAGAAGCCCGATTTCAGCCCGTGCGGGGAAAGATAGGCGTTGAGCAACCTGTCGAATCGTCGATGGCAACGGCGCACTTGATAACCGAGGCTCTTTTCTGGATCCAGCTGCGGGGTAAATGCGGACATCAGTTCTCCATCGCGTTCGGGGATCGTCAATGCCATCATGAAGACGCCTCGGCAAGCCGCCCGTGTCAGCGAGTGCGACGCCCGGGGTTCGCCGTAGGCGACGTGCTTCGGCGGACCCCGGGGGTTTCGGTCAAATGCGGAATTCGGCAAACGTCTCGGGCGCGAACATCTCCTCGACCGTCAGGCGACGGGGTGAGAGACCCTGTTCGTGGTGATAGCGCGTGAAGGTTTCCAGCACCTTGCGGTTCTTCTCAATGCCGTAGGGCCACCATTCGTCACCGAGCGTTGCGATGGTGTCCTCTACCATGGCGATCTGCCATGGCAGCATCGTCTTGAGCGAGGCGGACACACGTAGTTGCTCGTATGTGAGCTTCTGCGCTTCGACGAAGGCCTTGTAAAGTGACTGCGCAATCCAGCGATGCTTCTCGTAGATTTCGCGGCGAATTGCCACGACGTGCATGATGGGAAAGATGCCCGTCTTGGCGAAATAGGCCTTCTCCACATCGACGAAGTCAGGAAACAGCCGCCGTACCTTGCCGGGCTCGCTATAAAAGGTTGATGGTGCCCGGGCCGTATGCAGAGCGTCGATCTCGCCATCGGCCAGCATTCGGGTCAGTGTCTGGGTGGGACCGATCGGTTCCACCCTGAACTTGTCCGGGAGGTTGAGCTTCAGCTTCTCCTCGCGGCCGGGTTCTTCCTCGCCGCCGGTCACATAGGTAACGGAGGATGGGTCGATGCCGTACTCGTCCTGGAGGATGCCCCGGATCCATACGGGCGCCGTCATTTGGTACTCGGGCACGCCAATCCGTTTGCCTATAAGGTCCGTGGGCTTTTCGATCCCACTTTTGGCGGAGACGAAGATGCACGAGTGGCGGAAGAAGCGGGACGGGAACACCGGAATGGCGACAAAGGCCGGATTGTCGCGTCCAAGGGTGACGCAGTAGGAGGACATCGAGAGCTCGGCGACGTCGAACTCCTTGTTGCGAAGCATGCGGAAGAAGGTTTCCTCCACATCGAGCACCTGGAAATTCAAATCGATGCCGTCCGGCACCACACGCCCGGTCTGAATGGCCTCTGTCCGGTCATATCCCCAGCAGGCCAACGAAAGGTTCAGTCGTGTCATCGTGTATTACTCTCCAGAAGCTATCGTAAGGGGGCGCGGGTCGACGTCGGCCGCCAGCCGGCTGGATTGAAGCAGGGCGGTGCAGCAGGCCATCGTGTCGAGGCCCCACTTGCCGTCGTGAATGGGAGGGCGGCTGTCGAGTACCGCGTCCGCGAACTCCTCGATCACCGCAGCGCGGGGAACTTCGGGCGGGTCGATGGGAATGAATTCGCGCGTGGCATCGCCATAGACTTCGATGCCGGTCGGCAGCAGCTTGAGGTCGGCCCGTTCGCAGCTGACGAGAATGAAGCCGAAGTGCTCGTGATGCGGGGCGGCATTCGGCAGGGTGCCGCCCGCGCCGAAAGTGCGAGCGAGCTTGGCCCGTTGCTCGTCGCCCGCGCTGAGTGTCGCGAGCAGGCGCCGCGCCTCGCCGTAACGGGCGGGGTCCTTCGGCTCGCCGAGCTCGGAAACCCAGCCTACCAGTTCATCGCTATCATAGTGGGCATAGCCGCTGTACGTCAGGGTCGCCGTGGCGCCGCCCGCGAAGCTCAGCAGCGCGGTATATGCGCCTTCGCTCGGTCTGGTTGCGTCCCAATTCGCCGCCATTGCTCGCACGCTGGCGACAGGTTGGCCCACGAGCCGCCGTACGACGTCGATCTGGTGCGCAGCCTGGCTATAGACGACCCCGCCGCCGCGGCTGCTGTCCAGTTCTTCCGCGCGCCGCGGTCGGAACATGAAATCTGTGAAGTTGAGCGCCGTTACAAGACGGACGGAGCCGAAGCAGCCGGATGCCACGAGTTCGGCGCCACGCCGGACCTGCTCGTCGAAGCCGTGGCTCGGGCCCACGACTAGCACCCGCCCGCTGTCCCGCGCGGCGGCAGCCATCGCGGCGCAATCCGCAACCGTGGTCGCCATTGGCTTCTCGACCAGGACATGCTTGCCGGCCCGCAGGGCCGCGATCGTCTGGGTTGCATGATATTCGTGAGGGGTAGCTATGTACACCGCATCGATGGTGGGATCGGCAAGTAGCGTATTCATCTCCGCATAGCCCGGGCGGCCAAATTCCTCGGCGAAGCGGGCCAGCGCCCCCGGGCGAAGATCGAAGGCGCCGGCCAGTTCGATTCGGGGATGCCGGAGCAGGGCGGGCAAAGTCAGCATAAAGCCGCGGCCAAGCCCGATCACCCCCAGCTGCAGTGCCGTCATCCAAAACCTTCCGTTCACATCAATATGAATGGCGGGTTAGTACTTCGATATAGAAGCATTTGCAAGTTGTTATCGCCTTGTCCGGCTCGCCCGGTTTCCCCGCGTACCGAGCTCCCCCGTCTACCGACCGTGAACATCCTGTCTTATGCTCTGCAGATCGGGATGGGGCGATCTAGAATCGGAAGCGAACATTTGGTTTCCATCAACTGCTGAGGGCAGCTGGTCCGTCGACATTGAGCTGCCCAGTGCTAAGGCGTGCATTTGAAAAAGCAACCTATCCAAGAGCATCGACAATCCTGTCGTCTGGACATTGAGGGTCTGCTTCCGTCGTGCTTTGCCAGAACAGGAGGAGAGATGTCTTGGAATAGCAAGGAGGTTCCGTTTGTGCCGTCGAAGCTTTAGGGCTTGCTCCTGCGGAGGAGAGCTTAATGTTGCAGGGCACGTCTTCAATCGTGGGCGATGGCTGCGAATGTCCACTGCAGAGCATCACCTTGCTGGAGAGGTGGCAGTCCGCCGGCTCCCGCGCGAACAGCGCTGCCAGAAGCTAGTGCGCATTGAACCCATTGCGACCGGCGTCGATCTGGTGAGTGCACGGGCGCCGAAGGGAATCTTTCTGTCCCGGTGATGCGATGAACGGCACCGACGAGAGAGCCATTGCGATCGCTAATGCCAGCGTTTTCTGGCTTCACAGGACGTGTGTGGCGGATCCGACTGAGGCTCGAGATCGCTCGCCGGCTGATACCGAGCAGTCCGAGCAGCTTTGCGGCGGGTATCTGGCCTGCCCCCGCAGGTCATGTGCATGAGATCCACGGTCCGCTGGGCGAAATGTCGTCGGCATACGGGCATTGACAATTATGTACTTCCATATAGAAGTATATGAAACAGATAGGCGCTTCCTCATGGGAAGGTTCTGAGCGGCTCCCGTGGGTCCCGTTCAATGTTTCAATCGATCACGTGATGCCGGGGCCTCCGGACAGGTTGATCCCACAGGCAGGCGTAACTTGAATATCTTCATCACGACGAGAGAAGGCGACACCCAGACTGCCGCGCTGGCAGCCCAAGGCACGCTAATGGAAGCGATCCGGGATTTCGGCTTCGATGAATTGATGGCGCTGTGCGGTGGTTGCTGCTCCTGCGCGACCTGCCACGTATATTTGGATGACGCTTTTGCGGACAAGGTCCCGCCGATTGGCGAGGATGAGGCCGACATGCTGGGCTCGTCGGAGCATCGCAGGCCCAATTCGCGCCTGTCATGCCAGATCGTGTTGAGTAAGGCACTGGACGGGTTGCGGGTCACGATCGCGCCGGAAGATTAAAGCCAATACGTTGTCAGTACGGGAGTAGGGCGGGATGAAGCGAGCGGACATTGTGATCGTAGGGGCAGGGCATGGCGGTGCACAGGCGGCTGCCGCACTGCGTCAACGCAAGTTCGAAGGTTCGATCCTGATGATCGGCGAAGAGCCCGAGATGCCGTATGAACGGCCTCCCCTGTCGAAGGATTATCTGTCAGGCGAGAAGGCTTTCGAGCGCATTCTCATCCGGCCCGCAGGCTTCTGGGTCGACCACCGCGTCGAGATGGCAATGGGCGGGAAGGTCGTCGCGGTCGATCCGGAGGCGAGGACTGTTGAGCTGGAGGATGGCGGAACCATCGGTTATAGGGAGCTCGTCTGGGCGGCGGGTGGCCATCCGCGGAAGCTGTCATGCACCGGCCATTCACTGACGGGAGTCCATTCTGTGCGCACCCGCGCCGACGTTGACAGGATGATGGGTGAGCTGGACGACACGACTCGCGTGGTCGTCATCGGGGGCGGCTACATCGGTCTGGAAGCAGCTGCGGTGCTCAGCAAGCTTGGTAAGTCGGTCACAGTGTTAGAGGCGCAGGAGCGTGTTCTTGCCCGTGTCGCAGGTGTCGCCCTCTCCCGCTTCTACGAGGCCGAACATCGCGCGCATAGCGTCGATCTCAGGCTCGGGGTTGCGGTCGAATGCATCGAGGGGGATAGCCGTGTTACCGGCGTGCGCCTGGGCGATGGAACCGTGCTTCCCGCAGAGATGGTCATTGTTGGCATCGGGATCGTGCCTGCGGTCGAGCCGTTGCTTGCTGCCGGCGCCGAAGGAGGCAACGGCGTTGCCGTGGACGAGCATTGCCGGACATCGCTGCCGCACGTCTTCGCCATAGGGGATTGCGCCCTCCATGCGAACGCCTTCGCGGAAGGCCTGCAAATCCGGCTCGAGTCGGTTCAGAATGCAAACGACATGGCGACGATTGTCGCCAAGGCGATCACTGGGGACCCTGAGGCCTATCACTCGGTGCCGTGGTTCTGGTCCAACCAGTACGATCTTCGCCTGCAGACGATCGGGTTGTCCATCGGGCATGACGAGGAGGTTCTGCGAGGCGATCCCCGCGCGCGCAGCTTTTCCGTAGTGTACCTGAGGCAGGGCAGGGTGATCGCGCTCGACTGCGTTAACGCCACCAAGGATTACGTCCAGGGCAAGGCGCTGGTGGCCGGCCGCCTGCAGATGGCAGCAGAGCAGCTGGCGGATGCAACTGCACCGCTGAAGTCGCTGCTGCCTGTCAGAGCCACAGATCACTAGATCTTCTTCGGTTCGATCCAGTGGGAGACCTCGGGGTCGTTCGTGTCGATCAGCGTGGCGATATAGTCGCCGATCTTCTCCGGGGTCGGCCATTCGGGGCGGTCGTGGTGATGGCTTATGCGCCTTCGGGTGTTGATGGGCGGCATCAGCAGCTCGTGCACCTTCAGCCCGGACGGACGAAGTTCCTCGGCGAGCGTCAGTGCCAGCGATCTCTGCGCGGCCGACATGGCGGCCACCGGCCCGGCGCCCGGATGCGGGCCTTCGGCGCTCTGCCCGTTGATGTGGACATAGACGCCGCTCCCGGGGGTGAGCAGGGGCACGAACGTCTTGATCGCAAGGAAGTGAGTCGTCAGGTTGTTTCGGACGATCCGTTCCCACTGGTCGAAGCCGAGATCGGTAAGGGCAAAGCCCTGCGACCAGCCGCCCAGCGCCGCGACGATCAGGTCGATGCGGCTGGACAGTGCGGCGATCCTGTCGCGCAGCGCCTCCGCCTCGGCCGGCGTGTCGAAAAGGCCATCGACGGTTTTCAGCGTGCCCGTCTCGATGTCGGCCACATAGTCGCGCAGGGCATCGCCTTTCACCTGGCTGCGCGAAGGCACGATAACGGTCGCGCCGTGCTTCAGAAAGCTGCGGACAATGCCTTCGCCAACGTCGCCGGTGCCGCCCAGCACCAATGCCGTGAGGTCTTCCATCTGTTTTCCGTCCTCCATCCAATGCCGCCGCCGGTCCGGCTTGACGATCGAAGCGCCGCTCTCCTAGCATGATAACCGACAGGTGTTGGATTAACCAGCCTTGATAGGGGCGGCGGATGACGGTGCGTTCACGAGCGGCGGACAAGGGCTTCGGCGACGGCGCTGAGGCCGAGGATCCGCGGATAGAGCGCACCCGTGCCCGGCTCGCCGCCGCGGTGCTTTCGCTGGCGGCCGAGCGGGACATCACGAGTGTGTCGGTTTCGGAGCTCACGCGCCGCGCGGGCATAAATCGCAGCACCTTTTACGAACATGCCCGGACGCCCGTGGAACTGCTGACCCGCGTCCTCTCCTGCGAGCTGGATATGGTACGGCGGCGCGGAATGGACCAGCTCGAACGCGACGGCCTCCTGCTGCGCGACCTGACCCGCAGCACGCTGCACGCAATTCTGGCGCATGTCCTCAGGCATGAGGATGTCTACGGCGGTGTCGGCCGCGCCTCAGCCAGGTTTGCCCTGCGCGTGGTGCTCGCCGAGCATATCGAGCAATCCATGCTGACCATATTTCGCGATGGCTTCGTAAGCCCGCCGCTGCCGGGACCGGAAGCCGCCGCGCTCTATGCGGCCCAGCTCGCCCATGGCGCCGCCGGCGCCGTCGAGGCCTGGCTGCATCTTCCCGGGCCTCGCGACGAACGGATGCTGCTGGCTGCCATCGAGGCGATGTACCCGCCCTGGTTCGCGCCCCATCGGGCTCTGTGAGGGACGCCTCGGGCTTCTGTGCGGCCCGCTTGTCAATAGGTCTCCGATCGTCATCGTCACGGTGGTCGCGCGGGCGGCCTGGCTGCTTCGAGCGCGGAGGTGGACCCCGCGCCGGCCGCGGCAAGAGACCAGTCCTTGCCGTCGTAGCTATGTCATGAACTCCGTGGCCTGATGGAAGACATTTCGCCAGACGCCGTTCTCCTTCTCGTAGATCCGCACATGACGTGCGTGCTTCACCGGATTGAGGCCTTCCCGCGTCCGGATCCTGTTTCTGTAACTGCCCACTGCATAAGCAAATTCGGGCCGGGCGATTATCCTGTTCTCTTCGATATCGAAGCTTTCGAAGCGGAACTCGGCGCGGGCGAGACCGTCCAGGAACTCGGCCTTGTTTCGCCGCCGGCCAGTGCTCTCGATGTGGATGTAGCGGTCGCTCGTGATATCGTCCAACGTGGCGACATCGCCGCGGAGGAGGGCGTCCATGCGCACCGTTTCAAGCCGGGCCACAATTTCCCGGACATCCTGTTCAGACATTGCGGGATTCTCTCAAAATCACTGTCCACTCATATGAGGCCGCTTGCGCACATCCTGCAACAGGCCCCAAGTCAACGCGCTCCCTCACCCTTCCCTGCGCGGGCGCCATCGGTTACTTGTCCTGGCAAATCACTACCTGTCGCGCATGTACATGCGCGATGACATTTGAAGCCGGAGAACTGAATTGAGCCTGCCGAAGATAGGGATTGTGATCGGATCGACACGTGAAGGACGCTTCGGCGACAAGGTCGCGGACTGGATCCATGGCGTGGCGTCGCAACGCAGCGATCTTGAGTTCGAGATTGTCGACCTGCGTGATTACCCCCTCCCGCTGTACGACGAGCCGGCCCCGCCGATCTATCAGCCGGCTACCCACGAGGTGGCGCAACGGCTCAGCGCCAGGATGGCGGGGCTGGACGGGTACATCTTCATCACCGCCGAGTATAATCACGCGCCGACAGGTGCGATCAAGAATGCCATCGACTATCTTTTTCCGGAGCTGGGTCACAAGCCCGCGGCCTTCGTGGGATATGGCGGCGTCGGCGGCGCACGCGCCGTCGAGCAATTGCGGCTGATCCTGGTGGAGCTTCGGGTCGCCCCGCTTCGTGACGCCGTGCATATCGGCCTGGCCGAATTGCTCGGCATCAGGGAAGGCAAGACCTTCTCGGATTATGAATATCTGACCCGCAGCGCCGAAACGATGCTCGATGAACTCGCCTGGTGGACCAGGACGCTTCGCGAAGGTCGAAACGACCGATAACCAGCGACCGTTTCCTGCCTCGAACCTGTAGAAGCGAGCAAGGGGGGAGAGGTCGGCGCGCTGCTCGCCCAAGCGCCGGGATTCACGGGAAGCATGCGAACCGGCGCCTGCGGTCGACGCGCTATGGCGCCGGTTCGTGATGATCCTCCAGCTCGACGCTTCGCTCCTGGATGCAGGCAGGCAAATGCACCGCCAGATAGTCGATCAGGCTGCGCACCGACGGCAGCATCCCGCGCGGGGTCGGATAGAGCAAATGGATCATGTGGGTCTCGGCGGACCAGTGCGGCAGCACCGTTTCGAGAACGCCGCCGCGGACGGATGCCGACACGATAGGCTCCGGCAGCAATGCGACGCCGATGCCGTTGACGGCCGCCTGGAGCTGCATGCGCAGATCGTCGGTCGACAGCCTGGGCGTGTGCGTTATCACGGCGACCTGGCCCGACGGGCCGGCGAGCGCCCACCGCGCCTGGCCGTCATGCACGTCGCCGGGCCTGCTGAACGTATCCATCCGGGCAAGATCCTGCGGCGTCCGGGGACGCCCCGCGGCATCCAGATAGCCGGGGCTGGCCACCAGCACGCGGCGCGCTTGTCCGAGTTTCCTGGTCACCAGTCCGGCCGTGCCGTCGATCCGGGCGCCCGCGCGCAAGGCCAGGTCGATGCGCTCCCGCAGCAGGTCGACGGGGCGGTCGCTGGCCTCCAGCTCCAGATTGACTTTGGGATAAGTCGCCAGATAGCCCGGCAGGATCGGCGCGAGATAGCTCTGGGCCATCACCTGCGGGCAACTGAGCCGCACGGTGCCCGCCGGCTCGCGGCGCAGGTCCGCCAGGCTGTCGAGGGCGCTCCGGGCGCCTTCGACCAGAGCCTGCGCCTGGACGAAGAAACGCTCGCCGGCTTCGGTCGCCGCGACATGCCGCGTGTTGCGCTGGAGCAGGCGCACGCCCAGCCGATCCTCCAGCGCGGCGACGCGGCGGCTGAGCCTGGTCTTTTCGATGCCGGTGGCGCGTGCCGCCGCCGAGAAACCGCCATGCTCCACCACGGCCGCGAAATAGGCGAGGTCGTTCAGATCTTCCATGAAGCAAGCCCATTGGTGCGCATATGCACCAGTCTTTACCGATTTTGCCGAATTATCAAGCCGGTGGTGCTTCCTTATATCCTTTCCACGGACAAGACCCGAAGCGGCGGAAGCGGTGGATGCCTGGATGAGCCTGATTCTTTCTCCTGTCGTGAATGCCGAGCCGGCGACGCTCGGCGGTCATTTCTCGGGGCATCGCCTCGACCTGGCCGGGCTTGGCGATCTCGCTTCGCCGGTGATGGGCTTCGATCAATACCGGATGAGCGGCCCTACCTTCGCGCCGCATCCGCATGCCGGTTTCTCGGCGGTTTCCTATGTGTTTGAAGACTCCCCGGGCGGACTGCGCAATCGCGACTCCCTGCAACATGATCTGGTGATCGAGCCGGGCGCGATGGTGTGGACGCAGGCAGGGTCGGGCGTAGTCCATGACGAATTTCCCGCGCGAACCGGCGAGGAGGTCCACGGCGTCCAGATTTTCATCAACCTGCCGCGCCGGAAGAAGGACCTGCCGCCCCGGATGCTCGCCATCGCCCCGGCGGACGTGCCCGAGGTGGTGGACGCGGCCGGCAATCGCACGAGGGTGCTGACCGGCCGTTTCGCCGACGCGGCCAGTCCCGTGGAGCCGGCCGAGCCGTTCGACCTGTTCGATGTCACGGCCCGCGGCGCGTGGCGTTTCCGCGTGCCCGCGCGGCGCAATGTCCTCGTCTATGTCCTGAGCGGCGCCGTCGAGGTCGGCGCCGGCGATCAGGTCCGACAGGTGAAAGCCTTTCAGGCGGTCGCGGGGCAAGCGGACGAGGCGGACGATCTCCATGTGAAGGCGCGGGAGCCGGCGCAGTTCCTGCTGCTTTCCGGCACCGATCCGCGCGAGCCGGTGGCGGTCTACGGGCCGTTCATCATGAACGACCAGGCGCAGTTGACGGCCGCCTTCGAACGCTACCGCAGGGGTGAGATGGGGCGCCTGTCGCCGATCACCTGAATCCAGCCCAACTTTCGGAGGAACCAGTGAAGCTGCACCACAATCGACCAGCCCGAGGGGCGCAAGCGCTTGTAGCGGTGAAGGCCTCGCGCCCAGCGCGATCACGTCCTTCTGGCAGCACCGCATCCGCAGGAGAAACCGGACCATGGCTTATCGTCTTTTGATCGATGGAAAACTCGTGGACGGCGCTTCGACCCTTGACGTGATCAATCCCGCCACCGGGGCTGTCTTCGAGACCTGTGCATGCGCCGACGAGGCGCAACTCGAACAGGCGATTGCCGCCGCCAAGCGCGCCTTCCCGGCCTGGGCATCCCTGACCCACGGCGCACGCCGCGACTATCTCAACCGCCTCGCGGATGCGGTGCAGGCGCGCTCCGACGAATTCTGCACGCTGATCACCCGCGAGCAGGGCAAGCCGCTGGCCGTGTCCCGGATCGAATTCGACATGTCGGTCGGGCTGTTGCGCTGGTTCGCCGAGCAGGATCTGCCGCTCGAGACGATCCGCCAGGCCGATGAGGGCCGGGTGCTCGAACAGCGGACGCCGCTGGGCGTCGTGGCGGCGATCACGCCGTGGAACTTCCCTCTCCAGCAGCTGACGCTGAAGGTCGCGCCCTGCCTGAGCGTCGGCAACACGATGGTGGCCAAGCCTGCTTCGACGACGCCACTGACGGCCGCCTTGTTCGGCGAACTGGCGGCCGGCATCCTGCCGCCGGGCGTGTTCAACGTGATCATCGACGCGCACCACCTCGGCGACAGGATCACCAGCCACCCCGACATCGCCATGGTCGCCTTCACCGGCTCCACCCCCACCGGCAGGCGCGTGATGGGAAGTGGGGCCGGCACGCTCAAGCGGCTGACGCTGGAACTGGGCGGCAACGATGCCGCCATCGTGCTCGACGATGTCGACGTCAAGGAGATCGCGCCGAAGGTGTTCCAGGCCGCAATGATCAATTCCGGCCAGGTGTGCCTGGCGGCGAAACGCATCTACGCGCCGCGCCCCTTGTACGATGCCCTGTGCGACGAGCTGGCGAGGCTCGCCCGCGAAGCGGTCGTCGGCGATGGCCTGGAACCGGAAACCCAGATCGGGCCGCTCCAGAACCGGCAGCAATATGAGAAGGTGCTGGAGATCATCGAGGAGGCCAGAAGCCTGGGCAACGTGATTGCCGGCGGCAACGCGCTCAATCGCGAAGGCTATTTCATCGCGCCGACGATCGTGCGCGACCTTCCCGATAGCGCCCGCCTCGTGCGCGAGGAGCAGTTCGGCCCCGCCATCCCGGTCCTGGCCTACGACACGATCGAAGAGATGATCGAACGGGTCAACGACAGCGAATATGGGCTTGGCGGCACGATCTGGACGAACGACGCCGAACGCGGACTCGAAGTCGCGCTGCGCATCCAGTCGGGCACCATCTGGGTGAACAAGCTCGTCGAACTGCCCCCCGACCTGCCTTTCGGCGGTGTGAAACAGTCAGGCATCGGCCGTGAATCGGGGCTCGAGGGCATGAAGGAATTCACGCAGGCCAAGATCATCAACCTCGCCAACAAGGTGGCGGCCTGAAGGCTTCCAGCATCGCGAACCGGAGAAAATCAAGATGAGCAAGAGTCACTCGGGAAGGATTGCCCTGGTTACCGGCGCTGGTCGCGGGATCGGCCGGGCGATCGCGATAAAACTCGCTGAGCTTGACGCGAAGGTCATTCTTGTGGACCGCGAGGATCCCGGCGAGACGGCGGCGCTGATCGGCCCCGCCGCGACTTCCGTGCAGGCCGACGTCTCGCAGGATGAGGAGTGGGCGAGGATCGCGGCCTTGGCGGACGCGACTTTCGGTCGGTGCGACATCGTCGTCAACAACGCCGGAATATATCCGACGGCGAGAATCGAGGATCTCACGGTCGAGACCTGGCGACGGACCCTCGCGGTCAATCTGGATGCCCATTTTTTCAGCGCGCGGCATCTCGTCCCCCTGATGCGCCGGAACGGCTGGGGGCGCTTCGTCAATATTTCGTCCAGCTCCATCGGCACGCCGCTTCCCGGAAACAGTCATTACATGGCCAGCAAGATGGGCGTCATCGGCTTCGTCCGGGGGCTTGCAAACGACGTCGCGGAGTTCGGGATCACCGTGAATGCCGTGCTGCCGACGATCGTCCAGACTCCCGGAACGAAGGATGCGCCGCCCGAATTCGCCGAATCGGTATGGCGGCAGCAGGCCATCAAGCGGTTCAGCGAGCCGAACGATCTGGTGGGGCCCATCGCTTTCCTGACCAGCGAGGACGCACATTTCATCACCGGGCAGGCGCTGCCGGTGGATGGCGGACTGTACAAGGTTGGCTGACGCCGCCGCTTGATTGGAGAACTATTATGTCGACAACTGAACTTTTGAGCCGTGGCCCGGTGGAGGGGCGCCTGACCGGGAAGGTCGCTTTGGTGACCGGGGTCGGCAGCGGACAAGGCCGCGAGGTCGCGCTCCTTTTCGCGGAAGCCGGCGCCATCGTCGCGGGCTGCGACATCAATCCCGAAGGCCTCAAAGGCACCGCGGCGCTCGCCGCCGCGCGCGACGTCAAGCTCGATCTGGCGCAGGTCGATGCCTCCGACGAAGCGAAGGTCGCGTCCTGGGTGGATGATGTCGCGGCGCGGCATGGCGGCGTCGACATCCTCTATAACAACGGCGCCGGCGCCCATTTCGTGCCGTTCGGCGATATGACGCTTTCGCAATGGCATGACACGCTGCGGCTGGAACTCGACACGGTGTTCATCCCGTCGAAGGCGGTCTGGCCGTATCTGATCGCCAGAGGCGGCGGGTCGATCGTCAACATCGCGTCGATCGCGGGGATGATGGGCGGCGAAGTCATCGGCAGCGCCGGCGCGGCCGCGCACGCCACCGGGAAGGGCGGCGTCATCAGCTTCACGCGCCAGTTGGCGACGGAGGGCGGGGTCCACGGCATCAGGGTCAACGCGATCTCGCCGGGGCCGATCGTGACGCCCGCGTCCGAAGCGGTCGTCGCCGCCAGCCCCGACTTTCGCAAATTGTTCGAAGGCATGCCGCTGCTCAAGCGATCGGGGCGCCCCGTCGATGTCGCCTATGCCGGCCTTTTCCTTGCCTCGGACGAATCCGCCTACATCACCGGCGCGAACCTCACGGTGGACGGCGGGGCGACGGCCAAGACTGGCATCTCGGTTCTGTCCTGACCTTAGGGCAATGTCCCCGCGGCGCAAAGCGATGTCGCCTTGTGCCGGGGCAGGAGCATGACGATATGAAGAGCAGAATTCTGATCGCCGACCGTTACGGTCAATCCGACGTCCTCGATTTCGTCGAGGAGGAGCTTCCTCCCCTGGCGCCGGGTCACGCCCGCATCGAGGTCAGGGCGGCCGGCATCAACCCGATCGATGCGCGCCGGATGACCGGCGAAATCCGGTTCGGTCCC
Organism: Sphingobium sp. BHU LFT2; assembly: GCF_018604485.1. Lineage (NCBI taxonomy): Bacteria > Pseudomonadati > Pseudomonadota > Alphaproteobacteria > Sphingomonadales > Sphingobiaceae > Sphingobium > Sphingobium sp. BHU LFT2. The sequence goes on from NZ_JAFCGW010000028.1 coordinate 13,838, forward strand.
CTGCCCTTGCGGTTCGGCACCGAGTTCGCGGGCCTAATCACGGAACTGCCCGCCAAGGCCGGACCATGGTCCGTCGGCGACGAGGTTCTCGGCTCCGGCGGCGGCTTTACGCACGCCACGATCATCGACGTGCCGATCGGCAACCTCATCCGGCGTCCGTCCACGCTCGATTGGGCCGTGGCCGGCTCGCTCGCCGGAACCGCCCAGACCGCGATGGCGGTCCTCCACGAGCTTGGCGATATCGGATCGCTGCTGGTCAATGGCGGCGCGGGCGGGGTCGGCACCGTGCTGATCCAGCTCGCGCGCGAGAAGGGCATCCAGGTGGTCGCCACCGCCTCGCAGGCCAACGAGGATCATCTCCGCGCGCTTGACGCCAAGTCCGTCGCCTACGGCCCCGGCCTGGTTGAACGCATCAGGGACATTCATCCCGCTGCGTTCGACGCGGCAGTCATCCTGGCTGGCACCGAGGAGGCGACGCAGGCTTCGCTCGCCACGGTGAAACCGGAGGGGGATGTTGCTTCGATCACGGGTATTCCCGCCCCATCGGAGCGGGTCCGCGCGACAGGCAACAAGCCCAGCCCCGCCAATCTCCAATATGTCGTGGATCGGGTCGCCGACGGCCGGATCAGGTGGGAAGTCAGCGAGACTTACCCCTTCACTAGGGCAGCCGAGGGCTTTGGCGCTGTTCTGCAAGGGCACACGCGGGGCAAACGTGTCCTGATTTTCTGATCCCGGCGCTCTCTTCGCGGAGCGTGATGGACAACATACGCCGCCTGCAGTTGTTCGGAACGGGCGAAGAAATCCGAGTCATCGTTGCGACTAGTGCGAGGTATCCCCTTGTTTACCGCGGCATTGGTAGCGCGCAGCCCGACAGCGGGCTCATCGCCCGGCGTGTCGCGAACCGATGGATGCGGTTTCGACGGTCCATAAGGACTTGGCATCGAAGACGTAATCGCGAACGATCGATTTGATCGCCTGAACCGTGCAGCTTCGGTACAGTTTGGCGGCGAGCAAATGAGGCGTACAGTTCAGGCAATATCTGGCATAGAATGAGTTGCCGATCATGCTGGCACCGCACGACTATTTGCTATTCATTGGCGGCTTTACTCACAGCGCATCGAGGACGAACTTCGTGACTTCAGGTTCGTTAAAAGTTGAAGCAATTCTGGTAGATGATATCGCGACGCCGCGCGCCAAGGCCCATAGAACGCGTGCAATCAATTTGCCGTCATCTTCTGAAAATCTGCTTCCTCGAGCTGGTGTTTATTAAGGGATGGTCCGCTCCTTTCCTCTTCAGCACCGATATCATATCGGATGTCAGGGAAACGGGGCGGGACATCCCATATCAACAGCGCCTAGCGCGGATCGACATTCAGCGTAACCAGATCATAGCGGCGGCGAGGTTTGTGAAGCCGGCGAAGTGGATGGTGCGGCGATCGTATCGTGTTGCGAAGCGGCGGAAGTGTTTGAGCCTGCCGAAGCATCGGTCGATACGATTGCGGTGTTTGTAGATCAGCGCGTCATGCGGGATTGCGACCCTACGGCAGCGGTTGAAGGTATGACCGCTTCGGCGCCCATTTTCGCGATGATTGTCCGTAAAGCATTGCTATTATAAGCTTTGTCGGCGAGCACGACGCCGCCTTCCTGCCCGTGCGGCAGGGCCGGCGCCTGGGTAACGTCGCCAGTCTGGCCGGGCGTGATGATGAAGCGCAGCGGCCGGCCGAGCGCGTCCGCAAGCATGTGTATCTTGGTGGTCAGTCCGCCTCGGGAACGCCCCAGCGCCTGATCGCACGCCCCCCTTTTCCGGTCGCTGCCTGCTGGTGTGCGCGAACGATGGTGCTGTCGATCATCAAATACTGGTTGTACCGCTCGGCCGTCAGCGCCTCGAACACCCGTTCCCAGACACCCGCATGGCACCAACGGCTGAAGCGGCGATGCACCGTCTTCCACTTGCCATAGCGCTCCGGCAGATCGCACCAAGCGCCCCTACCGCAGCACCCACAAACATCTGTTCACGAACAGGCGGTTATCCGTTCCCGCCCCCCCGGATCGGTCGCCTTGCCCGGTAGCAACGGCGCAATCTTTTCCCATTGCACCTCGTTCAACTCGTACTGCTTCGCCGCCATCATCCACTCCGCGCGTCAACACGGCGTCCTATGAATCAGCGATCATCCCCTTTGGGAATGCTGAATGTCGATCCGCCCTAGGCTGCGTCCAGCGCTCAATTGGTGAAGCGGGTGGGATATCGGGCGCAACCGCTACCTTTTCGGTGCGCCCTTTTCCTGCGGCAGCCTGGGGTGCAACCCGCCCTTGGTCTTGACCCCTCGCATGGCGGAACGGGAAGAGCGACACGGATCAGGCCCTCTCTTGCACGGGTCACCGTCCATAAATTGCATTTATGGTTATGCGCTTTCAATTGCATTTGACTTGTAGATACGTGGATGCAAACCGATACTCTACTGATGAAGTAGGCTTTCACTGCATTCCGTGGTGATGGGCGACCCATCTCAGTCCCGGGCATATTTTCGCTGACATCACGAGATGAAGTGTTTGGCCGCCGGGCAATCAGCCAGACCAGGAGATTCTCGTGACCTTGCCCTTCCCTGCCCGGCGCCTGCCCACTATCCGGGCTGGGCTTCTCCGTAGCCCAACGGCCTCATTGTTCCTTCTACCGTGCGCCGCTCTGGCCCAGGAGCCGCAGCAAACCGAAGCACCGGATGAAGGGAAGGAAATCGTGGTCACGGGCATTCGGTCCAGCCTCAATTCCGCGCTCAATATCAAGCGCGACGCACCTTCGATTGTCGATGTGATCAACGCTGAGGATATCGGCCGCTATCCGGATCTCAATATAGCGGAATCGGTCCAGCGTATCTCCGGCGTTCAGATCAGCCGCTCACGCGGCGAGGGACAGACGGTCAATATCCGAGGACTTCCCGCCATCTTCACGCTGACGACCCTGAACGGTCACAGCATTCCCAATGCACTGCTGAATACGGATTCGGCCGCCACCCGCGCGTTCGATTTCACGATCCTTGCGCCCGAGTTCGTGCGAACGCTGGAGGTCTACAAAGCACCGACGGCCGATCTGGAGGAAGGAGGGCTGGCAGGCACCGTCAACGTGCGGACGCCTCGGGCCTTCGAGATCGGAAAGCGCATCCTCACCGGATCCATCCAGGGGGAGTATTCGGACAATTCTGGCAAGATCGCGCCGCGCGGCTCCGTCCTCTTTTCAGATGTCGTTGCGGACGGGCGCCTGGGTATCACTTTGGGTTTCTCCTATTCGCAGCGGCGCCCGGAAACCCACAGCGCGTCGCAATCCTATGTGCTCCAGACCGAACGCGCTGGTCTCGGGTCCGGCGCGCAACCGGCCGACTTCAACGGCAACGGCGTCATCGATCCGGATGTATCGGTACGTATGCCTACGACGCCTCTCTATTGGCTTTTCCAGGAAAAGCGCACCAGGATCGGCGCTACGGGCTCACTCGAGTTCAAGGCCAACGACGAGCTGAGCTTCTATGTCGATGGCCTCTACAGCAAGCTGGACGTTGAGGCTGTCCGCAACGAACGCATTGCCAATCTCAGCAATTCGAGGGGTCTCGTCAGCGCGGGAACCGAGCTGACCACGCTGGACGGCTATCCGACGATCACCAGACTGGAACTGACGCAGCTCGACGTGCGATCGAACGGCCGCCTGGAAGACCGATCCGGCGATCTGCTCACGATTTCGAGTGGGGGGCGCTGGGAACGCGATGGCTGGACCGTCGCCGTCACCGGAGGATATTCGCGCTCTCAACAGGAACTGAGCAATCTCGCGCTGGCGACTGTAGCGACAGGGCCAGGCTATTTCAGCGCCAACCGCGGCGACGACCTCTTCTCGATCGGATATCTTGGTTCCTTCGCCACGGCGATTCTCGATCCCAACAGTTTCCGCGTTGCCAGCATCAATGGTGAATTCCAGCGCAAAAGCTCGGACCGGCTCTATGACGGTCGCATCGACGTCAGCCGCGAGTTCGGCCGGTCCGGCTTGACCAAGGTCTCGGTCGGCGTACGCTATGCCGATCGGAAGATGTATCAGGACAATGGCCGCCTGACGATTCTCCCGGCCGGCGTGTCGGCCCTTTACGGCGGCTTGCCGGCAGGCTCGGTGGCAGGATCTTTCAGTGCCGCGCCATTCATGACGCTCGTCTCGGCACAACGCGGCTCGTTTCTTGGGACCTATAGCGGCGGCGCCGACTTTCCAAGAAGCTTTCTGGTCTCGGATCCGTCAGCCCTGTTGACGACGAAAAGCGCAGCCGAGCTGATCGCGGCCGGAACCTACACCAATGATCCGACCGGCATCACCGACGTCGCCGAAAAGACGCTGGCAGGCTATGCGCGGGCGGATTTCGACTTCGGCCGGCTGACCGGAAATGTGGGACTGCGGGCCGTTCAGACCTGGCAGACCTCGCTCGGCGTGGCCCCCGATCTCACGCAGATATCAGTCTCGTTCGAAGCGGGCTCGGTAACGCGGGTGCCCACTGCCGCTCCGGTCTCGGTCAAACGCAGCTACACCGACATCCTTCCCAGCCTCAACCTCCGCTACGAGGCCTCCGATAGCCTGCTCCTGCGATTGGGCCTGTCCCGCACGATGGCAAGGCCCAATCTCGCCGATCTCGCGCCGACCACCACCGCGAACGGGCAATCGCTGACGATCACGCAGAAAAATCCCTTCCTCGACCCGTATCGCGCGAACAATGTGGACCTGACGGCGGAATGGTATTTCACGCGCGGGGGCGTGCTGGGCGTCTCGGCCTTCTACAAGGATCTCAAATCGCTGATCGTCAACGATGCCGCCATCGAGGCGTTTCCAGTGCGGGTCATTCAGGCCGACGGCTCGATCACGACGACTGACCTCAATTTCACCGTGAACCGCGTCACGAACGGACGCGGCGTCAAGGTCAAGGGCTTCGAGCTGTTCTACCAGCAAGCCTTCACCTTCCTTCCCGCGCCGTTCGACGGGCTTGGCGCCACCGCGAACTACACGTTCATCGACAATTCTGATCCGGAGCGGCTGACCGCCGCATCGCGCCACAACTTCAACGTGACCGGCTATTATGAAAAGGGACCGATCGGACTCAGACTCTCCTACGCCTGGCGCGGCCCCTATCTTTCGGCTGCGCCTCAAGGTGCGGTCATGGGCTCGCGAACCCTGGCTTATGGAACGCTCGACGGCAGCGCGACCTGGCACCTGAACCAGCAGATCGCATTTTCCATCGAAGCCGTGAACCTGCTGAACGCAGTCCAGGTCGACCGCTATCTGTCGGGCATTCCGAACAGTTACGTGGATGCTGGGCGTCGCATTTTGTTCGGGGCGCGTCTCTCACTCTAGCGCGCCGGTGCCAGAGCAGCCGTTCTCGATACATTCTCTTTCCATGCCTCCAATCATCGGGGTCCTGCCATGAATGCCAAGTTCACTTGTTCCATCGGAGTGCTGGCCCTCCTTCTCTGCTCACCGGCGCTGGCGCAGGCGGACAGATCGGTCCTTCCTGTTCCCAAGCCACCGTTCGGGGGCACGATCCGGCCCGAACTCGCAAATTCGACCGCGGCGCCGGCTCGTCCCGTGACGGCGCCTGCGGGCGCGCCCAACATTCTGGTCTTCATGAGCGACGATGCGGGCTTCTCGATGGCGAGCACCTTTGGTGGCCCTGTCCCGACCCCGAACATGGACCGCCTGGCCCGCGTGGGACAGCGCTATAATCGCTTTCACACGACCGGCATCTGCTCGCCGAGCCGGGCGGCGCTGTTGACCGGTCGCAACCATCACAATGTCGGCACGGGCTATCTGGTCGATCTGCCCCAGAATTTTCCGGGTTATGATGGCGACATGGGACCGGATGCGGCATCGATCGCTCAAGTCTTGCGGCTCAACGGCTACAACACCGCGATGTTCGGCAAGCACCACAATGTCCCGATACCCGAACGGAGCGCGGCGGGGCCGTTCGATCATTGGCCGACCGGCCTCGGCTTTGAATATTTCTATGGCTTCATCGGCGGCGCGGCGGACCAATGGCACCCGAATGTCTATCGAGGAACGTCCAGAGTTGGCGAGGAGCGGCAGCCACCCGAGCTGTTCGAGAAGCGGATTGCCGACGATGCGCTCGACTGGATCCACAATCAAAAGGCCGCGGCGCCAGACAAGCCATTCTTCATCTACTATGCGCCCGCTTCAGTTCATACGCCGCTGCAGGCGCCCGAGGACTATATCGAGCGCTTCCGCGGCAAGTTCGATCAGGGCTGGGATATCCAGCGCGAGGAGACCTATCGGCGACAGGTCGCCATGGGAATCGTGCCGGCCGGGACCCGTCTTTCCCCGCGGCCCGATGGCATTCCCGCCTGGGGCTCGCTGACACCGGACAAGAAGCGGTTCGCCGCGCGCACCATGGAGGTCGGTGCGGCGATGCTCGCCTATCAGGATGCGCAGTTCGGGCGCATCCTCGACGAACTCGAGCAGATGGGCATTCTCGACAACACGCTGATCGTCTTCATCCAAGGCGACAATGGTGCAGCTGCTGAGTCCGGCCCCGAAGGCGCGGTCAGCGAGATGACCAAAAAGTCCGGCGGATCGGAGGATGGGACGGTCTCGCCGGATGTGCTGCGCCAGCTTGGCGGCGAGTTCACGCGCCCCGCTTATCCTGCCGGCTGGGCGTGGGCGATGAACGCGCCGTTCCCCTGGGTGAAGCAATATGCCTCGATGCTTGGCGGCATTCGCAACGGCATGATCCTGTCCTGGCCCCGCAGGGCGGCGGTCCAGGCAAGCCCTGTCTGCGCACAGTTCGGCCATCTGGTCGACATCGCGCCCACCGTCTATGAAGCTGCGGGGGTTCCGGCTCCAGCCATCGTCCATGGCGTGAAGCAGCGACGCGTGGACGGCCAGAGCCTTTTGCCCAGCCTGTCGAACTGCCGCCCGGATGCGCCCCGGACGCAATATTTCGAGATCGGCGGCAAGATCGGGCTATATCATGATGGCTGGTTTGCCAGCGGCGATGATGGTCGCTTATCCTGGCAGGCGGAATTCCCGGGCGACGGCATCGCGCGGACGGACTGGAAACTCTATGATCTGCGCACCGACTTTGCCCAGGCGAGCGATCTCGCGACCCAAAACCCGCGCCAGATGAAGGCGATGATCGCCCTCTGGGACAAGGAGGCGCGGGCGAACAATGTCTATCCGATCATCCATCGGGGCCCGATTGGTGGCGGTAAGGGCCGTCCAGCATCCGTCAAGCCGGCGGGCTTTACCTTGCGGGGGGCGAATGTCTCGATCCCGACGCTCGGTAATCGGCCGCCTATCGATGGTTCGTTCCATCTCAAGGCGCGTTTCAGCCTCAACGGGCCGAACAGTTCGGGTGTCATCGTTGCGAATGGCAGTCATTTCGGAGGCTGGTCCCTCTTCATCGACAAGGGTCATCCCGCCTTCGCCTATGCGGCTTCCCCCTCAACCGACGACAATTGGCGGATCGTCGCGCATGCCCCGCTGGCGGCCGGACCCGCGGAGCTCGATCTGACCCTCACCTCCGAGGGGCCGGGCAAGGCCGCTCGAGTGGAGATGACCGACGGGCAGGGCAAGGCGATCCTGAGCGGGACGATACCCCGCACATTTCCCCGGCCCAGCTATGACGAGAATCTGGACACCGGGCGGGACACCGGGGTGCCGGTCACGCAATATTCCGCGCCGGGTGGCGTCCTCGAAGGCAAAATCGACAATGTCTCGTTCGATTTCCCCTGAGCCCGCACGCCGGTCTCTCCTTCAGTCAAGCCCGTATCCCAAGGCCCGGAGCTGGGCGCGAACGCAGTCCATGATGGTGAGAGCGGCGGGAGAAAGCGTCCTTCCCCGGCGGGAGAAGAAGGCGATCTCGACAGAGGTCTCCTCGAAATCCGTAAGGTCGATCGTCGTCAGTCGTCCCTCGCCTATGTCCTTCGCTACAAATGCCAGCGCTGTGATCCAGACGCTGTCGGTGCTCATTGCAACCTCTTTGAGGATATGAAAATTGGAGCAGACGAACCGTCCCTGTTCTCGTTCCGTGTCCAGCTGCGATGTTGTCGCGGTCGACGCAAGAGACTGGATTCTTGGATATCCGTTGATGTCGGCCAAGGTGGCTCGCGTTCGGGCCGCAAGGGGATGATTGTTCCTGACGACGGCCTTGACGGGAATCCTGCTGATTCGCTTCACGACAAGATCGGCATCCTCCGGGGCTTCCCACACGCTGGCGACGATGACTTCGATCCTGTCGGCCAGCAGATCGGGCAGCAGTTCTGCCGGCGAGCCGATCATCGTGCGCAGTTCCAGTCCCGGCTTCTCGGCAAAGAGCTTGGCCGCGAGGGACGGCAGCACGAAGCTGGCCATGAGAGAGCCGAAGCCGAACATGACGATGCCGGCCTCTCCCCCTGCATAAAGCTTGAGATTGATGCCGAAACCGCTGGCGGCACGAAGCACTCGCTCGGCCTCGGCGATGATGAGCGTGCCGAGCGCGGTCGGCGTGACCCCCGACCGGCTCCGCTCGAATACCTGGACGCCGAAACCATCCTCGAAAGTCGAGATGCTACGGCTCAGCGCAGGCTGTGTGATGTGCAGTTCCTCGGCGGCCTTGGAAAAGCTGCGGTTTTTGGCAATAGCAAGAATGTGGCGTAGACGCGTGAGATCGATATCCATGCGTGCGATCTATCATCGCGCCAGCCAACTTGCATCTATCCCGCGCTTCGCATGCTGACACCACCCAGTTCCACCGGATCTCGCAAGAGCGACTGAGGAGGTCTGTACATGAAACTGAAGACGCTCAAAAAGCGCACTGGGAAACTGAACGGCATGCGCCTGATCCGCGGCGGCAGCTTCCGCATGGGATCGGAAGAATTCTATCCGGAAGAGGCGCCGGTACGCGTGGTCTCCGTCGGCGACTTCTGGATGGACGAGACACCGGTCACCAACGCCCAGTTCGCGCACTTCGTCGACGCAACTGGCTACGTCACCTTTGCCGAACGCTTCCTCTCGCCGCAGGACTATGCGGGCTATTCCCCCGAGATGCTTGTACCCGGATCGTCCGTCTTTGATCCGCCACAAGGACTGGCCCGCCTGTCGTTTTCCGCAGACACCGTCCCGGCCTGGTGGCAGTTCGTGCCGGGAGCCAGCTGGCGTCATCCGTTGGGGCCGGGCAGCGGTATCGAGGCCAGGGAGGATCATCCGGTCGTACATGTGGTCGCCGAAGACGCGGAGGCCTACGCCAGTTGGTCGGGCAAGTCCCTGCCCACCGAAGCGGAGTGGGAATATGCCGCGCGCGGCGGCCTGGACGGCGCGAAATTTGCCTGGGGAGATGAACTGGAGCCCGACGGCCGACGGCTGGCCAAATATTGGGAAGGTGACTTTCCCAACGAAAATCGCGCACCGCCGGGCCTCGAACGCACCGTCCCCGTGCGCAGCTATCCGGAAAACGGTTACGGCCTGTATGATATGATCGGCAACGTCTGGGAATGGACGGCGGACTGGTATTCGCACGCTCGTGTCGATGGATCCTCGTGCTGCGGCAGCGTTGGGCGAGAGCAGGACGCGATGCAAAAAAGTGTCGATCGCGATGCAGCCATCGCCGTGCCGCGGCGGGTTCTAAAGGGCGGATCGCACCTTTGCGCCGCCAGCTATTGCCGCCGCTACAGGCCGGCAGCGCGTTGGCCGCAAGCTATCGACACCTCGACCTCCCACATCGGTTTCCGTTGCATCGTTCGGCGGTAAAGCCGGGCTAGACTCAAATCTCGCGACGCAAATTCGCTTGTGCTCCGTACTGACCTGGCAAATCTTTGACGATATCGTCGTGCTGAGTGTGTTTTTACGTGCAGTCCCTATCAGCTGCCGACTTCCTCGGGCCAGTAGAGCCGCATCGGATTGTCGATCAGCAGCTTGCGCTGCAACGCCTCGGTCGGGGCGATGCGCGGGATCATGTCGACCAGATGGCCGTCGTCGGGGATCACATCCTGCATGTTCGGGTGCGGCCAGTCGGTGCCCCACAACACGCGATCCTGATAATCGGCGACCAGCGGCGCGACGGCATCGGCAAAGGCGTTCCAGGGATCACCTGTCGGGTCCAGACGGTCGGGGCAGGTCGCCTTGAACCATATGTCGTCGCGGCTGTCGAGGAAGGCGCGGAACGCCTTCATGTCGGCGCCGTCCGGCCCCTGGGTCACGTCCGGGCGGCCCATATGGTCGATCACCAGCGGCACCGGGATCGCATCCATGAAGGGGCGCAGTTCTTCGAGAATGTCGGCCTCGAAATAGATGACGACATGCCAGCCCTTGGGCAGGCGCTTGGCCACTTCGAGGAACTTGTCCTTGGGCGCGTCATCGACCAGGCGCTTCAAAAAATTGAAGCGGATGCCGCGCATTCCGCCCTCATGCAGGGCAGCGAGATCGGCCTCCGAAATGGCCGGATCGACCACGGCGACGCCGCGCGCTTTCCCGTTCGATTTGGCGATGGCGTCCAGCGTCGCGGCATTGTCTGTGCCGTGGCAGCTGGCCTGGACGATGACGTTGCGGGCGAACCCGAGATGATCGCGCAGCGCGAACAGCATGTCCGGGCCGGCATCTTCCGGCAGATATTTTGCCTTCGCGCTGAAGGGGAACTGCGCCATCGGACCGAACACATGGCAATGGGCGTCGATCGCGCCGGCCGGCGGGGTGTAGCGCGGTTTGGACGGATTGCCGTGCCAGCTGATGATGCGGCCAAGTTCAGGGGCGGTCATGCGAAAATCTCTCCATCCATCAGCTTGCGCGCGGTGCGCAGCATGGCGGCGCTGGTGACCGCGCCACTCTCGTCCAGTTCCATGACACAGGTCGTCTCGCCGGTGGGATGCTCGACCGAGAGTGTCTTGCGGTTGCCCGAAGCTATCGAGGCGACTTCGGCCGCGGGCGATCCCTCGATCAGGCAGGCGGTGGCGACGCTGACCGCGCCCAGCACGCCGATCGAGGCATGGGCGCGATGCGGGATGAAGCTGCGCACCGTGACCGCGCCGCCATCGCGGGGCGGGGCGACCAGCATCATCTTGGGGACCGACTTTTCCTTGACGTCGCCCAGGTTCATCCGTTCGCCGACGGCGAGGCGGATTGCCTCGATCCGGGCCTTGAGCGCCGCGTCCTTGTCCAGCGTGTCGCGATCTTCATAGCCGGTAATGCCGACATCCTGCGCCTTCATGACGACGCAGGGCATGCCATTGTCGATCAGGGTGACGCGCACGCCCTCGACCTCGTCAAAGGCATTGCCGGTCGGCAGCAGCGCGCCGCAGGATGAGCCGGCGGTGTCGCGAAACTCCAGCGGGATCGGCGCGGCGCTGCCGGGCACACCGTCGATCTTCGCCTCGCCATCATAGCGGACTGTGCCGCCGGGCGTCTGCACCGTGGCGATCGCGATCTGGCCGGTATTTTCCATGAAGATGGCAACGCGGGTCTCGCCGTCCTGCGCGGCGACGAGGCCACGCTCGATCGCGAAGGGGCCGATGCCGGCCAGGATATTGCCGCAATTCTGCGCATCGCTGACGATCGCCTGATCGACGAAGACCTGAAGGAAGAGATAGTCGACATCGACGCCCTCCCGATCGGATTTCCTGACGACCGCGACCTTGCTGGTCAGCGGATCGGCGCCGCCCATGCCATCGATCTGGCGCGGATCGGGCGACCCCATGACCCGCAGCAGGAAGGCGTCGCGCGCGGCGCTGTCGGCGGGCAGGTCTTCGGCCAGAAAATAGCCGCCCTTGGACGTGCCGCCGCGCATCCACATGACTCTGGCCGACGTCATGCCCTGCCTCCGTTCGGTTCGAGCCTGTCGAGAACGGGGCGCAGGGTTCTCGACAGGCTCGAACCGAACGGGGTGGGGGAAAGCGCGTCACACATATTTGAGGCCCATCTCTTCTAGGCGCGGGCGCATATTATAGATGTCGAGGCCGAGCTCGCCGGCGGCCAGGCGGACGCGCTTGGCTTCCTCGGCGGCCTCGCGAGCTTGCGCCTTTTCCAGCACGGCGGCGGCGTCGGCGCGCGGCACGATGCACACGCCATCATCGTCGGCGATGATCACGTCGCCCGGATTGACCAGCGCATTGGCGCAGACGACCGGGATATTGACGGAACCCAGCGTGCCCTTGATCGTGCCCTGGGCGTGGACCGCCTTGGACCAGACCGGAAAGTTCATTTGGCTAAGGTCGCGCACGTCGCGCACGCCCGCGTCGATGATGAGGCCACGGCAGCCGCGTGCCTGGGCGGAGGTGGCGAGCAGGTCGCCGAAATAGCCGTCGGTGCAGGGGCTGGTCGGGGCGAGCAGCAATATGTC
>NZ_JAFCGW010000029.1:0-23628 GCF_018604485.1 Sphingobium sp. BHU LFT2
GTGTTCGATTACATCGAGATGTTCTACAATCCGGTCCGCAAGCAGGTCAGGAACGGGATGCTGTCCCCCGCACAGTTCGAACGGCAGCAGATTTTAAAAGCAGAAGGCGTCTAGAAAACTAGGGGCTACTCAAGTTGACACCCTGCTAGAAGGATTAGAGCCTGAGCCGGATGCGGTTCGGTCACTAGCCAACTATATTCGTTCGGTAATGTCTATAACGGAGATATCTTTCGACAATCTCGCTGTAGCAATGCTGGAACCACAGCAGCATGTGCCAGTATCGATCCCCCTTCTTTCAGACATAATGCAATAGCTATGGGCGCACCGAAAGGGTCGCAGAACGCTCGAGACCACCAGAACTCGCTCATGGCGGTACCATTGGAACTAATGAACCAGTAGATAAATAAGCTGGAACGATCGCAGATGAGATTTGCGAACATATCCGAACTCGCAAAGTATATTTCTCCACATGTCAACGTCAGTTCAGGGGGGCTTCTTCGGAATAAATCATACCGTGCACTTATAGAGAATACGTTTTACAGACAGAACGGTCTGAAGCCGCAAACAATTCGAGAAACGTCCGACTTGGAGATCTCGCATGGCGTTATCGCAAACCAAAATCTCGAAATTCATCAGCTAAAAAATGACGTTAAACGGTTAAGAAAATTCACGGTCCACAATCCGAACCGGGTTGCGCCCCAAGATAAGCAATTCGAGGATCGGTCGGAATCGATCGATAACCTTTGCAGATGTTTATCAATTTTACTCGATAGCGTCAGCACTCTGGGATTTGCGCTTTCAGACGAAGGGATCGTGAACACCGCTGCCCGTCCAGGAAGCCGGCTGATCGTTCCCAAAATTCTTCTGTCCGACATCCAAGCTTGGTGTGCGAAAGGCGTTGACGGGTGAACCCGGGCGGGGTGGGATTCGAACCCACGGTGGGCGCGAACCCACGGCGGTTTTCAAGACCGCTGCCTTAAACCACTCGGCCACCCGTCCAAACGCGGCGTTCCTAGAATCAAGAGATAGAAATAGCCAGCCCAAATTGATTTCCCAAGCGCCGCTAAGCGGCAGTGTCATCATCTCCATCCTCGAACTGCTTCCCAAGAACTGGCCCGCTAAGGAGGATCAACACCAAGCCGCCTGATCCGTGGCCTGCGCTCCAGCCCTTATCCCGGTTGAGCCCCATGGCCGATCTGCCGCACAGGTTACGCGAGAATATGGTCCTCTATGGGCCCTCTTGGCCAATGTCGGGATCGCCATCGCCAAATTCGTGGCGGCGGCGATCAGTGGCTCTTCGTCCATGCTGACCGAGGGGGTCCACTCGCTGGTCGACAGCGGCAACCAGGTCCTGCTGCTCTATGGCCAGGAAAAGGCCAGGCACCCGGCCGACGCCACCCACCCCTTCGGCTATGGCCGCGAACTCTATTTCTGGGCTTTCGTCGTCGCCATCCTGATCTTTGCCGTCGGCGCTGGCGTCTCGATCTATGAGGGCTGGCTACATATTGCCGAGCCTGAGCCGTTGCGAGACCCGACGATCAATTATGTGGTGCTGGCGGTCGCGGTCCTGCTCGAGGGAACAAGCTGGGCCATCGCGGTGCGCGAGTTCAACGGCAAGAGGGGCTCAAGCAGCTGGTGGCAATCGATCCGCCGATCCAAGGATCCGGCCGGCTTCATCGTCCTGTTCGAGGACAGTGCGGCGCTAATCGGCCTTGGCATTGCGGGCATCGGAGTCTGGGCCAGTCATCATTATGCCGACCCACGGATCGATGGCGTCGCATCGATCCGTGGGTCTCATCCTGGCCGGGGTCGCCATGCTGCTCGCGCGCGAAGCCAAGAGGCTGCTGATCGGCGAAAGTGCCGATCCGGCGATCATTTCGGCGTTATGGGCCATTTTGGACAAGCGACCACAGATCAGCGCGGTCAATCATGTGCGCACGATCCACACCGCGCCCGATGCCGTGTTCGTGGCGATCAGTGCACATTATGACATCCAGCCGTAGAAATTGGCTGCTATCGACCGCAATGTTCGCGATGGCAACGACTGCCACAGGCGCTCTCGCGCAGACCTCGGCACCGGCCGACATCGCCCAACCTGCAGCAGAGCCCGAACAGGGCGAGGCAGCCGCCATCATCGTGACCGGATCACGCATCCGGCGCGATCCGGTGGATATACCCTCGCCGGTGACCGCGCTCGACAGTGCCGATCTGGCCCGTACCGGCCTGTCTTCGATTGGCGACATCTTGCAACGACTTCCGGGCAGCGCTGGCGGGCTCAATTCCCGCTTCAACCGAAGCGGCAACAATGGCAATCCGCCCGATGGTGGCGGCGTTGGCGCGGGATCGGCCGAGGTTGACCTGCGGTATCTGGGTAGCCGGCGGACGCTGGTGCTGGTCGACGGGCTGCGCTTCATCAACGGCGCATCCGCCAGCGGCATTCCCGGCGCGGTTGATCTCAATGCCATTCCGGAAGGCAGCATCGAGCGGGTCGAAGTGCTGCGGGACGGCGCGTCGACCACCTATGGTTCCGATGCGATCGCCGGCGTGGTCAACATCATCACCAAAACGCGCCAGAAGGGCTTTCTCGCCTCGGCCCAGGTCGGCGCCTATGATGAAGGCGACGGCGTAACCCAGAATTACAATATCAGCTGGGGCGCGCAGGATGAGGAACATGGTGTGTCGCTGGTCGTGGGCGGCAACTATACCAAGCAGGGCAGCGTGTTTGCCAGCGACCGCCCCTATTATAGTTTCCCTGTCCCCGGAGCCACTGCCTGTACCGCCACCTGTAGCGGCACCACGCCCAATGGTCGCTTTCGGATCATCAACCCCAATGGCGGCGGCACGCTCGACCTGACATTGCGTAATGCGCCGATTTCGGGTGTACCGGTCTTTGACCCAACAGATCCCTATAACAGCCCGGACTTCAAGCGGTTCGAGACGGCGGATCGCTTCAACTACCGTCCGGTCAACTATCTGCTCACGCCCAATGAGCGGATCGGCGCGTTCGTCAATTTCAAGGGCGAAGTCAGCGACGCCTTCTATGTAGCGGCCAAGCTCATCTATAATCGCCGCACTTCGGTGAACCAGGCCGCCTATGTCCCGGTGTCTATCGGTCCTGATGCCGGTAACGGGAATGGCAGCCTGCTCGACCGGATATCGATCGATGTCACCAATCCCTACAACCCGTTCGGTTACACGCTGACGGCTGGCGGCGACGGCGTTGCGCCGAACTATAATGCGATCTCGCGGCGTTTCGTGGAGGCCGGCCCACGCCGGTTCAGCCAGGAAGTCAACACGATGTACGCCAATCTGACCCTCGGCGGCGAGTTCAAGCTGGGCCAGGGAACGTGGTATTGGGACATCAATGGCGTCTATTCCGTCAACAGCTCCAAGCAGGTGATGACCGGCAACATCAATGCCGCCCGGCTTGCCCAGGCGCTCGGTCCTGTCTCGGAATGCACCGGTGAATGCGTGCCCTTCAATATTTTCGGTGGCCTGGGCACGATCACGCCGGAAATGCTTGCTTATGTTAGCTTCGTCCAGCGTGATCGCAGTTCGCAGGAACTGGGTGATATTTCCGCCAATCTCTCCGGCTCGCTGTTCGATCTTCCCGGCGGGCCGCTGGGGGTTGCGATCGGCTATGAATATCGCCACCAGTTCGGCTCCTTCGATCCCGACCCCGTGGTGGCAGCGGGCCTGAGTTCCGACATTCCCGCTCTCCCCAGCCGCGGTTCGTTTAACGTCCATGAGGTCTATGGCGAGCTCAACGCGCCCTTGTTGCGCGACACGCCTTTCTTCAACCTGCTCGAGGCATCCTTCGCGGCTCGCTATTCGGACTATTCGACGAGCGGCAGCAAGGCGACGATGAAGGCGGGCCTCAGCTGGAAGCCGGTCGAGGATCTGCGTCTGCGCGGCACCTGGGCGCAGGGCTTCCGCGCGCCCAGCATTGGCGAACTTTATGGCGCCCTGTCGCGCTTCGATGGCGCGGCCAGCGGCATTGTCGATCCATGCTCGGACCTCAACTCGGTAACCAACCAGACGACACACACCGTCTGCCTTGCGCAGGGCGTTCCGGCCAATGGCAGCTACATCGCCAGTGGCACCGGCTTCGGGCTGCTGACCGGGGGCAATCGCGACCTCAAGCCGGAAACGTCGGTGAGTTGGGTGCTGGGCGGTGTCTATTCGGCCGGCTGGGCACGTGACAGCGGCTTCGCACAGGCCTTGTCGCTCGAGGTCGATTATTACACGATCAAGGTAGATGACGCGATCGGCGTTCCCGATCCCAACGTGCTGGTCGACAGCTGCTACAATCGTGGCGACGCCCTTGCATGTTCGGCCTTCAGCCGGACCGCCTCGGGCGCGATCGCGCAGGTTCGCGGTACGTTGCAGAATCTGTCGACGATCCGCAGCGAAGGGATCGATGTTACCTTCAACTATCGATCCCCTCCCGTGTGGGGCGGCAGCTTCGGCCTGAGCGTGTCGAACAATTTCCTGTTGAACTATTCGATCGAGGTGCCAACCACCACCGGCACGCTGACAACACATTATGAGGGAACCGAGACCGGATCACCTCAGGCCTATCCTCGATACAAGGGGACGGCCGTGCTCGACTTCTCCTCGAACAGCTTTAACGCCTCTCTCACCGGTCGCTATATTTCCAAGGTAACCGAGCCCGCTGCGAACGCCTATAGTGTGATGGACAGCATCCTCTATCTCGATGCCCAGATCGGCTTCACGCCAAGTTTCCTCAACGACGCGTTCACGGTCACGCTCGGGGTCAATAATCTGCTCGGCACGAGGGCGCCGGATTGCCTGTCATGCGGCAGCTTCGATCCCACGACCTACGACATGCCCGACCAGTTCGGCTACGCGCGCGTAGCGGTCAAGTTCTGAACAACCGCAAGCGACGGGGCTGCCTACTGGCCCCGTCGCCATATTTTCGCCTGACCGATCAGTTCCAGTCGAAGTGGAATGACGATGCTATCCTTGTTCATCCGCTGGGGAATGGCTTGCCTCATGGCGGTGGCTTTGCCTTTCTCGCCTGCCCTGTCGAACGAAATGCCGAGCATTGCGATCGGTGCCGACGGTCATCGCACATTGATGGTCGATGGACGCCCCTATTTCGTGCTTGCGGCACAACTTCATAATAGCAGTGCCTGGCCGGCCGTGCTCGATGAAGCCTGGGCTCAAGCCCTGAAGATGTCACCCAATACAATTGAGGCACCCATCTACTGGGAGCAATTTGAGCCTTCCCCCGGGCATTATGACACGCGCAATATCGATGCGCTGATCGCAAAGGCGCGCTCCACGAATAAGCGCCTTATCCTGCTGTGGTTTGGCACATGGAAAAATGGCGAAAACCATTATGTTCCGACATGGATGCGGGACAATCCGGAACGCTACCCGCGCATGCTGGATGAAAAAGGCGAACCGATCGATGTCCAAAGTCCGTTCAGCACGAACAACCGGGAGGCGGATATACAAGCCTATGTCGCATTTCTTCGCCACCTCAAGAAGGTCGATGGAGAGAGACATACGGTTATCATGGTGCAGGTTGAAAATGAGCCTGGTTCGCTCGGCAGCGTTCGCGACCATGGCTCGGAAGCCGAAGCAGCATTTAAATCGGCGGCACCGGCAGATCTGATCCGAACACTCGGCAAACCGGCGGGGTCATGGCGTGAAGCCTTCGGTCCGCAGGCCGACGAAGCTTTCGCCGCCTGGTCGACTGCCAGCTTCATCGAACAGGTGGCCTCAGCGGGGCGCGCCGCCTATCCGCTTCCGGTCTATGTCAATTGCTGGATGCGCTACAAGGGCTTCAAGTATCCCGGCATCGACTATCCCAGCGGCGGCCCGATATGGTCGATGCTCGACCTGTGGAAGGCGGCAGCGCCAAGCATCGACCTTATCGGCACGGACATCTACACCAACAATCCTGGTGAATATCAGCGCGTGCTTGATCAATATGCCCGCGCCGACAATCCGTCCTGGGTATCGGAAACCGAGTTCAGCACGAAGACGGCGCCCTATCTTTACTATGTGCTTGCGCGAGGCGGCATCGGCTTTTCGGTTTTTGGCATCGACAAAAGTGACCCGACAGCTGAGCAGGCCGCAGCGATGGCCGCACATGCCGAGAATTTCGCACTGCTCGATCCGATCCGCGATATCATCGGGCAAGCGGCCGCGGACCACCGTCTGCATGCGGCGGTTGAAGAACCCGGCAAGGCACAGCAATCACTCACGCTCGCGGATGGCTGGCGCGCGTTGGTTTCGTTCGGTCCGCCGCCATGGGGCGATACGCCCGGAATCGTTTCCAATTCGCCGGATATGTCGGGTCGCGTCTTCATCGTTCAAACGGCCAAGGAGGAATGGCTGGTCGGCGGAACGAACGTTCGCGTCGAGTTTGTCCGGGCCGATCAACGGCGGGGCCAGGTGCTGCGTGTCGAAGACGGGGCCTATGAAGCCGGCACATGGACAATGCGTCGATGGTTGAACGGCGATGAGACTGATTTTGGGATAAACTTCACCAAATCAAAGATGGTGCGTGTCCAAACCGGGATCTATTAGCGTGCCTTTCGGCATGATCCTTTGTGTCCCGTTGTGGTCATTGACCAGTAGTATCCATCACTCCGGAATCAGGCATTGGTTGTAGATGAATCACCATATCTCCAGAGCACATGCCATGAAGACGGTAAAATTGTTTGCGATTCCAGCTGCGCTCGTCTCTTCCGCCTCCGCGATTTGCGGCGTTAAGAGCGGAGCCGTCGACAGCATTTTAACGAATCTCGATTTGACGAGCTTCCCAAATTCTACCGGCCCACGACGCGCCTCTGGAAAGAAGACATTTTCCGACTACGGATTTTCCGTGATCAGAAAGAACAGGCTCAGCGCATCTATGGAAATGGGCTCGCATGAGTGGGCCATGTCATTCGATGTGCTATCGATGACAGATAGCCAGATAACGATCTGTTTCAGAGACCGAGCACAAAACGGTGGGAGCTATAATGCCATATCCGCACTCTCGTTATCGAAATCCCCCGGAGGAATGTGGATAGGGAAGCGATTGAAGGGCTCTCTTCCAAACTGCCGCGACGCCCGTGTGGATTGAGAGGCACGGCACGAAGCGACCCAAATCAGACCTTCAGCCTCAGTTTTTCGATCCCGAAGTGCAGCCCGTCCGCTTTCCCGTTCGGGATGCCCAAGTCTGGCCGTAAGCAGAACGGCGGGTTTGGCTTTCTGGCAGGGAGATAGCTGCCATAGTCAAGCCCGTTGACGTTCGAGTTTGACTGCCTACTCCTGCCCCTCTTGCGGCCGTATCGATGCGCGCTGAAATGTAAAAAGTAGCAATTGAATGCCGAGGCCATTTGATGTTTCGGCACGGCGAACTACGGTGAGCGTCAACACGCCATTGGCATGGACGGGCCGGGCACATCACCACCCTTCTCTCGCCAGATTTGCACGTTTGCCAGAACGACTGCATATCGCTACTAATGCAAATGGTTCGCAAAATGTAGAAAAATGGGCGCTATGCTGCGCTGTTCTCAAGGCGCATTAAAGTGGGTCATTCGAAATTTCAGTTTGACCAGCTAGCCGGGCAAAGGGGCAATCTTGTCCAATATGCCCGTAAAATCACCGGTGATCGTGATAACGCTGAAGAGGTTGTACAAGAGGCGTATGTTCGCTTCGGTGAAATGGCGACTAGGCAGTCGCCGGACAATCCCGGTGGTTATCTTGAACTCATCGCTGAAATTGGGCTTCCCCATCGTCGTCTCCTGTCCTCAAAATTAGGATAGAAGGCGTCCAGAAATCTAGGGGCTACTCATACCAAACTTCGATACTTATCTACCAAGCCCAATATCCCGTCGCTTCTCTCCGACCTTAATTCGCAGAGCCCAAACCTTTGATTTCCCCTCTAGCCTGACATGCAAGCCTTCGCAGCGTTCACCGCCGACCATGACCCGCCGATTGCCGCGCTGGTTCGGTTTTAATGCTTCAACGGCACTCGCCGTCAGCGGCTTGATTTGCAAAGGCACAATTGATTCCTGGCCAACTTCCCGGCCAACATAAAATCCTAAATGCGTCTAGCCGTCAAGGCACACCATGAGACCGTCATTCTATCTAAATAGCTGTATATTAAAGCATTTGTGAACGTTATGGAACTTTCCGATACCTCGACAAAGCGGACACCGCTTCCGCCCCCCCTCATGGCAGCAACCTGACCAAGGCCGACCGACGGCTGGGGCAACTACTGCCACTTCGTCGCCCCAGATGACCAAATAAACGGCTCCATTCGGGTCTGCTAAGATCGAACCAAGCAGTGGGGGGGGCGTGCGGCGTGCCTTGGCGTTCAGAAGCAAATAGCCCTGTTGTTGACCCATGAGTATATCTCATAGGTCGTGGCCGACCCCAATGTGCCCATACGCGCCGACGATGCCTAATTCCCGTATCGCCATCTTCTCCAGCACCAATGGCCAAATTTCAAACCTTTAGCATTGCCAATAGGAGCAGCGGCCACCGCCTCTCCCTTCATACCGGGGTAGAAAAACTTTTTTGTCTACCAATTCCGTTATCTTTAGCCCGCCCCTCGTCCAATAGTCCGACAAAATGGGTCCTCTGTCGTGCATCGTCTTACCAGCGCCGTCTTCCTGCTTCTCTCTACGACATCCACCTTCGCCCAGGCGCAAGACCAATCCACGCCGCAAGCCACTCAGGAAGGGGCAACGGAACGCTCCGACATCGTCGTCACCGGCATCCGCAAGAGCCTGGCCGACGCGCTGGCAGTGAAGCGCCAGTCCGCGCAGGTCGTCGACGTCATCTCGGCCGAGGATGTCGGCAAGTTCCCCGACAAGAATATTGGTGAAGCGCTCCAGCGCGTGACCGGCGTCCAGATCACCCGCGGCGGCGGTGAGGGCCAGGCGATCACCATTCGCGGCGCCGATCCATCACTCAACCGGGTCGAGATCAACGGCCAGTCTGCCCTCTCGACCTCGATCGCTGCAGCCGCAGGGAATGGCAGCAACCGCGCGGTCGACTTCCGCGACCTGCCCGCCGAATTCGTCTCGCGCCTTGAAGTGCTCAAGTCCGCCACGCCCGACATGACTGAAGGCGGCCTGGGCGGCACGGTACGGATCATCACGCGCCGCCCGTTCGATGCGAAGGAAGGCTATCTGGCCGGGTCGGCACAGGGCATCTACAATGAACTGGCGGACAAGGTGGATCCCAAATTCGCGCTGATCGGCTCCAAGCTGTTCGCGCATGACACGATCGGCGTGCTGCTTTCGGGCACCTATGAAGATCGCACCATCCGCTACGATCAGGCGCGCACCACCGGCTGGCGCCAGGTGGAAACGACGCAGCCGGCGACGCCCGCCAGCCAGAACTGCCTGTCGGGTCGCAACCAGGCCCGCTGCGTCGACCTCGACGGCAGCGGCTTTGGCGATTTCTACCCGGACATTCCGCGCTACATCACAGCGACCGAGCCGACCAAGCGCTATGCCCTCAATGGCATCGTCGAATGGCGCCCGGACGATAATTTCAAGGCCTATGTCGAGGGCACCTTTACCAAGAGCAATACGCGATCAGACGACCAGTATCTGCAACTCTCCACCACCCAGTCGGTGGCCAATGGCGGGATCGACCCGACCGGCGTCGTGATCCGCGACGAAACGGCCCAGACCGTCACCTTCGTGAACAACAGCGCCGCCGGGACCGGCCCCAGCGTCAATTATCGCAGCGTCATCGGCGGGCTGCGCCGTCGCACCTTCAACGGCATCGTCGGCGCCGAATGGCAGGTCGGCAAGGTCAAGCTGTCGGCCCGCGGCACCTATGCCGCATCGCGCGTCTTCAATGATGAGGTCGACGTGACCGCGTCAGTCTCCGGCAAGGACGCCCTGCCCTGGATCACCATCGACTATGACAATCCGCAGCATGCGCCCAACATCATCCTGCCGATCGACACCACCACGACCCAGGGCATCAACACGCTGTCCGTCGAGGCGCGGCCCCGCCTCAACCGCCAGCAGGAACAAGGCGCCAAATTCGACGCCGAATATCGCCCCGACAATGACGGCCTGCTGACATCGCTGAAGGGCGGCATCGAACAGAACAGGCTGGTATCGAGCAGCCGCTTCAGCAACGCGGTCTATACGCTGAACGGCATCACCGGCCAGACGACCCTGACCCGGTCGGGCATCAGCGGCACGCAGGTTCTGGCGACCACGACACCCGCCGCCCAGCTCGCGACAATCCAGAGCCTGCTCAACAATTATGGCGGCATGGGCGACGGCAGCTTCTTCAAGACTGGCGATCTGGGCTTTTCCGGCATCGACCGCTGGTGGAACCTGGGCGATGACCTCGCCAAGGCGATCGGCATTCCCGATCCCTATACCAGCATCTCGCCGCTCGACACCTATCGGGTGAAGGAAGAAACCATCGCCGGCTATGGTCAGGCCGCGTTCAAGGCCGATCTGGGCTTCGACCTGTCGGGCGTGTTCGGCGCGCGCCTGGTCCACACCCGCACCATATCGACCGGCAGCCAGAGCAGCGGCGGCGTCATTACGCCCGCCCGCTATACCGGCGAATATACCGTGCTGCTACCGTCCGCTAACCTGCGTGCCGAACTCGTCCCCAACAGGCTGGTGGTGCGCGCTACAGCGTCCGACGTGCTTGCCCGCCCTGCTCCTTCGCAAATGGCGCCCAATGTCCGGCTGGACCCCGTCGGCCTGACCGGATCGCGCGGCAATCCGGGGCTAAAGCCCTATCGGGCCTGGCAATATGATCTGGGCGTCGAATATTATATCTCGCGCACCAATTATCTGTCGGTCACGGCCTTCCGCAAGGACATCAAGTCCTTCATCGACACCGACAGCCGTGAGGAGGAAATTGACGGGCAAGTCTACACCATTCGCCTGCCGGTCAACGGCACTCAGCATGTCACCATCCAGGGCGTGGAGGCCGGCGTGCAACTGGGCCTCGATTTCCTGCCCGGTATATTGAGCCATTTGGGGGTGATCGCCAACTATACCTACAACAAGGACAAGGGCTATGAAGGGCGTGATTATTTCACCAATGCCAGCCTGCCCTTCCCCGGCGTGTCGCGGAACAGCTATAATGCCTCGCTCTTCTATGATGATGGGCGCTTCGCCATTCGCGGATCCTATAACTGGCGCAGCCGCTATCTGATCAACGCGGTCGATCGCGGCAACAATCCGTCCTTTGGGGAAGCGTTCGGCCAGTTGGACGGGTCAGCCAGCTATGTCGTCAACCCGCATGTCTCGCTGTTCCTGGAGGGCGTCAATCTGACCGATTCCACCCGGATCGAGAATGCCAACAGCATCTATCGCCGCAATGTCATCGAAACCTATGGCCGCCGCATCTATTTCGGCGTCCGGGCAAAGCTGTGACGCGGCGCGATACGCTGGCAGGCCTGGCGGGGGCTATGCTCCTGCCGGCCTTTGCCCGTGCCGCAACCGGCCGTCTGCTGCATCGGGACGATTTCCGGCATGGGCTGGGCCAATGGCAGATCGAAGCCGAAAAGCCCGCCACCGTGCGCGCGCAGGGCGGGCTGCTCGATATCGAAGCCCCCGCCGGGCTTACCCTGTGGTTCCGCCCGCTGCTCTACGGGCCTCTCGAAATCCGCTATCGGGCGCAGGCCGTGTCACATGGCGGACCGCATGATCGGGTGAGCGACCTCAACTGCTTCTGGATGGCCAACGCCCCCGCAGTGCCAGACGGCGATGTCCTGGCCCGACCGCGCAGCGGCAAGTTCGAGGAATATGACAGTCTGCAGACCTATTATGTCGGGCTGGGCGGCAACGGCAACAGCACCACCCGCTTTCGCCGCTATGTCGGCCGCGCCGGCGAGCGACCACTCTTGCCGGAAAATGACCGGCGCGGGTCCGAAGACATGCTGGTCGCCAATCGCTGGCAGGATATCGTCCTGACCGCAGACGGGAACGAGATCACCTTCTTGCGCGATGGCCAGCGACTGTTCGCCTTTAAGGACGATCATCCCTACACCCGTGGCCACTTCGCCCTGCGCACCACCGCCAGCCATCTGAAAATCCGCGACTTCACCGTTCGCGCACTTCGCTGACCCAAGGAAACCGCATGCCCCTCTCCCGCCGCGCCCTGCTCCAGTCCAGCCTATTGGGTGGCGCCGTGCTCGCCCTACCGACACCAGCGCGCGCCGCGAAGGCGCTGCCGACAACGAATGTGCATTGGCTGGACGGAAGCCCGCCAGCCTGGGACGGCGGCCAAAGTTGGGGCACGCCCTGGCCCCGCGGCACGCTGCGCGGGACGGACAGGCTTCAGGTGCATGGTGCAGATGGTGCCATCTTGCCGCTGCAAAGCTGGCCACTGGCCTATTGGCCGGACGGAACGATCAAATGGAGCGGCCATGCGCTGCCGGCGATGATCGACAGAGCCCCCTCCCATGTCTCGATCGGCATCGGACGCAATCCGGCTCCAGCGCATCCTGTCCGCGTCGAACAGCAGGCCGATGCCGTGCTGGTGCATGTTGGCGCGACATCCTGGCGCCTGCCGCGCACGGGCAGCGCCATCATCGCCGCAGCTGAGCAGGATGGCCAACCCCTGCTGCGCAATGTCCATCTGCTGGCCAGCGTCCAGAATGCGGCGTCCGACGAGGAATCGGAAAATCTGTCGATCCAGCGCTATACCAGTCGGATCGACGCGCTGACCGTCGAACAAAGCGGTCCGGTCCGTGCCGTCGTCAAGGTAGAGGGCAGTCATGCCGACAACGGCCGCCAATGGCTGCCCTTCAGCCTGCGCCTCTATTTCACCGCCGACAGTCCGGCCGTCCGCATCGTCCACAGCTTCATTTGGGATGGCGACGCCGATCGCGATTTCCTGCGCGGTCTGGGCATCCGGGCGCAGGTACCGATGGCCGCGCCCTTGCACGATCGACATGTCCGCATCGCCACCGACGATGGCCTGTTCAGTGAAGCGGTGCGACCGCTCACGGGCCTGCGCCGCGATGTCGGCGAAGCCTTTCGTCAGGCACAGATTGACGGACGCGCGACGCCATCGGTCGACACGCTGCCGGATCGTCTGCGCCAGTTGCTCGACAGCATACCCGCATGGGGCGATTTCCGGCTGTTCCAGGGCAATGCCCAGGGTTTCACCCTGACCAAGCGCACCCGCAAGGGGCGTGCGCCGATCCAGTCGCTGGAAGGCGATCGTGCCCGCGGGCTGGCCTATGTCGGCACGCCATCGGGCGGCGCGGCGATCGGCATGGCCGATTTCTGGAAACGCCATCCGGTCCAGCTCGACATTGACGGCGCGGCGGGGGACGCGGCCGACCTGACCGCATGGCTGCATGCACCAGACGCGCCTGCCATGGACATGCGCTCCTATCGCGATGTGCTGGGGATGACCGATTATGCTCGCCAGAATGACGGGCTGGACATGACCTATGAGGATTATGAACCCGGCTGGGATCAGGCCAAAGGCATCGCCCGCACCAATGAATTATGGCTCTGGGCGCTGCCCGCGACGCCCAATGCCGCAACGCTGGACAGCTATGCAGCCCAGGTGGCCCGCCCCGCCCGGTTGCAGGTCCAGCCGGATCGCATTCATGCCGCCGGCGTGTTCGGCGATTGGGCGCCGCGCGCGACCAGTGGCGCCCTGTCCCTGGCGATCGAGCGACAGAATGACCTGCTGATTGATCATTATCGCGACGAGATTGACCGGCGCCACTGGTATGGTTTCTGGAACCATGGCGACGTGATGCACAGCTATGACAGCGACCGGCATCAATGGCGCTACGACATTGGCGGCTATGCCTGGGACAATAGCGAATTGTCGACCGACCTGTGGTTCTGGTACAGCTATTTGCGATCAGGCCGGGCAGACATATTCCGCATGGCGGAAGCGATGACCCGCCACACAGGCGAGGTCGACGTCTATCATGCCGGCCCCTGGGCCGGCCTTGGCACGCGCCACGGCGTCCAGCACTGGAGTGATAGCAGCAAGCAGCCGCGCGTATCCAATGCTGCCTATCGCCGCATTTTCTATTATCTGACCGGCGACGAACGGGTCGGCGACCTGATGCGGGCGCTGGTCCATTCCGACCGCGTGCTGCAACATGTGGATATTGGCCGCAAGGTTGCCGATCGGGCGCCGGAATCGCTGCCACCCGGCGGCGTCGGCGCCGTCGTCAAACCCGCAGGATTGCCGGACGGCGTGATCCAACTGTCCTTCGGCACAAGCTGGGGCAGCCTGGTCGCCGCCTGGTTTACCGAGTGGGAAAGGACCGGCGACCACCGCTGGCGCGACCGCATCCTGGCCGGCATGGACAGCATCGCCGCCCTGCCCCGCCAATGGCGGGCCGGCGGCGCCAACTTCGATTTGGCCAGCGGCCGCTTCGTATCCGGCGGCGACCATGTCAGCGTCAGCCACCTCAATGCCGTCTTCGGCATTGTCGAAATCATGGCCGAACTTCTGCCGCTGGTCGATGCCCCCGCCTATCGCACCGCATGGATCGATTATTGCAAATGGTACAACGCCCCCGCCGACCAATGGGAAAGGCGTTTTGGCGAAGCGCCGCGCGGCCATAATCTGCGCCAGGCCCATTCGCGCCTGACCGCCTATGCCGCGCACGCGTTGCAGGACACGGCGCTGGCAGCGCGCGCCTGGAACGAGTTTCAGGATGGCGAACTGAAACCGGGCCTGGCGACCATCCAGGCGGGCGACGGCATCGTGGAAATCCCCGGCCTGTCGACAAATGGCGCAGCCCAATGGGGGCTGGCAGCAATCCAGAATCTGGCCCTGGTCCCGCCAGATTGAACATCTCGATCAACGACCGATAAATTGCGACAATGATAAAAAAGGAAAAATCATAAATAGATAATATTCACCTATTCAATCTTACAATTCAAATGACGCCATAGTCATTTGATACAGATCACGGGACATATCTAAAAAAACATCACCAGCCACGTTTACCAACGAGAGCGGTGAATGACGATAATATCGCAAAGTCATGCGGACGGTTTCTCGCACCCGGCGCTACGGCGCCATCGCATCCATGATGTCCCCCGCGATGGCGATGCGCCACGGCTGCATGCGGACGCGGCCCGGCGCACAGTTCGGGACGAACGGCTGCACCGCAAGCAGCAACTGGCCGCGTCGCTGCGCCTGCTGGCCCAGCATGGCGTCGAGCCTGGCCTGGCCGGCCATCTGAGCGCCCGCGACCCTGAACATGTGGACCATTTCTGGGTCAATCCGGTCGGCGTCCCCTTTTCCCATATTCGGGTATCGGACCTGCTGCGGATCGACAGCGACGGGCGGGTCGTCGAGGGCGACGGGCCAGTCAACATCTCCGGCATCCCCTATCATCATGCCGTCCAGCGTGCCCGGCCGGACGTCGTCGGGATCGTCCATGCCCATAGTTTCCACGCCAAGACCTGGTCCGCCTTCCGGCAACCGGTCGAGCCGATCATCGCCGACCTCGCCGCCTTCCATGAGGATCAGGTGGTCTTCGTGCCCGACCGGTCGTTGGATGCCGCTACGGGGCGTGATGCCGTCGCGCAGCAGTTCGTCCAGTCACTGGGTGACCGCAACATCCTGCTCTGGGCCAATCATGGCCACTGGACCGTCGGCAACAGTGTGGAAAGTGCGGCCTGGCGCTTCATCGCCTATGAAAGCGCCGCCCGCGTGCAACTGACGGCACGGGCCGCCGGAGCACCGATCATCGATCCACCGTCCCAGCTTCCCTCTCCCGACCAGCGGGAAGGATGGGCCTGGCTCAGCTTTCTGCCCTATTGGGACGAGATCGTCCGCGCGCAGCCCGATCTGCTGGACTGATGAGCGCCCAGCTTTACTCCCGGCGGGCGCTGCTGGCCGGCGCCGGCGCCCTGACGCTGGCCGGATGCGGTGCGGTCACGGAACGGGCATTGTCCGACGTGACCCTGAGCGTCTGGCGCTACAAGACGACGGCCGGCAATTTCATGGCGGCGGCAGGACAGGCCGACACGCCATACCAGGTCCGCTATGTCGACCTGCCCGGCGGCCCTCTGGTGCTCAATGCCTATGCCGCCGGTGCGCTCGACTATGCCTATATGAGCGAAATTCCACCGGCTTTCGCGCTGCAGTCAGGCACGCCGCTCAGGCTGATCGCCACCCACCAGGGCGATGTGAACAATAGCGGCGTGCTGGTGGTGAAGGGATCAAGCGCACGGCAATTTCCCGACCTTCGCGGACGCACCATCGCCTACACGCCCAACACCAACAATCATTATTATCTGCTCAAACTGCTCGAAGCGCATGATCTGCGCCTGTCCGACGTGCAGGCCGTCGGCCTGCCCGCCAACGACGCCAATGCCGCTTTCACGCGTGGTCATGTCGAAGCGATCGTCACCGGCGGCATTTCCGCCCTGTTGACCGAAAGCCTGCTCGGCGGACGCTGGATCGTCCGATCGGTCGCCGGTCTCTATTCGGGCAATTTCTGCATCTCTGCCCATCCGACCGCGCTGGCCGATCCGCTCAAGCGAGCGGCGATCCGCGACTATCTGCGCCGGGAACAGGCGACCTGGCAATGGATCGACCGAAACCCGGAACGCTGGGCGGCGCTGTCGGCAACGCTCAGTAGCCAGCCCGCCGCCCTGTTCCAGCGCCTGGCCCGCGAGGCAAGCCGGCCTGCCCTGATCGTCCCGCCCGCCAAGGCCGCCATCGCAAGCCTGCAGCATGTCGCCGACGATCTCGCCCGCTTCGCGCTGGTGCGGGATCGCCACGACCTGTCGGCGCTGTGGGAACCGGGCCTGATCTGATTGGGCCGACCGTCACGAACATCTAAAAAAGGGGGAATTTATGCGGCATGATATCAGCCGGTCGATTTTTGGCGCGCGACTTCAGTTATGGCTTTCCACGGCAACCCTGGCCGCGGTCGGGATCGGTTCGTCGGCACTTGCGCAGGAACGGCCTGTCCCGGCCCCAGCCCCAGCCCCAAACGATGCCAATGCCGAGGGGACGATCGTCGTCGTCGGCAACCGCAGCCGCGCGACCACCGCGCTTGAAAGCCCGGTGCCGATCGACGTGATCGACGAAAGCCAGTTGGCGACATTGGGGGCAAACAGTTCGCTGCGCGACGCGCTGGGCGTATTGTTGCCCAGCTTCAACTCGCTGACCGTCAGTTCCTCATCCTGGAACAGCGTTGCGCGCCCGGCGGGCCTGCGCGGCCTGGGCGGTTCGCATGTGCTGGTGCTGGTGAATGGCAAGCGGCGCCACAACAGCTCACTGCTCAACCTGTCGACCGGCAGCGTCGACCAGGGCGCCAATTCCGTCGATATCGACCTGATCCCGGCGGCAGCGATCAAGCGGATCGAGGTGCTGCGCGACGGCGCCGCCGCCCAATATGGATCGGACGCGATCGCCGGCGTCATCAACATCGTGCTCAAGGATGACGACCATGGCGGCACGCTGACCGTGAACGGCGGCAAGCGCTACAGCTATCGCGGCAATTCCGATGGGCGCAATATCGAGGCAGGTGGCAATATCGGCTTCAAGCTGGGGCCGGACGGGTTCGTCAACATCGCCGCCAGCGCCAAGGACAATAATCATGCCCGCCGCGCCATTCCCGCGACCGGCGCCTTCTATTATCCGCTGGCCAACGGCCAGCCCGATCCGCGCGAAAGCCGAGACAAGACGGTGTTCACCGGCGGACTGCCCGACCTGCGCGCCCTGACGATCCTCTATAATGCGGAACTGCCGCTTTCGCCGGCCGCAACCCTCTATTCCTCCTCGACCTGGTCGACCCGCGAAGCGATCATCGGGCAGAATTTCCGCCGCCCCAATTCCACCAATGCAGTGCTGTCCATCTATCCCGATGGCTATGCGCCCAACTACACGCTGGACGAGAATGATTTCCAGATCCTCGCCGGCATCAAGGGCGAAGCGGGTGGCTGGAGCTGGGATCTGTCCAGCACCTATGGCGAGAACCGGTCGAAAAACGGCTCTACGGAGAGCCTCAACGCCTCCTTGGGCGATGCAAGCCCAACGCAATTCTGGACCTTCACCGCAAAATTCGCCCAGTGGACCAACAATCTCGATATTTCCAAGGGCGTGGATATCGGCCTTGCCGAACCGCTGAAAATCTCTTTCGGCGCCGAGCATCGCTATGAGCGCTTCCAGACCATCGCCGGCGACCCGGAAGCCTATGCCAACGGCCTCTATCAATATCCCGCTGGCACGCCGCTGGCCGGCCGCTATGCCACCATCGGCGCCCAGGGGGCGATCGTGCTTACGCCCGAGGATGCCGCCAAGCTCAGCCGTAACAGCTATGCCGCCTATGTCGACCTGGGCATCAATCCGGTGCCGCGCTGGTTCATTGGGCTGGCTGGTCGGGCCGAACATTATGACGACAGCGCCGGCGACACGCTGAACGGCAAGTTCACCACCCGCTACGACTTCACCGATCATTTTGCGATCCGCGGCACGATCAGCAACGGCTTCCGCGCGCCATCGCTGGCCCAGTCCGCCTTTGCCCAGACATCGAACCAATATACCACCGTCAACGGTGTCCAGACCTTCATCACCGCCAAGTCGGTGCGGCCCGGCACGCCGATCGGCGACGCGCTCGGCGCTAAGCCGCTGACGCCGGAGAAATCCTTCAACCTGAGCGCCGGCTTCACCTACAGGCTGGGCACGCGCTTCAACCTGTCGGTCGACGCCTATCAGATCAAGCTGGACGATCGCATCGCCCAGACTGGTTATCTGACCGGCGCGGGCGTCAGCGCGATCCTGGTCGCGAACGGCTTCGACCCCAATTATTCGGTGCGCTATTTCGCCAATGCGATCGACACCCGGACCCGCGGTGTCGAAGCCGTGGCCAACTATCTGCAGCCGCTGGGCGAGGACAAGTCGATCCGCTTCACGCTCGGCTACAACTACAACAAGACCAAGATCACGCATGTGGCCGACAACCCGCCGGAACTGGCGGCGCTCAACCTCACCTTGTTCGACCGTCAGGCGCAGGGCTATATCGCCGGCAACCTGCCCCGATCCAAACTGATCCTGGGACAGGATCTCAAGCTCGGCAATCTCCAGCTCAACCTGCGCGAGACCCGCTACGCCAAGGTCGCCTTCCTCGGCACGACGGCCGCGACCGACCAGTTCTACGGCGCCAAGTGGATCGCGGACATCGACCTGTCCTTCCAGGCGACCCGCAATATCAACGTCGCGATCGGCGCGAACAATTTCTTCGATACCTATCCCGACAAGAATACGCTGCCGGATACCAACGGCTTCCCGCCCTATCCGGCCCAGTCCCCGTTCGGCTTCTATGGCGGCTATTATTATGGCCGCCTGTCCTTCAGCTTCTGATGGAGACGCAGGCATGACCCACCCCTCCGGCACGCTCAAGCTCGGCGCCTTCCTGTCGGGGCACGGCTCGCATAATGCGAGCTGGCGTCTGCCGGAGGCAGATGTCGATGCCTCGCGCAGCTTTGCCCCCTATGCCCGCGTCGCGCAGAAGCTGGAACAGGGACTGTTCGACGCGATCTTCCTCAACGACAGCGTCGCCATTCCCGATCTCGACGCGGACTCGCTGGCTCGTTCGGCGCAGGGGATGCGTTGGGACCCGTTGACGCTGCTACCCGCCCTGGCCGTGGTCACCAGCCGGATCGGCCTGATCAGCACGGCCAACACCACCTATAACGAACCCTATACGCTGGCCCGCCGCCTCGCCTCGCTCGATCATCTGAGCGCGGGACGGGCCGGCTGGAACCTGGTCACGTCGCTCGGCGGCGGCGAGAATTTCAACCGGGAGGATCATGTCCTGCATGCCCAGCGCTATCAGCGCGCGGAGGAGTTTTTCGACGTCATCACGGGCCTGTGGGACAGTTGGGAGGATGACGCCTTCGTCCAGGACAAGCAGAGCGGCATCTGGGCCGATCCTGCCAAGCTCCACCGGCTGGATCACAAGGGCACCCATTTTTCGGTGCAGGGACCGCTCAACGCAGCCCGCCCGATCCAGGGCTATCCGGTTATTGCCCAGGCCGGATCATCCGATGACGGGCGCGAACTCGCGGCACGGACAGCGGAGATCATCTTCACCGCCGCCCAGACGCTCGACGAGGCGCTGGCCTTTGGCGCGGACATCACCGCCCGCCTCGGCCGCCATGGTCGCAAGCGCAGTGATGTGCGCATCCTGCCCGGCATATCGGTCTATGTCGGCCAGGATGCCGAGGAAGCCCGTGCCCGCTACGAAGCGCTTCAGGATCTGCTCGATCCGGTTTCTGCGCTCAAGGGCATATCCCGCTTCGTCAATATCGGCATCGACCTGTGGACGTTGCCGCTGGATGAGCCGGTCGTGCTGCCCGCCGCGATCCCGGTCACCAACACGCACAAGAGCCGCCAGCAACTGGTGATCGACCTGATCCGCCGCGAACAGCCGACCGTGCGCCAATTGCTGCGCAAGATGGTCGCCGGCGGGCATCGCATCCTGTTCGGCAGCGCGCGCGACATCGCCGATGATTTCGAACATTGGTTCCATGCTGGCGCGGCCGACGGGTTCAACATCATGTTCCCCGACCTGCATGGATCGGTCGACCGTTTCGTCGATGAGGTCGTCCCCGAACTGCAGCGGCGCGGTCTGTTCCGCACCGCCTATGAGGGCGCCACGCTGCGCGACAATCTGGGCCTAGAACGCCCAGGCAACCGCTTCACCCGTCCTTCGGCCGTGGCGGCTGTCAGGAACTGAGCGGCGCTTCATTTCCAAAATCTTAGAACAAGGAACCGGACATGTCCCAGCCCTATGACCCGATCGACCAGCATTGGGCCGATCTTCTCTCCCCCGGCCGCCGGCAATTGCTGCGCGCCGGCGGACTGGCGGCTGCCGGTGGCCTGATCGGGGCGCCGGCCTTTGCCGCCGCTCCTGCGCCCTCTCCCGCGGCCATCGCCGCCCATACGGGCAAGAGCCCCTGGGGCTATGCCACCACCACGGAACCGACACCCCGCCCCCTGGCGGTGCGCCCCGGCGAGGAGCATGGTCTGCCCGATCGGCCCCGCGCCTATACCGATATCAAGAGCTATCACGCCCATATCTATTTCGATGAGGATAGTTACGAGAAGGCAGTGCGCATCCGGCAATGGACGGCGGAACGCTTTGCGGTGGAGCTGGGCAACTGGAATGCGGAGCCGCGCGGTCCGCATGTCACGCCGTCCTTCTATTTCGGCTTCGGCACCGACCTGCAGCCGCTGATCCTGCCCTGGCTCCAGCTAAACAGTTTGGGCCTGACCATATTGGTCCATCCCAATACCGACGATCCGCGCGCCGACCATCTCCATTATGCGCTGTGGGTGAACCGGTCGCAGCCGGTGAATGCCTATGGCATGAAGAAGCCGGACCTTGCGGCTGGCGAGCCGGCGGTCGAGCAAATCTATCCCAATACCCGGCCGACGGTCGCGATCGAGCGTAGCTGATGGGCGCTGCGAGGGAACAAGCCGGCCGGCATTATGCCATCGTCGGCGGCAGCAGCGGCATCGGTCTTGCGCTGGCGAAATTGCTGGTCGCGCGCGGCGACAGGGTGCTGATCGGCGGGCGATCGCCCGACCGGCTGTCCGGCGCCATCGCGATATTGGGGGAGCAGGCCGCCGCCCGCCCCATCGACATCGGCGATCGCGCATCGATCGCGGCCTTCTTCGCCGATGTGCCGGCGCTCGACGGATTATTCACCCCGGCCGCCAGCTATCGCACCGGGGCCTTTCGTGACGGCGATGTTGACACAAGCGAAGCGCTGTTCGACGCCAAATTCTGGGGGCAATATTGGACCGTCCACGCGGCCCTTCCGGTGTTGAAACAGACAGCATCGATCCTGCTGATGTCGGGTGCGGCCTCGGTCCGACCGATCGGCGCGCCGGCCTATGCCGCCTGCAATGCAGCGCTGGAGGGATTGGCGCGCGGCCTTGCGTTCGAATTGTCCCCGATCCGGGTCAATTGCCTGTCGCCCGGCACAACCGACAGCGACCTGTGGCGGGGGCGCCCCGCACCTCAGCGTGAGGCCGCCTACGCCCATTGGAACGAACTTTGCCTGACCGGGCGCCCCGCCCATGTCGAGGAACAGGCTCAGGCGGCCCTGTTCCTGCTCGACAATGGCAATATGACCGGCGCCACCTTGTTCTGCGATGGCGGCTATAGTTTCCGCTAGGCAATGTCCGTGTCCGCCCGTCGCGCGGCATAACGGCGCGCAGCAATCTCCGCCCCTTCGCGCAACAAGGGGCCGAGTTGCCAGAAGTCCTGCAGATGCGGTGCCTCTGGCGGTGCATCGCGATCCCAGCCATAATCATGGCGCAGCCGCCCGACTTGCCCCATGGCCAGCGCCTCAACGGCGGACAGGCCCGGTTCGCCCTCCTGCTCGGGCGCGACATAGAGGGCATCGGCCGGGCAATAAAGCTCGCACATGAAACAGGTCTGGCACTGATCCAGCCGTGCGATCAGCGGCACGCCATCGGTTCCGGCGTCGAAGACATGGGTGGGACAGGCCGCAACACAGGCCTGGCAACCGGTGCAGCGCTCTGCGAATATCTGCGCGATCATGCGGCGATCTCCTGCGCTGCGGGCCGTTCCGGACGGGTCCAGACGTGATCCAGCCCTGCGACCAGCAAGCGGCTCTGCTGCGCCGGATCGGTCCCCGGCCGGTCGATGCGCATATGCATGCCGCGACTTTCATCGCGCGCCAGCGCCGCCGCCACGATCCAGCGCGCGCACGCCGCCATCGCCGCCTGTTCGCGCAAGGCCACCGCACCCAGGCCCTCCGCGCGGCCATGATCCGCGATCGTGCGCCAGACGGCCTCGACCGCATCCCGGTGCCGCACAAGCTTGTCCGCGCAGCGCCAGAGCGCCGCATCATAGCCGATGGTGGCGGCCTGGATGATCGGCAGACCCTCACCGGCGTCGGGAAGCCGTGCAGTGGAAGCGGGCCGCAGGCCTGCCGTGCCGGCCGCCAGCACCGGCGTGTCGCCTCGTCGTCCGGTCCGACGTGCATGGGCCGCCGCAGCGGCGCCGGCGATCCGGCCGGAGGTGAGCGCCCAGGCGGCATTTTGCGCGCCGCCGCCGCTCGTCGCCCCGGCGACCAGTTCGCGCGTGGCGCTGTCACCCGCCGCATAGAGATTGGGGACGTTGGTCTCGCAGCCGGCACCGACGATCTGCAGCCCGCCGGTGCCGCGGACCGTGCCTTCGCCGAATAGTCGCACCGGGAAGCGATCGCGGAACAGATCGATCCCCTTGCGCTCGAACGGCGCGAGCGAGGCTGGCTGGATACGACGCAAGCCTTGTTTCAGAGCGTCCGGCGCGTCGGACAGGTCGGCCAATACCGGTCCAGCCTCCAGCGCACGAGCCAGGGCGCGCAGATGCGCCGCCTCCCCGCTCATCGGTGGCGGCACATCCAGTTCGCGGCCTTCGGCATCGAAGAAGCGGGCCGCGAAATAGGGCAGCGTCCGGGTCGAATTCCAGTGATTGGGACCACCGGTCGCCGTGACGCCGCTCGTCCCGACAAAACCCTTATCCACCAGCAGCACCTCAGCGCCCGCCTGTGCCGCCATGATCGCTGCCCAGCAGGCGGCCATGCCACCGCCGATGATCAGGACATCGGCGCTGCGCGTGATCGGCGCGGCTTC
>NZ_JAFCGW010000030.1:0-23319 GCF_018604485.1 Sphingobium sp. BHU LFT2
CGTGCCTCGTCGGGAATGTCCTCAGCGGCCTCCTGCGGAAGTGTCGCCGGCCGTCGGGCGCTACGACACCAGTCGATTGCGCTGTTGCGGGCGATTGTGCACAGCCAGGTGATCGGACTGGCGCGGGCAGCATCAAACCTGTCGGCCCGGTTCCACACCTTGATGTACACATCTTGCAAAATATCCTCCGCCGCTTCCCGGTCAGCGCAGATACGGAGGCAAATACCGAAAAGTTTCGCGGACGTCATGTCATAGACGAGATGGAGAGCGGCACGATCATGAGCCGCCACCTGCCGGAGCGCTTCGATCAGTTTGCTGCGCTCGGTGTCCTCATCTCCCACGCGGGAAGCCTAACATGCTCGCGAAACAATTCAATAATCTGCATTAGGCATGGACCGGAATTTGATCGGCGCTGCGGGAACGATGAAAGCCGCCCAGCGCAATCCATCAGCCGGAACAATTTTTTGGGCGCTCGACAAAATCTGATTGTCGAAAAGTCCTCGCTTGCCCGGAAGAGCAGTCGGTCCGCTCCTGAGCATCAGAAGTTGGCATCTCAACGTCTCAAAAGGGTCAACGGCAGAAACGTGTCCTACTTCGAGAGATATGCCAGGACCCGCCCAAGCGCACGCAACATCCACCCGCTGACTATACGGGTGATCAGGAGGTCAGAAACGCCAGTTCATTCCTGCCTGGAGGCTGTGATTCTGACGGCTCCGCGCCGCCGAACCCTGATAGCCCAGACTGATCTGCACCCGGTCAGCGATCGCAGTGTGCAGGCGCAATTCGCTGGTCAGGCTGTTCCGCGCGATCGGCAGGCCCGCGACCGCGAAACGCTGCCCCTCCAGCGCCGCCTGCACGACAGGCAGGTGATCGCCGAACATATGCTGCCACCCGGCCGACGCACGCAGGGCGAACCGCGCGCTGCCCAGCGCCAGCGCCATTTCGCCACGCGCACCGGTGGTGGCGTAGCTGGTCCGCATCCGGTCAGCTTCCAGTTCCAGAGCGGCGGCTGAACCCGTCTCCTGTCCCCGCCCGACATCGAGGCGGATATGCGCCAGGTTGACGAAGGGTTCGATCAATCCATCCGCCGTCTCGATCCGGTAGGCCGCCTCACCGAAAGCCTGCGCTGTCGTCGCGTGGTAGCGTGCGGCGACCCCGTCGGAAAATCCCGCAAACGCGACGAACCGCTGCGCAGCAACATCCTGCCGCGCAACGCCCAGCCCGCCGCGCAGGGCGATCGACCCGATCGCGCCGCCGCCGTAGACACCCGCATGATAGCTGTCGACATCAGCCTGGCCCTGTCCGCGCATGCGATCGCGATTATGGCCCCCCATCATGCCGAGGCGCAGGCCGCCATCGGGCGCCTGCATCTCGACTCCGACCAGCCCGCCCGACGAGCTTTGCTCCAGCCGGGATGCGTTGCCGTCGCTTCGCCAATAGCTCCAGGCGTCGAGCGCCTGCCCCCAGAAGGCGAGGCCGGGCTGGTCTGCGGCGGGGCCACGCAGCCGATCTAACGTGGCTTCGCGCGCAAGACTGCTGTTCTGTATCAAGGCCGCGCGCAACGACGCATGAAATTCACCGGACAGACGGTCGAAAGCACCTCGCGCGGACGACGCATCGGTCATCAGCACGGCGTCATAGACGACATTGCCCGCCGCCAACCGCTCCATTGCAGCACCGGTTGCCTGCTGGTTGGCGGACTTGGCGACCTGGCTGAATTGGACATCGTTGCGGTCGAGGGTCAGCGTGACCGCATTGGCGGTGTAGCCAAGCCGGGGCGTCAGGAAGGCATAGGTCGAAGTGACCTGATCGAACCGACCCTGAATCCCGCCTGCGGTCAAAATCGTGTAGGTGGACGTGGGCCGATATGTGCCGCCGGCGCCGATATGGGCGACGGTGCCGCCCAATGTCGCGATGCCGATAACGTTGATCCGGTCGGCTGCACTCCCGGCCGGATCAACTTCCACTTCGTAGCGGCTGCCCGACGACAGGTTGAGATCGCCCTGCACGGTGAGGGTTCGGATGCCGGTCCCCGGCGCGATGGTGCCGCCGGGAGCGATACGTACATGGCCCAGAATGCCGCGCCCCCCGAGCACCGTATTGGCCTCCACCGACAGGTGTCCGCCCAGGGTGCTGTCAACGACCAGCCGCCCGAACCGAAGTTGCGTATCGCCGGCAAAGCCCGACGAATTGCCGGTGAGGGTCAGCGTGCCCGATCCGGCCTTTATCAGTCGCCCATTGCCGCTGATCCTGCCCGCGTAGTTGTGGCTGCCGGCGTCATCCAACTGGAGTTCCGCACCTTGGTGCAGGTCAGCGTTGCCGGTGAAGCGGCTTGCGGCTGTTATCAGCCGGCCCTCCTCCAGGTGCCAGTCCAGCGCGCTCGCGCCGGTCAGGGTCAGCACGCCGCTGCCCCGCTTCACCATGATGCCCGCGCCGCTGCCGAGTGCGCCGATCATGCCCGAAAAACTGCCATTGTCCCGTTGATTGAAGATCAGCGTGGCTGCGTTGCGGATGTTGCCACGGATCGAGCGGGTGTCGCCGATCAATGTGCCCGCCTCCACCTCCGTATCGCCAACATAGCTGTTGACGCCCGACAGGAGCAGCGTTCCCTCGTCGCGTTTCGCCAGCGTGGTCGTGCCGGTCAATGCTGCAGCGATCTCGGCCGTCATGCCGCTGTCCCAGTTGCCGCCTGCGCCCACGCGAATGACGGTCCGGTCGCCGCCCGCCAAGGTAAGCTGGCCGCCGGACAGGACATAGCCGTGCACGGCAAACTGCAACCCGCCGGCCGCGACCGGACCCGCGCCATTGTCGATCAGCACCTGGCCGCTGTTGCCTGTGAATATGGCAAAGCCGTTCGCCTTGCCCGCTTCGCTACCGATTCCGTCCTGGCCGGTCCAGTTCGTCGCGCCATTGCGCCATGTGCCGGGGCCACCGTCCACCCATCCATTGGCGTGGCGGGTCGTGTCGCCGCCGTCCCAGAATTGCAGCGGGCGCGTGACCGTGCCGGAGACAAGGTTGACCTGTCCCGC
Source organism: Sphingobium sp. BHU LFT2 (assembly GCF_018604485.1). Taxonomy (NCBI): domain Bacteria; kingdom Pseudomonadati; phylum Pseudomonadota; class Alphaproteobacteria; order Sphingomonadales; family Sphingobiaceae; genus Sphingobium; species Sphingobium sp. BHU LFT2. The sequence goes on from NZ_JAFCGW010000030.1 coordinate 3,030, forward strand.
TGTGGCAGTCTGGATCGACAGGGTCGCGCCATCCTGTCCGGGCGGCAGGGTGCCGAGCGCCAATCCTCTGTCGGTCAGGCTGCCCCCATAGTCGAACAATCGATATATGCCATCGCTGAGCGCGGCGGTGTTGGCGACATGCAACGTTCCATCCAGCGTCAGATCACCGGCGACGTCGAACAGGGCTGGATCGCCCGCTGCGCCAAAGTTCGCCTGGACGATCGATCCCGCGCCAAGCGCAAGACTGTCGAGATGGAGCGTTTCCTTCGCAATTCCCATCAGCCGCCCGCCCGACCCGACATCCACTGCCCCTACCCGGCCACTGCCGGCAAGGACGCCTCCGCCCCCGACATGGAGTGCGCCACCCAGCGCGCCATCGACCCGCAGTCTGCTGCCGGTCACATCCGTTCGTCCGGTAAAATCGGAATTGCCCGTCAGCACTAGGGTGCTGTCGCCCTTCACCGCGAAATCGCCGCTGCCCGTAAGGACATAGGGATAGATGGTTTCCGCCCCGGCGAGATCGCCTGCGTCGAAGGTCAAACGACCCGACGCGCCGATTTCCACATTGCCGCCGAAGCCGGTCGCTCCGGCGGCCAGCGCGCCTTCCTCCACTCGCCAGTCAAGCAAGTTGCCGCCGGCCAGCGTCAGCGTGCCTGCTCCACGCTTTTTCATCAAACCCCAGAAGCTGAACACGCCGCTGACGCTCCCGGCAAATACGCCGTCCTGCTGCTGATCAAATATGACCGTCCCGCCATTCTCCAGATTGTTGCGGATGGAATTGGTGTTGCCGATCAGCGTTCCGCCATCGACCCGCGTCGTGCCCTGATAGCTGTTGGCGCCGGTCAGGACGACTGTGCCGAAATCGTTGAAGAAGACGCCGCCGCTTCCGGTCAGTTCAGCGTCGATCCGCGTGGTTGCGCCACCGGTCGAGCGGATCGAGGTATAGGGCCCGCCGTCGAGCTTCAGTTGCCCGCCCGTCAATCGATAGCCGTCCACCAGGAAATGCATGCCGGTCACGGCCGGCGCGCCGTCACGATCGTCGATCGTGACCGTGCCGGCTTCGCCCTGGAAGATGGTGAAGGCAGGGATGGGCCGCATTGGTCCGTTCACGGCGCCATTGCTGTCGGTCCAACTTGGTTCGGTCGCGCTCCAGGTTCCGGAACCGCCATCAATGCTGCCATTGCGGTGTTTGGAAGGATCGCTGCCATCCCAGAAACGAAGCGCCACCTGCGCCTCTCCGGCTTCCGGCAGAAGCAGCATCCCCCCGAGCACGAGCGCAGCGAAGCCGTCGCGCGACCGTTTTCCGGGAATTGCTGTAGTTGGCGCAACCATAACGCGACGTCGCATCGGCACCACCCCTATGCAGATATTGGCCTAGAAGCGCCCGAAGGGCAGCGTCGACGCAATCGCTTTGCGCCGCTGCGGTATCCGAGTGCGAGGAAACGAAAATGCGCTTGCTGCACTACGGGGCGATGCGGCACGTACTTAATAGGCTTCCAACAATCTTGACCCGCAGCAAACTCGGCCGAAGTAATTGAAAGGGAGATAGGTCGGCATGAGTGGCTCAGCATGAACGGCTGTCGGACGATGTCCAGATCGACCAGATTTTGGCCGAGAAGCGCGTCGCCTCAGCTATGCTCGGGTCGGCGGATTGTCGGTTGGCGGGCCAGCAGAACGGTGCATGCCAGTTTCGTCCTCGATGCCCTGGAACAGGTGCTTCACGATCGTCGGCCGGACCATCGAGGCGGTCTCATCCAGCACGGCGATCGCGGGTCGCGATACGTGTCCATCAAGTACACCGAGCGCCTCGCCGAAGCTGGGATCGAGCCGTCGGTCGGCAGCGTCGGCGATAGCTATGACAACACTTTGGCCGAGACGATCAATGGCCTTTACAAGGCTGAGGTGATCCGCAGGCGTGGACCATGGCGCAGCTTCGAAGCAGTCGAATATGCCACGCTCGAATGGGTCGATCCGCCGATCTTGCGCGATGGCTCGGCAATCGGATCAGTCATCGCGAAATCTGGCTGCTCTGTTCGTCGAGCAGGAGATGATAGTCGCGAAAGTGGGCGCTGCTCATGTGCCAATGGAAGTTCTGGGTCTTCACGTAGAGCGCAAAGACATCCGCCAGAAGCGCGCACAGCGCCGCCTCTATATCGCGCGTCGCGGCCTCGGGGAGATCCGTAAGTCCGCTTGTGCGGTCGATCACATGGTTCATCTCTCGTTCCTTTTTCCGGCATGCCCGGGCTGCGACGGCACGGCGGCCGGGATGGACGAGATGGCAGCGGGGCGAGCATTGCAGCCCAACGATAGTTCAGGGAGCGCAAAACCGAAGTTTGGGCCAGTCCTGCATAACTGGCTCACATCCTCACTCGTCCAGCCCCCAACCTTATTGGGGATTCCGCGGCTTAAGTCGCTGCGTCATAATTGCAGGCAATACATCGCGGAAAGCACTATGCTGTGTGGCGCGACGATAAACGTCGTTCCTTTGGCGACGTCCTCCGACAAGTCTCGCCGTTCGACGCTGACAGCGACAGTTGAATTTTCACCGGCGATGGCGGAGGGGCGATAGCGCAAGGCCGGTTCGGCGATTAGGCCAAAACTTCTTTCCATCGGATTTGGCAAGCGATGATTGACACGATGCTTGAGGATCGTTGATCGAGCAGAAAAAAGCCCCGCAGCGAATAAAGAGCGGGGCTAGTTTAGCGAGAGTGACGAGCAAGAGCTTCGTCACCGGCCGCTAGAGCAGGGGTATGTTAAGACGATGTGGCAGATCGACACCTAAGCCATTTCAAGATCTTCGCCCTGTTCAACATCCGCCTCCATTGAGCGAACGTGTTGGAGATAGTTGGCGGCCAGAGCGAGATGTACCCTCTTGGCTGACGGATCGCTGGTCATGTTGGCTTTCCGGATCTCAGTCCTGGCGCGACGCTCATAATAGGCTTTGTCCGAAATTCTGCGCATTTTGCTCCTCCTTGAGTTGAACAAAAGCGACCTCTTTGAGAGGGCGCCATCCCAAGGCGGCGCGCCTCGGGACTGAGTAAAATTACCAAACCGGATGATGATTCTTCAAGGGGGGCGCACGAAAAAGCCCCGCAGCGAATGAACGCGCGGGGCCAGTCCGGGGAGGGCGACGGGGCAAGGGCCACGTCACCATCGCTACAGCATGTTTCGGTTACAAGCGGGCGGCAAGCACAAAAAAAAACGCCGATAGCTGGTCCTGACCGGCCCGCGTCACCCGTTACTGCGCCGGCAAGGGTCGGCAAGGTGGAGGCTGCCTATAACCGAGCGGCCTACATGCCTCGACGGCGCGATCTGGCGCAGCAATGGGCTAACATGCTTATGGATGGCATTTGGGCGAAGCTGCCAGAAATCACCTGTTTCTCGTGCATCAATGGAGATAGCGGCGAGATCTGGGACTTAGCTGCCGTTCGCGCTGAAGCGGGCGAATGACCGCTATATGCCGGGAGCGGACGAAGCGACGGTTGCTTCTCGTGCTACTAGACGCCAACCTCCTTTTCGGATGGAGCGCGCCTGCACGAAGCTGCTCGCGGCTATTGTTAAACCGAGTGGCGTGCGAGGCGTTCAAGGAAGATGGCCGACCAAAGCGAGATGATGAGGCGCCAGCGGGCGCTGGCCGACTTCGGGGACTTCGTACTTGATCACGAAGATTTGGACGAGATCCTCAACGAAGGCTGTCGGCTCATCGCCGAGGCGCTGGTAGCCGACCTGGCGAAGGTGTTGGAGATCGAGCGCGAGAGCAATACGGCCCTCGTGCGCGCGGGCGTCGGCTGGCGACCCGGGATCGTCGGGCACGAGCGGTTCAGCCTGAGCGAGCGCTCATCCGAAGCCTTTGCGATCGAAAGGACGGAACCGGTCATCACCAACGACATCGCGAGTGAGGATCGGTTCGAATTTCCGCCTTTCCTGCGCGAGCATGGCGTCATCGCCATCGTCAACGTGCCGATCCTGCTCCCTGGGCGCAGGCCTTGGGGTGTATTGCAGGTCGACGCACGCGAACCCCGTGAATTCGATCAGGCGAGTATCGAGTTCCTCAAGACCTATTCCATGGTGCTGGGTCCGGTGATCGACCGCATTCTGGTCGCGGCCGAGCGGGAACAGGCGCGCAGTGGACTGGCGGCCCGTGAGGAGCGACAGACTTTCCTGCTCGCGTTGGGCGACGCCATGAGAGCCAAACGCGGAGCCCGTGAAAAGGTCGAAGTCGCGGCCCGATGCCTGGGTGAGCGGCTGAGCGCGACGCGGGTTCTGTTCGCGGAGTTCGACGAAGTGAACGGCATCGCCGACATTTTCGGCGGGTGGTCGGCAGATGGCCTTCCAGCCTTTCCCGCGGTCATGCGGCTGGAGGATCACGAGGGTCCGATTATGGACGACCTTCGCGCTGGTCGCACAGTGCGGATCGACGACGTTCGCCACCTCGTCGACCAACCAGCGTTCGCCGCAGTCGCACAGGTCGGAGTGGGTGCTCTGCTCAGCGTCCCGCTGCTGGTCGACAATAAGCTGCTGGTGAATCTCAGCGTGCATCAGAAGGAGGCACGGCGCTGGACCGACGCCGAGGTTGCCCTTGTCCAGGAAGTCGCGGAGCGGCTGTGGGCGGAGGTCGTCCGCGCCCGCACCGAGATAGCGCTGGGAGCGAGCGAAGAGCGCTATCGCGAGCTGTTCGAGCGGATCGACCAAGGCTTCTGCATCATCGAGGTGATCTTCGATGGCGATGCAGCCGTCGACTACCGGCTTTTGGACGTGAACCCCGCCTTCGAACGCCGGACCGGCATTGCAGACGGCAAAGGCCGTCGCATGCGTGACATCGCACCGGAGCACGAGCAGCACTGGTTCGACATCTATGGAGAAATCGCGCTTACCGGCGAGCCCAGGCGCTTCGAAGCCCGAGCGGACGCGCTGGGCCGCTGGTACAGCGTCTATGCCTTTTGCGTCGACGAGCCGGAGCAGCGGCGTGTGGGCATCCTGTTCGAGGACATCGGGGAGCGCAAACGCGCGGAGGAGGCACTGCGCGAAAGCGAAGAGCGGCTGCGCCAGTTCGGGGAGGCGTCGCAGGACGTCCTCTGGATCCGCGACGCAGAAACAATGCAGTGGAAATATCTGACACCCGCCTTTGAAGCGATCTACGGCCTCAGCCGGGAAGAGGTGCTCACCGGTGACAATTTCCGGTCATGGCTGGAACTAATCGTCCCGGAAGACCGGAACATGGCGGTCGAGAATATACGCCGCGTCCGCCAGGGTGAGCCCGTCACGTTCGAATACCGGATCAGGCGTCCTGTTGACGGCGGGATCCGCTGGCTCCGGAACACCGACTTTCCCATCGCCGGCGAAGACGGCGCAGTGAACTTCATCGGCGGCATCGGCTCCGATATAACAGATTCGAAACGGACGCAGGAGCTGCTTATGCGCAGCGAGGAGCGGCTGCGCAGCGCCGTCGAGGTAGGCCGGCTCGGCCTGTGGGACTGGAACGTCCTTAGCGGCGAGATTCACTGGTCGGACGAGCATTTCCGCATGGAAGGCTATGCGGTTGGCGAGGTGACGCCGAGCTACGAGGCATGGGCGGCGCGCATCCATCCGGATGACCGTCCCGGGGCGGAAGCGGCGTTGCATCACGCCCAGGAAACGCATGAGGAGTTCGATCACGAATTCCGGACTGTTCATCCAGACGGCTCGGTCCGCTGGCTGCATGGGCGGGGCCGCTTCTTCTACGACGAGAGTGCGCAAGCGATCCGGATGGTCGGGGCGATGACCGACACCACGGCGCGGCGCGAATGGGAGGAGCGGCAGCAGGTTCTTGTCGCGGAGCTACAGCATCGGACGCGCAATCTAATGGGCGTGGTCCGATCGATGTCGGACAAGACCGCGCGCGCGAGCGCCGACCTGGCGGACTTCCGCAGCCGCTTCCGCGATCGGCTCGATGCGCTTGCCCGTGTGCAGGGATTGCTCTCCCGCCTCAACGAGCATGATCGCGTCAGCTTCGACGAACTGATCCGCACCGAGCTCACCGCGATGGACGGCGGTTCCGACCGGGTTACGCTCGACGGGCCAGCCGGCATCCGCGTCCGCTCCTCGACAGTTCAGACGCTCGCAATGGCGCTCCACGAGCTTGCCACCAACGCCGTGAAATATGGGGCGCTAGGGCAGCCGCAGGCGCGGCTCGCCGTCACATGGGCGTTCGAACCGGCCGGGCCCGACAACAAGCCCTGGCTCCATATCGACTGGCGGGAGAGCGGGGTCGAGATGCATGCCTCTGGCTCGCGCCCGACTGGCACTGGCCAGGGGCGAGAGCTCATCGAGCACGCCTTGCCCTATCAGCTGAGGGCGAAGACGAGCTATACGCTCGGCTCGGATGGGGTGCATTGCACGATCTCAATGCCTGTTTCGGAGAGCACGACGGAGGTGTCAGCCCATGCCTGAGTCCAGCCTTAGCGGCCTGCGCATTCTCGTGATCGAAGACGAGTATATGCTCGCGGACGATCTCCGAACCGAGCTTGGGGATGCAGGTGCGAGCGTCGTGGGGCCGGTCGGCACGCTTGGGGAAGCGCTAGACCTAATCCGCTCTCAAGCTGAGCTCGACGCTGCAGTCGTGGATGTGAACCTTGGGGGAGAGTCGGGCATTCCCGCCGTGGAAGCCCTAGTCGCACGATCCGTTCCGATTGTCCTCGCCACCGGCTATGACGAAGGCGCCATCCCTGAAAATCTCAGACATCTTCCACGGTGTGAAAAGCCCATCAACATGAGCCGCCTCGCGACGCTGCTCCGCGGAACAGTGGGCATCTGATTGTCGGAACTCGGCTCGGAAGACAGATTCGTCGACGAGCCCCGTAGCGAACACTAAGCGAGTGCTTCGCCAAGTGCTCGCAGGATGGAAGCGTCATTCGCGGGCTTCAATAAGACCGAGTGTGCGCCGTGCGACGCGGGAAGCTCGTTCGGCGCCCCTGTCGTGAAAATGAAGGGTGTGCCCCGCTCTTCAAGACGATGCGCCACGGCCAGCGATGTCTCATCCACGAGGCACAGATCGAGGATGGCGGCATCCGGGGCCCGCTCGAGCGAACTCAGAGCGTCGCCCACGGTTGCAAAAGGCCCAATGATCGTGGCACCGGCCCGCTCGAGGAGCTCTACCAACTCCCGCACCAAGTAATAGTCATCCTCGACCACCAAGATGCGGCGGCCAGCCAATTTGTTGGGACCCATTAATCCGCCTTTCCAAGCACATTAGACGGATAGATGAGGGCGCCTTTCCTCAGCCTGAAGGGGCGCTATTTTTCTGGCAGGGTCATAATAACCTACGTTGGTCGCGACCTGCCAGTTCCCGGACGGTCCGAACGTAGGGATGCAAAACTGGTGCCTGAATGGCGACAAAGGGTCGGCGGCGATGGGCAGGGCTTTGGACAATGCCGTAGCTCTTCGGCGCAGCGGCGAACGGGCTTGCGGGGGTAGATGGGAGTCATCGCCGCTCATCTAAAGGCTGTGCTCAAGGCTGTTGCCAGCTTCTTTCGACCGGGAACAGGACGAAGCGATTTTCGGCAGCAGGGGCAGGCACGCCATGACGGAGGCAAAATCGCCGTATCCGGACCGTCGAGCCGTGGCCAGTTGCCCCTTGTCGCACGCTAACTTTTGATCTCCTGAAAGAGTTGCCGGGCAGTGTCGACCAGAACTGTGCCGACGTTGCGGTCGCCCTTGACCATGGACGTCATGAACCCTTTTGCCTGCTGAAGCGTGAGATGGGGCGGGAATGGAGCAACCGAAGGGTCGGTCCTGACCTCGATGAGGGTCGGGCGGTCAGCAATTAGCGCCTGCTCCCAAGCCGACCCAAGCTGCAACGGGTCGTCGACATAGATCCCGCCGAGCCCCAGCATCTCGGAAAAGCGCGCATAGGGCACATCCGGGATATCCTGTGTCGTTGGATACCGCGGGTTACCTTCCATCACGCGCTGCTCCCAAGTGACTTCATTCAAGTCGCCGTTGTTGAAGACGCACACGACGAAGCGGGGGTCTTCCCAATTGCGCCAGTATTTCTGGACCGTGATGAGTTCAGCCATGTTGTTCATCTGCATCGCGCCGTCGCCCACCAGAGCGATCACCGGTCGTTCGGGATGGGCGAACTTGGCTGCAATGGCATAGGGAACCGCAGCCCCCATCGAGGCAAGTCCACCGGACAAAGAGCCGCGCTGGCCCGCTTGAACCTTCCAGTCGCGCGCGTACCAGTTGGCGCAGGATCCGGAGTCCGAAGTGATGATGGCATCGGACGGGAGCCGCGGCGACATCTCCCAGACCACTCGCTGCGGATTGACGGGGTCGGCCTCGGCCATGGCGCGCTCTTCGAGCGTCTGCCACCATTTCGCGACCTGGCCTTCCACGTCGTCACGCCAAGATCGATCTTCCTTGCGCCGTAAAAGCGGCCTCAGGGCCCGTAGCGTTTCGGCCGCATCGCCGTGGAGGTTGACATCCACGGGATAGCGAAGACCAAGCATTGCGGGGTCGAGGTCTATCTGTACGGCACGCGCCTGACCATCGCCAGGAAGGAACTCCGCCCATGGAAAACCGGTGCCGATCATGAGCAAGGTATCGCACTCGCGCATCAAGTCGGACGAAGGGCGTGTGCCCAACAGACCGATGGCGCCGGTGACGAAAGGCAAGTCGTCCGGCAATACGTCCTTTCCCAGCAGTGCCTTGGCGATGCCTGCTCCCAGCAGATCGGCGATCTCGATCACCTCCGTAGCGCCGCCCCGCGCGCCCGCCCCGATCAGGATGGCAACCTTGGTGCCTGCATTGAGCAGATCGGCGGCACGGGCAAGATCCTGCGGCTGGGGAACGACGATCGGCCGTGCGTAGCCGGTCCCCGACCGTGTGAATCCATGCTGCTGCGCAGGCTCTTCGTACGGCTGGTCCTGCACATCCTTGGGCAGGACGACGGCGGTCACATCGCGCGCAGCCTTGGCGATGCGGATAGCTCGGTCGGTCACATGGCGAAGCTGCGCGGGTGCCGCTACTTCTTGAACATACCCGCACACATCCGCGAACAGCCTATCGAGATTGAGCTCCTGCTGGTAGTTGGCGCCACGAACGGTGCTTTCCGCCTGGCCTGCGATGGCCAGCACCGGGACGTGGTCCAGCTTTGCATCATAGAGGCCCGTAACGAGGTGGGTGGCCCCCGGTCCACCCGTTGACAGGCAGACTCCCAGTTCGCCTGTGAACTTCGCGTGCGCGGTCGCCATGAAGGCGGCCATTTCCTCGTGTCGAACCTGGATGAACTCGATGCCGTTGCCCTCCTTTTCGGCGCGTTGCAGAGCGCCGAGGACCCCATTGATGCCGTCTCCAGAATAGCCGTAGATGCGCGTGACGCCCCAGGCCTTGAGGCGATCGACGAAGAAGTCGCTGGTCTTGCCGGTCACATGATATCTCCTGTCCAGCGGAAGGCATTGCGCAGCTTGCAAGCGGCCTCCTCCTCGAAGGGAACGCCGTGGGCGAAAAGGACGCGCTCGGGATTCAGTGCGATCATTCGTTTGATGGCGGACCTGGCCTCGGCCCCCCCAAGCCGCAGGGCGGTTCGGACATGGTGCGCGGTCGTCGCGTGCATGCCGCCCGCCAATCGAGCCATGATGCGCGTTATCGGCGGCAGCTTGGCAGGTTCCAGATTCTGGATCGTGTCGCACAGGATGAGCGTTCGGCTCGCCTTGTGGAACAGGTAGCTTTCGCAGAACAGATTGCCACCGCGTAGCAGGCCCTGCTCAACCTCATCTTGCCAGGCTGAGGGGGCAAGATCCTGAAGATCGGCGTCGATCCGCACCTCCGACATGCGAACTTGCGCGCGATCGCGGAGACCCGGCACCGCCCATGTCTTGGCATCGGGGTAGGCCTGCTGCCAATCCGACAGGTGCGTCCAGTGCGCAGTCGTGGGGGCCAGCAGGTGGCGGACAGTCCCAAGATCTCCCAGCGCCGCTTTCAGTTCTGGCGTGCAGGCGACTGGCGAGTGGAGCATCAGCGCTCCACCTTCGAGGCGCACGACGGTCATGCGAATGGGAAGCGACATGCCGCTTGCCACCATCGTGTCGTCGACGATCCAAAGATCCTTCGCCAGCGCTTTCGGGATGCCAAGCGGAGGGTAACCGACACGGTCGGGTGTGGAGGACCATGAGCGCAAGGACCACCACCGGTAGAGGGTAACAAGACCCGTTCCGCCGACAGCCGCGCTTGTCGCCAATGCGATCTTTCGACTGCGATGCATGCGTAAACTCCCTTGTCCGCCGATCACACGTCAGGCAGGCCAGCCAGCACCTTGTCCGGTGTGATTGGAAAGCTGCGGGCGCGCACACCACAGGCGTTGTAGATTGCGTTGGCGATGGCGCCTGCCGCCCCGCAGATGCCCAGTTCGCCAACGCCCTTCGATTGCAGCGGGCTACCGGCCGGATCACGCTCTTCCACCAGGACCACCTCGAGGTGCGGCACGTCGAGGGTCACTGGAACGTGGTACTCGGCAAGATCGGGATCGACGATGTGGCCGTCACGAGGATCGAAGGTGAGCTCCTCGGTCAATGCGCTGCCGATGCCCCAAACCATCCCGCCCATGCATTGCGACGTGGCCGTCTTGGCGTTGAGCACACGGCCGAGGGAGAACGCGCCCGTGAAGCGACGCACGCGGACCTCACCGGAATAGGCATTCACACCGACCTCGGCGAAAAACGCGCCGTACATGGCGGCGGAAAACGCCTCGGTGATCTTGCCGGGCTTGAAGTGGCCGACCTCGACCAAGTCCTCGCCACCCAGCAGATCGGCGAACGTGACCTTGCGGTTGCCGGACAAGGCGTTCCCGTCCTTCAGCGTAAGCGCAGCCTCGTCGCAGCCCAGCTTCGCAGCCAACGCCGCTCGGATACCTTCGCAGGCCTCGAACACCGCCGAGCCAGTGGAGCACGCGCCCCAGCTTCCCCCCGAACCGGAGCCTGGCGGAAAGCGTGTGTCGCCGAGGCGCACAGCGATAGCGTCAGGACTTAGCCCGAGCATCTCGCCCGCGATCTGTCCAAGCACCGCATACGTGCCGGTACCGATGTCCGTCATGTCGCTGGCGACTTCGGCCGTGCCGTCCGCCTTCAGGGTAATGCGGGCATAGGCTTCGTTGAGGTTGTGCACGCGAGTCGCCGTCGCCATGCCGGTGCCGATCCACCACTCGCCTTCGCGCCGCATGCAGGGCTTGCGCGGGCCTGCATCCCAGCCGAAGCGCTCGGCGCCGCGACGCAGGCACCCCTCCAGTTTGCGCGAGCTATAGGGGATGCCCTCGCTTGGGTGCTTCTCGGGGATGTTGCGCAGCCTGAGTTCGACGGGGTCGATGCCGCTCGCCTGCGCCAGTTCGTCCATCGCCGCTTCGAGGACCTGCATTCCCACCGCCTCGCCCGGCGCGCGCACCGAGCCGGCGGTCACGCGGTGGATGCGGCCAAGTTGCAGGTCGAGGACGCGGTTCTCGCCCGCGTAGAGAAACTCGCTTGCCTGTAACACCGGCTCGGCAAATTTCTCTCCCGGCAAGTTGGTGACCCAAGCCTCGTGCCCAAAGCCGCTCAGACGGCCCTGATCGTCCGCGGCCAGTCGCACGCGCTGCCGCGTCTCCGATCGGCGCATCACGCACTGGAACACCTGCTGGCGCAGCATGACCACGCGCACCGGCCGCTTCAAGGTGATCGCCGCCACGGCCGCGGCCACGCCTTCCGGGCTGATGCCGAGCTTGGATCCGAACCCCCCGCCCACATAGGGCGAAACCAGTCGGACCTGTTCGGGCCCGAGCCCCAGAGCATCGGCCAGTTCCTTGCGGTTGAAGCGCAGCATCTGCAGGCTTGAATGGAGCGTCAGCGTTTCGCCATCCCATTCGGCGATGCTGGCGTGCGGCTCCATCGCTGCGCTGTTGTGGCCCTCGGTGGTGTAGGTTACATCGACAGCGTGCGCGGCTTCGCGCATCGCCTTCTCGAGATCGCCCTGGACGGTCGGCTCCTCGAATGGTTCGAAGGCGATCGCCCGGTCCTGCGCGTCCACCGTGGCGCTGGCATCTTCGCTATACACGACCCGCAAGTGCTTGGCAGCGTGCCGCGCCTGCTCGAAGGTTTCCGCAACGACTAGCGCGATCGGTTGGCCGTAGTACTGCACTTCCCGCACCTTGCGTACCGGAGACTTGCCCGCGCCGCCCTGCGCCGCGGGGGCAGTCATCCGATCGTCGCTGATGACCGCTATCACGCCTGGCAGATCCCGGACGGAGGCCTCATCGATCAGCGTAACCTCGCCCTTGGCGATCGTGGCCGTGACGAGGACACCTTCGATGCGGCCATCAATGCGATATTCGGCAGCGTAAGTGGCCGTGCCCGAGGTCTTGAGCGGACCTTCCGGCCGGTCGAGTGGCCGCCCGATTATGCCTTGCGCCATGGCGTCGAGCCGATTGCGCTCGTCCGGCGCGTCCATGATGTAGGAACGGGTCATGCCTGTTCTCCCGTCGCTTCGCGCAGCACGGCCTTGAGCACGCGGCGCGTCATCGCGATCTTGAAGTCGTTGTGCCCGTACCCGCGTGCGCCATCGAGCAGGAGATCTGCCGCCTCGTCGAACAGCCCGTCGGTGGGCGTGCTGTCCGTCAACAGGTCGTTGACGCGCATATCGTGCCAGGGCTTATGGGCGAGCCCGCCGAAGGCCAGCGAGGCGTTCACGATCCGGTTCCGTTCCATTTTCAGCACACCGGCGATCGACACGAGTGCGAAGGCGTAAGACGCGCGGTCGCGAACCTTGCGATAGATCTGGGTGCCGCCGACGGGCGCGGGCAGGGTCACCGCGGTGATGATATCGCCAGGTTCCAGCACGGTATCGCGCTCCGGTGCTTCGCCCGGCAGACGATGAAACTCGCGAACCGGGATGGTGCGTATGGTGCCGTCGGGCCCTGTCACCTCGACTTGCGCACCGAGCGCAGAAAGCGCGACCGCCATGTCGCCGGGGTACGTCGCGATGCAGCTTTCGCTGGCGCCAAGGATGGCATGAATGCGGTTTGCCCCACCCAGCGCGCCACACCCGCTGCCGGGGTCACGCTTGTTGCAGGGCTGGTCGCGATTGTAGAAGTAGTAGCACCGGGTCCGCTGGCACAAGTTGCCACCGGTCGTGGCCTTGTTCCTCAACTGGAACGTCGCGCCGGCAAGGATCGCCCGGGCAAGCACCGGATAGTCGCGGCGGACGCGCAGATCGGCAGCACAGGCGCTGTTCGTTACCAGAGCGCCGATGCGAAGCCCGTCGCCCGCCTCTGCGATCTCCCCAAGGGCAAGGCGGTTGATGTCGACGACGATTTCGGGAGCCTCAATCTCCAGCTTCATCAGGTCGAGCAGGTTGGTCCCGCCAGCGATAAGTTTCGCGCCGCCGCGCGTCTGCTCGCAGGCATGGGGCACCGCCTCGGCGCGACTATAGGTGAAGGCCTTCATCGCGCCACCTCCAGCACTTCGGCAATGGCAGCGACGATGTTCGAGTAGGCACCGCAGCGACACAGGTTACCGCTCATCCGCTCGCGTATCTCCTCTGCGGTGAGAGTCGGGGGCCCGGAGAGGTCGGCGCTAACGAAGCTTGCCCAGCCGTTCGCGGCTTCATCGATCATGGCCTTGGCCGAGCAGATTTGGCCGGGCGTGCAGTAGCCGCACTGGTAGCCGTCGTGCCGCACGAAGGCCGCCTGAAGCGGATCGAGGTCGTCAGGGCTGCCGAAGCCCTCGATCGTCGTCACTGCGTCGCCTTCGTGCATAATGGCTAGGGTGAGGCAGCTGTTGATGCGCTGGTCGTTGACCAGCACCGTGCATGCGCCGCATTGACCGTGATCACAGCCCTTCTTGGTCCCGGTGAGGCCGCAATCCTCGCGCAGGAAGTCGAGCAGCGTGGTTCGTGGATCACCTGTGAAATCGTGATCCGTTCCGTTGATCGTCAGTGGCATTCTTCCCTCGCAAGCGGTAGGTGACCTCGTCGAGCAACGAGGTTCAGGGGCATGGCGATCGTGAGGACCGGAACCCAGCCAACCTCTTGGCGACGAATTCGTCGTTGCTGACCAGCGCGGATTTCTTTGGCTAGCTCTTCCTCTTCCAGCCCTCCATCGGCAGCTACAGCCGTTGGAACAGAAGGCGCGGGCATCTCGAAGGTCGGATCATCCGGGATCATTCGCGGTGCACCGTTCTGCGCATCATGAGTGCTGCGCCGCCGAGCGCGAGTGCGCTCAAAACGGCCATGGTCGCGATCCCGGGGCGCCTCTTAGACGACGAGCGAAGGCCGCCATCGATGCGTGCACCATCGCCAGGTGGCGTCAGCACATTGCCGTCGGTGTGCGGCGCTGGCTCCGCTTGAGCGAAATAGCGCTCGAACCCCGCCTTGATGCCGCGCGCGTTCAGCGAGGGCGAGATGAAGTGGCTTAGCCGCGAAGCCCAACTTGGCGCCCCGAGAATGACGCTCGATCGCGGATGATCCGCAAGGCGCACGACGGCGGCAGCGACGGTTCGCGGATCGAGAAGCGGCGGCGGCGCGGAAAGCGCCTTGCCAGTAAAGTTTCCGGCGTGGCGGATCGCCGGCGTATCGACGAAGGAAGGATAGACGTCGCAGATGTGGACATCCGGGTAGTCGGCAAGCTCCGCACGCAGCGCCTCCGAGAATCCCTTGAGGCCGAACTTGCTCGCAGAATAGGCGGCAGCAAAGGGCGCCGCCGCAAAGCCCCCGAGCGAGATCATGTTCACGAAGACGCCACGACCCTGCTCGATGAAGATCGGCAGAGCGGCATGCGCATCGTTCATATGGCCGATGAGGTTCGAACGGACGATCTGATCGTGGGTTGCCATCGGCACGTCCAGGAACTTGCCCACCGCCCCGACGCCGACATTGCTGAACCAGAGGTCGATGTGGTCGGCGAATTCACGGGCTGTGCTTGCCAGCGTGCGAACCGCCTCTGCGTCGCCGACGTCGGTCGGCACGACCAGCACTTGCGCACCCGCGTCGCGGCAATGCGCGGCCACCGTCTCAAGATCCTCCCGGCTGCGCGCAGCAAGCACCAGTTTCCAACCAGCTACCGCGAAGGCTTCCGCGGTTGCCTGGCCGATCCCGCTGGACGCACCGGTGATGACTGCGGTGCGACGGCGGTCCTCAGGGGCGTTCGGCCTACTCACGGATTGGTACGGGCGAGGCGGTCGGGATCGACGCTGCCGTCCGCTTGGGGATCATTCTGGACATCGCCCTCGATGGTGTTATCGCCTTCCGCAACGTCGAGTTCCTCTCCCGACGTATAGGCACCCTTGGATTGGCCTATGCCGGGGTCTTCCTCGAGATCTTCGTCCTGCTTGGGCCCTGCGATGCCTTGCTCGGTGTCCGCCATGGTGAACTCCTTCGCGCTTCGATGCTTCTTCGAGGCAACCGGACTGCAGGCCGAGAGTTCCGCGAGGGACGAGCAAAAGGTCGCTTTACGCGCCCAGACGAGCGCACCACTGATCCATGTGATTCAGCTGCGCCGGTAATCACATTGGCAGCACGGTTCAGCTGCAATCAACCTCTCTGGGCTCCTGTCGCGGGAACAGCGCCGCTCGGGAGGTGCTTCTTGGTCGAGTGCACCAAGGAGTATCCCGTAATGAGCGATGAAGCCCTCGAAGCGGTAAAGCCGCCTCTCCCGGAACAGCAACAGCAAGTTCCCGGCAAAACCGAAGACATGGATCCGCTTCCCGACCATGGTGAAGAGACGTACCGGGGGTCGGGTCGGCTCGACGGCAAAAAGGCGATCATCACCGGCGGCGACAGCGGCATTGGCCGCGCAGTGGCAATTGCTTACGCTCGCGAAGGTGCAGACGTGCTCATCGCCTATCTTAATGAAGACGACGACGCACAGGAGACCGCGCGCTGGATCGAAGAGGCGGGACGTCAGGCGGTGCTCGTTTCCGGCGACATCAGCAGCGCCGACCATTGCCGCACCATCATCGACAAAGCGGTCGAAGCGTTCGGGCGTATTGACATTCTCGTGAACAACGCCGCTCACCAGATGACCTATGAGCAGCTTGAGGATATCCCGGACGAGGAGTGGGACAAGACCTTTGCCACCAACATCCACGCGATGTTCTATCTGGCCAAGGCCGCGTTGCCGCATATGCGCGAGGGTAGCGCCATCATCAACACGACGTCGATCAACGCCGACACGCCCAAGCCGACCCTGCTACCCTATGCCACGACCAAGGGCGCGATCCAGAACTTCACCGGCGGGCTGGCGCAGCTGCTCGGCGAGAAGAAAATCCGTGTGAACTGCGTTGCACCCGGGCCGGTCTGGACCCCGCTCATTCCGTCCACCATGCCGCCAAACCAGGTGAAGGAGTTCGGCAAGAACACGCCGCTCGGGCGACCGGCGCAGCCCAAGGAACTCGCGCCAGCCTATGTAATGCTCGCTACCGACGAGGCGAGCTATGTGTCCGGGGCCACTATCGCCGTCACCGGCGGCAAGCCGATCATCTAGGAGGCCGCCATGTCCATTCACAAGATGATCGCGCTCCACCCCGATGTGGGCGAGGATTTTAATGAAACGCTCGCGACCGCGGCGCGCCACGCGACGTTCTGCTCGGAAATGTGCACCTCTTGCGCCGACGCCTGTGTCGCCGAGAAGATGGATATGGCGCAGTGCATCCGCTCGTGCCTCGACTGCGCAGATGTGTGCGCTGCGACAGGCCGGCTCGCAATCCGGCGGACGGCGCAGAATGTCGAGACGTTGCGGCTGATGCTCGAGACCTGCGCGAGGGTGTGCGAGCTGTGCGCGGAAGAATGCGCACGCCATGAGCATGAGCATTGTCAGCTCTGCGCGGAGATGTGCCGTGAGTGCGCGGCCGACTGCCGCAAAGCGCTTCCGACCGTTCAGTAATCGAAAATGGAGAGAGAGAATGCGCGAAAATAGCGGACAGGGGGATGCGGAGAACAACCTGCGCGACCCGACCCTGAAGGAGCATGAGGCTGAGGGCGCCCATCGCCAGCCAACCCACGAGCCCGGCGAGGAAGCGGAGATCGGCAGCAATGCCCGCGCCGTGGGAGAAGAGCCGTCACCCGACGATCGCGCCTGCGGCGAGACGTCCCGCGCGGACAAGGCGCCGCCGGCGGGCCCTTATCCGAAGTCCTGAACGATGCCAGTCACGGGCTGGAAACTGGATCCGAAGGAGCGGGCGCAGCTGCTCGAACGATTTCCGCCAATTTGGCCCGACGTGATCGCTGATCATGTCCCGCTGAAGGCGGGTGCGTCGGCCAATGAGCCGCTGCCCGTACAAGCGGCTGCCGAGATCGTCGGGAGCGTCGATGATGGCGAAGGCCTACAGGCGTTGATCGTCTCGATCGACGGCAGCACCTATCACATTACCTGGTCGCTTGACCAAAGCCGGGGCCGCAAGGCCGTCCAGAGCAATGACGTGATCACCGAACGGGGTTGGGAGCCATTGCCCGCGCCGGTTCCAATCCCTATCGAACCGGCGAGGTTTTAGCTGGTGCAGCTGTATCTCGACTGCGACGGCGATCTGGCCGACTTCGCTCGCGGCGCAACCGAGCTGCTCGGCATGCCGCCGCGTGTTTTCGAGAAGCGTCGCGGTCTCCCGGCCTTCGGGCGGGAGATCGCCCGCCATCCGGACTTCTATGGCACTCTGCCGCTGATGCCGGATGCGATGATCCTGTTCGAAGCGGTGCGGCAGCTGGATCCCATCATCCTGACTGGCCTGCCGCGCGGCAAATGGGCTGCCCCGCAGAAGGTGCGCTGGGCGGCCGAGCATTTCCCGGGCACGCGCATTCTGACAGTGATGGCGGTCGATAAGCGCAATCGCTACCGGTCCGGAGACATCCTCGTCGACGATCAGCTGAAGAACGCCCATCTCTGGCAGGACGCCGGCGGCACCTTCGTACATCACCGCAGCGCCGAGCAGACCCTCGCCGAACTGAGCGCGCTCGGTATGCCGGTGATGGCCGCTCCAGCGGATACGGCTCATGGCTGAGTTCGCGGAACAGCGGGACCGGATGGTCGATGTCCAGCTTGCCCGTCGCGGCATCCGCGATGAAGCGGTGCTCGCCGCCATGCGGGAGGTCCCCCGCGAGCGTTTCGTGTCGGAAGGCATGGAGGAGTTCGCCTATGAGGACGCTCCGCTGCCGATCGATGCTGGGCAGACGATCTCCCAGCCTTACATCGTTGCGGCCATGATCGAAGCGGCGGAGATCGAGCCGGGTGATCGCGTGCTCGAGGTCGGCGCAGGATCGGGCTATGCGGCTGCCGTCATCAGCCGCATCGCAAAGCACGTGTTCGCCATCGAGCGGCACGAGGTGCTGGGCCACGCAGCGCGCAAGCGGCTGGAGGGGCTCGGATACTGCAACGTCGAGCTGCGCATCGGCGATGGCACGCTCGGGCTGCCCGATAAGGCACCCTTCGACGCGATTCTGGTTTCAGCCGGCGGTCCCGAGGTGCCGCGCGCGCTCAAGGAGCAGCTTAAGGTCGGCGGCGCTCTCGTGGTGCCGGTGGGCGACGCGGGCGAGCAATCGCTGTGCAAGATCACCCGCACGGGCACCGGCAGCTACGCGGAGGAGGATCTCGGCGCGGTCCGGTTCGTGCCGCTGATCGGCGCGCAGGGTTGGGCCGAGGACGGGCGTCGCTCGGCGGCGAACCATCTGCCTGGGGCGTCACGGGACCTCAGCCTACCGGACATGATCGGTGAGGCAGCCGAGCCGCTTCCCGACTTCGACGATCCGGCGTTCGGAGCGCTGTTCGATCGCTTCGCGGACCGCCGCGTAGTCCTGCTGGGCGAAGCGAGCCACGGCACGGCCGAGTTCTACCGCGCTCGCGCCGCGATCACGCGGCATCTCATCGAGCATCATGGCTTCACGATCGTTGCGGTCGAGGCCGATTGGCCCGACGCCGAGGCATTGGACCGCTACGTGCGGCATCGCCCCCGGCGGACTTCCGTCGAACCGCCGTTCCAGCGTTTTCCGACCTGGATGTGGCGCAACACCGAAATCGCGTCCCTGACTGAATGGATGCGCAGGCACAACGAAGTCGTTGCCGACATGGATCGCAGGGCAGGCTTTTACGGGCTGGACATGTACAACATGCACGGCTCGATCGCGGCCGTGCTCGACTATCTCGATCGGGTCGATCCCGACGCCGCGGCCACCGCCCGCGAGCGGTACGGCTGCCTCACCCCTTGGCAGAAGGACCCCGCCACCTATGGCCGCTCAGCGCTCCGCCGCGGCTATGCCGAATGTGAGACGGCTGTGATCGAGCAGTGCCGAGCGCTGCTCGCGCGGCAATCGGACTACGCGCAGGCCGATGGCGACAGCTTCCTGGAT
Organism: Sphingobium sp. BHU LFT2; assembly: GCF_018604485.1. Classification (NCBI taxonomy): domain Bacteria; kingdom Pseudomonadati; phylum Pseudomonadota; class Alphaproteobacteria; order Sphingomonadales; family Sphingobiaceae; genus Sphingobium; species Sphingobium sp. BHU LFT2. Next base: position 22,359 of record NZ_JAFCGW010000030.1, read on the forward strand.
GCGGCGCAGAACGCGAGGCTGGTCGCCTCGGCCGAGCGCTATTACCGCATCATGTATTACGGCGGTGCCGAGAGCTGGAATCTGCGCGACACGCACATGTTCCAGACGCTCGAGAACATCCTCGAAGCAAAGGGCCGCGACGCCAAGGCGATCGTCTGGGCGCATAACAGCCACATCGGCGATGCCCGCCATACCGACATGGGCGCCGTTCGCGACGAACTCAACATCGGCCAGCTCTGCCGCCAACGGTTCGGCCGCGACACGGCGCTGATCGGCTTCGGCACGCATACCGGCACCGTCGCCGCCGCGACCGACTGGGACGGCGACATGGAGGTGAAGCGCGTGCTGCCCTCGCGCCGAGACAGCTATGAGCGGCTATGCCACGATGCGGGCAAGCCGCGCTTTCTGCTCGACCTCTCAGCCGGCAAGCACGATGCCTTGCGGCGCCGGCTCGCGGAGCCGCGCCTGGAGCGTTTCATCGGGGTCATCTATCGCCCGGACACCGAACTCTGGAGCCATTACTCCGAGGCGGTTCTGTCAGAGCAGTTCGACGCCTATGTCTGGTTCGACGATACGGAGGCGCTGACGCCGCTTGGGCCGGAGCACCAAGGGACCGGCGTTTCGGACACCTATCCCTTTGGCGAGTAGCGGCCCACCGCGATTGTAGAACTGACGGCGCGAGCAGACGAGCCTTACGAAGAGCAACGGTCACGGCTTCGGCTTTCCAAAACGGCAGTTAATCCGAGGCTTGTTGGTCCCTGCCGATTACCGCCAAACAGGTGAAAGCCGTTATGTCAGCTGCCAGCAAATCCGGTCGTTCATGCGTCAGCACCACAATGACGTAAGTTGGTCGCGACCTGCCGCTTAGCGGATGAGGTGGATGGCTCCCGCTCACGGCATCTGAGTGCCATGATGGGTTTGCTGTCATGCAACCCGAGCAGAGGAGCCACCCGCCATGAAG
>NZ_JAFCGW010000031.1:0-20062 GCF_018604485.1 Sphingobium sp. BHU LFT2
GCCTGGTCGCGCATCTTCCCCAATGGCCGGGGCAAGCCCAATGCCAAGGGGCTGGACTATTATAACCGTCTGGTCGACGGGCTGCTGGCGGCGGGCATCACCCCGCATGTCACCATGTTCCACTGGGATCTGCCCCATGCCCTGCCGGGCGGCTGGCAGAATCGCGACACCAGCTACGCCTTCGCCGACTATGCCGGCTATACCGCCGGCAAGCTGGGCGACCGCGTCAATCACTTCATGACGCTCAACGAGCTGCGCTGCTTCACGGACCTCAGCTACATGACCGGCGGCAAGGCGCCGGGCCTGAAGCTGCCGATGAAGGAGGTGAACCAGGTGCGCCACCATGGCGTGCTGGCCCATGGCCTGGGCGTACAGGCGATCCGCGCCGCGACCAAGTCGGGCACGCAGGTCGGCATTGCCGACAATCCCAACATCTATGTCCCCGCGATCGAGACGCCCGAACATATCGAGGCGGTGAAGAAGGCCGTGCGCGAAGAGAACGCCATGTTCCTGACCGCGATCATGGAAGGTCGCTATATCGACAGCTACCTGACTGCGCAGGGCAAGGATGCGCCGGTGGTCAAGGAAGGCGACATGAAGCTGATCGGCGCGCCGCTCGATTTCCTGTCGGTCAATGTCTATACCGGCAACACCGTCCGCGCCGACGACAGTGCGCCGTCGGGCTACAAGATCCTGCCCCATCCGGGCCAGGCGCCGCGCATGCCCTCCCCCTGGCTCTATGTTACGCCGGAGGTCATCTATTGGGGGATGCGCGCGATCAGCGAGAACTGGAAGCCCAAGGGCCTCTACATTTCCGAAAATGGCTGCTCGGCGGACGACAAGGTGGCCGAAGACGGCAAGGTCTATGACACCGACCGCGTCATGTATCTGCGCAATTACCTCACCCACCTGCAGCGCGCGACCCGCGAAGGCATTCCGGTGAAGGGCTATTTCGTCTGGAGCCTGATGGACAATTTCGAGTGGGAAGACGGCTATACCAAGCTGTTCGGCATCCACCATGTCGACTTCAAGACCCAGAAGCGCACGCCCAAGCTGTCCGCCGACTGGTATCGCGAACTGGTGCGCACCAACAAGCTGGTGTGAAGCCGCTTGTCGGCGTGACGCAAAACCAAGACGATGAATGAGGGGCCCACAATGCGTATCCTGTCTCTGGCCACGGTCCTGCTGGCGACCAGCAGCGCGCTGCCGGCGCATGCACAAGGCCTCGCCCCGCGTGACATAGTGATCGACGTCACGACCGCGCGCGAGCCGTTCGATCATTTCTTCGATCTCTCGGTCGGGTCCGACTATCCCGGCACGCTCATCCGCGACGACAGTCAGGCCCAGCTCAAGACTGCATCGAGCGAACTGGGCTTCCGCTACATTCGCTTCCACGACATTTTCCATGATACGCTCGGTACCGTCAAAGAGGTCGATGGTCGGATCGTCTACGACTGGACCGGGATCGATCGGCTTTATGACGACCTTCTCGCCAGGAATATCAGGCCCTTTGTCGAGCTGGGATGGACGCCTGCCGCCATGCGCAGCTCATCGCAGCAACTCTTCTACTGGAAGGGCAATACCTCCCATCCCGATCCTGCAAAATGGCGCGATCTCATTGATGCCTTCGTCCGTCATGTGCGCGAGCGCTATGGCGTCGAGGAAGTGCGCAGCTGGTATTTCGAGCTCTGGAACGAGCCCAATCTCGACGGCTTCTGGGAGAAGGCGGACCAGGGCGCCTATTTCGAACTTTACCGCGACACGGTTCGCACCATCAAGGCGATCGATCCTGCGCTCAAGGTCGGCGGTCCCGCCACCGCCGGAGCGGCATGGGTTCCCGAATTTCTCGCCTATGCTGCTGCCAACAAGCTGCCGGTCGATTTCGTCGCCACGCACACCTATGGCGTCGAAGGGGGCTTCCTCGATGAGGAGGGCAAGCAGGACACCAAGCTCTCGCCTTCTCCCGACGCGATCGTTGGCGATGTTCGCAACGTGCGCGCGCAGATCGAGGCGTCGGCCTATCCCGGGCTTCCGCTGTTCTTCACTGAGTGGAGCACAAGCTACACGCCGCGCGACTTCGTCCACGACAGCTATGTGAGCGCCCCCTATATCCTCGCCAAGCTCAAGGCGACCCAGGGCATGGTCCAGGGTATGAGCTACTGGGCCTATACCGACCTGTTCGAGGAACCTGGGCCACCGCCCACGCCCTTTCATGGTGGTTTTGGCCTCATGAACCGCGAAGGGATCCGCAAGCCGGCCTGGTTCGCCTATAAATATCTCCATGCGCTCAGGGGTAATGGCGTGGCCCTTGCCGACGGTCAGGCGATGGCAGCGATCGATGGCAAGCGGATATCCGCGCTGGTCTGGGATTGGCAGCAGCCGGTTCAGGCGCTCAGCAACAAACCCTTCTACACACGTCTCCTGCCGGCCAGTCCGGGTAAGGAAGTAAGGCTGCATTTTTCCGGCGTAGCAAAGGGAAATTACCGGCTTCAGTTGCGCAAGACCGGCTATCGTCTCAATGATCCCATGTCCCTCTACATCGACATGGGCATGCCTGCGTCGCTGAGTATCAAGCAGCTGGAAAGCCTGCAGGACGCCACCGCCGACAAGCCTATCAAGGATCGGATCGTCCAGATCGACGCCCGCGGCATTGCAGACGTCGCCGTACCGATGCGGAGCAACGACATCGTCCTCGTCACGCTTGAACCCGCGCAACACTGACAAAGCGGCTGGCTAACATGAGCAGAAACAGGGGAAATGGAATGACCGATGTCTCGCGCCGCAACCTCATCAAGGGGGCGGGTCTGATCGCAGGAGGGGCCTTGCCGTCGTTCGCCGGCGCCATCCCGGCCCCAAGCCGGCCCGATGCCCCAGGCGCTGACGATGCCGTGGTGCAATGGGGCAGGGGGGCGGACGGTCAGCGCAAGGCGGATCTGGGTAACGGACTCTACCGTAATCCCATCGTCTCGGGCGATCATGCCGATCCCACCATCCTCAAGGATGGCGACGACTATTACATGACATTCTCCTCATTCGATTCCTACCCCGGTCTGGTCATCTGGCGATCGACCGATCTGGTGAACTGGGCGCCGGTAGGACCTGCGCTACACCAAAATCTCGGTACGATCTGGGCCGTCGACCTCGTCAAGCATGACGGGCGCTATTTCATTTACATTCCTGCCGACCCTAAAGGAGAGGGCTGGTCGATCTTCGTGATCTGGGCGGATGATATCCGTGGCCCCTGGAGCGAGCCGATAGACCTCAAGATCAGCGGATGCATCGACCCCGGCCATGTCGTGGGCGAGGATGGGCGCCGCTATCTCTTCACCAACGGCATCCGCAAGATCCGTCTTACCAAGGACGGGCTGGCGACCGACGGGCAACTGGAGAAAGCCTATGATCCCTGGCGCTATCCCGACGACTGGATCGTCGAGAATTTCGCGCCCGAAGGTCCCAAGCTGCTGCGCCGCAACGGATGGTTCTACCTCGTCACCGCGATCGGCGGGACCGCCGGGCCGGTAACGGGGCATATGGTAATCGCCGCCCGGTCGCGGTCCGTCCACGGTCCCTGGGAGCATTGTCCCCGCAATCCGCTTGTGCGCACGCAAAGCACGTCGGAGCCCTGGTGGTCGCGCGGCCATGCGACACTTGTCGAGGGGCCCGCGGGCGACTGGTGGATGGTCTATCATGGCTATGAAAATGGCATGCGCACGCTTGGACGCCAGACCCTGCTGGAACCGATCCAGTGGACCGCCGATGGCTGGTTCGAAGCCCTGGGCGGCGATCTGTCACAAGCTTTGCCCAAGCCCGCTGGTGGACGAGTGAGCGCCTCTGCGCCAGGCTTGACCGACGACTTTTCGGATGATCGCTTCGGTGTCCAGTGGAGTTTCCATGCACCTCGAAAAGGGGAGGCGCAGCGCGCGACATATGAGCCTGGCGCTCTGCGTGTGACGGCCTCTGGCATTTCGCCCGCGGACTCCTCGCCGCTCACATGTCTGGTCGGCGACCGACGATATGAAGCTGAAATCTCTCTCGCCCTGGAAGGTGACGCGGAGGCGGGTCTGATCCTCTTCTATAATCACAAGGCGTTCGTTGGCCTGGGCTTCACACCCAAAGCGCTCAAGCTATACGAATATGCCGAGGAACTTCCCTGGGCGCGGATCGAGCACGAGAAGCGGTCTATGCGTCTGCGGATCGGCAATGACGAGAACGTCGTCACCTATCATTATTCGTTCGATGATGGGAAAAGCTGGACGCGGCACGGAACGCGGATGGAAGTCTCAGGCATGCATCACAATGTGTTTGGAGGTTTCCTTGCCTTGCGGCTGGGTATCTACGTCGCGGGCAATGGTTCGGCGCGGCTCCGCGATTTCCGGTATCGCTGCTGAGAGTGCCCTGCCGATCTTAAAGATGATCGCCTCGCGGAACTGGCTTATCGTGCTTAGTGAAGAGTCTGTCTTGGCGATGCGACGGTAAGTCGAATTGAACGCGAAATGGCGAGCGACGCCCAACCGTAAACAAGCGTTCGACGATGAGATTTCGGGGGGCAGGAGCTAACTGCCCGGATCTGGCAATTCGCGACCAACTTACGGCCCTGCATCACCGGGACGCGGGGCGCATCGACTGACTTGCCGACGGCTACAAGCGCTGTTTCGACGGGCGGTTGAAAAAGATTTGAGCAAAGACTGGTCGCCTTGATCAGGCTAATTTTCTTGCGGACAAAAGCCAACGCCAATCGACAGGGTTTAACCGGCTATCGCCATCCGCTGGCGAATCTTCTGCTGCTTATCGACAAGGATGAGATCGACGATAGCGGTTGATTTTCGCCGGCCGACGATAGATGTTTACTTCGAACTCGGTGGGCGATCCATAGGTTCTGATTTTCGTTACTTGGCTTTTTTCGGCGGCGCGAGCAGGCCTTCTACCGTTCGGCGTCGGTAGGACTGTCAGCCCTAGTTCGTCGGGAATCGCCAATTTGTCGAGGGGTGCGGCATGGCGAAGAAGACAGCGGTTATCATCATCCACGGTATCGGCGAGCAGGTTCCAATGGAAACCCTCAACGAGTTCGTCGATACGGTATGGACGCGTGATCTGTCGCTAGCCGGCGCCGGTAAGCCTGATCCCAATACAGGTGAAGTCCGGTCGAAGAACGCCTCCTGGAGCAAGCCGGACGCTCGCAACCGCAGCTTCGAGTTGCAGCTGGTCACGACCGAATCCGATTTCGACGGGCGGCGCGTCGATTTCTTCGAGTATTACTGGGCGCACCGCGTAACGGGAACGACCTGGGAACAGGTTCGCGCCTGGCTGTTCGGGCTGATGCTGCGCAATCCGTTCACAAATATCCCCAAGGGCGTTATGCCGGCTTGGACCGTGATGTGGCTTGTGTTCTTCGCGTTCCTCTACATTTCGCTCATCGCGGGCATGGCCGTCAGCAAGGACGTCGTCGATCCGGCCTCGGCGAGTTTCCCGCCTGTCCATGGAACGCTCGCATTGGCTGCCTGGGTGCAGGCTTGGCCCAGGCAGCTGATCGCGGTCGTCTGGGGCGTCGCCGGTTTGGTCTTAGGGTGGATTTTGAAAATCATGGTCGACGTCGCCGGCGACGTGGTGCGCTATGTCCAGGCGACGCCCAAAAACATCGCCATCCGCCAGTCCATCCGCGAAAACGGTGTCCAGCTACTCGAAACTTTGATGGGCGTGAACGAGAATGGCACGCAGGGCCCGACGGAGTACGATCGGATCATCGTGGTAGGACATTCGTTGGGCACCATCGTCGCCTACGATATCCTGACCCACGCCTTTGGTCGCCATAACACGCGCCTCGACCCGGCCAAGGTCAAAGGCATGACACAGGAGAATCGGGTCGCGCTCGAAGAGTTGGTGCGGCAAGCCTACCTCGATCCTGGAAAAACCATACCGCAAGACGTCTACGGTGCATTGCAAGATGCCTGTCGCGAGGAGCTGACCGCGATCGGTAACCCGTGGATCGTGAGCGATTTCATTTCGCTCGGCTCTCCTTTGACCCATGCCGAATTTCTCATGGCTGCCGATCGTCACGCGCTGGCGTTGGCCAAGGAAAAGCGGATCCTACCGAGCTGCCCGCCTGCGCTCGAGTTTGACCAGAAGACCGGCCAGTTGCATTTCACCTATCGGACGCGCGGCGTCAGCCGCGAGGGCGACTCGCACGATGTCGAGGCGCCGCGAATGCCCCATCACGCAGCGCTTTTCGCCTACACTAGGTGGACCAACATCTACTCGCCGCTTGTCGGCGTCCTGCTGGGCGACATCGTTTCGGGCCCGGTTGGCGGGCAGTTCGGCCTTGATCGCAAGGACAATGCGCCTCCCGTTAGCTGCATCCACGATATCGCAGTTCTGCCTTGCGCTCCGACAGAAGCGGGCGCTGCCGAGCAAGATCGAAAGCGACGGGTGCTGACACATTTGCGCTACTGGGACCGTGGCTATGCTCGGGGGCGAGCCGGCGCCGATGAGCCGTTCCACATCAGCGCGCTGAGAGATGCGCTGGACCTCGGACGGAGGAGGCGGCCACCGCCCGTCGCCGCGCCGGCGGCGCCATCGGCGCCGCCGACCTCCCTCGTCCCTCGAACGCCCGGAGCGAGGGAGGAGGAGGCGTGAACTGGGTTCCCTCGGCTTCGGTCATTTCAGCCCATCTCCCAAAGAACGGCGCCGTCTCGTGCGGCATGACATATTGGTTCTTTGTGGTATCGCGGGCATCATGAAGGTCAAAGGCGTGCGGAGGATCAACGCGTGACGATCGATTGGTCTGCAGGTCTTGTATTGATCGTTTCGCTGCTGGCGGTCCTGGGCGCTCTGGCATCAGCTATCTATGTCGGGCGGCGGCTGCGACAATCGCAGCAAGCCTTCGGCATATTGTCCCAGAGCGAACTGGGTGCGAGCATGGCAGGCAGCGCGTCCGTGAGTTCTGCGGAAGTCGGCCCGAGGGAAGACTTCGCGATCACGTTCGAAGCCGATGCCGCAATCGTCGATGCCGCGGCAAGCCAACCTGTGACAGTGCCTGATCTTCCCCCGGAACTGGTGCGCGCGATTAGCGAGAAGCAGGCGGTTCTGGTCCTCGGCTCGGGCGCTTCGGCCCAGGCTGGACTCCTGACCGGCACCGACTTTCTCTACGACTTGATGGACCGGGTGGAGCGGCACCTCCCGGCGGGCTTGCAGGAGGTCATGAACGCCCGGGCGCCGAAGCGCGCCTTGGCCGATCTGCTGGTGAGCCTTGGCGGCTTCAGCAAACTCATGGACGCTTTGAGCGCCGGGGTCTCGCGCGAACGTCTGGTGACCGCAGTGAGGGATGCCGTCGCCACCACCGATGGCCAGTCCAGTCCGCTACACAAGACCTTGGCGCAGCTGCCCTGGCGATCCGTAATCAATCTTAACTGGGACGATCTGGCCTACAAGACCTTCGTCGAGCAGGCATTGGAGCCGCTGCATTCAGTGACGGCGCGGGACGATTCCGAAATTCCTAGCCAGTCGCGCGCTGGAACCCGCCTGCTATTCGAGCCATTCGGCGACTTTGGCCGCCTTTCGAGCATCGCGCTCACGATCGACGAGATGCGTCGGCAGATGCGGCGTTCACCGGAGTTCTCGCGCCTCTTGGCGGCCATGTCCCAGACGAACACGTTTTTCTTTATCGGCGTCGGCCTCGATACGATCGAGCAGTTTCTACAGGCGATCGCACCCGATTTCGACGCAGTTGGCCTGCGACACTTCGCCTTGGTGCCCGAAGACCCGACCAACGCGGTGCGGCAATCGACACTTGGCCGCTTCGGCGTTACGATGCTCAGCTACGGTGCCGATGCCAAACATTCGGCGGTCCCGAGTTTCTGCAAACGCCTTCGTTCTGCCGCCCGCGTCGGGATGTCGAACGGCTCGCACGCGAAGCCTCCCTTCGTGCTGTCTCCTGACCGCATCACCCACGTTCGCCTGGTGAACGTCGGCCCCTTCGAGGAGCTCGACCTTCCGATTGGCATGCAGGGCTCAGACGGTCCTCCGGGGTGGTCTGTAATCTTCGGCAGCAACGGCGTCGGCAAGTCGACGATCCTGCGCGCGATTGCGCTGGCTATGGCGGGGAGCAACCCGGCCGCGATCAAGGCCGGCGCACGGCTTTTGCGGGAAGGCGCGGACGAAGGTCTCGTCGAGGTCCATATCGGCAGCCAGCAGCTGCGTACGACTCTGGTCCGTGATCGCTCAAGCGTACTGGTGTCGAGCTTGCAGGAAACCCCGCTCGGGCTGGGCACGGCCCTAGTCCTGGGCTTTCCCGCGATGCGCGGCGCGCGGGCTGCATCGCCAAGCGGGCCGAGCCGGCGCGCCGAGCCGAGCGATCCCGATCCTGCGGACTTGATCGCGCTGCTCTCAGGAGACGTCGACGGGCGTCTCGCAGATTTCAAGCAGTGGCTGGTCAATACCCTAGTCGATGTCGAGGGCAACGATCGCCAGACGGCGCGTAAACGCAAGCTTCTCGACAGCCTGATTACGGAGCTCGTCCCCGGTCAGATCACCGCCCTGGCGCCACTAGATCAGACCTTCACTATCCGGGTGACGACGCCCGAAGGACCGGTTCCCTTCGATGAACTGAGTCAGGGTATGGCCTCTGTGTTCAACTGGGTGGGTCTCCTGGTGCAGCGACTCTTCAGTGTCTGTTCGCTGTCCGAAAATCCGGCCGAAGAGCCTGCGATCGTACTCATCGACGAGATCGATGCCCACTTGCATCCCGACTGGCAGCGCCGCCTTGTAGAGCTCACCAAGCGGCACTTCCCCAATTTGCAGTTGATCGTGACGTCGCATTCAGCCTTGCTGGCCGGTGCCCTGCATGCAGACGAAATTCGGGTGTTGGAGCGCCGGCCGGACCGGAAGGGCGTTTACCTGTTCCCCCATCCGATCGACCTCTACGGTCGGCGCGCGCAGGACATCCTCACAAGCCCGGTCTTCGGACTGGAGTCCGACCGCAATCCCGAACTCGAACGAAAGGTTCGAGACTATTTCGCCATTTTCGAGGATCCTGGCCGCCGGCGCGAGCGGAGGGACGAGCTCATCGCCATGGCCGCCGAGCTGCGGACCTACGGCTACATGCTCGACCCGACCGCCGGTGATGTCGAAAACAAGCAAATCCCAACCGTTGCCGATGCGGCGGCTGCGAACCGCATTGCCGAGCACATGGCCAAGATGGCGGACATCGCGGAACCGTCCCCACCGCAAGCGAGGAACGAGACGTCATGATCTATGTCGACAAGCCCGCGATCGATGCCGATGAGTGGCGCGACATCGTGGTGCAGGGCCAGACTCTGAGCGGCGATCATCTCGCGAAGTTCGATGCCGACCAGGACTTCAAGATCAACGACACTCTCTACAAGCGCTTCATGCGCTACTTGCTGGAAATCTTCGGCGGCAAATGCGCATACTGCGAGACCCGAATCAGCTCCAATCAGCCGGGTGACGTCGAGCATTTTCGGCCCAAGGGACGGGTGGTCGGTGACGATTTCAAGCCGGTCCAGACGCTGCATCCGGTCAAGGGCACGATCAATCATCCCGGCTACTTCTGGCTGGCCTACGAGTGGTCGAACCTGCTGCCGGCCTGCATCGACTGCAATCGCTACCGGAACCACGGAATCGAGGATCCCCAAGGCGCCGGCAAAGCGGATCGATTTCCGGTGAGAGGCACGCACGCCTGTGTGCCGCAGGATCTGGCGAACGAAGAGCCATTCCTTATCGACCCGACGAAGATCCAGCCCGCGCTTCACCTGGAATTTCATCCCGACGGAACCGTCTCGGGCAAGACCGAGGAGGGGCGGCGAACAATCGAACTCTTCGGCCTCAATCTACGCGAAGGCCTGGTCGAAGCGAGGCGCGAGGCCTTTCAGAACGCCGACACGTTCACAGTCGCGCACTGGAACCATGTCATCACCGGCTTCGCCGCGAAGATTGCCGAGGACGAGTACCGCCTCAATCAGATTCGCACCGGCCAGAGGCCATATGCAGTAATGGAGAGGCTGGCGGTGCGGGCAGTCAATGCCCGAATCGAAGCGGAACGGCAGCGCGCCATTCAGGATTTCTGACGCTATTCTGTTAGGTTGCAATGATGATATTCGACAACAGAATACGTGCCTTAGATTGATCGTCACCTATTTTTAAGGTTGGGGCCAAATAGGCTTTGCCGCCTCTCTTCTTGTCTATTCGTGTTGAATAACAATTTTGTAATCATTGACGACGTTTCGAAGCCGTGAGACGATGCCGTGATGCGAAGGAAGCTTACGCTTTCTATTCGGCGTTTGGTCATGGGGGTGATCGTGCGGCGTCTATTTGTTATCGTCTTGACTTTAGGTCTCGCGGGTTGCGCTTCGGTCGTCCGTATCAACCAATTCCGCCAGTTCGCGGAAATCGGTCGGCAGCAACAAGTTGCGGTCGTGGGGGTGGTCGATCAGACGATCACGACGAATATCGACGCCAACAGCCGAGAAATTTTGGATACGCGCGACGCTTTGCCAAAGGCGGGCTGGGGCGAGCTCGACCCCGACGAAATATTGGAAATCCAAAATACGGCCGTGATCGAAACGACCCATCAGCTGACGGCGATCAAGCGACACTCGGCGCTGCTCGACCGTTACTTCCAGTCGCTTGCGGCGTTGGCGGATTACGACGGCAGCGCCATCGCGACTTCGACCGAGGCCACCGTCAGCGCTCTGACCGCGCTGTCGCCGAGATTGGAAGCAATGAAGGCCGGGGACGTAACCGTACCGAAGGCTGCGGCCGGCATCGGGCAGATCATAGTCAACAACGTCAAGGCGGGCGCACTGGAGCGCGAGCTGAAACGCAATGCTGACACCATCAATCGTGAGCTCGAGCTTCAGGAGCGCCTGTTGACGTTCCTGTCGCAACTGATCGCGCGCGACCGCGACTTGCTTGCCCAGCACCAGATCATGGTAGAATTGGCGGAGCCTTATGGCGACTTGTCCAAACCACTGCCCGGCAGCTGGATTGGCACCCGGCGCGAAATCCTTATTGCGCAGGCCTCGGCGCCCGAGTCCGCTGCCAAGGCAGCCGAGCTGACCGCCAAGATGCGCATGACCTTCGTCACGATGTGTGAGGGCAAGGCGAGCCCCGAGGATCTCGCCAGCTATGCGTCCGACCTGTCGAAACTTCTGACGCTGGTCGAAGTGCTCGAATCCGATACGCGGAAAGGCGACAAATGAGTGAGCTTCACGAAGCCAACGCCATTCGCGAAGAAGCGCTGGCGACGCTTGAGGAGGCGCGCGCCAAACTCCATGCTTGGCGGTTTCTCAAAGCGCTCAGGAGAGCGCCGGACGAACAGCGTGCCGAAGCGGCGACACGCATGCTAGATGTCGCGTTGGCACGGCAAACGTTGGCCGCGGCGATCCTGTCCGAGATCGTCGACGAGCTCGAAAAGCAGGAAGACGACCTGAAGCTGGCCACCGAAGCGCTGGACGATGCGGTCAAGGACCTCAATAGGGTGAAGCCGGTCCTCGATGCGATCGGGCAGCTTCTCGGCGTGGTCGGAAAGATCGTTGCCCTTGTATAGTGCTCAGAGCGCCCGCACAGAGTTCTTCGGCAAGCGATTGTTGATGACCGGCTGAGAATGTTCGCTCATCTCGACCTCCGTTTCATGAACAGACACACCCGATCGTCCAACATCCTGGCCTTCTGCGACGCCTATTGCCGGTAGCTTAAGCAAGCTATTTAGGCTGCTAGTCTTTGGATAATCTTGTCCACAAGTGACTTAGCCGCCATTCGGTTCGACGAGCACTCGAAGATAAGTCCGAAGATTTGGCGATAGGCCTCACGCTTGTCTGCAGCGACCATGTCCAAAGGGTCTGCCGCCACGCCGCCTCCCACCCTATCAAGCTCATTTTCGATGGATTTGATCTTGGTCGCCATGTCGACGCGCAAGGGTTCGTCCACTGCCTCTGCTTCCACAGCCTTGCGCATTCGGGCCACAGCCTGGCTCACCCGTCCGAGTTCGGCGGCCAGAGAGCCCTGGGAAATGGCTCCCTGCTCCACCACGCTCAGGCGTTCGGTGGCCTCGTTGCCGGCGAGTTCGAACTCACGCAGCTTTGATCGTAGTGTCGAGCTTGTCCGGCATCTGTGGGCGACGTCGCGCCCGACGGGTGAGAGCTGGTTCACGAGATTCGCGTAGTGTGCGTTGGCCTCGAACTCATCGCGCCGACCGTTGGGGACAATGCGACGGTCGAACACGTGTACCTCGCCGACCGTCCAAGAATTGAACCGACTTTCGGGGAATATCTGCTCGAGGATGGTCTGGTCGCCCACCTGTATGTTGCCGACGCGAACGCGTACGCCCTTCACCAGCGCGGCAGCGGATATGGCGCCTTTGTAGTCATGATGTGCAAACCAGCCCACCGCCGCGAGGCCTCGAAGGCGATTTTTGCTTTCACTGTGCCGGGTTCGAACTAAGAAGAAATTCCGACCATGGTGGATCGGATGAAGGGGACCCTCGCAAGTGCATGAGATCTCGCGACTGGCGAGCGAAGTACCGGGATTGGATCAGGTCCTCGCCGGAGGCTTCGTCCACGGCGCTTCCTACATTATCCAAGGGCAACCTGGAGCAGGAAAGACTATCCTTTCCAACCAGATCGCCTTCAATCACATAGCGCGCGGCGGACGCGTCCTTTATGTCACGCTGCTATCGGAGAGCCACGATCGGCTGTTCCAGGCGCTCAGCGGACTGGAGTTCTTCGACAAAGACCGGCTCGGTGACGAAATAGCCTATGTGAGCGTCTTCCAGCCGTTGCGAAGCGAAGGCCTGGAAGCAGTCGTCAAACTTCTGCGGCGGGAAACCAAGCGGCAAAAGGCAACCTTGCTTGTCTTTGATGGCCTGCTCAATGCCCGAGACCGGGCGGACTCGGACTTTGACGTGAAGACTTTCGTCGCCGAAGTGCAGGGGCAGGCGGCTTTTGTCGGATGCACGGTGCTCTTTCTTACAAGTGCCAGCGCCGATGACACGAGCCCCGAGCATACCATGGTTGATGGCGTGATCGATCTAGTCGATACCCTGGCGGGGGTCCGGACAGTGCGACAACTGAGGGTGCGCAAGTCGCGCGGTAGCCGGGCTATCTCGGGCCTCCACTCGTTCGAGATCACCGACAAGGGAATTGAGGTCTATCCTCGGATCGAAGCGCTCCCCGCAGAGCCCGCTTCGTCCGGTGCGGAAACCTCGGGACGCCTAACGTCGGGCTCAGCCCGCCTCGACGGTTTGATAGGTGGCGGCCTCCCCACAGGCTCCGTAACGCTCGTCTCCGGGCCAACAGGAAGCGGCAAAACGACATTGGGCCTCCAATTTCTGGCGCAGTCGTCGGAGAAGGAGCCGGGCCTTCATTTTGGTTTCTTCGAAAATGAATCCCGCTTGCGGGCCAAGGCCAAGACGCTTGGTATCGAGTTGCCCGGCTACGACGCCGCGCACTTTGTAGTACAGCACAGCCCCCTCACGGAGAACATCCTCGATAAGCTCGCGCACCGACTGCTGAATTTGGCCGAAACACATAATGTGCGACGGCTCTTCATTGATGGCCTGGGCGGATTTGAAAGGGCTGCAGTGCATCCGCCCAGAATGATTCCGTTTTTTGCGATGCTTACGAACCGATTGCGCGAGCTTGGCGTTACCACGCTGGCGACGTGGGAAATTCGAGAAATCGTCAGCCGGGAGGTCGTAGCACCTTCAAATGATGTCTCGGCGGTTCTCGATAACCTGATCTTGCTTCGTCAGTTCGAGGAGGATCACGAATTGAAGCGGTCTATTTCTGTCCAGAAAATGCGCGACAGCGGATTCAATCCGGCGGCGCATTGCGTCATCATAGCTGATGGTGGATTGAAAATCGGTGATCCGCTGAGCACGGTTGCTCCACTATCGGCATCGTCGCTGCCGCCGGCGGACTGACTGGCCATGGCCGTTGCGCGGAAAGGATTCCAGCTATGGCATTGATCGTTGTCGCCGACGACGAATATCTGCTGGCGATGATGCTTGCTGACATCCTTGAGGATGAAGGGCACGAGGTGGTGATGGCACATCATGGCCAGAATGCGCTGGAGCGCATCCGTGAAAGACGCCCTGCACTCGTCATCACCGACTTCATGATGCCGGTCATGACCGGACTGGAACTTGCCAAGGCCATACGAAGCGACGACGAAATCAAGGATATTCCCGTAATCCTGGTCAGCGGCGCACAAGGGGGAATCGCGCGCGAATTTCCGGAGTTGTTCGAGGCGGTTTTGGATAAACCCTATCGCAATCAGGATATTCTGGATCTCGTCAACCGGATCGTAGGTACGGCTTAGCAGCGGGACGCACCCGCGCATGGTTCCGCGTGAGGAGCTTTACCTTCGTGATTTGAAGGGTGTGCCATAGGACCTCAGGGTTCCTCTCCTTCCTCTCGTTACAAAGCGTTTGGGCGGGTGTCTGAATCTCCACGTGGATTAGTGAAGACGGTTCGCAACATCGAGCGTCAGCAAATACAAATCCTCGCGCGGTCTGCCTGGCTGGATGAGCCGAATCGTACCCAGATATCGACGTCTGATTTCCACTCTATGGACCTCGGCGGTTTAAGAAGCCCGAGGGCGACGCCGCATGAGAACCGTGCCAGTTCCGCGCTGGTAACCGAATAGAGGGTTGGGTCTGCGGGATCGATCCGTTTCATGCCTTTTCTCCGCTTGTCGCGGAAAGGAGCAGGATAAGGACGGAGCCGAGCGATGCCGGCTCCGTCCTCACGCATCAAAAGTCCATCGCCGGCATCGGCGCGCCCTTCTCCTCCTTCGGCGCTTCTGCGACCAGCGCTTCGGTGGTGATGAGAAGCGAGGCCACCGATGCCGCATCCTGCAGCGCGGTTCGCACGACCTTGGCTGGGTCGATAACGCCGGACTGCACGAGATCTTCATAGGCGCCGGTCGCGGCGTTGAAGCCCCAGTTATAGTCCTCGCTCTCGAGCAGCTTGCCTACGATATAGGCGCCGTCCTCGCCGGCATTGTCGGCAATCTGTCGAACCGGAGCACGGAGCGCGCGCCGGACGATGTCAATTCCCGACTGCTGATCATCGTTGGCGACCTTAAGACCCTCAAGCGCCCTAAGCGATCGCAGGAGAGCAATGCCGCCGCCCGGAAGGATGCCTTCCTCGACGGCCGCGCGGGTTGCATGAAGCGCGTCGTCGACGCGGTCCTTGCGCTCCTTCACCTCGACTTCGGTAGCACCGCCGACCCGGATCACTGCGACGCCGCCAGCAAGTTTCCCGACGCGCTCCTGGAGTTTCTCGCGATCATAGTCACTCGTCGTCGCCTCGATCTGCGCACGGATCTGTACGACGCGGCCATCGATGTCCGCCCGGGTGCCAGCGCCATCGACGATGGTAGTATTGTCCTTGTCGATGATGACTTTCTTGGCGCGGCCGAGCATCGAGACGGTGACGCTGTCGAGCTTGATCCCGAGTTCTTCGCTCACCACATTGCCACCCGTTAGGATGGCAATATCGTCGAGCATGGCCTTGCGGCGATCCCCGAACCCGGGTGCCTTCACCGCCGCGACCTTGAGACCGCCGCGCAGCTTATTGACGACCAGTGCGGCGAGTGCCTCGCCCTCGACATCCTCGGCGATGATGAGGAGCGGTCGTCCCGACTGCACCACCTTCTCGAGCAAGGGCACCAGCGCCTGCAGGTTCGAGAGCTTCTTCTCGTGGATGAGAATGTAGGGATCGTCGAGTTCGACCTTTAGCTTCTCGGGATTGGTCACGAAATAGGGCGAGAGATAGCCGCGGTCGAACTGCATACCCTCGACCGTCTCGAGCTCGGTCGCGAGGCTCTTGGCCTCCTCGACGGTGATCACGCCTTCGTTGCCGACTTTCTCCATCGCTTCTGCGAGGATACGGCCGACCTCTTCGTCACCGTTTGCGGAAATTGTCGCGACCTGTGCGATCTCGCTGTTGGCGCTGACTTTCCGGGCATGAGCCTCGAGGTCCTTGACCACCGCGTTCACGGCGATGTCGATACCGCGCTTCACGTCCATCGGGTTCATGCCAGCGGAGACCGCCTTCGAACCCTCGCGCACGATCGCCTGGGCAAGGACAGTCGCGGTCGTCGTGCCGTCGCCCGCCTTGTCATTCTGCTTGTTGGCGACCTCGCGCAGCATCTGCGCGCCCATATTCTCGAACTTGTCGGAAAGTTCGATTTCCTTGGCGACGGTAACGCCGTCCTTCGTGATGCGAGGGGCACCGAAGCTCTTCTCGATCACGACGTTGCGGCCCTTCGGACCCAGCGTCACCTTTACTGCATTCGCAAGCGTATCCACGCCGCGCAGCATGCGATCACGCGCGTCTGACGCAAATTTCACTTCCTTGGCAGCCATCTTGGCCAACTCCTTTCTCTAATTTCCTTCCTGATGATCAGAGGATGGCAGCGCGCGTCAGGCTGCCTGCTTGAGTTCGGCCGGGGTCTCGACCACGCCTAGGATGTCGCTCTCCTTCATGATGAGCAGGTCCTCGCCGTCGATCTTGACCTCGGTCCCCGACCATTTGCCGAACAGCACGCGGTCACCGGCCGTGACCGAAAGTGGGACAAGCCGGCCTGTGTCGTCGCGTGTGCCTGGGCCAACGGCGACGACTTCGCCTTCCTGCGGCTTTTCCTTGGCGGTATCGGGTATGATGATGCCGCCCGAGGTCTTCTCCTCGGCCTCGATGCGGCGGACGACCACACGGTCGTGCAAGGGGCGGAAATGCATGGCAAAACCTCCAGATGCAAAACATGGATGTGATAGGCCTGCCGGCCATCGCGACGGCAGGTGCCCGCAAATTATGAAAGTGGATTTCGCGGTTCAAGAGGGCGCATGAAAATTTTTGGCACTCTTAGCCCAGGACTGCCAGTTGCCCACGGCAGGGGACTCTGTTCCCTCTTGACGCGACTCACTATCAATCCAAAAATCTGCGCTGCGGTCCCGCTGACCGCCTGAGAAAGGAGCAACTGTAAGGAAGGAGGCATCGCCATGTCGCGGCCATTTTCCCGTTTTCTTCATCCCTTCGACGTTTCACATCATCCCAGCCTGGAGCCGGAGGTGAAACGCGCCATCCTTGCATCCTGGGCTTCGGACCAGTCCGCAGTCCGCGACCAACCCGCCTTGCGAAAGCCACCCGGTGCCAGGCGCGCGGTGTCGATCGATGACATCCTTGCCGCCATGCACGCTCTCGACCGACCGTCGGATGAGGGGTCTGCCGTGCAATGACAGGGCGCGACCTTGTCCTGAGACTACAGGGACGAGGGCTGACGACTGCGGAAATTCTCTATTTCCGGCCGGATACGCCCTCGCTCCTGCAGGTTTTCGCCTGGCAGGAATATGATCTCGCCCCGGACTTTCCTGCCCTGTTCGATTTTCTGGACTATTGGCAGCGGGAAATCCACGCCCGGCTCCACTCGGTTCGGATCGCCCATGATCAGCTGGTCCGTCCTACCGAATGGAGGCTGGGAGGGCATATCATCCCGCTGGAGTGAGGCAGATCCAGGGCGCGTCACACAACCGAAGAAGCAAACGCGCGGGGATAAAATTTCCCTCTTGAACCTATGGCCAGGAGACCTAGATTTTTGATGCCGGGCGCCGTGTTCGGGCCCGGTGGGACATGGAGGGCGCCGGCTCTTATGTTACCGGCGCAGCTCATGCCCAGATCGCTCAAACGGAGGATTTGGTAAGATGAGAACCAACTTTGATTTTGCGCCCTATCGCCGTTCCACGGTCGGTTTCGACCGTCTCTTCAACCTTCTGGAAAACAGCGCGCGCGAGGAGGATGGCTATCCGCCCTTCGACATCGTCAAGGAAGGCGAGGACAGCTATCGCATCACGCTGGCTCTTGCCGGCTTTTCGCCCTCGGACATCGAGGTCGTGGCGGAGCAGAATCTGCTGGTCGTTTCGGGCAGACGCGCCGAGGACAATGACCAGGGCGAGTATCTCCACCGGGGAATTCCCGTGCGTGCTTTCGAACGGCGGTTTCAGCTGGCCGATTTCATGGAAGCGGGACACGCCAGTTTAGAGCATGGCCTGCTCTCGATCGAACTCAAGCGGGTGGTGCCCGAGGCAATGAAGCCACGCCGCATCGAGATCGGCCAACATGCGCCGCAGGCCCGCCAACTGGGCGAAGGGAAGCAGGAGGTGAGCGAGGCCGCCTGATCCGCCTCGTCGGCCCGCCGAGGCCGCTTCGCAAGACCCGCGGGGCGGCCGTCGGCAGGTTCAACCCTCATCCAGCCAAAAGAGGAGATGACCTCATGGCCTTTCGTGGTCTCATATCCTTGAGCCAGCGGGAAAGCCGGCTGCCCGTCCCGGTCAATGCGGAAGAGGGCAGCAATCCCCCGCCCCACCCGCTGCTCTCATCCACCGGGATGTGAACAGCGCAGGCGTTTACCGGCTGCCGTGTTGTCTGGCGATCAGACGGGAATCTGCAGCTGGGGTTTGAGTGCAATATTTTGCAGAACTTGCGCATAAATCTCCTGTGCACCCGGCATTTCAACGGTCAGGTCCAGTCCAAATGGTATCGGATCGTCGATAGGCGTCCCTTGGTCCTTTTCGCGCTGGATATGGATCGGGATCGCCGCGCCCTCCTCGAAATTGCCGATACGCGCATCGCGCCAGCGGCGGTGGATGATGGTGCCGCTCTCGGACTGGCTGTTTGAAGGCTGACTGGTCGTGGTTGAAACGCCGAACGACCCAAGATCTTCGCCGCTTAGCGCGTTGATCTTGAGCTTCACTGCGCGATAGGCGAGGTGTCCCGGTCGGACCGGAGCGAGCCATGCGAGGGTCGCGCGCACTTCGCGGTGATTTCCGCTTGTGCCGAGTGCAGGAGGCACGGGCACATTGAACATGGTTGAGCCTTCGATGCCGAGGGTCCCGGTTGCCCACATCGTAGCACGATCGCCGGCGCAGGCGATCGCGTCTTCCGGATCAACAAAGCCGTATCCCAGGTGCCGACATACTTCGCGCCGCCAGTGCTCATGATGGAGCGAGCCTTCCGGATCAACGATCGGCCTGATGAACTCTTCGACATCGCGCCAGGATGCGCAGTGGACGAGCAGCGCCTTGATCAGAGCCGCCTTGTGCCCGTGATCCATGGTGGCGGTGAGTTTGGGATAGGCAGCCTCGACCGCGTCATAGATGCGATGTGCCGTATGGGTCGCTAGCGCGTTGGCCCCGCTCGTACCGATAGTGAAATGGGTTCCGCTGGCGGCGTCCCCGAACGGCGCCGCGACCTTTAGTCCCCAATGACGGCTCGGATTGGGATGGCTCGCGATCACGAGATCGGCAGAGGTCGGATCGAACCGTACCGGTTGTCCGCCGCCTGCGAGCAGGATGTCCGGCTTGGTGCTGCGACGATATCCCAGGCCCAGGCGGGAAGAGATGTTGGGCATCTCCTGCTCGATATAGGGGCGAAAAGGACTGGTGCCGGCAAATGCCTCGAGTACCGCGTCGCGGTGCCACGATCCTATGGTCAGAGCGTTGAGGCTGTCGGCAGGCGCGAGCAGCCGTCGATCGGCCTTGAGCGCATCGAGCGCCCGGAACATCGCGGCGTTGCGCAGCGCTCCATCAGCGGCGTGGAAGGCGTTTTTGTCGGCAAAGCCTTCGAGAGAAAGGCTTCCACCTACATTGCCCGCACTGACGAGGAAGAGAATGCCATAGCGGTAGGATAGATAATCGAGCGCCTTATACCGACCTCCAGTGATGCTGACTCACGAGGGGGATTCCCAAGGCGCTGAATTTCTGAATCTATGGCTTCCCGTTGGAGGGCATGGCGACGGGTGCAGCGATCGGATTGCGGGACGACTTTGACGCGGTGGGCTTGAGGCGACTGGCGCGTGCGACCAGGAGCGCGAACCAGAGACGGCGGTTGCTGGCCTTGGCGGAAATTTATGATGGTGGGAGCCGCAGCGATGCCGCGCGGATTGGCGGCGTGACGTTGCAGATCGTGCGCGACTGGGTGGTGCGCTTCAATGCCCGGGGGCCGGACGGACTCCTCGACGGGAAGGCGCCGGGCAAGTCCCCGTTGTTGAA
>NZ_JAFCGW010000032.1:0-19430 GCF_018604485.1 Sphingobium sp. BHU LFT2
TCAGCGGATCAGCCCCAAAAACTGAGGCTCCCAATTCGCCCGCGCGCCGTCACGTGGCCATCATGCCGAAATCAGACGGTTCTTCGAGGTGTCCAATTGCATGAGCAGGCGTACAATAGGATCGTAAGGGAGGCCGCATCTAGCGGCGGATTTGATAGTTTTTTCGTCGGAGCAGGCGGAGATAACGTTTTCTATTTCACCAATTCAGCCAGGCCACTTGTCGATAGATACATCAATGAAGGAGTGTCGTCTGGAATAATGCGGACAATTTATGATATTTGTAAAATTACCGGCGCGAGCATTTGGGATGTCCTTAGAGAAGCGCTGCGCGTTTCTCGGGACGTGAGCGCTGGCCTGCCTTGGCAAGTCGCAGAAGAGTATTTGCATAAAGATTTTTTGGCCTCTGAGTGTTGGCGCGCGATTGACCATCCCTGGTTTTTTCCTCCCGAAGCTGTTCCGGCCGGTAAGAAAGGCCACGTCTCGCAGTTGCTGCGGGCACTTCATCACATAGAGCATCGGGACAAGGCCCTCTCTGTTCCAATGATCAGCCCGCTACTGTCTCAGCCGGTGATGGAATTTTGCCTGAGCGTGCCCAGCTGGTGGATGGTTGAAGGGGGGCGCGATCGCGCAGTTGCAAGAAGTGCATTTGCCAGGGCGCTGCCTCCGGCAGTTCTTGCGCGACAGGGGAAGGGCGGTCCCGACGGCTTCGTTGCACAATTCATACAGCGCTATCGTCGCTCCATCGCGGAACGCTTGCTCGATGGGCAACTCTTGGCGAATGGCCTGCTTGATCGACACACAATTGAGCGGTTCTTACGGTCTAGGGAGAACATTGCTCCATCCGATTGCCCGCGCATCATGGCGCTTCTCGATACCGAGGCATGGGTGAGGACCTGGTCAGCAGCATAAAGGATGGCTTTTGTCGAGGTCTCAGGCTCTTAGAATTCAGACGATGAGGGCTGTGACAGCCATTCGCGTTTCATCGCTATCCATTCAGTCTCTTCCCTACTCGCGCCAGCAGGTGCTGATTGAGATTCCTTGAGCCAAAAGTCGAACCAAGCTAAATTGCGACGATACACCGCAAGGCGATGCGCCGGCTGGGATTTGATGTGATCTTCATTCGGGAAAATGTACATGTCGCTTGGAATTTTGGCCTGTCTTATAGCCGTGAACCCAGCGAGCATTGCTAGGTATTCGGTATCCGCTGCTTGAAACAACATCGGAAACGTTACCCGCTTCGCCTGGTCCACCAGCGATATCTGTTCCCAGAATTTTGGGTTTTTGTCGATTAGTCGCGGCCACCCGTCCTTGTGATAAGACTGCGCCACCATGGGCCCCAAAAAGGCGTCTTGAACAGGTTCCCACCCACATCCCGATACGGAACCGGCAGAGAACAAGACTGAGTGAATGGCGGCAAATTGTACGGTCGTGCATCCATCGCTCAGACCCGTGATTCCAACCCTTCGAGGGTCGACAATCTCACGATCGATCAGGGAGCGCGTAGCGACTTCAATCGCGGAAAGGATATTCTTGCGTCCAGTGAAGTCGCGATTAAATGCCGAAACCAAGGCTTCCGCGCTGTCCCGTTTGCCCAGGATCTCCTCATACGTCAGATTATCGACACTTAGAACAAAATAGCCTCGATCAGCAAAGGCTTGGATTGGAAATTCGTCGCCAATTCCTCCGCGAAGGAAGCCTTTTGTTCGATACTGAACGATGATCAAAGGATAGCGACGTCCTTTGGCATATCCGACCGGATAAACTAGATCGCCGTAAAATGGGATGCCTGCGCTATTTCGCCAATTCAATCGTTCGACTTTGCCCAAGATGAGGCTCGCAAATTCCGGGTTCGGGTCGAAGATCCGCTTTTCCCTCTTGTGGTCGAGGTCAATCCTTACGAAATGCCTTGGCTCTCTTGAGCGCTCGCGCAAGCAGACGAGATCGCGGCCAATCGGCTGGCACTCGACGAGATAGTCACTGGTCAGCAAAAGCCGCTGCACCGTTCGGCTTCCAGGAAGCCACTCGTAGATGGCGGTCAGACTATTGGCCCAACCTTCTCGGCGAAAGAAACGTAGCTTTCGCCCATCTGGTGTCCACCATAACGGTGCCAACCAACCACTACGGCATTCCTCAAGCGGGCAGGGTTGGCGGCGTCCCGCCGCCGTTTCGACAACTATACGATAGTCTTCCGGGAAAAGTGCGGTTTCGATCCGTTCACCAAAGGCGCTGTCCCCTAACAGGCTGACTCCTAAATCTATTCGACTCGCATCCGCGGTGGATTGCATGAAATCGTTGATAACCAGCTTGTCAGATGGCTGTTCGACCCGCGTCTCAATGTCAATTGTCACGTAAACGCGGTCCGAAGCGGGCGTTTGCGGTCGCGCACCTCGCACGGGAAATGCGCGCTCATCATAACGCCATCCCGTCAGGCCTTCACGGTCGATTGCTGCGCTATTTAGCTTTACCCCAGGGCGAAGGACATAATCGATTCCGCGTCCATCCGGAGAGATTCTGAAATCGTCGACATCTACAGTGGCATGGGTAAGCTGCTCAACGCTTTTGGTCGTGAGATCCGCCTTCCATATCTGGGTGGTTCCGCCGACACGCTTCAAATAGAAAATTGATCGTCCATCACGTGACCAACGTGGCGCGGTAGGCAACGGCGCCCCGATTTGAAAAGATGCCCAGCTATACCTTGCTGGTGCGTCGAAAATCAGTTCATCGCTGATATCGACTGTTTCCGGCGGCGCCGGTTGCTCCGCAGATATAACCACTATGCCCACACAGTAGCGGTTTTCCGAGGGGTGTCCTCGGTGGATCTGAAAAGCTATCTTGCGGCCGTCAGGAGAGAGTGAAAAAATGGAGCGCGTGCGGTCTGGGCGTGGCGAGGGCCCGATGTCGCGTAATCCCGCCAATGCCTCCAGCGTAATCGGCCCACGTCTTGAAGCCATCTCGCCATTTGGAACGAGCGAAGAGCAGGACGGCTCAGCGCGCACCGCAGTCGAGAGACTGCATGCTCCCAAGACCGCAATCGCGCATGCGGCATACACATTCCGGCTCATTCACCACCTCTTTCGCAAGGTGATGCTGGCTGTCCGGCCGTAGAGTGAATGATTCACTGAATCGACTAGAACCTGCGCTGCACGATTAGTCCTGATCGCAGGAGGCTTTGTGTTGAAGAGATTTTGTATGCCTACCTGCCATTCGATATTGGCTAATATACCACTGGCGGAGTTGCTGCGGATCGTCGCGACGGTGTCGAACGTCGTAAATGACCCGACGGATACCGTTGGCTCGAACCGGTTGTCATCGGTTTTGCCGATAAAGTTCACTGTAGAGGAAAGGGTGACATTGTCCTTCTGCCAGTTTGCTGTAACACGCCCGCGCCAATGTGGCGGCGTGAAGATTATTCCTGCCTGCTCGACGAGAGGAAGACCGGGTATTACCTCACGCGTACTCTTTAAGTAGCTCGCTGAACCATTGATCGTGGCTTGCCCATAGTCCTGGAAGTCGTGCGTATATGTTACCGATAGATCGAAACCTTCCAGCTTCTGCACAGATATGTTTTGCAGGTAGTCCTGCACGATCGCCGACACTGACGACGGGTCGAAGTCGCCATCTGTGAAATTCTGAAAGACTCCGGTTATGCCATTGATTGCATCCAGCACCTCGGCGGAACTTGGATCGATCTTCGTGAACTGATTGTATACGGAATCGAAAAGTTTCGTGAATTCGACAATCGGAGAGCCTACCCGATTATAATATCGCGTATTAAAATAGGAAACCTCAGCCTTGAATCCTTCCAAGGCGTGCGGCGTTAGTGCGACTGACACGTTCCATGTCGTTGCGCGCTCCGGCTTCAGGTTCTTATTTCCTCCAAAAAGATATAAGACGGGGAAGCCATTCGATGGAGCGGGATCAAATTCCGACGCCGACAGCAGCTGCGCGTTGCTGAGCATAGCAGTCTGGTAAAGGTTGGGTGCTTTGAATGACCGTCCCCAGCTGCCCTTAAACTCGAGCCCCTCAACGGGTGAATACACCATGCCGATTTTTGGTGTCGCCATCCGATCAATGTCATGGTGATCTTCATAACGAAGCGCGCCAATCAATTGCAGCTTGTCGACAAACGGAACAGCATTGCCAGCTGATATCAGCGGCAAGAATAGCTCACCATAAGCAAAGCCTACCTTACGATTTTCGGCTACGGCTTCAGTTACGCTTTCCACCCCGGCGACAAGACGGCGCGAATCCACAGCCAAATTGTTGGAACGATATCCCAGACCGATGGCGAGCCTTGCCTCACCCCCCGGCAAAGTAAACAAAGCACCTTCAGCACCCAATTCGATGGATTTCAGTTCGTTGCTGTAATTTGGTAGCGCGCGAACAATTTCAGTTCCTGCAGAGAAAACGCGCGTCACTACGTTGGTGTCGCTTTTGCTGTAGGTCCCGGAGAGGCGGACGTCCCATCCGAAAGGCAGATGGGCCTTCAAAGCCGGCGAGAGTGACCAGCCGTCAGCCGTAGATTTGACGTGGCTGCCCTGTGCCAGGCAACTGGTAGCCACAATGCCGATCAAGCAACGCGATGTTGATCTATGCATGTAGTGGGCGTCGATCTCGAAGGCGATCGAGTCTGTTATCGACTGACGGCCGGACGCGACCAGACTGATCTGATCTTGCGCTGGGATCAGCGTCGTATCGGGTGCCACGTTGCTAGTGTAGGATCGTTGCCGAGCTGAAATTGCTGTTGCGTCCTGATAGTCAGCGGCGATCATGAAGCCGCCAGAGGGCCACGATGAGCCGCCGACAATGCTGTATTGCTGGGTGGCCGCGCCGCCGTCCGTTGCAGCGCCGAACCTCGCTGACGTTTCTACCCCGTTTACGCTACGCCTTAGAACGACGTTGGCGACGCCCGCCACGGCATCAGAGCCATAAAGCGCGGAAGCGCCGTCTGCGACGACGTCGACCCGTTCAATAGCGGCGAGAGGGATCGCGGAAATATCAACTCCCTGGCTGATCGCGTCGAACGCGACACGGTGGCCATTGATCAAGGTAAGGGAGGCATCGGGTCCAAGGCCACGCAGATTAAGCGCGGACGAGCCCGACACATTCGTGAAACCGCCTTGACCGCCGGCTGTGATTGTCGGATTCTGCCCTCCAGAAAAGTTCTGAGGAATATCACGCATCAACTGTCCGAGGTCGCTCTGACCCCGTTGTTGTGCCTCGATTCGTGTGGTTGCGGTGACGGGCGAAGTCGAAGGACCGCCCCGAATCCGTGATCCGGTGACGACAATACTTTCGCCCGAATTTAATGTGTCGTCTGACGATGCAGAAAATTGTTCGCGGATGAGAATAACCCCATCGCGTTCAACTGCCGTAAGCCGAGTACCTCTGAGGACGATCACGACGGCTTCAAGAGCGGTATAGGCCCCGCTGAGAGGCGGGGCTTGCCGTCCTTTCACTGCTTCTGGAGAAAAAAAGATTTCACGCCCGCTGGAGCGCCCGATGGCTCGTAACGCACCGTCAAGGTCTTGCCGTTCGAGATTCCACTCCAACTTTTGCGCTGGGGCAGCGAGCGAGGGCGCAGCCATTCCTAAGAGCACCAGTGCCAATACCGAACTGATTGACCGCCGCGCAATGTCGTTCATCGTTGCCCCCATGTCCATTCCGACCTTGATTCAGGGCCGGTTCCATTGGGGACAGCGACGAACTGGATGCGCGGATTATGATGGCGGTCGACAATTTCCCTTCGCCGGAGACGGGCAACGCCGAGCGAGCGAAATCGAACTTGGTCTCGTAACTACCGCCAGACCCATGAGGTCGCCGAGGTTTCGCGCGAGTCTTTCGCTATCGGTAATGCGGAAATTCCCCGACACTCGAAGTTCGTCGATATCGCTAGTTTCCGCGACAAGTGGAATGCGCGCGTAGCGGTTTACTTCGATGAACAAGTCTCCAAGCCGAATGTTCGTAAATTCCTTCATACCCTCGGGCCAGTGAGCATCGTCGGCTCGCGTCTTAGTGACCTCAATGGGGAGGACGGTGTTTTCCTTCCCCAATTCAACTTGCTGGCCAGGTAGGAGGTGAACCGCTTTTTGAGAACGGCCCTGTTTGGTGCCCTCAACCTCCACGTCAACTGCACCCCGCACGAGCCGCACGAATACACGATTGTCTGACGAGAGATTAACGTCGAATATCGTTCCTCGTGCTATGATGGCTCCTCGGCCCGCACGAACAGTGAAAAGGCGGTTTTCATGGGCAACGGTGAAACGCGCACGTCCTCGTACCAGCCGTAAATTTCGTCGCTGAGAGTCGAAATCCACCAAAACCAGACTGTTCGTATCGAGTGCGACGACCGAACCGTCCTCAAGCTGAAACGAACGGATTTCGCCGACGGCTGTTGCAAGCTTCTGCGATAACCGATCGGATGTAGCCGGCACCGTGCCCGTGGCGAACGACGGGTGTTTCAGTTCGTCACGCGACGAACCCGAAGCCCAGTGCGTAACAAGGGCGACGGCACCGAGCATCGCGAGTATAAGCAACGCGCGCATTTTGGTCTTCGGCTTTGGCGGACTCTGCCGGATATCGTCACCAGGTGCTTCCTGGTCGGGAATGAGGGGATCGTCCTCCGGCGGATCCTTCAAACGTTTGCCAATGCTGTAGGTTTCGGCGATCCGGTTATAGGCGGCTCGATGAAGGGCGCCGCGTGCCAGCCATGCATCGAACTCCTTGCGTCTGACCTCGGCTTCCTCGGGATTACGCATGATTGCGAACCAGTCGGCTGCCTCTTCCCTAAGTTGCCCATGCCGACGTGGCGGATCGGTGTCTTCCATCATTCCTGTTCCAGAGCTGCGTCGATATGGGCAAGCGCGCGGGCTACATGGTACTGCACAGTCGGTATGGTAATCCCCATTCTTTCCGCTATCTCCCGGTACGTCAGCTCTTCCACCCGGTGAGCCAGGAATATTTCCCGTGTCCGTTGAGGTAGCTCCTCAAGGGCGCGCTTGTAAATCCGCATCACGTCTTCGGCCTCGATGCGTGCCGCCTGATCCGGTGGAACCGCAACTTCGAAATCTTCGCCGATCGGCATATGGAATCCAGAGAGGCGTGTCTCGAGGCGCTTGTGCTGGTCCAGAAGCAGATTACGCGCGATGCGCTGTAGATAGGCCGCCGGCCGAGGCAGGCTGGTCTTAGCCATACGGCCGACCAGGCGGACGAAGGATTCCTGCACAAGATCACCTGCGTCATCTCGCGAGCACAGGCGTTTCTGGAAATATCGTTGCAGTCGCGGTGCCTCGATCTCGTAGATTTCCCGCACGTCGGCGAGCCCGGCAGGTCTTGTTTCCTGAGCAACATCGTCCCTCAGGGGCTCTGGCGGATTGAAATTGTCAGACGACATGAAAACACGGTTCCTCACGACGTGGCAGCGCTGTCCCCGCTGATGCAGGGAAGAAGCGATGTGAGGTGAGCCGAGTTGTCGTTGAACGAAACAACCGGCGCTCGACCCGTATGTCGAGCTTCGAGATACCTGACAGGACAATCCTGCGGGCGGCTGCCAGATTCCAGCCCGCAAGGGTACTATGCCGAGAGTGCGGGACTCAATCAAGCGTTCAGTATCGCGACCTATTCCGTACGTTTCCCCGCTCGTAGTCCAGCTGCGCGACAGCAAACGATAGGTTGGTCAATCGCGACTTCCTCTGACCTAATCGCTGCGCCACAATATGAGCTGGTATCTGCGGATGCCGCCACTTGCCGCTTGAAAAGGTGATTCCAGGGCCATGTGCCAGCGGGGACGCCATTTACTGGACCGGGAATGCCCCATCCCCCCCCCCCACGCAGCCTTCGCGACGAGGGGAACAGCCAGAATCTGCGTTATTTTCTGCGCAGTGAATATAGCCAAATGGCCGAATATCTGATCGGCGGGCCAAATTCGCTGAACGTCAGAGGTGGCGCATTGGGACGAGCGGCGAGTTGCACTATAATCGTCCCCTCCCATCCGAGCGAGAAGGCGTACCAGCCAGAGGCCGCAGGCAGACCCTGGGAACGGGACATTCCTCCAGCCGTTAATTGACTGGAAAGCGCGTCGCATATAGGAAAATGCGAGGAGTAAGAAATGCAGCAGGTTGCTCAGTTCGATTCGCTTGATCGTCGGCGCGAAAAACAGTCCGCCCGCGAGCAGGACGATCGTGCGCTGCGCGAAGGCGCTATTTCTCCCGAAGCGTTGAGCCAGCGCAACGGCTTTTTCTCCGGCATCGATTTTTCGCGCGCTTCCGTGCGCCGTCCTCGGCGGATCGCAGCCTGAGCGAAGGGCATCTCGACCCTGCTGCCGTTCTCGATATCGCCTCCCACCTCGTTCTGGAGGACGGGGCCTTTGTAATCGGCGGACAAGCGTTGAACCTCTGGGCGGAATTCTATTCCGCAGCAGAGGAGTTGCACGCCTACCGACCTTACACCTCCAAGGACATCGACTATTTCGGGCAACGGGAGGCGGCGCAGAAACTCGCCGTTGCGCTTGGCGGTAAAGTGCTCATCCCAAACGTGGACGACCAAACCCCCGAAACCGCAGTGGTTGAAGCGACCGTCGATGGAACGTTGATCCGTATCGACTTTTTGGGGCACGTGCTTGGTATACGGCCAAAGGAACTGACCGCCAGCGTGGCCGAAATCATAGTGCCTTATGACAATGGCGGAATTGGTGGCCAGGTGGCCATCCCAGTCATGAATCCTCTCCATTGCCTGCAAAGCCGGATTGCTAACCTCAATATCCTGAAACGACCAGATGATACGGCTAGGCGTCAAGCCGCGGCTGCTCCGATCGTGCTTCGCGAATATATCAACCACGCGCTGGAGGACGGCGATCACCGTGAAGCAACCCGAACGCTGCAAGGGCTGTTCCGCTTCCTGTCGCGCGATCCGTCCGGCCGCCAAGCGCACAGACTGGCCGAACGTGACCCTCTGGACGTGCTGAAGATATTCGCTGAGGATGATCGCATCGATATCCGATACCGTACAAAAATACTCGAACGCGCCGTGGCAAAGATCGAAAATCAACGTTCTGCTCTAGGCCGCGCGCTTGCAGCACTAAACATGCGTCGAACGATCTAGCCATCGAGCAAATTAATCAACGGCTGCGCATTTATAGAACTCCGGAGCTTCCGTTCGTCTCCGTTTCCGCTCTGATTTTCAATGCTGCGAGATGTTCGGAACAGACCTCATGTACAATGGGACCAAGGACATTTATCCTGCCTATGATCCATTCA
The DNA here is from genome assembly GCF_018604485.1 of Sphingobium sp. BHU LFT2. Taxonomy (NCBI): domain Bacteria; kingdom Pseudomonadati; phylum Pseudomonadota; class Alphaproteobacteria; order Sphingomonadales; family Sphingobiaceae; genus Sphingobium; species Sphingobium sp. BHU LFT2. Next base: position 9,255 of record NZ_JAFCGW010000032.1, read on the forward strand.
AGCTCCTCAACCGAGATATCGAAATGCCTTGAATATTTGCCCTTCCGATAGCCGTCCTTCAGCTTTTGAAACATGGCGCGATCGGCATGAGTCCCGCGCGGCCAAGCTTCAAACAGCCTTCTATCCAGACCTTCCGACATGCTTCTGAGAAATACGATATTCGTGCTGCGAGGCACGTACAGCGTCAGCGTCGCTAAAACGCATTTATAGAGCTTTTCGCAGGTCTGGTGAAAATCAAATGCCGCATCACTAAACCGATTATGAGCAAAGCTAATTTTTGCCAGTTCAAATCGCCACATTGCGCCCGGGAATAAATCCTCGAAATACTCCTTCGACATTGCATATGCCTGTTCAGGCGTCTTGGGCTTGGGTTTAGCGAGCGGCCGGTCATCGGACTGGTACAGGATTACGCCATCTTTGGCGATTTCAGTGAACAACGGCCGCCCATGGGACAGGCCATCATTCACTTGCTGCAACGTATGTACAATAAAATTGGCCGGTGCGCGGATCACTTTCTCGACCTGATGAGCGTCGAACAGACGTTGCTCCGTTTCCTCCCAATAACGAGCGCCATCGGTCAACTCTTTCTGGTTGACGATAACCAGGATGTCATAGTCCGACATGAACTGGTTTGCGTCGAAGGGCGCATCGACCCAATCGCCCCTGGCATAGGATCCGAAAAGGATGACCTTGAGGATTCGGGCAGATTTGCGCCGGCCTGTCGCCTCCTGTGTCGCCTCCCGAAATCCCTGGAATAGCATTTCCACGACACGGTCGAGTTCACGCTGTTTGGCGATCGGAAGATGGTTGAGGTCGGTACGCATAACTTCAATCTCTATTCCCGCATTCCATCGTCAGCCATGCCGGTCATCGCACCAGTTCGACGACCACGCCGACATCGAGCGTTTCCCATGCCCGGTCGGACGTCACAGCGACCGCCTGGCGGCGTAGCGCCAAGGCCAGACAGGATCGATCGCCCAGAGAAAGTCCGACATCGCGCGTTTCGGGTCGTAGCTTTCCACCGGTATCAGCCTGATCGCGATCCACGGATACGATCTCGATATCGAGTTCCGCGAGCATCGATTGCGCTTCAGCGGCATCGACACCGCGATCGGTGAGCTTCGCCAGCACCTCATGGTAGTTGACCGCCGACACCAGAGCACCGGTCAACCGCAACTCCACGCGATCCGCTCCGGGTTCACCAAAAAGAAGGCACAGGAGCGCCGATGCATCGAGAACATAAATCGGATCGGCATCGACCTCAGTCACGCGCCGCCTCTGCTCGCCGTTCGGCGATCAACTCCTCGGAAACAAGCCCCTCCTCGGGGGCAAAGGCACGCAAACGCTCTTGCACGCGCCGAAGCGCGGAACGAGCGGGGCGAATACGCACTTCGTCGCCGTTGACCTCGAATAGAACGGTGTCGCCATTCTGCAAACCAAGCGTACGGCGGATATCGGCGGGAAGCGCTATCCGCCCTCCTGCAATGACTTTGCCTCGCAAGATGGTCATGTCGCTTGCGTCCTTATGGGTACCAACATCCTGATTGTACCTTATCTGGGCAATCGGCATCAAGGCGTCAGATTGCCCAAAAGAGCGGATTTCGGAGATCAGGCTAAGGCAATGCCCGATCAGGAGATCAATTAATTGCTCCAACGCTTCCTTCGTCGGGCGCGCCAGTTTGAGATCTTTGCATCGGCCATCCACGGGGTCATCTTCGCGCACCAGCGCCCCGAATTGCTCCAAGCGTTTCGAACGGAGGTGCGCTGTCGACGGAGAATAGTCAGGGGCAAGGCACGCCGGATAAATTCTCTCCGATTCCACCTCGGCAATAAGGATCTCTAGCAGACACCCGAAATATGGCCCCGACGACAGCTTCTTCCCCATCTTCTCGATGATCGCAGCTTCCATTTTCAAGAGGGTCCGACATGCCGTCGCCCGGCATGCCGGAGACCAGGCGCCTTTGCGCCGATCGTCCACGGAAGGAGTCGACGCGCCTGTCATGAACAGCGGCCGGTCGGATGTAGCAGTGGCCGCTCCGACCCTGATGTCACGCGGCCAATCGCCGGACGAAGGACGGTCCCAGTCACAGATAGCCTGCCTTTCTGAAGCTCGTCGTGCCGTTGCGGGCCACGACCAAATGATCATGGACGACGACGTTCAGACATTTGGCTGCCTTGGCGATCCGTTCCGTCAGTTCCCGATCCGCACGCGATGGCCTGGAACAACCGGAGGGATGATTGTGGACAAGCAAAATGGCCGTTGCCTCCAGATCGAGGCATCGTTTCAGTATCTCGCGCGGCCAGGCATGAACCGCCGAAACTGTGCCTACGCCGAGTACCTCATCCGCAATCAATTCGTTGTTCGCGTTGAGGAACAGCACCCGTAGTTGCTCGATCGGTTCATAGGCCATACGACTGCGCAGATAATCCAGCACATGCTGATCGCTGGACAATATGGGTCGCTGCACGAGCTGCCCCCTCAATATCTGCGTCATCGCCCGTCTGAAGCAAAGAAAGGTCTGCTCGATCTCAACGGAGTCATCCAGCAGCTCAATCCGCTCGGCCGAACGCGCTGATACGGCCTCACCGAGTGAACCGAAGCGGGCGAACAATCGCTCCGAGAGTTCCCGAGCGCGCTCTGGGCACGTAAGACGGATCAGGTCTTCCAGGGCGCGTCGACACCCAGGCGCTTCAGTCGCCTCTGGTGCCGCCACGTGGCTACCACCAGAAGCAGCTGGGCGAACCAGCTCCATAACGCCAGAGCCCGCATATAAGTCTGAGGAACTATTTGAGGCGCAATCACGAACGCAACATGGATGATCACTTCCGCGCCGAGCATCGCGGCGATCCAGATTGGCCAAAAACGGGTGCTCCGAATTGAAAGCCATAAGAAAATGCCCAGTATCGACATATCGATCAGAAGAATGCCGGCTTCGACATTCTGAAAACGAACGCCGAGGGGAGACGCGACCAGAACCGTCAGACTCGCGCCTCCTAAAAGGGTGGCCGCACCAATCCGCTCGGGTTGGTCACCCTTTATGAAGGCGTAGGCACTGCTCAGGAGCAGAAATGCCAGGAACAAGGCTTGTCTCGTCATGACGTAGAGCAACTATAAATATCGCTACACGTCAATTTCCCTCGGCGAACCCGTCACACCGCCCGAAGACGCTGTTCCCCTGGCTCCGAGGCCGCACCTCGAACCTTGAGAAGATCGCCATAGCTGGTCTCTGCCAACCCCATCGCGTCACTGGCATGCTTGAGATTGACATGCGTGGTGACGATCTTCTCGCGCGTTTCAGCCATCAGCAGCATCGCCGAGGCTGAGCTCTGTATGGCGTCCTGGCCGATCATGGCCGACAGTCGGGCATCCAGCCTCGCGAGCGGCAGTGCTGCATTGAGTTCGGCAATTCGTGCAGCCGCGATATCGATGGCTTCCTCGGCTGCAAACAGCCGTTCGGCAACTTGTTTGGCGATGGATTGGCGTTGAGCACGCATGGTTTCTCCTTCCCGCCCCAACGGAGCAGGTCATAGTGATGGATTTCAGGATTGCTGCTCTATTTTCCTGCGAAGCCGTTGAGCGCTGACAGCAAGGATATTCCGGCGCCGACGGCGAAGAGCATCAACGTAGTGAGGATCGAAAATACGACCAGTATAGAAGGTCCGTTCAGGTCATTGCGTTGCCTCCCGGCTACGCGGAGAGGTACGATGACGCGCAAGGGTGAAGAATGTTCGCGAAGACCATAAGGTCGTTGTTCTTCTGCGAAAATTTCTTCGTCCTCGCCCTGCGTCGCCTGTACGTCCGCCTTGGTTTCGGTGGACGCAGTTGGCCCGGAAATGCCGTCATCTGAAATAGTCATCGGATGGGGGGGTATTTTCTGCCCCCCTTGGCGTGCCTCCCATTTCACGAAGAGTCGCGCTAGCTTTCGTCGGGGGATGCTTCCGACCTCTTTTCGAATGTCTTGAAAATGGTTGTCGACCGTACTGGGAGACAGGCTCAGAATGCGTGCGATCTCCTTCGACGAATAGCCTTTTGCCGCCTCGCGCAGACAATCGCGCTTGCGCGCCGTGAGGCGCTCGAAGCGTTCCGAATAGTCTTCCTCGTCCAAGGGCGTATCCCTTCGCCGGTTCACGGCGCTCGGAAGCTGCGTTCTCCTCCACCCGTTTCATTCACAGCAATGATGTTGTCAGCCTCCGAGCGCGTTCCATTCAATCTCAGGCAAAAACCTTTCTAAAACATAGCTTCTTCGCGAGTCGTTCAACAGACTGATTCGGCACCGATCCAATCCCCACGCCCATAGGGCTCCTGATCCGCCTCCAACTGAGCATGGAGATCGTCGGACCTGGCCAGTCATCTGGCGTCGCCTTCGCGTGACCACGAGAATCAACACCGACCGAATGGAACGATCAACCCGAGAACCGATGCCAGGAAAAGGAGGGAGGGGGCGGGCAGAACAGGTCTGATTGGAGGCGATCGCCATGCACAGTGCAGAAATTCTCTCTCTTCTGAAGGACGTTCGAGAAAACCTTACATTCCCCCGATTTCTCTGGCGTCGCAGACGGCTCCTCGGACGCCTCGACGCTTATCTCCACCGATGGGAGGCCTCTCCGCATCCCGCGATCGCCTTTGCCAGGAAGCGGTCGGAGAGCGCAGCTTCGCTACGCATCGACATCGACGAAATCTCCGTCGAGAAGGCGTCGAACGGCTTCTGGGTTCGAAGTTGGGTCTGGGTCGATCAAAAGGCTTTGCTCTGCTTCGAACTGCAGCGACTATCGACAGCGCGCGAAATCCTGAAGACGCTACCGCCACGCACACGGGCCGTTTTCCTGGCTCATTGCATCGACGATTTGCCTTACCAAACAATAGCGACGGATCTCGGGATCAGCGTCCAGGACGTGCAAAGGGAATTTGCCGCGGCGATGCTGGCGCTTTCAATCGCAATCGACCCCGATTGAAGTTTTGATCGCGCGCGAACTCATGCCACCCAACATTCTCGACCTGGAATTCCAGGGAGCCCGACTGGTCCGAAAACTTGGAGGCGTTTGGCACGGTGGACAGGGGCTTTGTCTCTGCCCCGCCCATGACGATCATGACCCCAGCCTCTCCGTCCGCGTCGGCGACACCGCCCTGCTGTTCAAATGCTTCGCAGGTTGCGACACGATCGCCGTCTTGCGGGCTATCCGCCGCCTTCGCCTCGACCTGCCCGAGCGAGGCACGCCGATCTCATCGACCAGGCACCGCCGCTTTCAAACCGGATCGGGCCCGGCCCTGCGCGTCTGGGATGCCTCCAGTCCGATGACCGGCACCCCCGCCGAAGCCTATCTCGCTGGCCGTTTCCTCATGCCGCCCTGGCGCGACCTTCGCTACAACCCGCGCACGCCGTTGGGGCGCGGGAGGGCTGCCGTCTTTCGACCTGCGCTCATCGCCGCAGTCCGCGAGGGCCATCGGATCGTCGCCATCCATCGCACCTTTCTCGATCCCGTAGCGGCCTTGAAAGCCAGCGATCTGACCGACCCGCGAATGATGCTTGGACGCCCTGGCCGCGGCGCCGTGCAGCTGGCCCCTGCAACAACTATTCTTGGCCTTGCCGAAGGGATCGAAACGGCGCTCGCTGCCATGCGCCTTCATCGAATCCCGGTCTGGGCAACGCTCGGCGCCGAACGCGCTGCGCATGTCCTGCTGCCAAGCCGGCTGGAACGCCTTGTGCTGCTCTTCGACAGGGATGCGGCGGGATGGAAAGCGAACCGCCAGATCCGGCTAGCCCATCAGCATACGGGTCTGGAGGTGTTCAGCCCCTGGCCCCCCGTTCCTCATAACGACTGGGCGGATGTGCTCGAGGACATGCCGCGCGTAGCATGCCGATCACGCCAATGCGGAAATCGGCGCGCAGCCACCAGCGCAAGCGCGCTTCCATCGCGGACAATCCATGTCGCCTGCGATCCTGTCTCGTACCGCCCCGGCCCGGCACAGCAAGAGGGAAGGGAGAGGGGATGGGCGGTTCGATGAACGAGCCGCACCAATGGAGAAACCCATGTCCCAGACTCCCATTCCCGTGCCCGCTGCCAATCTCACCAAGTCACCCGTCAATGTCCGGACCCGCAGCGACGCGGACGCCGATGCGGAACTCGAAGCCAGCATCCTTGCCCACGGTCTCATCCAGAACCTGGTCGGGGTGCCGGTTTCTCGCAAGAAGGGCTACTACCGGATCACCGCCGGCGGTCGCCGCCTCGATGCCGTGCATCGCCTGATCGAAAAGGGCAGCCTGCCCGCCGATCATGTGATCCCCGTCCTGGTTCTCGACAACGCCAAGAATGGCCGCGAGGTCAGTCTCGTTGAAAATTTCGAACGGCTTCCAATGGGGCCGGGCGAGGAATGCCGCGCCTTCAGGGATATCATCGAGGTCGAAGGCAAGACGGCGGCCGACGTCGCCAAGCGGTTCGGGCTCACCGAACGCTTCGTAATGGGCCGTCTGCGTCTCGCCAACCTTGCCGAGCCGATCTTCGAGGCACTCGAGAATGGCGAGATCACCCTCGATGTCGCCAAGGCCTATTGCACGACGGCTGACAGCGCGCGCCAGAAAGCGATCTGGGACATGCTCTCGGACAGCTACTGCGGCCATTCCGTCAGTGAAATCCGCCGCCGCATCAAGGACTATAGCTATCGGGGCAACGATCCCCGCGTGCTGCTGGTCGGTCGCGATGCCTATGCGGCCGCCGGCGGGCGGATCGAGGACGCTGACCTCTATTCGAACGCGGACGACGAACGCTGGATCGACACCCATATCGTCGACGAGCTTGCGATGATGAAACTCGCCGCCGAAGCGGACATGCTGCGCGAACGGGAAGGCTTTGCCGAGGTCCGTCCCGTCGCCAACACCCGCGTCCCCTACATGGACACCTACGCCCTGACCCCGTTGCCGGTCGAGGCGCCGGCGCTCAGCGAGGAACAGGAACAGCGCAAGCTCGAGATCGAGGAGGAACTGGCCGAACTGGAAGCCGAACTCGAGGATGAAGGCTGCGAGCCGGACGAAGAGGACCAGAATCGCTACACCGCCCTCCAGACCGAACTGTCGGCCATCGTCGAACGCGAGCCCGTCGTCGATGCCAAGCAGAAGGCGAACGCGCTGGCCTATCTCGTTATCGGGCCGGACGGCCAGCCCCATATTCACCAGGAACTGTTCTTCGCGCCTGTCATCACCGACGAAGAGGGTGACGACGACGAGGATGGAGGCCATGAGGATGAAGAAGCCGACGGCGAAATCCTCGCCGACGAGGCCGGCGAGGACGAAGCGCGAAACAGCGGCCCGGTGATGAGCCAGCGCCTGCGTGAAATGCTGGCGATGATGAAGACAGAACTGCTGGCGGTCCATGTCGCCAGCAATCCCGCGTTCGCGCTGAATCTGGGCACCTTCATCATGGTCGATCGCGAATGCCGCTTCTCGTCCTCCGACATTCCGAGCGATCTGCGCGCCTCGGCTCCCGCCCGCCTTCTCGCCGACTTCAAACCGGAAACGGCTGCTATGGCGGAATGGAAGAAGCTCGATGAGGCGCTCGATCGAAGCTGGGTCAATCATCAGGCCATCGCAGATCGATACGACGCCTTCTGCGCGCTCCCCGATGAGGCGCGCGCAGCCTGGCTCGGCTGGGCGATCGCGCGCACGCTGCAGGCCGTCCCGATCGGTCGCCGCGAAGCAAGCTTCCTCGATCATCTGGGAACAAAGCTCGAGATCGATGTCGCGGCCTGGTGGCGGCCGACCGCACTCACCTACTTCGATAAGCTGACCAAGCCCGCCATTCTGAGCCTGTTCCAGGAGATCGGCGGACTGGAGCTGCAATCGCGCTATGCCGGTTCCAAGAAGCACGATCTTTCGGCTTCGGCCGAGCGGCTTTTCGGAGGCGACGTCATCATCGAGCCCGAGATCAAGGAGCGGGCGCTTGCATGGCTTCCGGAAGCCATGCGCTTTGGCCCTGACGAAATCGCTGATGAACAGGGCGCATCGAGCGATGATCGCGACGCATCACCCACCGGGATCGTCGACGCCGACAACGACGATCAGATTTCCCAAGCTGCCTGATCGAGACCGGGGGGATGGGCTACGGCCTGTCCCCCTGGCTTTCAGGTTCAACTTGGTGACGCCAGATGCCAGGCTCACGCACTCTTGAAATCCATCCTGCAACAAGAGCAAGATGACTTTGCCCCGGTCTGCAAATGTCGCATCCCACATCAGCTTGTTCTTCATTTCCCTTGGCGTTTGCGTTATCGAGCCGGCAAACGATGGGGAGAATTCCGTGAGGAATAAATCGAATAGATTCAATGCGTAATGCCAAACGGATTTTGCGATGCTGCGTAGCCGAGCCGAAGGCGACGACGACCAGTTCTACTCGATTGCTTTGCAGCTGGCCGCCGCCGAAGCCCGGAGGGTCGCCGGGAAACCGCGACCGACTTGCGCCCGGCGGTCGATACCGCACGCGCCACGCGTGGCGTAAGCCCATCCATTCCGATCGCTTTTGCCGGCCCGCGCGCTTATTTTGAGAGGCTCCTCGACCTTCGTAAACCGATGGTGAAGCTCGCCGACGTGGTCCTTCCGGCCACCGTGACAGAGCGGCTGGTGCGGAAGTCCGGCTTCAGATGCCGCATGCAGCCAGCTCGCCTCGATGTCGCGATGCGCCTGGGACTTCAGCCAGCGGCTGGAGCGCACCCGGTTGAAGTACCTGTAGGTATAGAGCTTCAGTATGTCGGCCGGATCGAACCCCGGACATCCCGTCTCCTTCGCTGCCACCCGCAAGAACCCGGCGGCGGCAAGATCAAGGCCGTCAACGCACGCCTCGATGAAGCGAACCGGGTTGTCCGGTCCCACATAATCGTCAACCGCCTCCGGCAGAAGCAGCAGTTGTGAGCGATCCGTTCCCGAAAGATGTGCCATCGCAAATATCTATCAGGTATGATCAGATTTAGGAATCGTTGGGGGAGGTTTGGGGCGTTTCCGGGAATTGCGCGATAGATGATTGTAGTTTGAGACATGCAGGCCCAATGACAAATCATCGAGAGACCAGCTCAATCCAGCAGACCGTTCAGTTTTCTGTCTCTACAGAGGCATGTGACACCGAAGAGCTATTCCGGCGTGTGCTTGGCGACCGCAATATAGAAGACGAATCGACCTCGAACTGGCGGCGCCCACCTAGTCCTGTTGATGCTCGCCGTGAGCAAAAGCACTTGAAACAACCCGTTACGCGTGTGGAGGTAGGCAACATTTTTACATGGCATCTGAACGAGCACACGGTGATCGGGCCCGAAACAGATCCCAAGCTCATAAAGCAACGTGTCTGGCAAAGACGGGTTGGCGTAAAGGAGAGCGGGCGATTGACCGAGGCACAAATCGCGGAGCAGGAAAAGCGGCTGGGAATTCGCCTGCCAATGCCATGGCGCGATGTCTACAAACATTTTAACGGCGGCTGGGTCGACACCCTTTATTGGGGGGACATGACAACCCTCAGGGTAATCATATCGTGCCCATTTCTCAAACAAGCCATCAATGTCTAGCGCTGGAGGTGGTTGCACCTCTGCATGATCTTCTCGCCGTTGAATGGGAGGAACTGAAATACGACGTATCTGATTTCAGCAGCCTCGATCCGAGGCTATTCGCGATCGCCCTTGCGGAAAGCCAGGCAGTTCTGCTGGGTTACCGGGAAGGTGACGAGCCCCGCGTCGGTCTCGCGCATCCCAGCAAGTACGACGACGATCCGCTGGCTAGCTGGGAAACGGACCAGCTCACCCATTGGTGGCCGAACATGGAGGTATTCTTCCGCGGTCTTTATCTCCAACGTCGGATTATATGATCCAGCTTTGATGGGTTTTCGGACGGTCTGCCTGCTCTTGTATGAGGTTCAACTATATCTATTTCAATCCGCAGCCCCGCGTTAGAATTCTGTCAACAATCGATGGTGCCATAGTGGCTACGCTGTTTGATGACGCGCTCGACGAAAAACGCCTTTTGCGCCCTGAGTTCCTTCTGACGCATGGGTTCAAATCTCGAGTTGAGTAGCCCCTAGATTTCTGGACGCCTTCTATCCTAAATTTGAGGATAGGAGACGACGATGGGGAAGCCCAATTTCAGCGATGAGTTCAAGCGTGATGCGGTGGCCCAGATCACCGAGCGCGGGTATCCGGTAGCGGAGGTT
>NZ_JAFCGW010000033.1:0-18810 GCF_018604485.1 Sphingobium sp. BHU LFT2
TGGCTGCTTCCTTCCTTCAGGATTCGACAACCAGAAGTGTGCGCCTCCACCGGGGTCCGAGGAAGCAGCCGCAATTACACGATGACTCATTACGCACTGCACCAGATGCGCACGCAGATGAGCTTGATGGCTGCGAGGAAGTTGGCAGGGTCTTTGTCATAGCGGGTGGCGATGCCACGGAACTGCTTGATGCGGTTGAAGAATCGTTCGACGAGGTTTCGCTGTTTGTAGAGCCACGGCGAGAAGGCGAAGGGCTGCTTGCGGTTGGATCGATTGGGAATATTGGCCCACACGTTCCTGGCAGCAACGGCCTGACGGATGGCGTTGCTGTCATATCCTTTGTCCCCCAGCAGGGTTGCGCCCTCGGGAATGGCCTCAATCAGCGCTTCGGCTTCACAGGCATCATGGACCTGCCCGCCGGTCAGTCTCAGACCGACAGGGCGTCCGTCAGCATCGACAAGAGCATGGAGTTTGCTGGTAAGACCGCCCCGGGAACGTCCCATGCCACGATCGCAGCTTCCCCCTTTTTGCCCGTCGCACCATTCTGGTGGACGCGCATGCAGGTGGAATCGATCATCACTAGTTCGCCATTATATCCGGCGGAAACCGCTGCCAGAAGCCGGTCCCAGACCTCCGCTTTGCGCCAGCGGACGAACCGATTGTAACAGGTTGTCGAAGGCCCGTAGCGTTCGGGCACTTCGGCCCACGTCGCTCCTGAGCGAAAGCGCCACATAATCCCGTTGAGAACCCGGCGATCATCCACCCGCGCCACGCCCCGTGGTTTGTTGGGCAGCAACGGCTCGATAATCGCCCATTCCCGATCTGTCAGTTCGTACCGCCGCCGTGCCATCAAGCCCTCCAACTCTGGAGGCCTCTGAATCACGCCAATCGCCAATCCTCAAGGCTTTTTATGAGTTTACGGCCTAGTCATCTGGAACTGAAATAAGCATCATTGTATGATGTGGTTTCCTGGAGGGAGATCGCAACATGGCAAACATGATTGGCCGTCCAACGGCGGCTCTGATTTTGGGGCCGGAAGAACGTGAATATCTGGAACGTCAAGTTCGGCGGCGGCGTGTAGCGCGCTCGATGTCGGAGAGGTGCCGGATCATCTTGCGCTGCGCCGATGGCATCCAAAGCAAAGTTGTCGCTGCCGAACTGGGCGTGCATGAACATACGGCTGGCGAATGGCGGCGGCGCTTTTTGAAGGATCGTGTGGAGGGGCTTCTGGACGAGGCTCGCCCCGGTCGGCCTCGAAGGATCGATGACGATCAGGTCGCCGCAGTCATCGAGCGTACTTTGCGGTCGATACCGGCTGATGCAACCCACTGGTCGATCCGCTCCATGGCGGGCGCGACAGGCCTTTCCCATACCACGATCCGGCGCATGTGGGCCGCCTTTGGGCTGCAACCACACCGCTCGGAGACGTTCAAACTGTCAAGCGATCCACTCGCCACGGGACGACATCCTTGTTCGCGGCGCTCGACACCGCATCAGGCTTCGTCATCGGCAAATGTTACAAGCGGCATCGGGCCGCCGAATTCCTCGACTTCCTCAAGCAGATCGATGCCAGGGTGCCGCCCGATCTCGATATCCATATCATCATGGACAATTACGCCACCCATAAGACCGCACTGGTCAGGGCATGGCTGGCACGGCGCCCGCATTATCACGTCCATTTTACGCCGATATCAGCATCATGGATCAATCAGGTCGAGCGCTGGTTTGCCGAACTCACCCGCAAGCAATTGCGCCGTGGCGTTCATACCTCCACCACTCAGCTCGAACAGGATATCCGCGCCTTCATCAAGCAGCACAACCAGAACCCAAAGCCATACCGCTGGACCAAATCCGCCGATGAAATCCTCGCCTCCGTCAAGCGTTTCTGCCAGGCCACAGAGCGCACATTATGCGGCGAACTTTAGATTCAGATGACTAGCCCTCACTTCAGAAGGTGGCTGGCCCCCGCAAGGTCCGTACCCGACGACGATTAGCTTCAGGACCAAGCCTTGCGACATAGAGAGGATGACCACTGCGGTGGAGGATCCCGTCGGTTAGTGGTCGCCAGAAATGGGCCGCCGCCGTTTTCAGGTGCCAACCCATTCCTTTTTACTCGCACGGGTCAGGCTGCGAGCAGGTCCGCAGCCGTCGGCTTCGCGGCTGGCAGCCGCCGTCTTTGCGTGGGCAAGCAACTCCTTGCGTGCGGCCATCCTGTCGCGGAGTGCCACAAGATCGACGTCAGTTTTCTGGCATTGCGCGAACATGCCCTCGGGCGGCATTTCCTTCTCGTGGACATGATGTTTTATTTCTTCCGAAAGCACCTTGATCTTAGCGTCATAGAGGGCGTCGCCGCGCGAGCCGGCCTCTATGTCGTTAATCAGCACCCTGGCGCCATCATGTTCGACATAGGCTTCGTCGAGTGTGTCATCCTTGACGTGACCCCCGGATTTTCCTCCAAGCTTGATTAGAGTCTGGCCTGATGGAAGGACGGACAAATGAAGCGAGCAAGGTTCACAGAAGAGGAGATCATCGGCGTGCTGAAGGAACAGGAGGCTGGCGCGAAGACTGCCGACCTGGCTCGTCGCCACGGGGTATCGGAAGCGACGATCTACAACTGGAAAGCCAAGTATGGCGGTCTGGAGGTTTCGGAGGCCAAGCGATTACGGTCGCTCGAGGACGAGAACGCCAAGCTGAAGCGACTGCTGGCCGAGGCGATGCTGGATAACGCCGGGCTGAAGGATCTTCTCGCAAAAAATTGGTAACGCCCGCTGCCAAGCGAGAGGCGGTCGCTCGTCTCCAGGCGGTTTTGGGGATGAGCGAGCGGCGGGCGTGCCGTGTTATCGGCGCTGATCGGAAGAGCATGCGCTACCGGTCACAGCGAGAAGATGATGCTGACCTTCGGTTGAAGCTGCGTGAGCTTGCGCAGCAGCGCCGTCGGTTTGGCTATCGTCGGCTGCACATTCTGCTGCGGCGTGAGGGCGTGGTGATCAACCGGAAGAAGACACAGCGGCTCTATAGCGAGGAGAAGCTGGCGGTCCGACGCAGGCGCAACCGGCGCCGTGCCATCGGCGCACGAGCACCGGCTCCGGTGCTGGCGCTACCAAACCAGCGATAGAGCCTAGACTTCGTCCATGATCAGCTGGCTACAGGACGGCGGTTCCGAGTGCTCAACATCGTTGACGATATAACCCGCGAGTGCCTGCGCGCGGTGCCGGACACGTCGATCTCAGGGCGTCGGGTGGTGCGTGAGCTCACCGAGCTGATCGCCAAGCGCGGTAAGCCTGGGATGATTGTCAGCGACAACGTCCTAGGTTGGGAAGCAGCGGCGGCAAACGGCCAGCAGGTCTCATTGCGCCAATCACGATCAGCGCTGATGTTATTCTGATCCAGATGGCTTCCATCGTCAAGGAAAGCGCTCTCGGCCATAGCAAACACAGGATCCAGCGGCCGCTTCGGTCGTGGTCCTCACCGTCCTTAAAATGAGATGCGGGTGCCGGATGGAAGGCCCGAACATTATCTACAGGGTCGCAGAAGCGCCCTCACGGCTCCACAGAGAGGGGTCCTTTCATCTGGTGTCCGCCCGTTCGATGAACGGACGGTACTCGGTTCCCGTCTTGATAACGGCATGCGCGACGCGCGCCATCTTGGCGGTGAGTGCGGTCATCGCCTTGCGGCGGCGATCAGGATCGTTGCCGTGTCCGGCTACATAGCGCCCCAGCTTGTCGCGGAAGCTGTTGTCGCGCTGTCGGATGGCAACCTGGGTGGCCATCCAGAAGGTTCGGCGCAGCCTGGCGTTGCCGTACTTCGAGAGCTTGGTCCGCCCGCGGAAAGTGCCCGACTGGCAAGTGGCGAGATCAAGCCCGCAGAACTTGAGGAACTGGCGGTGATGGCCGAACCGACGCAGGTCGCCGGCCTCGGCGAGGATAGTCAGCGCGTTGATAGGCCCGATCCCTGGGATCATGCGCAGCAACTTGTAGTCGCGGTTCTCGGCCAGCATGGCATGCGCGGTCCGTTCAATCTCGTCGCGTTGCCGGATCAGGCTGCGCGCCTGCGCGATGACCATGCGGAACATCGCGATCGATATGGAATCCTCCTCGACCGGGAGTGCTATGGAGGCGCTGGCGGCCGCATAGATATCGCTGAGCAGTCGGGCCTTGGACACCTTGCGACCAACCAAGTCCCAAGCCTCGCGAGTGAATGCCTCCTGGCCAAGCGCGGTCATGCTGGCCGGTGTCATCGGCCCTGCAATTCTCCGCAAAAGTGGGCTTTGAAAATTCCCTAGTTGGTGGCCCCTTCATCTCATTCTGCCGGGGCTAGCCCCGGCAGAATGAGATGAGCCGACATCGTCCTCATCTCCTTTGCAGACGCGGAGACGGGGCCGATGATCCGACTTGGAGAATTGATGATGATCCTCGAGCTACATCGGCAGGGCGTATCGATATCCGCCATCGCCCGACGCACTGGTCGCGATCCCAAGACCATCCGCAAATATATCGAACGGGGCGTCGAAGCTCCGGTGTATGGCCCACGCGCATTGGGGCGGCCGAACAAGCTGGCGCCCTATCTGGAATTTCTACGCGAGCGGGTGACGGCCTTTCCTGATCTGACGGCAGCCCGCCTGACGCGTGAAATTCGTGAGCTGGGTTACATGGGCGCCTATACCGCTGTGAAGCGGTTCCTGGCAGCGATCCGACCGGAAAATGGCCCCAAGCCCTTCGAGGTTCGGTTCGAGACGCCGCCTGGTATACAGGCGCAGGTCGACTTCGCCCGGTTCGTGGTCGACTTTACCGATGAGCCCGGCGTCAGCCGGATCGTTTGGCTGTTCAGCCTGGTGCTGGGGCATTCGCGCTTCCTGTTCGCGCGCTATGTCATGCATCAGGATCTCCAAACTCTGTTGTGCTGTCATATGCAGGCTTTTGAAACGATCGGCGGCGTCCCGATCGAGATCCTCTACGATCGCATGAAAACCGCCGTGACCGGGGAAGACGATCAGGGTCACATCATCTACAATCGATCATTGCTGGCTCTGGCGGGGCATTATTGCTTCGTGCCACGCGCCTGTCGCCCCTATCGGGCCAAGACCAAGGGAAAGGTCGAGCGGCCGTTCAGCTACATCCGCAAGGACTTCTTCCTGGGGCGGAGCTTCCGCAATCTGGAAGATCTCAACGTCCAGCTGGTCGACTGGCTCGATACCGTCGCCAACGTCCGTGTCCACGGCACCACGCAGCGGATCATCGCCGATGCCTTTGCCGCCGAGCAGCCCGAGTTGCAGCTGCTCCCGGCGGGGCGCTTCGACGCGGTTCTGAAGCTGGAGCGCCGGGTCAGCCACGACGGCATGGTCTCTGTCGGCGGCAACTATTATAGCGTCCCCGACCGCTCCCGGCGCGTCGTCGAAATCCAGCAACTGCCTGACAAGATCCGGATCATCGACCTGGGCAATGTCATTGCCGAGCATCCTGTCCTGGAGGGGCGCCGGCAGTACAGGATCGATCCTGCGCATCGGACAAATGGCAGCGGCGCTAAGCGTCGTCACCACCCAAAGGATGCAATCACCATTGGCCGTATCGGCGAGCATGTCGCTGTGCGCTCTCTGGCGATCTATCAGGCGATCGGCAGCCAGCTGGCGCGGGGAGAACGGCCATGAACCATGGCGGTGCCGCGTCCCGCGTCGATAATATCCGCCGCAGTCTGGTCCATCTCAAAATGCCGCGCGCCTTGGAAATGCTCGACGCCACCCTGCGCGGCATCGAGCAGGGCAAGATCGATGGCGTTGAGGCGATCGACATATTGCTGAACGAAGAACTGTCGCTGCGGGAGAACCGCAGGATCAAGGCGGCCCTGCGCATGGCCAGGCTGCCGATCATCAAGACGCTGGACGGATATGACTTCTCCTTCCAGCCATCGCTCGACCGCAACCGGATCCTGGCGCTAGCCGGCCTCGACTTCATCAACCGGGCCGAGGTCGTGCATCTGCTGGGGCCGCCTGGCACCGGGAAAAGCCACATCGCGACCGCCCTCGCAGTCGAAGCCGTGAAGGCAGGCAAGAGCGTCTACTTCATCCCGCTCGCCGATCTGATCGCGGCGCTGGCCAAGGCTGAACGCGAGGGCACGTTGCGCGAAAGGATCCGCTTCTTGTGCCGCTCCTCCCTGCTCGTCGTCGACGAGATCGGATATCTCCCTGTCACGCCAGGCGGCGGCAACTTGTTCTTCCAGCTCGTCAACGCCCGATACGAAAAGGGCGCCATGATCCTCACATCCAACCGCGGCTTTGCCGAATGGGGCGAGGTCTTTGGCGATCCTGTGGTGGCCACCGCCTTGTTAGACCGCCTCCTTCACCATGCTGTAGTCGTCCAGATCGAGGGCTCGAGCTATCGCATGCGACAGCACGCCAACCTGCTGCCTGAGCACGCGCGCACAACTCCATCCATCAACCCGCCGCCCTTACCGAAACGGCGCGGCCGACCGCCAGCAAAGGAAAAGCTCGATCTTCATCACGGCTGATCACCGGAAACCATCCCGCCAAACTAGGGAATTTTAGATGCCCACTTTTGCGGAATCTTCGGTGCCCGTTGACAGCCGGGGTGGGGAACCGCTCAAGCAAGGCGAGGAACCAGTCGGAGCGGCTATTGCCCGCGAAGCGTTCGATCTCCGGAAAATAGAGCGGCAGATAGTGCGTCAGGAGACGATGCCAGGTCTGGGTCTTGGCCTTGGAGATCGCCTCGTGCGTCTTGGACATCTCCTGCAGATCATTGATGCCGGCGGCAAGCGGATCGACGTAGCGCTGGGTCGCGCCGATCCGGAGCATGTGCAGGATCACCTGCGCATCCTTGCTATCGTTCTTGTCCCAACCATTGTGCAGCGCCTCTCGGGTCCGGGCCAGTGCGACGGAAGAAATCAGGCGCAACTCGAAGCCCGCAGCGAGCAGACGGTGCGCCAGGGTGCGGTGGTAGTTGCCGGTAGCCTCGAAGCCGACGATGATCGGGCGCCCGATATCGCCAAGATCGGTTGCGAGGCGATCATAGTCTACCTTGGTCGCCATCACCGTCATCTGCCGTCGGCGCCCGCCTTCGGGGCGCTCAATCAGAACCTCCTGGCGATGCTTGGACATATCGATGGCTACCAGCACGGCGTCGGCGGGAGTAGATGTGCGCTTGGTCATGGTCGGTCCGTCTCCAAAGTGTTGAGTCGACAACTTCACTCTAGAGACCCGCTGGTCGGTCATGACCGCCTTGATGAAGCCGGCGGGCGCTACGCGCTCTTGGCTTCATCAAGGCGATGCGGCCCTTCGAGAGGCCGCTTCCCAATGTGCTACGGCACCGAGCTGACCTCGAACGCTGTCCTCGCCTGGTGCGGGGAGGTCGGGGTGGAGTGGCACTATATCGCCCCGGGCAAGCCGATGCAGAATGGTTACGTCGAGAGCTTCAACGGTCGGATGCGCGACGAGCTGCTGAACGAGACCCTGTTCCTGAGCCTCGACCATGCCCGGGTGGTGATCGCCGCTTGGGCAGAGGATTACAACCAGGAGAGGCCGCACTCATCCCTTGGATACGAGACCCCAGCGGCCTTCGCCGCTGAACTGAATAAGCAATGGCCTGCTTCGCTACGCCCTACGGGCTCCGCTGCGCAGGCCATTGCTCAACCCGCGCTCATGCGCAACAAAGCTGCCCGGCTCTAATCCCGACTGGAGGAAATCCGGGGGTCACGTCATCCTCGATCAACCCGCGAAAGGTGGGATAGGAGATTTCTTCCTCGACGAGCGTGTGGATTTTGAGCTTAACACAAATCTCGTGCGCCAGCGTCTGCTTGAGGTCTGCGGATTTCGCAGCCTCGAACTTCTCGAACAGATCCTCGATCTTGCGATGGTCGGCCTTCAACAGGGCGATCGCATCGTTGTGGCCTGCTGCCGGTTTGGCGGACACCGAGATAGGCTCAATCAGGCTACGCCAGCGTCTCGTTCGAAATCTATGGGGCTGAGATTTCCAAGGGTCGAGTGCCGCCGGGTCGGATTGTAGAAGAATTTGATATAGTCGAATACCTCGGCCTTTGCTTGGGCCCTCGATCGGTAGACCTTTTTCCCGATCCGCTCGGTCTTGAGGGATGAGAAGAAGCTTTCCATGGCGGCATTATCCCAGCAGTTGCCGGACCGGTTCCCGTACCACGCGTTCGTCCGCGCCCAGCCCTATGTGGAAATCGAGTTGAAGCCGAGTCCGATCGATGATCCGAAGGGGCAAGCCACCTGGGCCGTTCGGCTCGGTACTGCGGCCCGCGAGGCGCTGGACAGGACAGCGCTTTAGCTCCCTGCGGAGAATACGAAAATGAATACAGCCATTTCTATCTTTTTGCGGGCACGCTCCTGAATACGGCGTACCCGAACAAACCGGAAAGGACCGAGGCCGCGAATACGCCCAAGGCGGCCTCCTCGAACTGCGTCTCGTCCGTAAAGGCCAGTTCGGCGATGAAGAGGGATATGGTAAAGCCGATGCCGGCAACGCCCCCGATACCAAGCACCATTCTCCAGTTCAGCCCTTCCGGCAAGCGAGCGAGATGCAGCCGACACGCGAGCCAGGTCGCGAAGAGAAAGCCTACCGGTTTGCCGACCGCCAGACCGGCTATGATGCCGATCGCCAGGTTTGAATGCAGAATGTCACTCAGCAGGTCTGGGGAAAAATGTATCCGCAGGTTGGAAAGAGCAAATAGCGGCAAGACCACATAAGAAACCCACGGTGTCAATATCCGGATCAGCTTGGCCGCGGCTTCATCGGTAGCTGCTGCCATCTCGTGGACGTAGCCCAGGTTTTTCTGAGCGGACAGATGATGAGTATCCTCTTCATCCGGATCGTCGGCCCGGGCGGCCGCAGTCTCGGCTTTCTTGATCTCGTCGATGGGGCGCTGGACATGCGCTGCAAAGCGCCGCTCTGAAAGGCGAGAGTTTGTCGGAAGCAGTAGACCTATCGCGACGCCGGCTATCGTGGGATGAACCCCCGAACCCAATATGCCGATCCAAACCACGATGCCCAGAAAGACATAAAGGATTGGAGTGACCCAGTTAAGGCGCAGGAACAGGATTATGCCGAGATATGCCGCTCCTGCCAGTGCGAGAAACCAGGGTTGAAGCGCAGCGGTATAGGCAAAGGCTATCACTAGCAGGCCAAACACATCGTCTATCGCTGCGAAGGCGAGCAACGTGGCGCGAAGCGATGGCGGCAAGGAGGTCGCGAACATACTGACGATCGCCAGACTGAACGCCGTATCCATCGCCGCCACCGTTCCCCAGCCATGCTGGGCTTGGGTACCAAGGTTGAAGGCAAGGTAAATAGCCACAGGAACAACGAGACCACCTATCGCACCAACGACAGGGAGGGCTGCGGTCCGAGCTGACGACAATGACCCTTTCACGAACTCGCGCTTCACCTCTGTTCCGATTATAAGGAAGAACAGCGGCATCAACGCGTCATTGATCCATCCCGACAGGGGTTTCGCTATTGCCCAGCCATCATAGGTCAGCCTCAGTGGGGCGTCCCAGATGTGCGCGTATGTTGAACCCCAAGCGGTGTTGATCAGCACGAGTGCGGCGATCGACGCGATCAGCAGCGGGCCGCCGGATACCTCGCCGATGACGAAGAAGGGTTCAAACTTCCTAAGGATGGCAGCCGCGGGCGAGTGATGGGCCCTTGCGGCGATGCGGCCCGACTGACGAGGGGGCAAACTCATTTGCCGTTCCTGGATTCGGTAAAATCACCGGGCATGTCTCCTCCAACCCGACCAAAGCGAAATCGTTGCAAAATGCTGTCGAGCAGATGCAAGTTTGAAGTCCGGTAAGCAGGAAGGTGCCAGTAGGATTGCCGGCGCTCGGCGGACTATGTCCGATCATTGCCAATGGACGTGCCGGTTCGCCGCATGATCGGCAAAGGCCTTGCGAGACTATTTCATGCAGTGAACTATGCGGGCAATGCCAACTGGCTGATTAACACTCTGTTTCCAACGGGAACGATGCCGCCGAATTTTGATTTTATCTGCTATGGAAGAAGCTGCCCATCCGATCCGCCGAGAGGAGATTCTCGTCGTTGATGACGAGCCGCTGCTCAGAATGTGCGTGTTTCGGAAAGTCCCGGACAGCGATTCCGGTAAGTCGCGGACAGTGATTTCATAAAGTCGCGGACAGGCATTTCGCTAAGTCCCGGACAGTTTGTGCGGTTGGTCATTGGGTGCGCCGGTTTGGCATGAACGTCCCCGCAAGCGGAGCTTGGAGGGACCATGCCGAGACGGAAGCAACCGAGACGAGCGGACGTGAAGGACATCAGATCGATATTGCGGCTGACCCATGAGAGTGGGCTCTCGGTGCGCGAAGTGTCGGAGCGGCTTGGGCTGAGCAAGTCGACCGTGTCGACTTACCTGCTGCGGGCGCGTGAGGCAGGGCTGGACAGTTGGCCGATGCCAGATGGCGGCGGCGATGACGCTGCGCTGGAGCGCAAACTCTTTCGGCAAATGGGACGGCCGCCGCGGGATACGAGCGAGCCGGACTGGCAACTGGTCTCCCGTGAGATGAAGCGCAAAAGCGTGACGCTGCTGTTGCTGTGGCAGGAATACCGCGAGGCCCATCCCGACGGCTTTGGCTACACCTGGTTCTGTGACAAGTTCGGCGCGCACGAGAAGCGCGTACACCCGACCTATCGGCATCGGCATGCCGCCGGTGCGGTGATGCAGACTGATTACGCCGGTCAAACGATCCCGTTGATCGACCCCGGCACCGGCGAGATCCACCAAGCACAGCTGTTCGTCGCGGTGCTTGGGGCCTCGAGCTACACCTTTGCGGTGGCGAGCCTGCACCAGCGGCTGCCTGACTGGATTGAGGGCCAGGTCCGGGCGCTGGAGTACTTCGGCGGAGTGCCCGCTTCCATTGTCTGCGACAATCTCAAGGCGGGGGTGGCCAAGGCGCTATGGTTCGAACCGACCCTGACTACGACCTTTGCCGCGATGGCAGAGCATTACGACACGACGGTTCTGCCGACCCGGCCGGCGAAGCCGAGGGACAAGGGGAAGATCGAGGGCGCGGTGCTAATCGCGGAAAGGTGGATCATCGCGCGCTTGCGCAATCGGCAGTTCTTCGACCTGGCGGTGCTCAATGCCGAGATCGGCCACTTGCTCGAAGTTCTCAATGGCAAGACGATGCGTCACGTCGGTCGTTCGCGCCGCGAGCTGTTCGACGAGATCGAGCGCGCGGCGCTCAAGGCGCTGCCGGTTACCCCGTTCGAATACGCTGAATGGAAGAGCGCCAAGGTTCATCCCGATTACCACGTTGCCGTCGACCGCAACTTTTACTCGGTTCCGCATGGTCTGATCGGCCGCAAGGTCGATGTGCGGCTGACCCAGCGGGCGGTTGAGATCTTCCAGGATCACAAACGGGTTGCCAGCCATGTTCGCAGTTCGCAGCGCGGGTTCCACATCACCGTCAACGCCCACATGCCCAAGGCTCACCAGCGTTATGCCGACCGGACGCCGGCATCGCTGATCGAGCGCGCGGCCAGGATGGGCACCAACGTGGCGATCATGGTCGAGCGCATGATGCGTGATCGGCGCCATCCCGAGCAGGGTTATCGCTCGGCGATGGGCATCCTCTCGCTAGGGCGCGGCTATGGCCATGTCCGTCTCGATGCGGCCTGTGACCGCGCGCTGGCAATCGAGGCCACCACATATGCCTCAGTCCTCTCGATCCTCAAATCCGGGCTGGATCAGGCCAGTCCTGCCCAAGAACCGATCCGGCCAGCTCCATCGCACGGCAACATCCGCGGTGGGGTCTACTATCAGTGAAAGGAAGCGACGATCATGCTGACACACCCCATGTTGGACCAGATGCAGACGCTGGGGCTCGCTGGGATGGCGAGTGCTTACCGTGAACTTGCCGAACAGGCGGGAAGCGAAGGGCTCGCCCGGGACGAATGGCTCGGCCTGATGCTCGATCGGGAGATGGCGATGCGTTGTGACAAGCGGCTCGCCAACCGGCTTACGGCCGCGCGACTACGATTCAGCGACGCCTGTATCGAGAACATCGACTTCGCCGCGCACCGCAAGCTGGACCGCCGCAGCGTCCTGGCGCTTGCGCAGGGCGACTGGCTCAAGGCGCATGAACATCTAATCATTACAGGGCCAACCGGTACGGGGAAAACCTGGTTGGGGTGTGCGTTCGCCCGTCAGGCAGCCCGGCTCGACTACTCGGTACTCTACGTTCGCATGCCCCGCCTGTTCGAAGATCTGGCAATGGCCCGGCTCGACGGCCGCTTCCCGCGCCTGATCGACAAGCTCACCCGCATCCAACTGCTCGTGCTCGACGACTGGGGCAGCCATGGGCTGACCGAGCAGCAGCGCGGCGATCTGCTTGAAATCTTCGAGGAGCGCTACAAGCGTAAATCCACCTTGATTACGGCTCAGTTACCGGTCGCTCAGTGGCACGAAATGATCGGTGCCCCCACGATCGCTGACGCCATCCTCGACCGCCTGGTACACAATGCCCACCGCATAACACTCGAAGGCGACAGCATGCGCAAAACCCGACCCGCGCCCCTCTTGACCGACACCGAGAAAGCCGAAATCATAACAGCCTGAACCTCAACAAGGCACCTAAGACCAAACTGCGCCAGCTGTCCGGGACTTAGCGAAACGCTTGTCCGCGATTTTGTGAAACGGCTGTCCCGAACTTCTGAAATACGCACAGAATGGTTTTGGTGGATTTGTTCGAGGAAGCAGGCTTCCGAGTGGAGGAGGCGGGCGATGCCAGCGAAGCACTTGACCTGTTGAAAGCGCATCCTTCCATCCGCATTGTCGTGACCGACATTCAGATGCCCGGATCCATGGACGGCCTGCGCCTCGCGAACTATATCCATGATGCATACCCGCCAATCGCACTGATCGTGTGCTCGGGCGCGATATCACCTGACGGAGGCGCGCTGCCGCAGTCCGCCATCTTCATGCCCAAACCGGTCGATCATGCCATTCTGCTGCGCACGGTGAGCGAAATGTTGTCTGCGTAAGGAGGCTAAAGTCCTGCTATTGTTCAGATAAGTCGTCGAAAACTAGCGAAAAGGCGGTTCCTTCGCCCACGTTGCTGACGACCTCCATCTTGGCTCCCATCCGTTCGACAAGGTCGCGGCAAAGCAGTAGTCCCAGCCCGCTTCCCTTCTCTCCCGCGGTCCCTGGCGTCGTGACGCGGCGATCGATGCGGAAGAGATTGTCGATGGCCTGCTGCGACATTCCTACGCCGGAATCCCGAACATGGATAACGAAGCGCCTGTCGGTTCCTGTTTCGCAGGCAATGGTGACGCTGCCACCTGCTGGCGTAAACTTGATCGAATTGCCGACCAGGTTGCGCAGCACCGTCGCGAGCATATCCCGATGGGCACGGACCATCCCGCCGCCACACTCGAACGACACCGATACGCCCTTTTCTTCAGCCGTGTGCCGGCACACGCTCGTCGCTTCCTGCGCGATAGCAGCCACATCGACCATCTCGAGTTCGACATCGCCGCTATCCATCTGGAGCTGTGCCCAGTCGAAAAGGCTTTCCATCAGGGCGTGTGCCTGTACTGCAGCCTCCTGCACGGCCTGCGCACGGATTTGGACCTTGCCGGGATCTTTTTGCGCAGCGGTTCGGCTCAAAGAGTCCGACAGACCAATAATCGCCTGGAAGGGATTGCGCAGATCATGCGCGATGATCGAAAGCAGCAAGGCCTTCTGACGATTAAGCGCATCGAGAGCGCGGGATTTTTCCTCGGCTTCCCGCTTCGCCTGCTCGAGCTCCGCCAGAAAAGTGCGCCTTGCCTTGGCATAGCGGATCGCACGCGCAAGGCCCGAAGGCTTCAACTCCGCCTTGCTCAAATGATCGAGCGCCCCCGCCCGCATCAGATCGAGGGCCGTCTCGGGGTTGGTCTCGCCGGTAAGGATCAGGACGGCATTGATGCCGCGCTCGGGAGCGAGCAAAGCCCCCAGCACATCGAAGGCATCGGCGTCGGGCAGACGATAATCGAGCAGGACGCAGTCGAAGGTCTTCTCGCCAGCGAGCGCTAGGCCTTCGGCAGCGTTTGCTGCCTCCGTCAGAACCCAGGTGAGGTCGGAGGCCGACAGCGCCCGCCGGACGGCCTGGCGATCGACTTCATCGTCGTCAATAAGGAGGATATGCGTCTCGGTCGGCATCGTCAGCGCGGAAACTCAACGATTCTCCAATAATGTTCAAGCAATGATACCGCTTCCATGAAGGTGTTTGCCGGGTCCTGCTTGACGATGTAGCCCGCGACATTGTGCCCGTAGGCCCGCGCCTTGTCTTCGTCCGCCTTGGAGGTGGTGATCATGAATACCACAGAGCCTTTCAGGTCCTCATCCGCCCGAATGGCCTCCAGGAATTCGATGCCGTTCATCCGCGGCATGTTGAGGTCGAGCAGGATGAGGTGCGGCTTGGGCAGCTTTTCATAGCCGTTTTCGCCGCGCAGCATTTCCAGCGCTTCGATGCCGTCGCGAGCCACCGTGATCGGATTGGCGATCCGACTTTTGGCGAAGGCGCGCTTGAGCCCTTGCACATCGACCTCGTCATCTTCGACGAGCAACAGATTGACGGTTGGGCTCATGCTCGTTGTTCCTTGCAGATAGCGGGCCAGGTGAAATGAACGGTGAGGCCGCCGGCCTCATTCTCGCTCAGCCACACCTGTCCAGATTGCCGTTCGACGAGCTTCCTTACAATCGCAAGCCCCATTCCGCTACCTTCTACTTCATCCCTTGGCTTGAGGGTCTGGAACATCCCGAACACCCGTTCCCGGAACTGCTCGGGTATGCCTGCCCCATTATCGCTAACGGTGAACTCGTACATGGTGCCCAAGGATCGCGCCTTAACCTGGATAAGGCCATGGAATGGATCCGGATGATGCTTTACCGCATTGCCGATGAGGTTTTGGAGCGTCTGGGTGAGCGCGGCTTGAGGGGTCACAATCGTCGGCAAACTCGCATCCGCCTCGATCCGAAAACCCTCCGGCGGGCTGATGAGGGCAGCAAGGTCCGAGACCAGAGCCCTGGTATCGACCTCTCGGATCACATTGTCGTCGCGCCCGGCGCGCGAATAGGCGAGCAGGTCGCTAAGCAGGCTTTCAAGCCGACGTACCCGGCTCTTCAGCAAATCCATGTTCGTTCGGGTATCGCCCTCCAGCTTGTCGCCCAGATCCTCCTCGATCCAACTCGCCAGATTTTCGATCCCGCGAAGAGGCGCTTTGAGGTCGTGGGAAGCGACATAGGCGAACTGCTCGAGCTCGGCATTGGAACGCTGGAGATCATGAGCCTGGTGCCGCAGCTTCTGGTCGATTTCCTTTCGGTCCGTTACATCAGTAAAAAGCGCGACGACCCCAAGGATACGGCCGCTATTGGCGCGGTGGGGACGGAAGTAACCCTCGAAATCCCTCGGCGACGCGGCATCGGGCAGCTGGAAGGCAAACCGAACTTCCTCCCCGCTAAGCGCCGCCTGGAGTTCCTCCCCGGCGCCCGGGAAAGTCCTTTGAGGAAACAATTGATCCAGATCCCGGCCCGAAACATGAGCTACGTCTTCGGTCGTGACGCTGAAGCGGCGCGCGAACTCCTCATTCAGAAAGCCGATGGATCTATCCGCTTCGATATAAGCGATCATCGCCGGCATGGTATCTGCGGTGACCCGCAGGACCGACGTGCGATCGAGTTCGATGAGGCTGTCTTTGAACACCGCGACGGCACGCGCCATGGCGCCGACCTCATTGCGGTGGTTGAGGCTTGGAATGGATACCGACGTGTCACGCGCGACAAGCCGCCGCATCGTCTCCGTCAAACCCACAAGGGGACGGGCTACGTACCGGCTGAGGGCCAATGCAACCCCCAGACTGATCAACAATGTCAGGATCAGCGAAGCCCAAAGGGTGAACCGCGCGGTTTCTTCCGCGCGCGTAACCAGACGAGTCTGGACAACCAGCGAATCCTGTTCGCGCTGTTCGATAGTGGCGAGCCGTGCGCGGAAGGTGTCGAACATAGCCTTGCCCTGCCCGTCTGCTTCGATCGAACGGGCATGATCGCGCGCCGTGGGATAGGCCATGTCCCTGACGATGACGGCGCCAACCTGACGCTGCCAGTTTCGTGCCGCTTTTTCGGCTTCTTCAAGCGCATCCAACTGAGGTTGGTTCGTGCCCAGCAGATCCTTCAATTCCGCGATACTATGGTCGAAGTTGCGTTGCCCCTCTTCATAGGGCTCCAGACTTGTCCGACGCCCGGTCAGCAAATAGCCACGCGCGCCGGTCTCCTGGTTGAGCATCTCGTTCCTGATGGCGCTCAGTCCGGCAATGATCTGCGAAGAGCGGAAGCGCGAAGCGGTCGCAGAATGCAACTGGGACAAGGTGATAAGGACGCCGCCGCTGCCCACGAGCGCAATGAGGCCGATCACAGCGATTGCGAAGCCGAAAGTTCGGTTCAGACTGTAGGTGTTCTCTCGCATCGCGCATTGCATAGCCAGGCCGTGGAAAAATATCAGTAATAGTTTTCAGATTTTGGTCGGCGGCTCACTCCCGGAGCTTGGGCCGGTGAAGATTCCAAGGTGACGATTCCAAGGTATCGCTCCGCGCCGCCTAATCTCACACGCCTCGAACGTACCTCCATTGCCTTCCGCCGCGCGTGAAGAAACCGCAATCCAGAGGAAGTGTGGGTTCTTCCCGACGAGGCCTTGTGAAGGAAACGAGAGTGAATCGCACTGAAACGATGCGCTTTTTGGCTGTGAGAATGATCGCAGGTCTGGCCGGTGATTGGAATACGGGCGCGACACGCAGCATAAGCGACGTGACATGGAGGGCCGAGGAAGCAGCTGGGTTCATCATGGAAAAGGCCGGGGCCGGGAGGCTCGATATCTGTGCAACAAAAGACCGGGTCGAGGACAGGAAGGCGCCCAAAAACAACTGAATCCGGCACAGGAACCCACATCCTACGTGAACATATGGTGTTCCGACAGGAAGGTGAACGACGAGATTTAGCCAGCCTGACCTGTCTAGATGCGGGGAAAAAACGCTGGTCAGTCCATTTTACAGGCCCGCGCCGGCGCTTTGCCCGGCTGTCGAACAAGCGTCGCCCATCTGCCGGTTCGGGTCGCCATCCGCAAACCGCCCCACAGACGCAGGATCATGAGCACGCGATGAGCGTAATCGACACTATCGCCGCAGCTACGCCCGCTGCCACTTCCCCAGCCCCCGCAAGAACCGCCATCCCGGACGTATCCATGCAAGTCCGCGATCTGTCGCATTCGACGGTCTCATGGTTCCAGGCTTACTGTGGCTGCAGATCATCATCGCGGTGGCCATCGCAGTCGCTATCGTTTCGGTGCTCTACACACTGCGCGGCCTTGGCGCGCGTCTGTGCCGCGGGGAGCGCCGGCGGGGCGACTGGCGCACCATCTTCGGCCGGGTCATCACCAAGACAACCAACTATTTCATCATCATGGTGGCCATCAGGGCGGTTGACGGCTACGCGCAGACGCCGCCGATGCTCGACAAGGTGGTGACGTTCCTGTTCACCCTGGCGGCGGTGATGCAGGGTGCGATCTGAGCGCGCGAATTCATCCTGGGCGCGATAGAACACAAGACCTCGGCCGAGCATTTCAAAGGCGAGGCTATTATCAACGCCATGGGTCTCGTCCGCTTGCTGGTCAGCGTGGTCGTCTTCGCGGTGGCCGCCGCACCTGACGGCAAGCTGATCATGCCCTATCCGGGCAACGCCAACTGATGAGATGCTAGGGCGCCGTCGGCGCTCGAACAGTTTGGGCGGCGATCGGCTAGACCCAGGCGGTAATGAAACCTTCCCGGCATATGGCCGTCGATCCCCGCGAACCCAAACCGGACGACGTTCATGTAGAGCCTCCCCCCGAAAGGCATGAATCGGCCCGGTGACCCTCCGATTTTTGAGTCGAGCGGATTTTATTGCGTCCGGTGTGATTTTTTGGCCAGGGCTCAGTACGTGGAGGGCGGGTCGCTGGCCGGAAAACTTTCGTCGCTTGCCTCGTCAACTTTGCTCCAGGACGAGGGAGGGGTAGTCATGTTCTCTGGCCCAGCATCTCGAACATCTGCACAGGCCGGGTCGTCGGGCGTCTTGCGGGGGATTTTCCCGGCATATTTGTAGATGGCGTAGCCCACGCCGCCGATCGCAAATAACCTCATCCAGCGCATATCCTATCTCCTGCCGCTCGGGAGCCAAACGCATGGCGGATCGTTCCGTTTCGCGGCGGATATTCGTGCGGGATTGAAAAATCGCACGAAGGTGGAGTTGCCTCGGTATCTTCGC
Organism: Sphingobium sp. BHU LFT2; assembly: GCF_018604485.1. NCBI lineage: Bacteria > Pseudomonadati > Pseudomonadota > Alphaproteobacteria > Sphingomonadales > Sphingobiaceae > Sphingobium > Sphingobium sp. BHU LFT2. The sequence goes on from NZ_JAFCGW010000033.1 coordinate 18,316, forward strand.
GCCTGTCAACAAATACCAGTTCGTCGAAGGGCAGGAGGGTTTTCAATGAGGCCTAATGAAAGCCACCGCGGCGCTTGCCGCGCGGCGGCATCAACTGGGCAATCGGCCGCCAATGCGGACCGTCTTTCCCTTGAAGGCTCTAGATTCTTCACGGTATCGCCGTTGAAAAAGTACATGGCTCTCGCGAGAGAATTAGCGCGATAAGGGATTTGCTAAACTTTCGTCCCTAATACTGCTCCAATGGTTGATTTCATGTCCACGTTCAACGCTTTGCGCGAGCTCGAACGCCTGGCCGTTCTGGATGGGCTGGACGTCATGAATTCGCGCAGCGAGCGCGAACTCGATGCCATGGTGCAGCTTGCCGCACGGGTGGCTGGAACCAAAAGCGCTGGCATCAGTCTGGTGGACGACCGCCGCCAGTTGTTCAAGGCGCGGCATGATATCCCATTTGCCGAAACGCCTCGCGACATGTCCTTTTGCGCGCATGCCATGACC
>NZ_JAFCGW010000034.1:0-18790 GCF_018604485.1 Sphingobium sp. BHU LFT2
AACTCCAAGGATCACACCACGTTGGTCGCGGCGGTCAAGGCCGCGGGACTTGTCGAGACATTGAAGGGGAAAGGGCCTTTCACCGTCTTTGCGCCTACCAATGCCGCTTTCGCAAAGCTGCCTGCCGGTACGGTCGAAACGCTGCTCAAGCCTGAAAACAAGGCGATGCTGTCCAAGATCCTGACCTACCATGTCGTCGCCGGCAGCATGGCCGCCAAGGATATTGCTGCCAAGGCAAAGATGAATGGCGGCAAGGCGATGCTGAAAACGGTGGAAGGCGAGAGCCTGACCGCCTGGGAAAAGGGCGGCGCCTGGTATCTGACCGATGCCAAGGGCGGCATGGCCAAAATCACCGTCGCCAACGTCATGCAGTCCAATGGCGTTATTCATGTGGTCGATACGGTGCTGATGCCCTGACCCGATTGATCGCACCTGTTGGATTGCAGAAGGCCGCCGATCTCTCCTGATCGGCGGCCTTCACTTTGTTCCGATATCCAGCCCTTCGGCTGGAACGGTCCCCAGGGTTGAAAATATTGTGCGCCTAAGAGTCGGATTCGAAACTATTCCGTTGTCTGACAGGGCCTTGCGGCTCGGCGAATGAATGCCTGCACTGACGCGGCGAAGAGCCAGGCTGTGGCGGATGCAATGGTCTTCTCGAAATCTTTGGCCAGACGGCGGTTACGGTTGAGCCAGGCGATAGTGCGTTCGACGCCCCATCTGCGCGGTAAGATTTCGAAACCCTTTGCTGCGTCCGAGCGCTTGATGATTTCGATTGTCCATTTGCCCAGCGGCCGCAACGCATCCTTGAGTTTCTGGCCTGCATATCCGCCATCGGCGAAGACATGTCGCAGCCACGGGAAGCGGTTGATGACGCCGCCAAGGACCAGCGGGGCGCCATCCCGATCCTGAATATCAGCGGTGTGCACGACTGCATGGACCAGGTTGCCTTCGGTATCGGTCAGTATGTGACGCTTGCGTCCCTTGATCCTCTTGCCCGCATCATAGCCGTAGGGACCGCCGGATTCCGTGGTTTTCACGCTCTGACTGTCGACCACCCCAGCACTGGGCGAAGCTTCACGTCCTTGTGCTTCGCGGACCAGCATGAGCAATCCATGGTTGATTGCCTGCCAGAGCCCATTGTCGCGCCAAAGGTAGAACCATCGCCGCACCGTCGATACCGGCGGAAAGCACGGCGGCAACATCCGCCAAGGCAAGCCGCCTCGCAACAGATAAAATATGGCTTCAACAATCCGGCGCATCTTCCACCTGCGTGGCCTCCCAGTCGGCGCAGGCGGACGCAGAAGAGGCTCGAACAACGCCCACTCGGCATCGGTTAAATCTGTTGGCAAAGACAGCCCGCTTCGCGCATGTAGCGCGCGAGTGGTATCGGTCCACATCGTTGATCCTTGGTAGTTTCGCAAAAACCCCTGAATCAACGACAGGTCCAGCCGTAAAGCTAACCTGCTGATACCACTCACCTTAGTTTCGGATCGGACACTTAGAAAATAACATAAATCGTGGCATTACCAGTGGGGTGAACAGCTACAGGGGAATGAGCATGCGTTTGATGATCACGTTGGTGGCAAGCGCGGCTCTGCTCGCGCCGCGATTTGCGCACGCCCAGAAAGCGAATGGCCTGAACGATCTGATAGGCGCACGGGCGCCGGGCGGAGAAACCGCGCTGCAATCGCGCGGCTGGGTTCATATCAAGACGGATCAAGGGGACGATCGCGCCTGGAGCTATTGGTGGCAACCTGCCCAGAAAAGCTGCGTCAGCATTGCGGTTAAGGAAGGCCGTTTCGATTCCATCACTCCGACGACCGCGCCGGACTGCAACCAGAAGGTCAGTGGCAAGGGGCCAAGCGGATCGGCTGTCGCGGCGGGGGTCGGCATTGCCGCCGTCATTGGTGCCATCGCGCTGGCCCATAAGTCGCACAATCACGACAATGGCCAGCATTATGACGATGATGCTTCCGACTCTGCCTATGAGCGGGGCTTTCGCGACGGCCTCTATTCCCAGACCTACGATAATTATGATCGGTCCGAACCCTATTCGCGCGGCTATGAAGCCGGCGTCAGCCAGAAAGGCCGCGAAACCAGCTATAGAGGCGGCCATCGCTCCGATGGCGCTGGATACCGGCAGTCGGTCGACCTGAACGATCTGGTGGATGCGCGCGCCGCAGGCGCTGACAGCGAAATGCAACGGCGCGGCTTCCGCAATGTCGGCGGCCTCAAAAGCGGCATGTCGAGCTACACTTACTGGTTCAACGACCGCACGCGCCAGTGCGTCCAAATGGGTGTCGCCGACGGGCGGGTCCAGAATGTCGCCGACATCGGCACCTATCAGGGCTGCCGGTAAGCCATATCGATGCGCGTCACCATATTCGGCACTCGCAGCTATGACCTGCAGTTCCTGACCGCCGCCAATGCGGATCATGGCCATGAACTGCGTTTTCTGGAAGCTGGCCTCGATCCCGTCACCGCGCCGCTGGCGGCGGGTAGCGATGCCGTCTGCGCCTTCGTCAATGATTGTCTCGATGCGCAAGTGATCGAACTGCTGGCCGGTTTTGGCGTTCGCATCGTCGCCCTGCGCTGTGCCGGTTACAATAATGTTGATCTTGCCGCGGCTGCGAGGTGCGGCATCGCGGTGACCCGAGTTCCAGCCTATTCGCCCCATGCCGTGGCGGAATTCACCATCGCCCTGCTGCTGGCGCTGGACCGCAAGATCCACCGGGCATGGTCGCGCGTGCGGGAGAATAATTACGCGCTGGACGGTCTTGTCGGTCGCAACCTGCATGGCCGGATCATGGGCGTGGTCGGCACTGGCCAGATCGGCGCCCTCGTCGCCAAAACGCTGCGCGCCGGCTTTGGCTGCGAGGTGCTGGCCAGCGATCCGGTCGCCGATCCGGCGCTGGAGGCGATCGGGGTCCGCTATACCAGCGTGGACACGCTTCTGCGGGAGGCCGACGTCATCAGCCTCCATTGTCCGCTGACGCCCGACACGCGGCATATGATCAATGCCACGTCGCTCGCAAAGGCCCGCCCCGGCCTGGTCGTCGTCAACACCAGCCGCGGCGCGCTAATCGATACCAAGGCGCTGATCGATGCGCTCAAAGCCCGCTCGGTCGGCGGCGTTGCCCTTGATGTCTATGAACAGGAAGCCGGCATCTTCTTCGATGACCTGTCCAGCGAGATTATCGATGACGATCTGCTCCAGCGTCTGCTGACCTTCCCGAACGTGCTGGTGACAGGCCATCAGGCGTTCCTGACCGAGGAGGCGTTGAGCGCCATCGCGCAGACCACGCTGGGTAGCCTATCCGATTTCGAGAAGGGCCTGCCGCTGGCCTATCAGATCCTGCCAGTTGGCCAGACGACGCCATGAACTTCGTCCAGTGGCTCAACTCGCTCGATGAGCTTCTCTATGAGGTGATGAGCTGGCTCGTCTTCTATCCGATCACGATGTGGCGAATCCTGCGCCATCCGCTGACGACGATGCGCTACGCCGAAGATCAATTGCTGCTGGACCAGGACCGGCAGTATCGCGCGACGGTCAGCCCGCCGATCATGCTGGTCCTCACGATCGTTCTCATTCAGGGAATGGGTGTCGCCATCGATGGCACCAATGCGATCGTCAAACATCGGCACGGCCTGGCGAGTCTGGTCAATGATAATACGACCCTGCTCTTTCTGCGGCTGGTCTTGTTCGGCACCTTCGCCCTCGTGCTTGCAGCGCGCAAGGTGCACAGGAGTAACCAGCAACTTGACCGAGACACGCTCAAGCCCGCCTTCTACGCCCAATGCTATGCCATATCCCCCTTCGCCCTGCTGCTCAGCAGCGGGGTCAGCGCGGCTGCGCATCTCCATGGCGGGGTCCAGCTTCTGGGCCTCATAGCGATCATCGCCGCCTTCCTTTTTAATGGCGTCGTGCAGATACGTTGGTTCCAGCAGGAACTTGAGCAATCCTGGTTTCGCTCCTTCATCGATGCCTCAATCGGCATGATCGTAAGCATCATCGCAACCGTCACCATCGGATTGCTCTTCGCATGAGCCGTCATTTCCGGGAGCACACTATGAAACCTGCGTCGAAACTGCTGATGTTGGCGGCGCTGGCGATACCAAGTTCAGCCGACGCGCAAGGCTCGAAGGTCAGTTCCGCCCCCGAACTGGCGCGGCAGATAGATGCGTTAAAGCCGGGCCAATGGGTATGGGCGCCCGCGATCGCCACCAGCGGACCGGTGATGATCTATGTCGACCTGTCGAAGCAGATCGCGCTGGTCTATCGCAATGGCATCCGCATCGGCGCCTCGACCATCTCGTCCGGCAAGGATGGTCATGAAACGCCCACCGGCGTCTTCACCATCCTGCAAAAGGACGCCAACCATCGGTCCAGCGTATATAATAATGCGCCCATGCCATTTCAGCAGCGGCTGACATGGGATGGCGTGGCGCTGCATGCGGGTGGCCTTCCGGGCTATCCGGAGAGCCATGGCTGCGTCCATCTGCCCTATGAGTTTGCCCGCGCCCTGTTCGCCATCACCAACCTTGGAATCACGGTGATCGTGCAGGGCAGCGCTGCCGATCATGTCCGCACCAGCGAGAACAGCCTTCTCGCGCCTTTCGATGCCAAGGGGCAGCCTGCACCGGTCATGCCCCTGACTGGCGAGGCGTATCGCTGGACGCCGGAAGCCGCGCCTCAAGGGCCGTTGACGATCATCGTCTCCAAGCTGGACCAGCGGATCGTCGTGCTGCGCAATGGCATGGAGATCGGCCGGAGCGTCGCGCAGATCAAGGACGATGATCCCGGATCGCATGTCATCAATCTGGTGATCCGGGACGGCAAGCCGCACTGGGTCTATGTGGGCCTTCCGGGTCATGGTGATGAAGACGGCCATGAGGTGGACGAGGCGATCCTCAACCGCGTGCGAATGCCCAGACGCTTCTATGAATTGGTACGCGACACCCTGAAGCCCGGCGCCACGATCCTGGTGACCAATTCACGGGTCGGAGCAAAGCCGCTGGAACGGCTCACTATCATGGACGCCGTCGTGCCGCAGCCATGATTGCCAGCCGCGCCGGTGAAGCCAGGTTTTCTCGCTTATCCAAGAATATTATAGCCGCTGTCGACATAGATGGTCTGGCCTGTCACGTAGCGCGCCTGATCGGAGAGCAGGAAGGCAGCCATTTCCCCGACCTGTTCGATGGTCACAAGCTGGTGCAGGGGCGCGTCCTGCGCCGCGCGTTCCATCAAGGCATCGAAATGCGACAAGCCGGAGGCCGCGCGCGTCTTCACCGGCCCAGTCGACAGGGCGTTGACGCGAATATGCTGTGGCCCCAGCTCCGCAGCGAGATAACGCATCGTGGATTCTAGCGCCGCCTTCACCGGCCCCATCAGGCCATAGCCCGGCACGACCTTCTCTGAGCCATAGAAACTCATCGTAAGGATGGAGCCACCCTCCCGCATCAGAGGCTCGGCCAGGCGCGCAAGGCGGATCAGCGAATGGCAGGAGATATCCATGGCCATCGCAAAACCCTCCGGCGAACTGTCGACGACCCGCCCCTGAAGATCTTCCTTTGGCGCGAATGCGATGGAGTGGAGCAGGAAGTCGAGCTTCCCCCGCCGTCGGGCGACCTCATCGAACAGCGCGTCCATCTGATCAGCCCTGCTCACGTCGAGAGGCAATATTATGTCCGCCTCCACTGACTGCGCCAAAGGTTCGACATGGGGCAGTGCCCTGTCGTTGAGATAGGTGAGCGCCAATGTAGCGCCCTGCCGTCGCAGCGCCTGGGCACAGCCCCATGCCAGCGACTGGTCATTGGCCAATCCGATGATCACCCCGTGCATCCTGACGCTCCTCAGAAGCCGCTGCGCCAGTCCCCGACATCGCAACGCCCGGTGAAGGCCGTCGCGGCTTTGATGCGGATGACGCGCGTTCGCCGGTCGATCTCCACCCGCGGCTTGTTGAGACCGTTGAGCCGGTAGCGTCCGGTGATGCGATCCGGCGTCACCATCAATTCCTCCAGCGGCCACCATCCGTCGGAGCCACCGGAATGTATCGGCGATACCAGCTTGCCACCCAGATGGATGCGTCCACGGCCATCGAACATCTCGACCTGCACGTCGGATGAAAATCCTTCGCGGCCAAGCGCCGTTCCAAACTCCGGCTCGAACCGTTTGCTCCGGCCATTGTAGCGATAGCCCGAATAGGTTTCCGTCGCAGGACCGCTGCCCGACCCGTAACAGATGAGCGTGACGGCCTGTGCGCCGGGACGGCCATAGTCGGGCCGTGGCGGCGGGGGAGCGTAGGCATCTTCCGAAGGACGATCAGACGGACGGCAATTGGCCTGCGGAACGCGATTGATCGCGGTATAGCGACCATCGGAGGTCGCCACCTGTACGCATTGTCCAGTCCTGCCGTTCGTCCAGAAGGACCATTTGGTGTCGCGCACGGTGTTGACCGTCACAAACTGGTAGCCTCGCGCTTCGAGTTGCGTCGCGCCGCCCGAGGCGCGCGCGCCTACCAGATCGGTAAGATCGGGCGCCTCCTGCGCGAATGAGGGCGATTCCGGGACCATCATAGCGAAGAACAGAGCAACCGAGGTCTTGAGCATGGAAGACTCCCTTACCGGATCTGTCGAGATTGTGCCGATTCTTCCATCGTGGATCAATCACATCGGAAATTTGTTACGAAGTCGTATTATTCCGTCGCAGGGTTGACCGCATCACCCTAGGATCAACCCACCCAGCCCAAACAGAATATCCCTGCCTTCACACCAACACAGAGGCGAGGGCCATAATATTCCACCTGAGGCGGCTGCGTCCTGCTTCATGTGAGTAGCCGCCGCAGCCGGTAGAGTCATATGTGGACGGCTCCCTCTTGCAAGACGTTTGAGCGGATATTTTGATCAGATCGCTTGCGACCATATGTCCGACCTGTCTTTGCGGCCGCATATAGCCGCTGGCCAAGATGGTTTCCGCGAGGTGAGTTCCAAACAGGAAGGCGACTATTTGACAGCCACTGACTCTAACGGAGTGTCTCACGTTCCGGATCGATCGATCAAACCACCTGCTCGTTTCTTGCAAGATCCCATATCAGCTCAGCACGGTAGCATTCTATGGTTGCTCACCATGACACGCCAATCTCTCACGCGGCCTTTGTCAAAACTGGTTGTGCAGTTATGGCGCGATAGCTTTCGCCGCTCACCATCAGCTTCCAGGCGATGCGTGCGATTCTGTTCGCCATAGCGACGGCCACAAGTTTGGGCTTCTTGTTGAGTTCCAGGAGCTTGAGAAGCCAGGGCGACGAGTTTTTGCCGCGCCCCGCCCGGATATTCTTGAGAACGGCGGTGGCGCCCACGACCAGCACGCTTCGCAAGTGTTCATCTCCTGCGCGCGTGATGCCGCCGGGACGAGCCCGACCTGCCGTTGAATGATCCCTGGGCGTGAGACCAATCCAGGCCGCAAAGTCACGCCCCGATTTGAACAGCCCGGGATCAGGGGTCTTCATCATCAGCAGGGATGCACCAATCGGGTCTACGCCCGGTATCCGGGCAAGCCGCTGGCTACATTCATCGTTGCGATGCCACTCCATGAGTTTGGCTTCGACTTTTTCGATTTCTACCTGCAACAGCTCATATTCGCGCCGATGAAACGCGAATAAATCACGAGCGAGCTCCGGCAAACTGTCATCGGAGGCGATATCCCTGCTCAATCCTCCAGTATCGTGCCAGAGCCGGTTATCGGCCGCAAATGGTCGAAAACCGCTTCAGGGGTGCCGTCGCCTTGAGCGCCGAATACAAAGCGCAAGGAATGCGGGATAAAGACCCAATGAAGCTACAAAACCATAGAACAACCGACCATCTGCTCTGGCTGAGCAGGACCGATACACATCATCGGCCAAAGCTGTTGAGCAATCACCCGCCATCATCGCTGAGATTACAACAACCATAAAGGTTGTAAGGATATAAATAACGGTCGCGGCGAGCAGATCACGCTTTTTCATAGCGGCAATATGCGCGCCGCGACGGCGCACCGCAATGTCAGCTTATAGGTAAGGCGATGTTTTCGATTAGCGGCAGAAAGTGGTCGCTCCCTGCCGGGCAGCTTTCCCGCCCAGGAGCAGACCGACCGCTATCGGGTGTGCCTGGCGCCGATCGGCGCGATGATCGTCTATCAGGGGTGGGAAGCGGACGGTCTGTTTGGGAGCCTCAGAAGCGAGTTAGCTGCCGCTGTGCGAAAAAATCGTTCGGCAACAATCGCCCAAGTAGCGGATATTCCTCCTCATCCATATAGTCGGTGCAGTGCCATTGATCGCGGTTGTTCGGGGGGCGGAATGAGTGATGAGTGCAGTGCGGTTCCGAGGCGATTTCGCATCGCGCGACGTTGGCAATGGGCCGCAGCCGCCGCCTCTGTCCTCTTCGTTCTCGCCTCCTTTGTCGGTTGGCCCCTAGGTTACCTGTGGCCGTCCGCAATCGGATTTGTTGCGTTCCTTCCGAGCGTTTGGTTATTCAGCATCAAGTGCTACAACTGTCGCTGGCCAGCGTTCACGAACTATGAAGCGGAAGAGGCGCTCAAGCAGGACCAGCAGTTCTGGACACGTTTTTGGGGCAAGGAACATGGAGGTGTGAGCCTGCCGCTTCCGAACAAATGCACTAAGTGCGGTGCCTCTTTCGTTTGATGCGCGACCCGCACAGATCGACCGCTTTCCTGCGGAATTGGTCATTCGGCCTACGCATTGCTACCTGAATGAGCGTCCGCTTTAGGGACGCACATCATCAAGACCGAACGGCCACAACTGGTCGGCGGCCGATCGTCCGCTTTCCGTCGTCCGATAGGGGGCTGATCCCGATCGAATGACCGCTTTCGGGAAATCCAAATGATCGGCTGAGTGGCGACAAAGGGCGCATTGCTGCTGGTCGGCTCACATCAAGCCGACCTCGCTAAGCTTGGCGATCGCTCAAGGGTTCGCTGGCCGCTGATCTGCGTGTTGCGAAATACTGGGCCGGCGTGGCGCCGGTCGCTTTCCTGAACATGGTGATGAAGGCGTTGACCGACTCATAACCCAATGTGCCTGCAACATTCTGCACCGCCTCGCCGCTGGCCAGTTCGCGCAGGGCAATAACGAGATGTAGCTGCTGGCGCCAGCGACCGAAACTGAGCCCCGTTTCACGCAGCATGAGCCGGCCAAGCGAACTCTCGCTCATCGCCACGCGCCTGGCCCATTCACCCAATGTGCTGCGGTCAGCGGGGGCGTTCGTCAGTGCGTCGGCGATCATGCGAATCTTCGGATCGCCAGAAATCGGCAGGTTGAACCGCTGGCGCGGCATTTCGGCCAGTTCATCCAGCAGCACCCGGGCAAGCCGGGCCTCATGGCCTTCGCGCGGATAGTCGCCACGTTCGCGAGTGAGCCAGTCGATCATCTCCCGGATCATCGGCGATATCGACAGTGTGCAGCATTCCCCCGGCAGGGCAGCCTCGCCGGGTTCCACGAATAGATAATTGAGCCGGGCGTTGTGGGTCGCGCGGGCGCTGTGTGGAACGCCGCCAGGAATCCAGATACCGCAATCGGGCGGGATCACCCATATCTCGTTTCCGGCGTTGCACGTCACCGCGCCATGCAAGGTGATGATCAACTGCCCTTTGCGATGAATATGGGATGGCACCTCGGCCGCATAATCTGCGAAGTCGACACGATGTGCGACGGCGGGAAGGCGCGTCAGGTCGGGATCGAGAGCAGATATAACGGAGGCGGAGCTGGGCACGATTGACGTGATATAGTGATTTTCTGACAGGATATCGAATTTATTCGATCGCGCGATGCGGCGATATCCAGGCCATGTGCATTGCCTATCCCTCACTATCCAGCCTCGCCCAGGCCAGCGCGGCGCTGATCCGCAAAGGCCCGAAGGTAATGCGATCGCCGGTGACCCGAGCGGATCGGGATGCGCTGGCCTTTTCGGCGAAGACGTTCACGGCGGCGATGCTGGCCTATCACATTGCGCTGCGCATCGGCTTGCCCAAACCCTATTGGGCGATCCTGACGGTCTACATCGTTTCGCAGGGTTCGGCCGGCGCCTCGCTGGGGCGCGGCGTCTATCGTTTGTGTGGAACAATAATCGGTGCCGCCGCAACGGTCGCGATCGTGCCCAACTTTGCGAATGAACCAGTTCTGTGCAGCCTGATCCTCTCCTGCTGGATCGGCCTGTGCCTCTACTTCTCGCTGCTCGACCGGACACCTCGCGCCTATGCTTTCGTACTGGCGGGCTATACCGCGAGCCTGATCGGATTTCCGGGTGTGGCCGACCCCGGCGCCATGTTCGATACGGCGGCGGTGCGCGTGCAGGAGATCTTGCTCGGCATCGGCTGCGCCGTGCTGATCCATCGTTTCATCCTGCCCCGGCCAATGACGGGCCAGTTTACCGGCAAGCTTTCGGCCACATTGAAGGATGCGCGCGGCCTGGCCCGCGAAGCCCTCAAAGGCCTGCCCGATGTACAGGGGCGGCATGCCCGCGCTGCGCTGGCGTCAGACCTGCTCGCGCTGAACGGTCTTGCAACGCACCTGCCTTATGATGCCGCGACAGTCGCAGCACCGCGAAAAGCGTTGGACCGTGTCCACGACCTTCTCGCACGCCTGATTCCTCTCAGCACCGACATTGAAGATCGTCTGCATGCTCTGCGCCCCCTTAGCGATGCGGAAGCGGACATGCACTGCCTGCTTTATGACATTGACCATTGGCTCAGGGCGGGCACGCCTTCTTCCGACGAACTGGTGGAACGTGCTCGACGGCATGGCGCGTCTGGGCTGGCCACCAATCTGTGCGGTCATCTTGCCGAGCTGATCGAACTGCTCGACACCTGCGATCGGTTGGGTGCGCAGATCGTGGACGGTGCTCGCAGACAGCGAGACTATAGTCCCGACGCACATCCGACCGGCTACGTCTATCACCGTGATCGCTGGATGGCCGTACGCGGTGCGATGGGGGCGATTGCCGGCATCTTTGCCGGTTGCCTCCTGTGGATCTGGTCGGCCTGGGCTGACGGTGCATTGGCCCTTTCCATCGTGGGCGTGGCCTGCGCCCTGTTCGGGAATTTCGACGCGCCAAGGCCGTTCGTCATCAAATATCTGATCGGGTCGCTCTATGCCGTCGCGATCAGCCTTGCCTACAGCTTCGTCATTTTGCCGCGTGTCAGCGACTTCCCGGTTCTGGTGGCTGTCCTCGCACCCACGCTTTTGCTGGCGGGATCAATGCAGGCACGCCCGCCAACCACGATGCTGGCGCTGGGCATCACGCTCAGCTTCCCAATCCTGACCGGGCTGGGCGCCAGCTACACCGGCGATTTCGCGGCTTTCCTCAACAGCACGGTGGCTCTGGTCATCGGCACCGGCTTTGCCGCGGTCAGCATGACGCTGTTCCAGACTGTGCCGGTCAAAACAGCCATCGACCGACTGCTCCGCGCAAGCCGCCGCGATGTGGCGCGGCGGGCAAGAGGGCATGCCATGGACGAAGCGCGCTGGACCAGCATCATGATCGACCGCACCGCGCTGCTGATCCCCCGGGCAAAAGCGGCAGGCAAGGTGCATCTGCCCGACACCATCCTGATGCATCTTCGCGTGGGCCATGCGGTTGGCGCTTTGCGCCACCGCATCAGTGACCGACCCGATCAGCCGTGCGCAGCCCTGCACACGCTGCTCGCCGGAATAGGCAAGGCTTTCTCGGAGAGCGACGAGCCGGAACAGGAAGTTCTGATCGCGCAGGTTGATGCTGCCGCAACACGGATCGCGGACAGCGCAGCGGACGACGCTGGCGAAATTGCCGATCTTCTCATCGACTTGAGGTTCGCCCTTATGCCCGTCAACGCCGGAGGCAGCCGATGATTGCCGACATCGCTATTGGCGGCGTGTTCATCCCTGGCCTGCTGGTGCTCGGCCTGCTGGCCGCGGTCTGTACCTTTGTCGTGATGCGCCTGGCTGCGCTGACCGGCCTTGACCGGGCCATCGCGCGCAAGCCGCTCGTCGAGCTTGCCTGCTTCATCATCCTCTTCAGCCTGCTCGTGCAGTTCCAGCCTCTCACCGGATTTTTGCCATGAAGCCAGTTCTCTCCCTGCTGGGGCGCTATGCCCTGACCCTGACCGTGGTGGTGCTCGCTGCACTTGTCGCGTTTCAGGTCTGGCGCAGCTACGAACGCACCCCGTGGACCCGCGATGGCCATGTACGGGCGGACGTGGTGCGCGTTTCCACCGACGTAGGCGGGCTGGTCACGCAGGTCATGGTCCATGACAATCAGACCGTTTCTGCAGGACAAGTGCTGATCGTGCTTGATCGCCCCCGCATTACGGCCGCGATCGAGCGGGCTGATGCCGCGATCGCGCAGGCCCGGGCGGAACTGGAGCAGGCCCGTAGGGAAGCCCGGCGCGACAGGGCGCTGGGCGATCTTGTCGCAGCCGAAACACGCGAGCAGAATGCGGCGAAGGTCAGCACCCTGGAGGCGGTCCTCAAGAGCGCGCTTGCGGAGCGCAATGTCGCCAGTGTCGATATGCACCGCACCGAAATCCGCGCCACGGTGGCGGGAGTCATTACCAATCTCGATATTCATCCGGGTGATTATCTCGCGGCGGGCGCGCAGGCGATGGCGCTGGTCGACACCGCCTCGCTCCGGATCGAAGGCTATTTCGAGGAGACGAAGCTGCACCGGGTCGCGATCGGCGATCGTGCGCGCATTCGCCTGATGGGCGACGAGGCCGAGATCACCGGCCATGTCGAAAGTATCGCCGCCGCCATCGATGACGATCAGCGCGGGCAGGCGCACAATCTCCTGCCCACGGTCGCGCCTACCTTCTCATGGGTCCGGCTAGCCCAGCGTATCCCTGTTCGGGTCCATATCGATCATGTTCCGCCCGGCACCAGACTGATCGCCGGCAGAACCGCAACGGTTGAGATCATTCCCGATAGCGAGCGGATTGCAACGCCGGACACGCCGAAGGTACGGTCATGAGGTGCGTGCTTGCCGTTTCCGCTGCGCTGCTCGTCGCAGGATGCGTATCCGGACCGGATTATCATGGACCACAGCCCGGAGTGGCAGGGACGCCAGCGGCGCAGGGCGCATTCATCGCGGGACATAATGACGCCTTCACACAGGCGCCGCTTCCCGAGCACTGGTGGCGCCTTTATGAGGATCCGCGCCTCGACGCGCTGGTCGAACAGGCTCTTTCCGCCAACGCAGATTTGCGGGCCGCCGAGGCCAATGTCCGCAAGGCGCAAGCCGTGCTCCGCCAGACGGCGGGGGCGCGTGCAATCAGCACGAGCGTGAACGGCCAAACCGCGCTGGAACGGGATTACTCGGCCAGTTCCACTGGTGCCGCTTTGCCGGGTGTCGCCACCTATGGCCTCGGATTGTCTGCGGGCTATCCGCTGGATCTGGCAGGCAAGCTGCGGCGTGCTATCGAAGCGGGGGAGGCTGATCGTGACCTGGTCGAGGCCGCCCGCGATGCCGCGCGGATCAGCGTGGCAGCGTCGACTGCCCGTGCCTATGCCGGGGTCTGCGCTGCCAACTTCCAGATTAAGATCATCCGCCAGGTGATCGCCCTGCAACGGCGCACGCTTGACGCCACCGCCCGCTTGGCACGCGGCGGACGCGGAACGGCTTTCGATATCACCCGCGCGAGAACGGCAGTGGAAATCAGCGACGCCGGTCTGCCGGCATTGGTGGCCCGGCGGCAGGCATCGCTTTTCCTGCTGGCAACACTGCTTGGTAGGGCGCCTGCGGATTATCCTCGGGACGTCGAGGCCTGCAACGAATTGCCCAAGCTGAAGCAAGCATTGCCGGTTGGTGACGGCACCGCGCTGATCCGGCGCAGGCCTGATATCCGTCAGGCGGAGCGAGCCATCGCAGGCGATACCGCACGCATCGGCGTAGCCATGGCCGATCTCTATCCTAGCGTAACTATGGGAGGGAGCGTCAGTGCGGGTGGAAAGGTCGAAGAACTGGACCGTTCCCACAGCTTTGGGTTCAGCCTTGGTCCGCTTCTGAGTTGGAGCTTTCCAAATCGCCCGGTCGTCACAGCCAGGATCGCGGCTAAGCAGGAGCAGGTTGCCATTGATGTCGCCCGGTTCGATGCCACCGTCCTTGACGCCTTGCGCGACACGGAAACCGCCCTCGAAACCTACGCGCGGAACCGGGATCGGGCAGCATCACTGCAACGTGCGGCCAGCAGCGCCGAAATGTCAGCCGCCCAGGCCAGCGCCCTGTTCCGCTTTGGGCGCAGCGACTTCCTCAATGTTCTGACGGCGCAGAGCAGTCTTGCAGCCGTGCAAGTCGATTATGCGGCGGCAGAGGCGTCCATCGTGGACGACCAGATCACAGTGTTTCTGGCATTAGGTGGAGGTTGGCAATGAATTAGCCTCTTCAATTCGGGATGGAGGTGAACGGCAGCTTACAGGGCAGCCTTGGACCGCTCCGTATTACCGGAATCGGCGCGTAGCTGACGCTTGCGCGGTCGACCCTTTATAGCCACCCATGACCCCATTTCTCATTTCGAGATGCAGTCGGTCTGCTTACGCTACCTCATATGGCGTTCGGGATGGATGGGGGGCTCCGTGCCATCAGCGGTCCATGATCTCACGATTAAGGCAGGATCGAACGGATAGCTCTTGCCAATGCGCCAACATCCGCCGCGCTGTTGAACAGGGCGGGCGTGACGCGGACACAGGCGCCGCTGGCAGGCCCATCGCGATGCACCGTGAAAATCCGATGTTCGTCCAGCAGGCATTTGGCGACCGCCATATTGTCCTGCACGCTTGTCCGCCCTGCCAGACGGAACGAGGTGATGCCGCCGTGCAGGCGTGGATCGGCCGGCGTCAATATCTCCAGCCCCTTCGCGTCGCGCAGTTCTTCCGCCCACAGGTCGCGCAAATGGCGCAGCCGCGCCGCCCGCGCGCTGTCGCCGATCGCTTCCTGGAAATCGAGTGCGGCCGGCACGGTCAGTTGCGCCGCGAAATCCACCGTGCCGGTATGCACGCGCGAATAGCTACTGGCGGCAAAGGGTGGACTGTTGGCACTGTCCGGATCGATCAGGTCCAGCCTGGCCTTTCGGATATAGATGACGCCCACGCCCAGCGGCGCACCCCACCATTTGTGCAGGTTGAAGCCGATGAAATCCGCGTCGAGGTCAGCCGGCCGGAAATCCAGCTGGCCCCAGCTATGCGCCGCATCGACGATCGCATCGACGCCGCGCGCCCGCGCCATCGCCACGATTTCCTTCACCGGGATCACCAGGCCGGTGCGATGGCTGAGATGGGTGAGCAGGATCAGGCGGATCTTCGGATTGGCCTTCAGCGCCGCTTCATAGGTATCGATCAGCCCCTGATGCGTCGCCGGTTCGGGCAGCGCGATCCGCACCACATCCACGCCCCGGCTGCGCTTCAATGTATCGAAACAGGCCTGCATGCTGTCATAGTCGAGATCGGCCTGAAGCACGGCATCACCTGGCCGCAGCCGGTTATAGCCGCCGATCAGCGCCTTCAGCGCCTCGGTCGCGTTGCGGGTGAAGGCGATTTCCTGCGGGGCGACGCCCATCTTCGCCGCCACCCGATCGCGCACGGCGATCAGGTCGGGGGTCAGGCCGCGCCGGGCATAATAGCTGGTCTCGCGATTGACCCGGCGCACGGCCGCCTCATAGCGGTCCAGCACCGGCCGGGCCATCATCCCCCAATTGCCATTTTCCAGCTGGATGACGTCACGGGTGACATCATATTGGGCCGCGATCCCGGCCCAATATGCTTCATCATCGGACCGGGCCGAACTGGTCGGCAGGGCGGCGGCACGCCCTGCAACCGGCACGGCGGCCGCCCCGATCATCATCTGCCTGCGGCTGATTTCCATGTCCCGTGCCTAGCCGATCAGAAGGTCAGGCCCAAGCGGACATAATATTGGCCGCCGTCCGTGTCATAGGGCGCGTTGCGCGAGTAGATGAGGCCGCGCACCGCCTGGTTGGTCGCCTCGTCGGGATAGGCGTTGAAGATATTCTCCGCCCCGCCCCGGATCGAGATGTTGGGCGTGACCTGGACGCTCGCCGACAGGTCGAACAGCACCATGGATCCGAAGCGCTGATAGAGGTCGCCGGTGGCATTGCCGCTGACATCGGTCCAAGCGCCATAATAGCGTGCCCGGCCCTGAATGCCGACCTTGCCCAGCGTATAGCCGAGCGAGGCGGTGCCATTATGCTTGGGCAGTCGTTCCTCGAAGACGATGCGCTGGCTTTCATTGGCGATCGCCGCCGACGTGCCGCTCGTCACCTTGGTCTGGTTGTAGTTGTAGGCCAGGCTGATGTCGGCGGTGCCCGGCCCGACCGGTTTGGTGTAGGCCAGCACGACATCGACGCCGCGGGTGCGGGTGTCGAAATCATTGGTGAAATAGGTGACGGACGTGAAGCGCTGCGGATTGGGCAGGCTGGCCGGCACCGCGAAGGTGCGCGACTGGCCGAAGCGATCGCGCAGCTTGATCTGATAGAGATCGACGCTACCGGTCAGGCCGAAGCTAGACTGGAAGGTCAGGCCCGCCGTGATGGTGCGCGACTTTTCCGGGGTCAGCGGCTTGGCGCCCAGGGCGATCGCGATCGGATCGCTGGGCGACAGGCGGCCGGTGTTGAAGATCTGCATCGTGGTCGTGTCCAGCCCCTGGCTGGTGTTGACCGCGTTGAGCTGGGCCGGGGTCGGTGCGCGGAAGCCAGTCGAATAGGTGCCACGCAGAGCCACGCCCTTCACCGGCTCGAACCGGGCCGAAAGCTTATAATTGAAGGTATCGCCAAAGGCCGAGAAATCCTCATAGCGGCCGGCCGCGCCCAGCGTCACCGCCTCGATCGGACGAACTTCGACATCGACATAGCCGGCATAGCTGGTCTGCGACCATTCACCGGCGTTGAGCGGGCTGAAGCCTGGGAAGCCGTTGCTGTTGGGAGCAAGGCCGGTCGCCGCGCCCGCGCCGATCGCATAGGAGGCTGGGTCGCCCGGACGGATGCCGTAAGTTTCCTTGCGGCGTTCAGCGCCGAAGGCGATGTTCGCCGGCTCAACCAGCCCCAGCGGCAGGCGATAGACGAAGTCGGCATTCAGGTTGAACTCGCTCTGGCGCAGGCGGCCCAGATAGAAGCTGGTCGGGCTGTCCGGCCCCATCGATGCATTGAGCGATTCATGCATGTTGTAATTGATGCGGCTGCGCCCGGACGAGGCGCTGATGTCATAGGTCAGCCGCTCGCTGATCGCGCCGCGCAGGCCGGCATCGGCCTGATAATCATCATATTTCGTGCCGAAGCGCGGCGTGAACCCAGCTGGATAGAGGCTGGCGAAATTGAAGCCGGGAAAGGCCGAACTATTGCCATAGACGTTCGCCGTGCTGGCCGGGTTGCGCCAGTTGAAGTCGGTCACGCCCTCGCCATTACCGGCCGTGCCAAAGGCATAGAGGGTGACGGCATCGGAGAAATCATAATGGGCATTCACGCCCGCCCGCACCGAGCGCAGGTCGGGCTGTCCCCAGCGCTGCACCGGATCGGGCACGTCCAGACCGGGATTGGCCGCCTGGAACGCTGCGGCATCGGGCCGCTGGCGCGTGCGCGAGGTGGCGTCGGACTTGGAAAATTCGCCGGTGAAGACGATGCTGCCACGATCGCCCAGCGCCAGGCCGCCCTGCGCGCCGCTCTGATAGGTCGTGCCATCGCCCTTATAATATTGCGAGAACTGACCATATGCTTCCATGCCCGGCTGGTCGTCGAGGATGATGTTGACGACGCCGGCGATCGCATCCGACCCATATTGCGCCGACGCGCCATCACGCAGCACTTCGATCCGCTTGATCGCCAGATTGGGGATGGTGGCAAGGTCGGCCGACTGCGCGCCGCGCGTCCCGAGCAAGGCCGAGCGGTGGTAGCGCTTGCCGTTGACCAGAACCAGCGTCTGGTCGGCGGACAGGCCGCGCAGCGTGGCGGGCCGGACAAAGGCCTGGCCGTCAGCCGCCGGCAGGCGCTGCACGTTGAAGGACGGCAGCAACTGGGCCAGCGTATCGGACAGATCGTTGGACACGCTGCCGTCGATCGCCTTCGACGAGAGGACGTCGATCGGCGCCAGCGCATCGAACTTGGTCCGCTTCGCATCGCGCGTGCCGGTCACGATGATCGCGTCACCAGCGGCGTCGGCGGCTGGCACTGCATCCTGCGCCATAGCGAAAGAGCACGCAGAAAATTGCAGCGCGACGAGCGCGCTGACGGTCATAAACTTCATGATTGTCCCCACGGATACGACAGATTCTTGTTCTGCGGGAGCCGATAGGGACGCTAGATGACGGTTATGTGTAGTTTACGAAAAATGTTCGCGACGGTCCCCACCTCAACCAAGGGTAAGTTGCGTTCACTTATTTCAAATCAGCAGAAGCCTGATCCTGCAGACTCGACTGATGCGAGAATATTGAGCTACCTCCTGCAATACTACTTGCCGGAGGGTCGAGGGACTTCGGTAGAGTCAGGAAGTGGCGCGGTGTCGTGCGGCGCGCCTATGGGGCTTGCCAGACGGTCCGTTTCCACTCCCTGCTCATCGAACCGGACATGCAGGTCTCCCGCATCCGGCTCTCGGACAAGACGTCACGCCTTCACCCACGGCGGGCTGCGGCCAAGTCCGCCAGACGCACAAGGCCGAAGCGCTCGTATAGCTCGGGGTCGTGATAGGCTCCCTCTCGCCGTCGCCTGGTCTTGTATTTGGCGCGCAGCCACCGACGCAACCGCACCGCTGTGTAGCTGTCGATGGCCCGGTAT
>NZ_JAFCGW010000035.1:0-14172 GCF_018604485.1 Sphingobium sp. BHU LFT2
CTGCATAGATCGACATGGTCACCCTCCTTAATCGAAGCGTTCATGCGATTTTGTACCATGTAGGAGTGCGCCTACATCAATTACGCGGTGTCCCAGAGACGGTCGAAACTCGCAGATATGCTTTCATCTTGATCGAACGGCTTGAATGGGGCGCATAGTGTCCAGTCGGCGGTCGCGACATTGGCCAACACTATCGCAAGATCGTTGATGCTTCGCCGTCAGCCAGCCGACGAAGTCTAGGGGCCATTCCGACCGACCGCCGCATGGGTTATCATCATCGGCATGCGAGACGGCCGGAACCCATGACAGCCATCAGGCGGGCGCAGTATGGATACGGACCGGCACGCCCTTGGAGGCCGGGGTCTTGGAGTCCTCGTCATGATACCACAGCGGCACCAGCGGATTGAGTTCCGGATAATAACCCCCCACGCACCCGTTGGGGAGGTCGAATGGCGTAACCCTCAGCCCCGCCACCGACCTTGCGCGATCATCACCAGCGTCGCCCACCAAGCTTACGATCTGGCCCTCGGTCAGCTTGGCGCGTTTCATGTCGTCGGGATTGATCAGGAGCACCATGCGCGTGCCGCTGATGCCGCGAAGCCGGTCCTCCATGCCGTAGATCGTCGTGTTGAACTGGTCGTTGGATCGCATAGTGATGAGGTGAAAGCGGCCGCCCGCGTCGCCCACGCCTAGCGCTGACAGTGTGTCGGGGTCGGTGAACTCGGCCTTACCGCTTTCGGTCAGCCAGATCCGCTCGCGCGCCTTGTTTCCTTTGTAGAAGCCGCCGGGCGTCCACATTCGCGCATTGAATTCGCGAAACTCCTCTGGGTAGGTTTCGGCGATCACGTCGCGCACCATCGCATAGTCGGCGGTCCAGTCCTGCCAGCGCAGCTTGGAGCTTGAATAGCCCATCGCGTCAGCGATGCCGCACACGATGGCGAGTTCGGACCTGAGCGCCACGCTGGCCGGTTTCCGCCTTCCGATCGAACCATGGATGTGGCTGAAGCTGTCTTCGACTGTCACGGCCTGCGCTCCTGACGCCTGCCGATCTTCTTCCGGCCGAGCGATGCAGGGCAGCAGGTAGGATGCCTTGCCGGGAAGCAGATGGCTGCGGTTCAGCTTCGTTGCGATGTAGACGGTCAGGTCCTGACCGCTCCATGCCGGTTCGATCAGGTCGCGGTCCGGCACCGCTCGCACGAAGTTCCCGCCCAGCCCCACAAACGCCCTCACGGAGCCATCGATAATGCCTTCGCATACGTCTACCGTCGTCATACCGGTCTCTCGCGGCGGTGCGAAACCGAACTGTTCGGCGAGCCTGTCGAGCGGGACGAGTTCGGGCTTTTCGGAAATACCGACGGTGCGCTGGCCCTGCACGTTGGAATGGCCGCGGACGGGACACATGCCCGCACCCTCCCTGCCGATGTTGCCGCGCATCAGCATCAGGTTGACGATCATTCCGATCGTCTGGGCACCGTGAACGTGCTGTGTGACCCCCATGCCGTAGACCGCGATCGTCCGCTCGGCCTTGGCATATACCTCCGCCGCCGCTTCGAGATCCGCGCGCTTCAGTCCGGAATGGCGCTCGATCTCTTCCCAGCTAGTGCCGATCGCGCGCTTCCTGAATGCCTTCCACCCGCGCGTATGCTGGTCGAGAAACGCCTGGTCGATCACACCCGCCTGCCCTGCCCCCTGGGCTGCGCGATCGAGCGCTATGACATGCTTCACCAGCCCCATGACCGCCGCGATGTCGCCGCCGGGTCGCACCTGTAGATACATGTGGGCGAATTCCGTCGGCTTCTGCGTGACCATCTGGACAGGGTTCTGCGGATCGACGAACCGCATCAGCCCGACCTCTTTCACCGGGTTGAAGACGATGATCTTGCAGCCCCGCCGTACCGCGTCCTGCAAAGGATGCAGGAATCGAGGGCTGTTCGTGCCCGGGTTCTGGCCGAAATACAGGATCGCGTCGCAATGTTCGAAGTCTTCGAGCTTGCAGGTGCCGACCGGCGAGCCGATCACTTTCTTCATCGCGACCGACGTGGTCTCATGACACATGTTCGAACTGTCGGGCAGATTGTTGCAGCCGAACCGCCGGGCCAGCAGAGCGTAGAGGTAGCTCGTCTCGAGCGATGCCTTGCCGGAGGCGTAGAAGACGACCGACTTGGGCTGAAGCGGCTTGAGTGCCTTCGCGATGCCCTTGAACGCTTCCTCCCACGTGCACTCGACGTAGCGATCGCCAGCCGCGTCGTATCGCAGCGGAGCGGTCAGCCGACCCTGCATCTCCAGGTCGTAGTCCGCCCAGGTCCGCAACTCTGTCAGCGTGTGATCGGCGAAGAACGCGGGCGTACAGCGGTCGCGGGTCAGATCCCACAGCGTCGCCTTCGCGCCGTTCTCGCAGAATTCGAACGCATGCGTGCTCGCTGGCTTACCCCACGCGCAGGATCCGCACATGTAGCCTTCCGGCTTGTTCTGATGGACAAGCGTATCAAGGGCGCCCGCGAGCGGCCTTTCGCGCAAAGCCACCTGACGCATGCCGCTTACCGAGCCCCACCCTCCCGCCGAGCCGGCGTAGTGGACGGTGCCCTTGCGCGCCTTCGCCATTCCCGCCCTGCTCGTCAGGCCGTCTGGGTGACGGTAGGGGCGGACGGCTCGTGATATGGGCACCCGTTCACGCGCGCACGGAAGTCCGCCGAGTGGCGGTATGGGTCACGCCTAGCGCGGTTTACGTTGCCGAGCGGCTGATGCGCCACAATTCCGGTCCACGGACTGAACCGCATCTCCTCATTGACCCTCTGAACCAGTGCGGCGTCCCAGCTATCCTGCGCGGGCATCCGCAGGACGCCGACCCGCTGGAAAGGCGCTTCCGCTTCATCCCATTCCACGGTCGGGTCCTCGACCGGCTGCTTCTCGAGATCGCGGCACAGCTGCACCCGGAACTCCCATACCGCGTCGAGGCCACGCGTCTCCTTCTGCACTTCCTCCCGGATCGCATCCTCCCGGCCATCGACATCGATTGTCTCGCCAGCCAGCGCCTGCTGCGCGGACGACATCGGCGCAAGGCTGAACTTGGCGATGTATTCGCCGTAACGGAACGGTGTCACGGAGTAGTAGGTATCACCAAGCGGCTCGCTGTTCGGCGCGCCGCCCAGGGCGTTAACGGCTGCCGGGGCTTCCGCACCGACCAGCTCGAACGCTGCACGCACGCCGCGAAGACCGGCAGAGATCACCTTCTTGGTCCCCTCCATCCGATCGGTCGTCTTCGCGAGCAGCTTGAGACTACCGAGGAAGTCCTTCGCGGTCTTCGCCTGGAAGACCGGCCCGTTGACCATGACAAAGTCCTGCGCGGTGCCCTCTGAACCCGGCAGCCGCTCGCCCTCGATGTCGAGCACCTTGAGCGCGACGCCTCGCGGCAGGCTTATCGCGTCGGGCAGCACGTCGCCCGCGTTCGTCGACATCCGGAAATACGTCCGGTGCCGGCCCGCCTTGGCGAACGCGCCTTGAGCGAGTTCGGGCGGCAGGTCCTCGTCAATGAGGAGCTCGCCCTCGAGGATTCCGTGCGACTTCGCGTGGACCGATCGGACGGCGTGACCATAGTCCTCCGCGGTGCGCTCCAATATGACGTCGAAGGCCTCGTTAATCCGCGCGACCGTCTCCGCCTCCTCCGGGTCGCGGGTCTCCACGGAGGGATCGTAGCGGACTGGCGCGGTCGACATCGGCGGGGCTCCTGAAATCCATTTACTCCACATCAACTCGTCAGCCGCGATTGCGTTGCCCGCCTGCCCGTCCTCCTCGAGCCGGACGAATATGAAATATGGCTGCGCGGCGACTTCGAGACGGTTCTTGCCTTTCAGGAACACCGCTTCCCCGACTGCCGGATCGCCATGTAAGAACCACCGAGCCGGGGCCCGGAGCAAAGATATGCGGCCGAAATCAATCCCGGCTTGTTCTAGACGTCCCCGTCAGCAGGCGGAACGCCATTTCCCGCAACAGCTCGTTGTCCGGGACAGTGCGACGTCCAGCAGCCGGGGTCAGTGCCGGCTCAAGCGCAGGAAGCGTAAGCCATGCTCGAACAGGCATGGCGGCTCATAGACGTCCACGCCTGGCCGAAACTCACCACACCCGAATTTTCCGTGAATATCGCAATGCCCCTGCTGCGCGAAGTTGACGGACGCGATCCCCGGTATAGAGCCGAACCTGCGCGGACAGATGAGTTCGTCCTTGTCGGTTGCCATCTGGCGCGCGAGGGCGCTCAGCATCACCACATGCGCCCAGGCCTGCGTGACGCGTTTGGGCAAAGCGCTTTGAAGCTGCCCCTCATGGGCGCGGATGGCCGCATCCTGAATGATCGGCAGCAGTTCGAAAAATCCGTCGTTGGTCTGGAATGCGGCGTGGCCGGTCTCGCCCCGCTTGCGCAGCAGGGGAACAGTCAGGTTCTGGGCGCAATAGGACTCCCAGATCATGACCGAGCTGAGCGGCGAGAGATCGTCCTCAACGCTGTCCCAGTCGCCACCCTGCTCCAGACTCTGAAGAAGAATCCGATAGCCCGCATCAACCCTTTCGGGAGTCTCGACACGGCCCTGCGCCAATGCCGACACGGATTGATGTTCGAGATTCTTCAGCAGCGCGTCGCCAAAATCATCAAATTTCACTCCCGTGAGGCCTTTGCCCAATTCCACGGTCTCGATCCAGCATTGGCTCAGGACCAGATCTGTCATCCCAAGCACGGTGTCGCGCGGAAACTGGTTTACGCCACGCGAGCGCAGAAAGCGGGAAATCATGAGGTCGGTGATCATATAGGGCGGCGTCGAACTGAGGAGGGAATCCTCCTCGCCCACGTCATCGTCTGACAGCACCTTGAACCGCACAGCGAGCACCAGTTCGTCGGCAATGTCCTTTGGAAACAGGTGCGCCACAAGGTTGCGGCAAATGGCATGCGCACTTCCCTCGACCAGCGCCTCATAGCCAAGCGGGCATAGAACGGAGATCAGCGTGACATTTTCCGGCGCGTTGGAATAGGCGCGAGTCATGCGTATCGGAAAGGCCTTGAGGGTACGGCCGTCCGGCCCTGCCACTTCAATGAGCATCTGCTCGTTATGGCCCTCGATCGCGAATGGCTCGAAGAGCGCCAGGAAATGCGGTTCGGCCTGATGGAAGGCCCGCAGGCGGCGAACAAAATCCCGCATTTCCTGTGGGCAGTCCTTCGACATGACCCAATCGCGTAACGGCAATTGCCAGCCAACGCCTGCCGCACCGAAGACGGACGCCCAATGGCATAGCTCGCGTAGCAGCTCCATCGCCTTGCCGAATAGGGAGATGCCTGCCAGCGTCCCGAAACCGTCGATCAAATGGCGCGTCTCGTGAAACAGGCTGGCCACCCTGAAGGCTGCAGCCACATTCTCTGGCGTCGGCTCGAGAGCAGCCTGCCGGGCCGGCTCACCGTTCATCAAGGTGCGGACGAGCCCCGCTTCCTCCTCTCCGAAACTGTGATGAACAAGGCCCAGATGATAATGGAACGATCCGAATTCCTGCCCCTCAACGGCTGAAAAGGTGACAGGGCCTAGAGGCATATCCGCCAACTGGTCTGCGCATGCGCGACATCGCCGGCCTGCCCGCCCCACGCCGTCACCTCGATGAGTTTCTTGCTCTCCAGCCATTTAAGGGCCGCATTGCCCTGGGCCTCCGACATGTCCACATTGGCAAGCAGCTCCGCCGTCGCGGGCATTGCCTCGTTACCCTCCGACAGATTTACGGCCCGCAGCCTGCCGATGGCCTCCATCATGTCGATGGCATCGCCATGCTCGGGCCGCTTGAGAACGAGCAATTTCTCCCAGAGCGACTTAATGATGGCCAGGGCTTGGACTCCCTGGGCAGGCGTCGGAGGCGCAAGGAACAGCGCAAGGCCTAGGCCAAGCAATTGCAGAGCCGTCGCCTTGCCCGCATCCTTGAAGCCGAATGTGTAAAGCTTGACCGTCTTGCCATCTTCACTGACCCGGCCGACCCGAGACGCCAGATCGGTTGCGAACCGCGCTGAAACCTCGCGGCCCTCGCGCACGATACCGGGATCAAGCAACGAAGCTTCCAGGAGATGCTCGGTAAGGAGCGAGCGGACAGCCTCCAGCCGATCAGCATCCGACGCGAGGATGGCATAGCGCAGATCGGCAGGAAGATTGCCGAGACAGAATGGAACAAGAGCATCTTCAGAGATATTCTTCATAAACATTCGTTCCAGAAACAAATTCAATCCATCATAGCAAATCCGCTAGCGCCATTCACGTCAAACAAGCTAACAATTCTCCGAATTATCGAAGCCTAATTTTGCAGGATGCGAAAATTCGAGATCCCCTAACTTCATTGAAAGACTCGATACAATCTAATCTTGCACGAATTGATTGCCGGCGGACAGAAAGGGAAATCCCTAATCCCCCGAATGCCGCCCCCGAGCACCGCAGATCATCGTCCACATTCGCTCATCTGCAGCACAGCGCACTTGCCACGCAGCCCATTCATCCAGTCGACAGGCCGGCGAAATGGCGCTCAGCTATACGTCGCCGTAAGACCGGCCTGGCGGCGCAATTCAGCAATTTCGGAGCTGACCAGATCGGAAGACAGGACATATCCGTCAAAACGCTCATAGAGCGGGATCAGAAGCTGATGGACCAGGGCATCCAAGCCCTGCTCGGCATCGCGCAAGGCAACGTCGATCGCCAGATCGACGTGCGATGAGCGGGCGCGATGAAGCCGCTCGAACGTCGGCCTGTTGCGCGGCTTGGACCAGCTCACCAGTTCCCGGCCCTCAAGCCCCGAATAGCGCGCCCGGAATTTTATGCGCGTATCGCCGCCACCGTCGAGCGCCCTCGCAAGGCTGATCGCATGGAGCAACAGCTCCGCCGTCCGCCAGATCGGCAGACTGATGTCGAAGATCGTGCCTGGCTCGAGATTGCTCGGTCCATCCTCGCTATAGCCCCGATGAAGATAGGCCATCCCTTCGCGCGACACACGCCAGAAGTCGCTATGCGCCGGATCGTTGAACATGCGCTCGGTTTCCGGCCGGCCTAGCCAGCATTCGAGCATCCCATCCTCGACATAAGGCCGCAGCCCCTCGCGCGTCGGCACCCAGAAAGGGGACCAGCCCGAGCTTTTGGGAATATCGGCCAGAATCTCCCTAAGCCGGGCGACTGTCGATGGCGGCGTGACGCCCTCGAGCGCATAGGCCTGCTCGCTATGGCCCAGCGCCTGCCGGCCTGAATCCTCGGAGGTGAGCGGCGCGACCAGCTCTTCCCAGCGCAGCCGGGCAGCATAGATGAACCGCTCCTGCGCATCGGTCGAGCCGGCATGGACAAACAGGCCAAGCGTCTCGAGGATCGCGACCACGCCCGCAAGCCGCAGATTGATGTCGCCCCGCTCGAACGCATTGACCGTCGGTGCGCTGACGCCGGCCAGATCGGCAAGTGCGCGCTGTGACAATCCTTCGCGCTTGCGCCGGCGGACAGCCTCGCCGACCACCCCGCGCCAGTCTATAGGCCAATCGCTCATCCCAATATCCTTCTGGCGTTGGCCAGGACCACCTCGCGATAGCGCGCGCGAAAATCATCCGGCCCGAGCGTGGGTGGAAAATCGAGCGCAGCGGGCCCTGCAAACCGCTTTCTGAGTGTATCCAGCGCGGTCTCCACCGCACGCGCCGGCAGGCCGATCGAAAGACCGAGTGCCGTGATCATGGCGCGATCGATCTGATCGAACTGCCGCTTCTCGCCGTCGATCGCCAGCGCTGTCTGGCGATCATATTGCGGATAAACGAGCGTGTTGAGCAGGTCATAGGCCGGGCTGAGACGCAGCCCCCTCTCCTGCTCCAGCAAGGAGAAATTCTTCAGATGCGCATCGGCATTGCCGATGACAAGGTTGAAGACCACCAGCCTGTAGAAACGCGCGACATCGATGAGCGCGCGCGACGAGAAGCGGGTAACCACGCTGGCCGCCTCCTCATAGCTGGAATGATATTTGCCGTCGAACTCACGACCACGCGGTCGCTCGAGTATCTGCGCGAAATCCTCAAGCCGAAGCCGCTCGTCGCCGATACGATCGAAGCGCTCGACGATCAGCGCAATCCCCTCAGTCCCTTGTACCACCCCGGTCGCCGCGCGGGTGATCTCATCAGGCCCCAAAATCTCCCGCGCCAGGCGCAGCGACAGATCCTCATTCTGGACAAGCGTCGGCTCATCAGGACGATTGAATTTTGCAATATGCGTGGCAGGCTCGTTCAACCTGGCGGCCGGCTGGAACCCCTGCTCGCCCCGGTAGACCAGCCATTTTTTCTGGACGCCCGAAAGGGTGCGTCCCGGCGCAGTCGCCGCTTCATCAACCGGATCTGTGTCGACGAGCGGCTGCACATGCACGCCATCCTCGGGCACGATGCCCACGGCGCCGATACAGTCCGCGCCGTAATTCAGCAGCAGGCCGAAATCATCCTGATCTGGCGTGCCGCCAGCACGAGCCTGACGCCCGCGCAACCAACCCTCGGGCCCCAGATGCTCGAAAAAAGGTATCAGGCCGCCACGCCAGAAATGCTCGCGCGTTCCGATCGGAAGGGCGCAGGCAATTTCCGTCTCCCACCCATTATCATAGACAAAGCGACTATCGGCCCCCAGTTCACTGAGAACGCCAGCCTTCTTGCCTTTGAACGTCACGATTGCGTTACGATCCGGGATGATAAACTCCTAAAATTTTCCGATCACGATATTTATCATACCAGCTTTGATAAAACAATTTTTATCAAAAATCTGAAAATTGGAAAAATTTGCGGCTATATTAATCCAAAGTCCAAAATTTGCCACTCGGCTAAAAAAATACGGTGCGAGTGCCAAATATGCTCAAAAATTAAGAAATCCCGAATGAAATGCAATATTATCGCGCCGTTCGGAGAAAACTCGAATATGGCGAACAGGGTCTAATGAAGGCTGCCAGCCCGCATGATCGCATCCATATGTCTGGCTATCGCCTGCCAAACCGCCACCCCCGCCAGGTCGCCTTCGACAGCCAGATCTCCTATTCGCTCGGCGACCATGACGGGCGCGCGCGCCTGATGCCACTTGATGAGCATGATGGCGGCGCCCAGCAAAACTTCATCCTCGCTCATCATGCTGGCATGATCCGTTCAACGTCGAGCATGTCGAATTCACTTCGCAAGCCAATCACCCCTGCACAACCAGATGCCGATAGCGACCAGACAGATCCAGGCGCCATTGCCCACCGTCAGGAACGCGCAGGATCAGGAACGATTCATCGTCGAGAAGCACGCCGACCAGTTCGTGACGCGTCCCCCTGCCCATGTCATTTCCGCCGGCTGGATGCGGCGGGGATAGCGCCGGCCTCGAACAGCCAGTTGAGATAGGCGGCGATCCGGACACCGCCACGCTTCAGCCGGTCCTCAAGCGCCGGTCGAAATTGATAGGCATAGTCCCAGGACAAGGCCGTTTCCTTCGGATAGATCGTCTTGCGCAACGCAATGCTCTCGGCAACCCAGTCGCCCGCATTGACGTCATTCCACGCGATCACCTGCTCTGGCGTAATCGACCGGGACAACCAGGCGGCATATTCCGAATAGGATAAAGAACGCTGCTCGATGATGCCTGAATCCCAGACCGAATGCAGGTTGGAGCTACGACCGAACCAGGTCAGCTTAACATCATTGCCGCCCCGATCGTCGCCATCGCCCGCGTGAAGCGGCTGATGCAGGTCACCAATGATGTGAACGACGAACCGCAGCGCCAGTCTCTTGTCCTCGATCGATGCCCTGGGATCGCGAAGAACAGCGCTGAACCGGGACAACGCCATCATCGCATCGCCCTCAGGCGGCGCATCCGACGCAGCATAGGCCTCGCCCTGCTTCACAGTCACATAATGCCAGGGGCTCGCTGACTTCTGCCAGAAGTCGGACGGATCCGACTTCATGTCATCAGGCCAGGTTGCCGCCTCGGCGAGATCCTCGTTCCCCAATAGCAAACGGACATTGGCCCGCGCCAACCCGCTCAGATTCTGGTCGGCAATGGCCCCCGTAATCCGATGACCGATGGGCCCCCAGGCCTGCGCCGGCGTGGCCAGCATGAGGGGAAGAGCAAGGAGAAAGGCAAATCGCATTCCCCTCCTTTGCCGCCAATGAAAGAGGAAGGAAAGTGTGCCTACCCAATCTTCAATGCGGCATCAGCCACCGCTCGAACCATGCGAGATTGCGCTCATAAATGGCAAGCCGGTGCGCAGGCTGCCATTTGATGTGCCGCTCATCGGGGAAAATATAGGCCTCCACAGGCTTTCCTTCCCCCTCAAGCGCATGGATCGTCTCGAGCGCATATAGATATTCGCTGTCGGCGAGTTGCATCAGGATTGGCGTGTCGATCCGAGCCGCATTCACCGATAGAGCATAGGGGCGCCAGAAGTCGGCATTGGGTGCCTTCAGGGTGGGAAACCCGATCTCTGCAAGATGCCGCCCGAACACCGGCCCGGTTACGGTAGCGACGCTGCTCGGTGTCTCGCAGCAACTGCTGATGGCGGCAGCAGCAAATAGCTTGCTGTTGACCTAAGCATAGAAGACGGTCGCTGCGCCGTCACTGAGGCCTGTGATCCCGATCCGGGATCGGTCGACGACACCGCACTCGGTCAGCATCCGGATTACCGTTTCCAACGACGACTGAACACTCTTGCGATCTGCCCACGCTTCCAGATTGATGCGGCCTATCTCATCCGGGTTTTTGATCAGACGTGTCATCGCGATATCCTTGCTCACCGTCTCAAGAATGTCCTCGCCGTAGTCCAGTCGGTCGCCCAGCAGACCCTGCGCAATGCTACCGACATCGAGACCGCAAGCCGCGATCTGTCCGCCCGGCTGGTGGCGCTGGCGGCGGCGACCGATGTGCTGACGCAAGCCTCGTGGCGATCGGCGGCCCTGCATACACTAGCCGAGCAGGCGCTCGCGCCGCACGGCCGGGTCGGCGAGACGATCCTAATCGATGGCCCTTCCCTGACGCTAAGGCCGGAAATCGCGGTGGCGTTCGCACTGGCGCTGCACGAGCTCGCGACCAATGCCGTCAAATATGGCGCGCTGTCGGTCCCGGGCGGCACGGTCAGCCTTCGCTGGACGATCGCCCGCAGCGTAGAGGACGACGGCTTCGAACTCATCTGGGAAGAGAAAGGCGGGCCGCCCGTCACGCCGCCGGAGCGCAAGGGTTTCGGATCGATGCTGATCGAACGGTCGCTGCGCACCTATTTCGGTGGCCGGAGCGAAACCGACTATCAGCCGGAGGGTTTGATTTTCCAACTCCATGCGCGGTTGGAGAACGCCGCGATCAACACCGGGAACTGAAGCGTGGGCCAGAGCCATCCGATCGGCACAAAAACGATCCTCATCGTCGATGACGAGCCACTGCTTCGCTTCGATCTCGTTGACTTTTTCGAAGCCGCCGGCTGGCGCGTGTTTGATGCAGAAGATGCCGACCAAGCGATCACAATCCTCGAGGGGCGCAGGAAAATCCGGGTGGTTCTGACCGATGTGCAAATGCCCGGCTCGATAAATGGGTTGAAGCTGGCGCACTATATCCGCAACCGCTTCCCTCCGACTATCCTCTACATCGCCTCGGGTCATGTTCCGCTGCGCGAAGACGAACTGCCTGTGCGCGCTACCTTCCTGCCCAAACCGTTTGATCCTCACCGGCTTCTTCGCCAGCTGGAGACGGCGATCAAATGATCGGAAGAATGTTATCGCGCCCAGAAGCTTGCATTGCGAAGCGTTGTTGCTAGCGGCTTCGCGTCGGACCTATGACCAGTTCTGGAATTCAGATTTGGCCAAACCTTGGCATCAAGAACGGGAAAGCGGACGAGCCGCACCTAAGAGCGGCAAAATCACCAACGAGGGTCTTAAATGGTTCGAATTTGAAATGAACCGGGCATTCTGCAACATCCGGCAAAAAAGCTGAAATATCTCCAAGGTTGCTAACGCGACCAATTCGCATTAGCTGAACCCCAAATTTAGGGGACAGTCATGCGCAGAATTTCCATCGCCACCGCCGTCATTCTGGCGGGTACCTCCACCATCGCCCATGCCCAGGCGGCGCCCGCGGAGGCGAACCGCGACGACATCATCATCGTCACCGCGACCGGTCAGTCGTCGGCCATTTCGACGACCAAGAGCGCCACGCCGATCATCGAGTCGCCCCAGTCGATCTCGATCATCAGCCGCGAGGAGATCAACCTGCGCGCTTCGCCCACGATCGCTGATGCGCTGGCCTATACGGCGGGCGTGCAGTCGGAAAGCTGGGGCGTGGACAGCCGCGTCGACGAAGTGTCCGTGCGTGGCTTTGGTGCGGGCGGCTTTTCGTCCAACAATAATTTCGTCGACGGTCTGCGCCTGCCTTCGGGTGGACAATGGACGCGGCCGGGCTTCGATTCCTATGCGCTGGAACAGATCGAAGTGCTCAAGGGGCCTTCGGGCGCGCTTTACGGCCAGACCGCGCCGGGCGGCCTGGTCAATATCGTCACCAAGCGACCGACCGACGAATTCCAGGCCAATGTCATGCTGCAGGCGATCGGCACGACCGACCTCAACAACTGGAATTATCAGGCGGCGGCCGATGTCAGCGGGCCGATCACCTCGACCCTGTCGGGCCGGATCGTCGGCCTGTCACGCTACGGCGATACCCAGGTCGACGATGTGTCGATCGGCCGCCGTTATATCTCGCCCAGCCTGACCTGGAAGCCGGACGATGCCACGACCTGGACGATCCTGGGCCAGTATCAGCAGGATAAGGGCGGTTCGACCTTCCAGTTCCTGCCGGCGCTGGGCGCGCTCTACCCCAGCAACGGCAAATATATCGCCAATGACGACAATCTGGGCGAGCCGGACTGGAACAGGTTCGACCGCAACCAGTATCTGATCGGCTCCTTCTTCGAGCATAAGTTCAACGACGCGATCACGATCCGCAACAACAGCCGCTATACCCATCTCGACACGCTCTATCGCGTCGTCGTGCTGTCGGGGAACACGCTGACGGCCTGCCCGTCGAGCATCGCGGGCTGCATTCCCGGCCAGACGATCAGCCGGCGCGCGGTGCAGGGCAAGGGCGAGAGCGACGGCCTGGCCACCGACACCCAGTTGGAGGCCAAGTTCACCACCGGTCCGGTGGAGCACACGCTGCTTGGCGGCTTCGACTATTTCCACACCGAATGGGAGCATTATCGCGATCTGGTGAACTCGTCGCTGGTGCTGCCGATCCTCGACATCTTCGATCCGGTGTCGCGCGGCTCGGCCGGCTATGCCAGCAACATGACGCCGCAAATCTATACCGAAACCGTCAGCAAGCAGGCGGGCGTCTATCTGCAGGACCAGATCAAGCTGGGCAAGCTGCGGGTAACGGTGGGCGGCCGGCAGGACTGGGCAAAGGATAATACCTACAACCCCATCACCGGTAATCGCTACATCACCAAGAGCGACGCCTTCACCTGGCGGGCCGGCGCCGTCTACATGTTCGACAATGGTTTGGCGCCCTATGCCAGCTATTCCGAAAGCTTCCAGCCGCAGGTCAGCGACCCGAGCACCAGCCTCACCGGTGAGCCGTTCAAGCCGACGACCGGCCAGCAATATGAAGCGGGCATCCGTTACCAGCATGGCGACAATATCTACGTGACGCTGGGCGCCTATCAGATCACCCAGCAGAATATGACCACGCCCGATCCGGCTGGTACGCTGTGCGGCACCTCGACCTGTCTGGTACAGACTGGCGAGGGGCGGGTGCGTGGTCTGGAATTCGAGAGCAAGGCGACCCTGCCCTGGGGCATGGCGGTGATCGCCACCGCGACCCGCATGGACAGCAAGGTTACCAAGTCCAATACGGCGGGTCAGGTCGGCAATGAACTGCCGCAGGTGCCCGAATGGATGGCGTCGCTGTTCCTCAACCAGACGATCGAAGGTGGTTCGCTCGCCGGCCTCGGTTTCGGTGGCGGCGTGCGCTATACCGGCAAGAGCTATGGCGACACCGCCAATTCGCTCCGCATTCCCGACTATGCGCTGTTCGACCTGTTCATTCGCTATGACCTAGGCAAGGCGTCGGACGCACTGGAGGGCATGACCTTCTCGATCAACGGCCGCAACATCGCCGACAAGCGCTATGTCGCGACCTGCAGCGCGGTTTC
>NZ_JAFCGW010000036.1:0-13088 GCF_018604485.1 Sphingobium sp. BHU LFT2
CGTACGTTCGCTTATGTCCGCTGTCATCAGAATGTCTGCTCGCTCTGTACTGGCACCGCCTTCCACGGCGCATCTATTTTGAACACTAGCCCGCCAGGAGCATAGTCTACCGAGGTCTGTCCTTTGAGGTAGGATCGAAGCGATCGCTCGATCATCACCGACCCGAACCCTCGACGCGACGGGGGAACAACCGGTGGCCCACCCAGTTCCCGCCACGTCAGGCGGAAACGCTGCTGCTGCGACTGATCGGCCGGTTCAAGTGCCCAATGCAGATCGATGTGTCCCTGGTCGTTGGATAGCGCGCCATATTTGGTCGCATTGGTCATAAGCTCGTGCAGGGCGAGCGTCAGTCCCAAAGCCACTTGCGCGTCGAAATGGATCGCCGGCCCGGAAAGATGCACACGGTCGGAAAGGCCGGCATGGCTGGCGAGAACGGTCTGAGCCAGATCGCGCAGGTCGGCCGGTTTCCACTCGGCGGCAGTCAGCATGTCCGTCGCCTGCGCCAATGCGGCGAGGCGAAAGCTGAGTGCTTCTCCGGCGGACTTCATGTCGACGGACTGGCGTAAGGTCTGGCTGGCAACAGCCTGGACGACGGCCAGCTGGTTCTTGAGGCGATGGCCCAGTTCCTGGTTGATAAGGCGCAACTGCTGCTCATGCTCTGACAGACGCTGATTTGCGACCGCCAGGTCCTCCATCAGCAGTCGGGCTCGCAGCAGGGATGCGCGCAGTTCCGCCGCGACCAGTGTGACTGCCGTCATGACCGCCGCATAAAGAATCGTCGCCGCCCATTGTGTTGGCGTGAGCCACCAGCGCAGGGACATATGTGCCAGCGTCGCTGCGGCCAGCAAAGCCGATAGCCAGACAGAAAAGATACCGGTCGATCTTCCCATCACCAGCGTGATGATAAGAACGACAGGGATGAACAGAAGATAGGGCAGCAGATCAGTGACGCAATAGACCCGGAAGGCGGCGGTGGCGACCAGGACCGCGCACGCCAAAGAAAGCCTGATCGTGGCCGGCCAGTTACGACGTAATGACCATGCTAGCAGCCGATCGAGGATGGGAGAAGTTTCTGTTCTGTTCATCACTGCGCCATATCGTGGCGCAAGCTTTTCCGCTTCGCCCCAACGCCTTCATAACGAGGGCGACGCCTATGTGCCAGCCGCCATATGATGCGCCTGCCATCGTCTCTCCTACCGCGCGCTCGTCCGGGTATGGTTATGGGTTTAGAGCGATAACGATCATGGCGGCCGGGTACGCGCGCCTTTCTGCTGCGAGCCAATTCCTTGCCCCGCCTACCCGCTCCTATCTGAACGCCAATCGTCATGGCCGATATGGGTATCGACCTTCGATGGACGCAGGACAGAATCCGGCCAACCTGGTGACACGAAGCCTTTAGACGATGGTGCCCCAAAACGGGTCGGCCTCGCTGGCCGAGACGGCCAATGCGACAGACCGCAATCACGCAAACCTTTTTCTCAGTATGAAACTCTCAGCACGAAAATATCAGGGGCGCGGGAGCCAGAGTTCCGGTTGAGCCGTTAAGGTACTGCAGAAAATCAGGAGAGCCTCATGCTTAAATACATTCCCCTCGCTGCGGGCGTCGTTCTACTCGCTACCTCCGCCGGTGCTCAAAGCCATCAGGCCGGGGCGCATAACCCTGCGACTAAGAATGGCGCACCCCATCAGGTGGCGTCGCCCGCGCGTGGGGCCAACTCATTTACTGAGGATCAGGCACGAGGCCGCTTCGCCAAGGCCGGTTACAGGAATGTGACGAAGGTCTGGAAGAAGGATGGGCTCTGGTACGCTACCGCCACTAAGAACGGCAAGCGCCACTCCGTGGCCCTTGATTACAAGGGCAACATCACTCGCCGCTGAAAATCGGGTTGAAGGAGAGTTAGCATGTCAAAGACCATCACACATCTGTTCGATAATTATGCGGACGCATCAGCCGCCGTGTGCGAGCTCGAAGCAATCGGTATTTCCCACGATGATCTCAGCATCGTCGCCAACAATGCAGACAAGCATCACGGCGACCATGATGAAGGGATCAATGAGGATGGCGACGTCACGCGCGGCGTTTCCACGGGCGCGGTTCTGGGCGGCGCCGGCGGGCTCCTTGCCGGTCTCGGCCTCCTCGCCATCCCTGGGCTTGGTCCGATTGTCGCTGCCGGGTGGCTTGCGGCAACAGCGGCAGGTGCCGGCATCGGCGCGGCCGGCGGAGCCGTTACTGGCGGTATTGTAGGCGCGCTGAAAAATGCAGGGCATTCGGACGACGACGCGCATGTCTATGCAGAAGGCGTGCGTCGAGGTGGCACGTTGTTGAGCGCGAAGGTACCGGATGACCGAGTTCAGGAGGTTAAAGCGGTTCTGGATCGCACGCGCGTTGTAGACATCCAGGAGCGCGGCCGTGTTTATCGCGAGAGCGGATGGTCAACATTTGACGAGAACGTGCCGGCATATTCCGCCGATGAAGTAGCTCGCGAACGCGCTACCTACGCCCCAGATCGTCTTTGACTAAGCTGCCCCGAGGCCGATCCCGGTCTTGGGGCAAGTCTTCGATATGAAGCGTGGCACACCCCCTGCATATACCTTCCGTGATCTCATAGAGGATCAGAAAAGCGCCCTTTGCAAGATTGCGGGCACGGCATGCGGGATCCGAAATCAAACTGGATGCCCATGATCGCCGCGCCTTAAACGACTCACTCAGTTCCGAATGAGCAGTTCGACAATCGGGGAAACAAATCGCGCTATGCGACGTCGTGGAGACGCTGCCGGCCTGCTAGGATTTCCACAATGGCTGCTGCTGGAAGGGCGCGCGAGAAGAGATAGCCTTGGAGCTCATTGCACCCAGCTGCATGGAGCAGCTGCATCTGATTGCGGCTCTCGACGCCTTCGGCCGTGACGGTCAATCCCATCGCATGCCCCAGCGTGACCACGGACGTCACGATTGCCGCCGCCTCGTGATCGTGACCCAGATTCTGGATGAACGACCGGTCGATTTTGATTTTGTCGACCTTGAATTGGCGGAGATAGCTGAGACTTGAATAGCCGGTGC
Organism: Sphingobium sp. BHU LFT2; assembly: GCF_018604485.1. Lineage (NCBI taxonomy): Bacteria > Pseudomonadati > Pseudomonadota > Alphaproteobacteria > Sphingomonadales > Sphingobiaceae > Sphingobium > Sphingobium sp. BHU LFT2. The sequence goes on from NZ_JAFCGW010000036.1 coordinate 3,059, forward strand.
CAAAGTCGTCAAGTGCGATGCGGAAGCCGGCTTCCCGCAGCGTTTGCAATATGCCTCGTGCAATATGGTCCTCATCCAAAAGTACGCCTTCGGTGATCTCCAGTTCAATCCTGGCTGGATCGCATCCTTCCGCGCGGGCTATATCGATGATGCGCGTCGCAAGGTCGGCAGAGCGGAACTGTACCGCCGAGAGATTGACCGCGACGAAGATATCGGGCCACGCCCGCGCCATGCGGCAGGCGACGGCCAAAACCCATTCTCCAAGTTGCACTATAAGGCCAGTTTCCTCGGCGATCGGAATGAATTGATCGGGTGGGATCATACCCCTGACGGGATGATTCCACCGTAGCAACGCCTCCATGCCGACGATCCGCTGCGTTCCCGCTTCGACTTCTGGTTGATAATATACTTCAAGTTCGCCGCCGCTGATGATCGCATGACGCAGTTCCTCCTCGATCTCGCTGCGCAGCTTGACCGTTTCATCCATTAAGGGCGTGAAGATACGGTAACGATCGCGCCCTTCGCTCTTGGCGCGATACAAAGCGATATCCGCCTTGCGGATCAGGTCACCGCGGTCGGTGCCCGCCTCCGGCACGAGCACGACGCCGATGCTGACACCGACAAAGACCTTGCTGCCGAGAATTTCGAACGGCTCACGCACTGTCGCTAGGACGCGATCGCACAGTTGTTCGAGGTCCTTGCGCCGATTTGCATCACACAGCAAAACGGAAAACTCGTCGCCACCGATACGGGCCACGGTGTCGGTTGTGCGGACAATCTCTGCCAGTCGCTGTGCGAACTCGCGAATCAGTGTGTCGCCTGCAGCATGGCCCAAGGTATCATTGACCTGCTTGAAGCGATCGAGGTCGAGCGCCAGAATCGCGCAAGGATGGCCGCGACGGGCTCTTGCCAACGCTTGCTCGAGTCTGTCGTGAAACATGGCGCGGTTGGGAAGTCCGGTCAGTACGTCGTGGAAAGCGAGGTGCTGGGCCTGCGCCTCGCTGGCACGCAGATCCACTATCGCGGTCGAAAGCTGGCGGCCAGATCGCCAGAGCGAGCGGGCAAGAAGGCCCATCATCCCAACCATGATCAAAATGACGAACGCTGCGATCGGTGCCAGAACCTTTTCAATCTGCGTGCCGGGTAATTCCGGCTTCCAGAAAAAGTAACCGATCTTTCGCCCCGTTTTGTCGCTGAACGCGACCATCGTTTCCCCCCGATGTGCCTTCGGCTCCATCGAGAAGCGAAGACCATCGATCATTGCCCAAGCCGCAATTTGGCGCAGATACGCGCCATCAAGAAAGCGCACGCTTACAAGTATGGGTTCAGGTTTTCCCACTGGCGCGGGCTGGCTGCTTATAAGCATGGCGCTGGCTGTCGCCGGGCGACCGTCCACCTCCGTGACGAAACCTTCGTAGATGGTCTCCGGGCGCGTGAGCGCTGTTGTCTGCGCCTTGCGTGACTGCCGCGGGATTGCTCCATTCTTCGAAATGCCACGGACAGCGTCGATCATCGGACGAAGATCGGCCTGCGCGCTTCGAAAACTATCCGCTGCGTTGGGGTGCCCGCTTGCATAGGCATATATAAGCCGGCCGTCGGTATCCAGAATGAATGTCAGATCATGGCTGAACATCTCATGGAGCCACTGGCCGATTTCCGCATCGATCCATATTTTATCGAGGCGGGGTTTGGCCAATTCGCCGGACAATTGATTCCAGGCTGCCACGCTCTGCTGCTCATACGCCAATCGGTCGGTGGCGCTGGTAAGCACCAAACGCGTCATTCGGGTTTGACGTTGAAGCGAGACTTCGTTGCTGGTCCCCGCTGCCCAGTGGAGGCCGAGCGCTACTGCAGCTACAACCGCAATGACCAGAATGCCTATCGGCAACAGGACCTGTGTCGTAAAATATCGGCGAAAGACCGCCGAATCGGTCGGGGCACGAAACACGCGGATACCTCATCCATCAGCCCCCGAACCTTTATAACAATCGATAATTGATAAAGGATGCACGGCTCCCGGCTTATGCCACCGGTCGTTACCGAAGCGCTGCGTCACCGCATTGCAGCGGCGAACCAATCTTGTCGGAACCGCGAGATTAAGAGGAACCCGTCGCCTGCCATGGCGACGATGCGGCCTTCGCGCTTGAGCCGAGCTACCGCGCTCTTCTGGTCGGGGAGGACGTCTGCCTCGACCTTTTCAATGCCGAGGCTTCCCGCGATCGCCTGCGCCGTCGTACGGTTGTCCCCGGTCAGCATGACGATCTCGATGCCCTCGTCGCGGAGCGCAGCGATAGCCTCGGCAGTGGTTGCCTTCACCCGGTCCGCGATCGCGATCACGCCCGCCGCGCGACCGCCTATGGAGATATAGATGGCGGTTGCACCATCCCCGCGTAGCACTTCGGCATCTCCCGCTAGGCTGACTGTCTCGACACCGGCTTCGGTGAGGAAGGCGGCATTGCCGAGGATGATCCGGTTGCCCTCGACCGTGCCGGTCGCGCCTTTGCCGATGGGGGAGTCGAAGTCGGCAACCGATGGAATGCAGATGCCCCTTTCCTCCGCCTCCGCGACGATCGCCAGGGCAAGCGGATGCTCCGACGCGCGTTCGACTGCAACTGCCAATCGGAGCAACTCATCTTCCTCGTGGCCTTCGGTCGCAATGATGCAGGTGACGGCTGGTCGGCCCTCCGTCAGCGTTCCCGTCTTGTCGACAACGAGCGTATCGATCTTCTCCATCAGTTCGAGAGCTTCGGCATTCATGATGAGTACACCCTGCCCCGCTCCCCGACCGATGCCGACCATGATCGACATGGGAGTCGCCAGTGCGCACGGGCAGGCGATGATCAGCACCGCGACAGCGGCGACCAGTCCGTGGGCCAGCCGAGGCTCGGGTCCCCAGATGCCCCAGGCGACAAAAGCCATGGCAGCAACGGCCAATACCGCAGGCACGAACCACCCCGCGACCTGATCGGCCATGCGCTGGATCGGCGCGCGTGAGCGTTGCGCGTCGGCCACCATCTGGACGATTCGAGCCAGCATCGTGTCGCGCCCGACTTTATCCGTGCGGATAACGAGCGCGCCGGTCTGGTTGAGCGTGCCGCCGATCACATGATCGCCCAGCGCCTTTGTGATCGGCATCGATTCCCCGGTCACCATTGCCTCGTCGAGCGAGGAGCGGCCAGCTTCGACTTCGCCATCGACGGGTACTTTCTCTCCCGGACGCACACGCAGCCGGTCGCCCACGACGATCGCCTCGATCGCCACTTCCTCCTCGCTATCGTCGGAGAGGATGCGCCGGGCCGTGCGCGGCGCGAGGCCGAGCAGAGCCTTGATCGCGCCCGATGTGCGTTCGCGTGCGCGCAGTTCGAGCATCTGACCGAGCAGCACCAGAACGGTGATGACCGCTGCCGCCTCGAAATAGACCGCGACCTTGCCGTCTGCGGCATGAAACGCGTCGGGAAAGAGCCCGGGAGCGAAGATCGCGATCACGCTGTAAGCCAAGGCGACGCCGCTCCCCATAGCGATCAGCGTGAATATATTGAGGTTGCGCGAACGCAGCGATGCCCAGCCGCGGGCGAAGAATGGCGCGCCGGCCCAGAGCACGACAGGTGTCGCCAGTATCATTGCACCCAGACAGATATCCGCATCGGCACCAGATGATGCAGCGCCGGGAACAGGTGTGACCCAATTTCGAGGATGAAGACCGGCAAGGCCAGGACGAGCGCGATCCAGAAGCGCCGCGTCATGTCGGTCAGTTCAGCACTCGGGCCGCTGGTCATCTCCGCGACCGCAGGTTCGAGCGCCATACCGCAGATCAGGCAGGCGCCGGAATGATCTTGGCGCGTGCATCGGGCAGGTCCAGACCGATCCGGGTGCGGCTTGAGGTTGCTTCAGATGCTGGTCGCCGAGATATCGCGCCGGATCAGCGATAAACTTTGTGCGGCAGCCGTCACTGCAGAAATGATAGGTCTGACCCGCATGCTCCGTGTGGTGCGCCGCGGCGGCCGGATCGACCCGCATGCCGCAAACGGGATCGACCACGTTACCGGTCGTATCTTGTCGGCGTTCATGCGCAGGCTCGTTACAGCACGCATGGGCGTGCGAATGAGTGGCGTGGTGGTTCGATTCGGACATGAGTCAGTCTCCTGCACCCATCGAGATAGGGTCTGACATCATGTCAGGGTCAAGGGCCGGACGAGGATCGACCGCGCTTTCTTGAAGTCGGCTGCGATTCTGTCGACGCGCCGACCATGGCGACAAGCGTCTCTTCCGCGCGTTCTCCTCTTTGCGGATCAGTGGAAGAAGTCAGTGCGCCGCCATTCAGGCAGACGCCGGACCATGTCGCGCAAGCCTGCATGACGCGCCCACGACCGTAAAATCGTGACGCGATATGTGGCGTGGTCAGGCGATGCGGCCTGGACAGGCATTATTCGCGCCGCTCTGCTTGTCGGTGCGGAGCTCGCGCTGGCGTCTGCGCCTGGCGATACTGTGCCACAGATGACCGTGCTGCAGCCCGCGACATGGAAGGAAGAAACGATCCCGATATGTTAGCCCTACCGCAGTGCGATCTGGGCGGTGTGGGGGCTGTGAACAAAATGACCGAGCTTCCGGAAACTGTGTCCTCCGACATCCCCGAGGTCTTCGCCTCTGGTGGAATCTCAGGCGGACTGCCCCGTCCACAGTACGGATTTTGTTGATTGTCCGGCGCCACCGTGACGCTTCCTTCGCGCCTATCGGCCGGCAGATTACTGGATCATATGGTTCGAGGTCGGCGGAAACGCGGGCGGTTTGCGAACTATCGCTCTACATCGTAACACCCACGCCTTGCGTCCTCGCCCGCATTCCAGGCCAGGTTTGGAACGATCTTCACCGGGGACCTGTGCGCCGCCTCAAAGGCGATCCTGCCCGGGGTCGTCTCTGCCAACGGCGGCTGATATTCCTTTTCCGTGACGCTTATCCCTCGCGCGACACTTTCTCTCGGCGCTCATGCTTTTCTTGGGCTTCGAGCGTCATCGACGCGATGGGCCGGGCCTCGAGGCGGCGTAGCGAGATGGGTTCGCCGGTCACTTCGCAATATCCATATTCGCCTTCCTCGATCCTCCTGAGTGCTGCGTCGATCTTCGCGATGACCTTGCGCTGGCGATCGCGCGTTCGCAGTTCGATAGACCAATCGGTTTCGTTCGAGGCGCGATCATTGAGATCCGGTTCGCCCAGCGACTCCATCTGCAGCACGTTCAGCGTCGATTCTGCCTCGTCCAGAATCTGCCTTTTCCACGCCAGCAAGCGCTGCCGGAAATATTCCAGCTGCAGTGGATTCATGAACGCCTCATCGGCCGATGGACGATAGTCGGGAGGCAACTGCAAGCCGGCGCTGGTCATGATAATATCTTTGCCCGCTTGTCGGCCTCGTTGATAGCCATGCGCCGCTCCGTCTCTTGTGCGGCCTGCGCCATTTCTTCCCATCGCTCGGCGCAGCGGACATGCTGCTCACGGCGTTGTGGAAGGCTCTCCTGTTCAGCCGCGATACGTTCCGCCGCAGCGCGTTCATTGTAGAAATTGGGCGTACTCAACTGTTGAATTCCGAATCCATAGGGCCAAGCCTGGCTTGGGGAATGTCATGTCCATTACCGTTAATCATCTGAATTTCCCCTGAGTAGTGCCTTGACCACACAGCGCAGCGACCGGCATGCGATGGCGGTGCGACGATCGTCTGGCCATGCGTGATCGAGGGAATTGATATCGGCTTTGCTTTGGTGCGGCAATGGTCGGGAACGATGCCCCGACCATTGCTGACGCATGGCGGACACGGAATAGTCCATCAGGACTGGGGGAAACTGTATCGACCCTGCGTTTGATGTGACGCGCGCTACAAAACCGACTATGCATGATATTCGAGTTTCCGCGCGGTTTTCAAACGGGAATTGCGCTCAGTGCCAGCGCTTTTGGGGAAAAGCAGCAGACATGCAGCCCGGCCCGCAGCATCGCCGATGAGCTGGTAGAATACTTCGCTCATATGCCTTCCAAATGTGATCCCGATGTAGTCGCGCGCCTTTTTTCCCTCCCCTACTCGTTCCCAGCCACGATCATGTGATCAGCGCTTGCGCACAAATTCCGCGCGCAACACCAGTCCCTTGATGCCATCATATCGACAATTGATCTCTTGCGGGTCGCCAGTCAGGCGGATCGATCTGATCACGGTCCCGCGCTTGAGGGTCTGGTTAGCGCCCTTCACGGTCAAATCCTTGGTGAGGGTAACGCTGTCCCCATCTGCCAGTAAATTCCCAACGGCGTCCCGTACCTCGACCTGACCAGCCTCTGCGTTCCGGTGCGCCAGATCCGTGGCGCTCATCCATTCGCCGCTCGCCTCATCATAGACGTAGTCGTCACTTTCGTGCATTTTCACTCATACCCTTGTCTGTCCTGTTCGCGGAAGAGGTGACTTCCCGGAGGCGCACACCGCGCCCCCTACCCTGACTGGGCGAATCGTCGCCGATCAGTTCGACGCCGCCCTGCTCCAAAGCGGAAATGACCCGGACGAGCGTGTCAACGACACCGCGAACCTGTCCGTCGGACGCTTCCATCCGCTGGATCGTCGGCAGTGATACGCCTGCCAGCCCGGCCAATTGCTTTTGGTCGATCCCGAGCAGGGCACGCGCCGCCTTCATCTGCTGTGACGTAATCATATGCCCTTGTGATGTATAAAACGTCACAGTTCAACCTTACAGATAGACTTCGAATGTGCTAAGGCTTATTTTTCGATGTGAGAGGTCATGTTGGCGAAGAGTAGCAATTCTGACGGCTCGGCCCTTTCGAAGGCATCCGCCATGAACTCGGCAACAGATGGCGAACCGTTTCCCGCATGCTCAAGCGGCTCCCGCAATGGCTTCGCGCCGATTTGGCCTCCTCGGATCCCCCAACGCGAGCGGGCCGAAGACGCGTTCGCCATGATAACGGCCTGCCTTTTACCGGCAGACCGGCTGAGCAATGGATAGACCTCATGAGAGTGCGACGGCGTTTCAGGGGATATCTCGAGCTTCAGAATATGATGTTGAAGGATTTCGTTCGAAAGGGCCTGGCCCATCATTCGCTCCCACTTGAGGACGCGGCGCGTCTGACCCAGGTGGAAGCCTTGAACGCCCAGGAAATGGCGCGATGGGACAGGGACCTTTCCGTCGCCGGCAACGAGGCGCCGCCCCCACCGGACGGTGATAGATGAACCGGTATGATCGAAGGATATGGGGGCTGGCGGCATGTTTCGCGACGCTTGCGGGATATGTCGATGCGCTCGGTTTTCTTTATCTCGGCGGTTTCTTCGTATCATTCATGAGCGGCAATTCAACGCGGCTTGCGGTCGGGCTGAGCACGCACTTGTCAGATGCAGCGACTGCCGCCGGATTGATTGCCTCGTTCGTCATTGGCGTCATGCTCGGATCGCTATGTGTCCGGGTCGTACAACGCTCAAGATATAGTGCGCTCATGTATTTCATCGCCGCCATGCTCACGATCGCAGCCCTTCTTGCAATCACGGGCTCGAACTGGGCGGCGGCAGCGGCGCTGGCGATGGCAATGGGCGCGGAAAATGCGCTGTTCGAGCGGGACGGTGAAGTGCAGATCGGGCTTACCTATATAACGGGGACTCTGGTCAAATTCGGGCAGCGGCTCCTTTCCGCCCTCATGGGCGGAGACCGCTTTGGATGGTTGCCCTATCTGATGCTCTGGCTTGGCCTGGTGACAGGTGCGGTCCTCGGTGCCGCGAGCTATCAGATTGTTGGACACTACGCGATCTGGGCCGCTGCCGTTGCCGCGCTACTGCTGGCTTTCTGGCTTCATCATCGCCGTGTCGCGCTTGCGGCGTCGATGACGGGAGTCGGAAAATGACCGATGCGCCAGCATCTGCTACCGATGTCGATCTTGAACTGCTGCATGACCTGCTCTTCGGCTTGCGCCTCGAATGTGCCGATCCAGGTTCGAGGGTTCCAGATCGATACAAAACGGCTCAGGACGTCCCGGTCATGCTCGACGCCCCGTTCGGTCCCGCTGGACCTATGGTGCTTCGCTTTGGTGATGTGCTTTCTCTGCTGTTCGGCTGGTCAACCATTCAGAGCGCTATGCGGCTAAGCGAGCCTGATCATCTCCTATTCGACTATACCCGCATGATGATGGGTTTCAGGCTGTTTTCATCCGATCCAACACGGATCGAAATGATTGGGCTGGGTGGCGGGTCGCTCGCCAAAGCCTGCTATCGCTACCTACCAAATACCGACATAACGGTGATCGAGATCGATCCGCAGGTGATCAGCTTACGGGAGCAATTTCATATACCGCCCGACGATCATCGTTTCCGCGTGATATGCAGCGATGGCGTCGACTATGTGGCCACGGCACCGGAACGCCCGGACGTTCTGCTTATCGACGGCTTCGACAACAAAGGCCTTCCAGCGGCTCTGAGCGAACAAGCCTTTTATGATAGCTGCCGTGCTCGCATCGGTTCGCACGGTCTGCTGGTTGTCAACTTGTGCGATAACGCCAGAGCATTTCCCACGCTGGTTCGCCGCATCGCCGCGAGCTTTGATGGACGGGCAATCGCAATCCCCGCCGAACAGCGGGGCAATCGTGTCGTGTTTGCCTGTGCCGACCCCGCCTTCCCTCCCACCTTTGATGCAGTCCGGCACGCCGCGCAGGATCTGCCATTGCGGGACCCAATTGATTACTCGATAAAGTTGCGACGGATCATGCCAGCTCTGCGCCATTGGCAGGCTCTTCACGTATCTCCGGCGAACAGCCTCTGATGGCCTCGGAATTCGGTCACGCTGTCAGTTAATGTTAGTTTCGCCCGCGAAGGAGACCGATATGACCCGTGTCGCTCTATATGCTCGCTATTCCGACGACAAGCAGAGCCCTGCGTCCATCGAAGACCAGTTCATGATCTGGCGCGAACAGGCCAAGCGGGAGGGTGGGCGCATTGTCTCGACTTATAAGGATGCCGCGATCTCCGGCGCGAGCGTCATCCTGCGTCCCGGCATTCAGGCGCTGCTTCAGGATGCACAGATGGGCCGCTTCGATGCGACAGCGGCAGATTTTCCATGAGCCGCGTGGCCTCATGAAGCGCGGCCCGATAATTGAGTACCTCGCGGGCGTCGGCCTTCTTGGGGCTGCTTTCGTCGAAGAGTTGGCCCTGCGCTTCAAATTCGAGGACTTCGCCAAGGGTGACCTGGGTGCCTTCGATCTTGCTGGAGATGACAGCTTCGCGCGAAGTGAGTGGCGACAACAGGATATCCAGGTTGGGAATGCCAGCAAGGACGCCTTCGTAGCGAGCAACTGCCGCATTGGCAGGTCCCACCAGCGGGAACAATGTGGCCAGATCAAGCGCCTGAGGAGGGAAGCGGCCTTCATGGTACAAGACGGGAACGTGTAGCCCTCCCGATCGTATGAAGCCGGGGCAGCCTCATTCTTGATGATCGTCTGCCTCTCTCTAGCACATTTGATGATGGCAAAAATGCGATTCGCTTACATCAAATTGCCTTGACGACGAAAATCGATCATCAAACCCGAAACCATCCGAGCAGCGGTGCGCCGCCATCGCTTCTGCGGTCGACCCATTGGAGACGCTCATCAGCTGATTTTTTCTTCTCAGGTGCAGACCGACCGGTTTTGGGCTAGCGCAGGATTGTGTTTCGAGAGTGCCTCGCACCTGCCTTGCGCTAGGACCTGTTGATGAGCCTCGATCTGGATTGTTTCCTATCGCCGCGCGCAGATATCTTAATGCAGCTCCTCTGGAAGGGGGCGATGTAAGATTGATCATCGCCCTTTACGACCACCGTGCTTACTGTTCCTTGAATATGAGCGATTTGCCCGCAAAGCGCGCTGGCTTCACATTGGAGAAAGTTTGGATCTTGCGCCCCTTGCGGCTCATCCAGGTAACTTCGACCTTGACCGCATCCATGGTTTTCAGGCCGAAATGCAGAGGCGCCGCATTTTCCGAATTATAGCCGTCGCCCGTCGACAGCTGTCGCGTGGCCAATATCTTGCCGGC
>NZ_JAFCGW010000037.1:0-12047 GCF_018604485.1 Sphingobium sp. BHU LFT2
TCGCGGCTGATCTTGTCGTACAGCGCGTAGAAACGATAGCCGGCTTCTGCCTTCGCTTTCGCGTGCAACGCCTTCTGCAGCTTCTGGACGCTTTTGCCGAGTTGATAGGTTGTTTAATCGCATGATCAACGTTAAGACCGATCGGCGACTAACCGACGGATCAGCGGGGCGCGATAGTATTCCAGCAGCAACCAGAGTTCGCACAGGTGAGACCGCATACCGGGAGCGGGGTTGTTTCCGCGGTCGGCAAAAGCCGCCGCACAATGGTCTTCGCAGGAATGGCCTTCCTATGTTCCCACGCAGCATCCGAGGAACTGCATTCAATCTAAACGGAATGGCCAGACCCACGTCCGCGGCAAGGACGTCCTGCGCGTCGGTCAGGAGCGCGCTGGAATGGTGCGATAGCATCGGAATTGGAGATTATCGCTCCTGCGGACAGGAGGTTTGCCGCCTGGCAGAGTGCCCGCTGACTGAGGGCAATAGCGCAACATACGCAATCTTCCCCGCACCCATGTCCATCCATCGTTCGAGGGAAAGATAGTGGAGCGTCGCAGGATTCCGACCGAGAGAAGCAACCTGCTGCAATCGCCAAGGGCCGAAAGCGGCAAAGCTCCGCTAGCATCTGAGGTCCTGGTAGATCGCCTCGCTCATCTGCTGGCCGAGGTGAGGACGTCCGACATTCCTCCACTCATTGAAGCGCTTCTCGAGCGCCGCGCTGTCACCGAGACGGAAATGGCGAAACCGCCGATCGCGGACCCGCCGCTTTTTCTTCTGCACCAGTGGAGGCTTCTCTCGCTCGGCTGCTTCAACGGTCTGTGCCATGCCTGCAGCTATGATCCGGATGGCGACCTGATGGACTATCCTCGCCTGAGCCATGCGGCCAACCGCCCAATCGAGACACTTCTTGCCATTCCCAATTTCAATCGTGCTTCCCTGATGGAGCTTGCCCTAGTCGCGCAAGACTATGGGCATGTGCTGCGACAGCGGAGCGGCATGTTCCTGCCGCCAACGAAAGATATGGAGGTCGCCCGCACAGCCCGTTCCGCCAGATTAGCTAAGGAGCAGAAACGCTGGCACGAACTGTCCCTAATGCTCCACGAACGCAATGGGGAGAGGTTGAGCTGGAAGGCGCTGGCCCGGCGACATGGCCGATCCGTCGACCCTCTCAGAGTTGCACTTCAGGTGCACGAGAAGCTCATGCTATTTCAAGCAAAGAACGAGCTACCTCAAGGTAAGTCCCCGGGCCTAAAGCATCTTCCGACTCGTCTGCCTCAGCTCGGATCCTCTGGATCCCTGTTTGACCGCGTTTCCCGAGTCGTCAGATGAACCTATCTGCTTAAAGCAAGGCTCCAGGGGTCTCATCACGCGCAGACAAAGCGCCGCGAATTAAAACGTCGAGAACCAATATCAGGATCATTCCGACTAAGGGCCGCCATTTAAAATAAGGCGTGCGGATCGGATATAATGGGCGAGCTCGGTGTCATTATCTATCAACCGCTCGGCCAGATCCTTCATATCGGTCATGTCGGAGTCAGGACAAAAAGGCCCTTCGGCCTGAGCCTCGATCGTCGCGATACTAAGACAGAGCGCCTTTTTCACCAGATGCAGATCGCGCGATCGGATTTCGGCCATGACGCACTCCAGGATTTGCTGAAGCCACCATGCCACAAAGCCGGCCGGTACGTCTTCCTCGATCATAGGGATGAGACGGGCCGCAACACCGCCGCCGGGCGCGGCGATATGCAAGGCTGACGTCAGCCTTGGTAGATGAGGCGTACTGCGACGCCCCAACGCGAGATAAGCCTGCCCATAAAAGCCGCGATACCCATGACTGTGCCCAGTCGTTGTCATAAAGCATCAGCGGGCAGCCGTGAGAGCCATTGCATCCGGATGGCTGCCAAACCATGACCGATGATGACCCACGGCTGATCCTGGGCCTGCACAAGGGTGTGCAAAGCCCGGCAACCTGAAAGCGCCAGTGTCTGCAATAGCTTCGCCCCATGAACCTGGTCTGCGAAGCGCAAAGCGAACAATCTACAGGGATTTCGTGTCGGGAGGCAGACTGGGCTCCTGCGCGTCGCCAGCGGCATCCGTTTCCACGCTGCTGTCCGACTTTGACGGATCGGCACCCGCAGAAGGCGCGCCACCGCCCCCGGCACTGTCTTCATCATAATCTTCATTTCCGTCATAGGTGCCGCCCGCACCGGCGCCGCTGCCAACCACGGGCCCGGAGCCAGGCTTGGCCCGCTGGCCCCGATCGTGTGCAGAAGGCCTGTTGAGCGGCGTGATGCCGAGGCTCTCGTTAGTGGCCTTCTGATCACCGTCATAGGCTGGCGGTGCGAACGGCTTGCGGTCATCCTTGCTCATATTGGTCGGCGCTCCATTGCTTGGCGGAGAGTTTCTCGTTGCGCGTCGGGCGAGCGGCGCCCGATATCCGCCAAAGAGCAGCGCTCGATATCCGGACAGACGGATCGTCCGAACCAGGCGCCGCCTGGTTGCGCCCTGCGGCTCACCGTCCTGCTGCCCTTAATGGCGCGGCGTCGCGCCGCAACCGCAGATAGGATCAGACGCATAGGTCCCGGGATGCCATTTCCAGAAAGATAGCGATCTCGAAAGGCGTCAGGGCGGAATAGTCCTCGACCGCATCCCAGGCCGCAACCAGTTCCACGTCACTGAGCGACGGTAAAGCATCATATTGAAGCCTGGGCACGACCAATCTCCTTACTGGTAGCCGCCCTCCGCTTCCCGCTTCTCGGCAGCGTCCTTCTGGGCGTCTTCAAGTTCGTCGATTTCATCTTCATCGTCGACATCGACGTCCCTATCGGTGCCGTCGGCCTCTTCCGAGGCTTGCTCTATCTCGTCATCCTGGACATCGAAATTTTCTTCGCCCTCGCGCGCTTCATCCGCCATGTCTCTCTCCTATGCTTGAGAGAGGGCAACGGACCGATCAAAGGCTTGTTCCGGGCTTTCAACGCCCGACTAATCTGGATCAGGCGATAATTTGTCAGGGCGCGCCGAACAAAAAAGGCGCCCCGTCGATCGGCGCGAGGCGCCCAATGTTTCCCGCGCAAAAGGATCGACGAAACTCGGACATTCCTGATGGGACCTTCCGACGCCGACTTCATCAGTCTGGCCATCATGCAGGCAGATTTCCAAAGAAAACAGCCTGATCCAGATTAGTCAGGCCGGATTTCCAGTCTTGTGGACGAAGCGATCTTGCTATCCTCCGGCAATCTGGCAATCTCGTATGCGGCGGGCAGACCCATGAAGGAACATGGATCATGCCAAAGCTTACCGAACGCCAACGCCTATCCGAGCTCGAAACGAAGCAGCGCAAGCTGCGCGAAGAAATTGAGGCAGCGCGCCTTTCGCTGCGAGCGCGCTATGACGCTATCGTCCAGGAATTTCCGGTCGAAAGTCTGACCGAACGCGAACTGCGCGAACTGGTGCAGCTCTCGATTCAGCTCGGCGGCACCACCGCGATCGCTGCCCTCAAGCCCTTGCTCGATACGCAATCACCCGGCAGAAAGCCGGTAGCGCTCCGATAAGGTGGCGCGCCCTCTCGACGGGGCGGCGATGACTTGGCGTCTGACCCGCCTGAGGAAGGCCTCGACATTGCCCGTAGGTTCGATCCTGACCTGACGGACCTGCTTGGCTACCGCAGTCTATCAATCCGCGCTCTGCACGGTGGCGAACATCCCGCCGTCGAGCGCGCATCGCTGGACGGTCGCCCTCGCGACACGCAAGATATTGACGCGTCGCCTCGACCCACGCGACAGGCGAAGGATTACGGTCCGGCTGGCGCCGCCCATAAAAGTGGCCCTGGACAGGATCATGGACGAGGCATCGATCGCCGCGATCGCCTTCGTCGATCATTGCGCGGGCAAGCCGGATGGCATATGATGCGTGATGCTAAATGCTTGAGGATGATGTGATGAGAACGACCCTGGTGATCGATGATGACGTGATGGCGGCGGCACGCGCCATTGCCGACCATCAGCACAGCTCCATCGGCCGCGTCCTGTCCGACCTTGCGCGCAAGGCACTGCATGCGCCAGAGGTATCCCGCACCAGAAATGGCATTAGCCTGCTGCCGACTAAAGCTGGCGTGGTAGTGACGCAGGACATCGTCAACGCCCTGCGCGATGAGGCGCCATGACCTATCTTCTGGACGTCAATGTTCTGGTCGCGCTGATCGATCCCAATCATGTTGGCCATGAAGCGGCCCATCTCTGGTTTGAAGCCGAAGGCAGTAAAGCGTGGGCGACCTGCCCCATCACCGAAAACGGTGTAATCCGGATCGTTGGCAACGTGCGCTATCCTTCCACGCCAGGTTCGCCAGCCGAGGTCGCGTCGATCATGGCCCAGATGTGCAGGCTTCCAGGGCACAGCTTCTGGGCAGAGGACATCAGCCTTCTCAACGCTGACCATGTCGACGCCAGCCAAATCCTCACCTCTGCGCAGGTAACCGACACCTACCTGTTGGCGCTTGCCGTAGCCCGTAAGGGTAAGCTCGCAACCTTCGACCGGCGCCTCACGGCAAGAGGCGTGGCCGGCGGCAAGGACGCGATCCACCTTATCGGAAATCATTGATGCGCACCGACCTTGACCATCTGCCTGCGGCCAAGCAGCGAGAGCTCGAAGAGGTTGTCCGCATCCTGTTCGCCGAGTTCAGGGAGGCTACCGAGAACGCGACCGGCCGCTAGAAATCGGCCCGCATCCTCAAGATCATTCTGTTCGGCTCTTATACGCGGGGCGACTGGGTCGATGCACCGTTCGACGCCAACCAGTATAAATCCGACATGGATATTCTGGTCATCGTGAACCAGAAGGAACTCGCCGATGTGGCGGCATATTGGTCCGTGGCCGAGCAGCGGCTGATCGACGCCTATCTGATCGAGAAGCGCATCAACACGCCGGTTCATTTCATCGTCCATTCGCTCCAGCAGGCGAACCAGGGCCTCAGCCACGGCAGGGTCTTCTTCATGGAGATCGCCGAACAGGGCATCGCTCTCTATGAGGCGGACGATCGCGAACTGGCCAAACCCAAGCCCAAAACGCCATCAGAGGCATGGACCGCAGCGCAGGAATATTTCGACGAATATTTTCCGGATGCGATGCGGCGTTTTGAAGGTGCAAAGTTCCACATCGAGAAGGAGCATACCAAGCAGGCCGCGTTCGACCTGCACCAGACGGCAGAGGGGCTATATCAGGCGATCCTTCTCACCCTCACCTTCTACACCCCTTATGATCACAACATCGCCTTCCTGCGGCTGCAGGCTGAGGGCCGCGACCCCACGTTGTTTGACGTTTGGCCCCGGGGCACGCGCAAGGAACGCGCGATGTTTCAGAAGCTGAAGGACGCCTATGTGAAGGCGCGCTATTCCAAACATTATAAGATTGATTTGGAGGAGTTGCGCTGGCTAGCTGGACGGATAGAAGAACTTGGCCAGATCACGCATTCCATATGCTCTAGGCATATTGCAAAGTTGAAGGAGAAGGCGCGTCATTGACTTGGTCAAAGGTTCTTAAACGTAAATTTCGATAATTCGGAATGGTCAATGATGGGACCTTCGCGACTGTCCTTTGTGGATGGCTCCCGCGTTGCAAGTACAAATTGACGCGTTGTCGATCGGTCGGTTGCAGTCGTCTGTCCGGCCTGTTGATGCAGCCGATAGGGACTGCTGGCCTTGATGGGGTTCGCGAACTGGGTCCCAATCGGGTTCTCAGGCTATAACGCCTCTGACAGTCGGAGGGTTGTCCCAGTTCCCGGTCTGACCGGTATCGCCATCACATCGCATCGCGCTTACAACTTCATGAAGCTGATATTCTCAGCTTATCTCTTAATGTTGGGCCGCCAACATGGGCAGGTGCCGTGCTCGGTACGTCTCACCGCGTGTCATGAGGGCCCAGATGACGCGGGCCATTTTGTTGGCCATTGCCACTGTCGCGACTCGAGCGGGCTTCTTCGCCAACGGCGCGAGAAGCCGTGGATCCGCAGTGTCAGGTTTGCATTTAGCATAGCGGACCAGCGCCGTTGCGCCGATGACGAGCAGCTGGCGTAGATATTTGTCGCCCATCTTCGTGATCCGACCCAGACGCTCTTTCCCGCCACTGGATTTCTGTAGCGGAGTCAGGCCCAGCCAGGCGGCGAACTGACGCCCTGACTGGAATTGATGAGGGTCGCTTACCGACGCAGCAAAAGCGGTAGCGCCGACAGGCCCTACGCCGGGGATGGTCGACAAGCGTCGCGCAACTTCATCGCTACGTTGAAGGGCATTCAAAGCCTTATCTATTTTCTGAAGCCGGGCATGTGTGTCGATGGCTTGTTGCGATAGCATGCCGACAATCATCGTCGCCTCTGCGGGAAGGCCTATTTCGATCTCACCATCGACTATCTGGCGTGCCATAGTCAGTGCTTTCTCAATGCCTTCCGGAATAGCGATGCCGAACTCTCCCAGCATGCTGCGCATCATGTTCACCAACTGCGTCCGTTGCCGCACCAGCAAGGTACGTGCTCTATGCAGGGATAGCGCAGACTGCTGATCACGAGACTTCACAGCGACAAACCGCATCGTCGGACGCGTGACCGCTTCGCAAATCGCCTCGGCATCGACGGCATCATTCTTGCCGCGCTTCACATAGGGTTTGACGTAGCCGGGCGGCATCAGTCGTACCTCATGACCAAGGCTGATCAATTCACGCGCCCAATGATGGGATGTGCCCCATGCCTCGATCCCGACCAGGCATGGTGGTAGTTTCCGGAAGAACGGCAGCATTTGCGAACGCCGCAGGGCTTTGCGTACAACGACCCCGCCAGTCGCATCGACACCGTGAACCTGAAAAACGTTCTTGGCCAAATCCAGGCCGATCGTGGTAATCTCCATGACGGATGGCTCCTCTGCTCGGATTGCATGACAGCAAACCCATCTTGGCACTTTGATGCCGTGAGCGGGAGCCATCCACCCTATCCGGTTCGCAGCGCCATACCGACCAATCCGGTCGTCAAATGGGAGCAGGCTGACGTCCATTCGCGCCTATTAGGCGGTGACGGCTGTCAGGCCCGCTTCCCGAAAGCGGTCATCATTCGACGTCTGTTCCCAAAGGTGGGGTCGATATGGCCGCCTGCGCGCCGTTGTCACCGCGGAATGGTCGCGGCCTTAATTGGCTTTTCATTGTATCATTGACGCTGAGCCGGCCGAAAGAAGGAAGGAGGAAACGGCGCCTGTCCTTCGCCTTTAGCGTTGCGCAATTCATTACGGCCACCAGAATCGGCGCTCAACGGAATCTGCATGCCGTCGGTTTGCTCCAATATCCTGAACAGATTGCCGCTGAGGCGCTGCGCCAGATCCTCATGCCCAGGTTGCGCCAGCAGATTGTTGTTTTCGTGCGGGTCGGCGGCAAGGTCATAGAGTTCATCCAGATCCCATATGCCGTGAAAATGGATATATTTGTATCGGTCCTCGCGTAGGGCATGGACGGTGGGCGTCTGCGGGAAATTGCGTTCCCAATAATATTCGTAGAGGAATTCGTTGCGCCATGGCGCCTTGGGATCGCGGGCCAGCGGCAGGAAGTCCGATCCGGCCATATGGTCTGGCGCCTCCAAACCGGCGGCCGCCAGCATGGTCGGCGCAATGTCGATATTGGCAACGACGGCCTCCACCGTGCTCCCCGCCGGGAAGAGCGAGGGGCAGCGCGCGATCATCGGGATGCGCATCGATTCCTCATAGGCTGTCCGCTTGTCGATCAAGCCATGTTCCCCGAACATGAAACCATTGTCGCCCAGATACAGGATCAGCGTGTCGTCGAGTTCGCCGCGCTTTTCCAGCAGGTCCATGATGCGGGCCAGCCCTTCATCCACGGCCAGCAATGTTTCCATATAGCGCTTGTAATAATCGGCGATGTCGAGCGTGCCATGATAGGCATAGTCCACCCCGTGCCAGCTGTTGCGCTGATTTTCGACCCACATGGGGCGCCCCGGAACGCCCGGTTTCATGTTTTCGGGATAGCGGAACGTTTCCTTGTCATAGCGGCCGACATGGCGGGGTGCGGGCATGAATTCGGCGTGGACCGCCTTGTGCGCCAGATGCATCATCCATGGACGCTTGCCGTCGCGCTTTTCGATCCAGTCAATAGCATAGTCGGTCAGTTCGTCGGTGATATAGCCCTTTTGCGGCACCTTCCTGCCATCGACGTTCAGGCCATTGGCGCTGGGCATATAGGTGCCCTGTCCCTTGAAACTGACCCAGTGATCGAAGCCGGGCTGAGGATCGTCTCCTTCGCTGCCCATGTGCCATTTGCCGATGAAGGCGGTGTCATAACCCGCCTGTTGAAGATATTGCGGATAGAAGATCAGGCCGGGCGGAATGGGATGATTATTGTCCACCACCTTGTGCTGATGCGCGTAAAGGCCGGTGAAGATGGAGGCGCGGCTGGGGGAGCAGAGCGCTGTCGTGACGAAGGCGTTTCGGAAATGCGTGCCTTCCCGCGCCAGCCGGTCGAGCGTGGGCGTGTCGCCGAAATTTTGCGCCTTCATGAAGCCCAGTGCGTCGTAGCGATGATCGTCGGTCAGGACGACCAGGATATTCTTGGGTTTCGCCGCGGCCTTGCGCTTGAGCCGCAGGGTGGGCGCGGCTGCCGCCTTGCCAGCGCCCTGCGCGGCGGCAGCCCAGGAATAAAGGCCGAATGCGCCCCCGCTGCCCGCCAGCAGCACGCCGCGCCGATCGATCTTGTCCGTCATGTCAGTCTCCCTTGGGCCGGCGGGCGTCAGCGCCGCCGACCGTCATGTGAAAATATCAGAAGCTGGCCCGCACGCCGCCAAACAGGCGACGGCCGGAATCCAGATAATTGGCGGGCAGGCCGGTGGTGTATCGCACGACCTCATCCCGATCGAGGATGTTGACCGCCTCTACCACGACCGAAATCTGCGGCGTCACCTTCAGGCTGATGCTGGCGTCGAGCGAACCGAAGGCGAGGTTGGTCCGCCCCATTGCGGGCGGAACGGCCGCCGATGCGAGATATTTGCTGCGCCAGCTGTAGGAGAGGCGTGCGCCGATCGGCCCCTTTTCATAATAACCGACCAGATTGTAATTGTGCTTGGACGCGGCGGTTAGCTGCGTGGGATCGCTATTGTCGATGAAGGTATAGTTGGCCATCGCGCCAAGGCCGTCGAACGGCGCGGGCAGGAAAGTGAACGCCTGCTGCGCATAAAGTTCGATGCCCTTCAGGTTCACGCCCGACCCGTTGACCAGTTCGCTGACGGTGAAGTCGGTCTGTATCGTCGTATTGCCAGTGGTGCGGATATAGGTGACGGGCAGCGAGATGATGCTCTGTTGCCGCCGGATCAGGCTTTCCAGCTTCTTGTAGAAGAGCGATGCGCCTACCAGCCCGTCGCGACCGAAATAATATTCGACCGTGGCGTCGACATTATTGGCCCGGAACGGGTCAAGCGTGGGGTTGTTGCGCGTCACCGTCAGCGCATTGCCGTTCGCGGTGGTCGTGGGCGAAATGTCCCCCAGATTGGGCCGCGATATGGTGCGCGAGGCGGAGAAGCGGAACTGCAAGGCGTCGGTCGCTTCATATTTCAGGTTGAGGCTAGGCAGGAAATCCCAGTAGCTGCGTGACACCGACAATGGTCCTGCGGCGGGTACGCGGGTGAACATGCCGGTTTCGACCTCCACCGTGATGCCGTTGAGGTCTGGCGCGACGCCCACCGTCGTCTGGCTGGTGCGCACCGCGCGCAGGCCGATATTGCCGGTCAACCGGTCGAAGGCGACGTCGCCCCGTCCGTAAAGGGCCAGCGTCTTTTCCTTAACGTCCAGGATGCCGGTCGCGTCGTTGGTGTAGTTGCCCGCCGCGATCAGTTGTTCTTTCGTCAGGCCCGCGACGAAGGACCTTGCATCGGACCCCAGCCATTGCTGCGGAAAGGACGCGCCGCCATCATAGCTGCCAAGGAAGGAACCGGACCCCGGCTGGATCAGGATCATGAACGGTGCGGCGCTGAAAGATCCCGCAACCGGACCGGCCGGCAGGCCGCCATAAAGTTGAGAGACATTGGCCGCGCTGATCGTGATCTGCTTGTTGTCCGCATAGAGGGCGCGATCGGTATATTTGACGCCGGCGCGTAGGGCCGTGAGGCCCCGGTCGCCGAAATCATGGCGAATATCCAGTTTGACATCGCGCAGCCGGTCGCGCGTCACGCGGTCCAGTTCGCCGTTCAGGCTGAGCAGGCGGAAATTGTTGGGGTCCATCTTTCGGTCGGCGAAGCCGTCTAGATAGGTAATGCTGGGTATGTCGTCGCCCGGCCGGGCCACCACACGGACCGTGCCGTTGATGCTGTCGGCGATGTTGAGCGTGTCGCGGCGCTGGCGCGATCGTTGTTCCGATCCTTCCAGCACTATGGTCCAGCCGTCCCGCTCATATTTGCCGCCCGCCACGATGGAGCGGATATAGCCGGAGCGATCCTGATAACGGCCGCCATTGCGCAGGTCGATATTGCTGACGGTGAAGTCGGTCGCCGTCTCCACGCCGTCCAGAACTTCCGTGCTGGAGGCGATCACGCCGCTGGCGCCCGCGAAATTCTGCCAGTTTTCCTGACGCACCGCCTCCACATTCACCCTTGTGTAGAAGCCATCGACATAAAGCTGGAGGTCGTCGCTGGGCTTGAACTGCACCGACGCGATGCCGCTCAGTCGCCGGTTCCGTTCGGTGAACATGTCATGGATGATAAGGCCTGGGATACGCACCAGCCGTGCCGGGTCGATCCGCCCGTCGCCATTCAGGTCATCCGCGCCGCCGCCCAGCGGCACGCCCTGCGCCTCCGTCACGGTGTTCCATCCGGTTTCGACCTGATGCGTTTGCGGGCGTCGTTCCGTGTAGGACGCGCCGATCGTGATGCCCAGCCGCCCGTCGAGGAAGCTGTCGGCATAGAGCCCAGAAAGGCGCGGCGACACCTTGCCGGAATTGCTTTCATGTTCGGCCTGCGCCGCGAGCGTCAGCACGCGCTTGCCAATATCCAGCGCGCGGGGCGTGCGGATATTGACGGTCCCGGCCAGGCCGCCATCCTCCAGATCGGCGGTGGGCGACTTGTAGACTTCCAGCGTGCGGACGAACTCCGGCGGCAGGGCAGAGAAATCGAACGACCGCGAAAAGCCGGTGAACAGGTCGTTTATGGCGTTGGGCACCGACCTGCCATTGAGCGTGACGAGGGTGAAGGTGTCGGGCAGACCGCGTATATTAACGCTGCGCCCTTCACCCCGGGTCCGGTTAATCTGGACACCGGTGATGCGCTGTACCGATTCCGCGACGTTCACATCGGGGAATTTGCCGATATCTTCTGCGCTGATGACATCGACGATGCTGTCCGCCTGACGCTTGATCTGCGCGGCGCGTTCGATACCACTGCGGATGCCGGTCACGACGATATCGCTGGCGGGTTCGCTATCCGCGCTTTCAGGGGCAGGCTGGGGCGCAATCTGCGCTTGCGCCATGGCGGGCGCAAGCATCATCAACGAGGCAGCCGTGCCCGCCAACCATTTTCCTTTACGCCGAACATTCTGATTATGCGACATGCTTCCCCCTTGCGATTTGTAGACCGTCAGGACGATGCGGCGCGCGCGACCGCGACCGCGCCCGCCCCGCATATGCGTGGCAGGTTAGTCCCTTGGCGCCTTAGCGCATCGTGACGATGGTGATGGAGAACCTGGCGATGTCGCCTCGGTAATAGCGAACGCTTCGCCGTTGGCCTTGCGTTGGCAATCTCTACTTATGAGGTTGTCAAATAGGAGGCAATTAAAGCATTAATTGTGTGCTGCATAGGATGACTTGGCGTTGGTGCAGGAAAGCTGAGCGACTTTCATCGGGTTGAAGCTCGGGGCCGCAACCCACAAAGCCTCGCGGCGTGGCCTTGCTGACCGGTCGAATTTGGGACACCGCGTAATTGATGTAGGCGCGCTCCTACATGGTACAAAATCGCATGAACGCTTCGATTAAGGAGGGTGACCATGTCGATCTATGCAGGACTGGATGTGAGTGACAAAACCACGCAT
>NZ_JAFCGW010000038.1:0-11058 GCF_018604485.1 Sphingobium sp. BHU LFT2
CTTCATGGCGGGTGGCTCCTCTGCTCGGGTTGCATGACAGCAAACCCATCATGGCACTCAGATGCCGTGAGCGGGAGCCATCCACCTCATCCGCTTTATGTCGTATCTTCTAAGTAGGCTGCCGTTCCGGCCCCCTAAACGGCAGCATTGGAGAACCCCAGCTGAGCCTTGGCTCGAGCCTTCTCGCCGCGTGAATTCTAGTTGCCACATCTCCTTCTTGTAGCTCCCCCTGGGCCAGATACGTCATCGCAGGCTGTCGAATAGGTCGCGCAAGGCGTTGTCGTCGAACGCCTGCACCACGGGTTTTGCTTGCAGCGCCTCGGGCTCGCTGGAATCCGTCTGGTCTTCCGCTACCTCAGCACGGCGGTCCTCGACGGCGGTCAATGCTGTAGTTAGGATGGATGCCGACACGGGAGTGCGCTGTGCTAGCTTGCGCAGCGAACGGACATGATCGTCAAGTTCTGATTCCGAGGTGAGATCGGAACAGGTTTCCGGTGTATTCTCGATCGCCGCCGTGACCGCTTCATGCAGTGCTTCGCTCACCTCTGGAGAATAAAGCGTATCGCGATCTTCCACGAGGTCCGACACGCGTTCAAGATCGTCCATAGCCATCCCGCCCTCAAGAAGCGAGATGATGGCCTCTTCGAGTTTTGTCTTGAGTAGTCTTGTCTCCGCGGTGATCTCGAAATAGCCTTCGTCGTCTAATTGCCGTGCAATTTCCAGCAGTTTGGGAGCGTCGCGCCACCCGACAAAGCCTTGGGGCGGATTTCGCGCTATGGCGAGTGCGCTCTCGTAGAAAAGACGCTCACCGCTCACCGCCCACCATTCGAGCAGCAGGTCGATCCGATCGCTGTTGTCGATGTCGGATTTTGGCGATTTGTTTCGAAAGCCCCTTTGCGGTGCTGTCTCGAGGCGTGCGGCAAGGTGCGCAAAGCCGATCGCTACCTGGCTTTGCCGGTCAGGAGACAACAATTGACGCTGCGCGAAATTCCAAATTTGTTTTGCGGCTAGCCCGGAGCCGGCAGCTTGGGCAAGATCGACAAGGAGTTGGCCATCCGAGAGATAATCGGAGAGATAGTCTCGGACTGAGGGGTTGATGAAATCTACGGTTCCATTCCTGATTTCTACGAAGCCACTCTCGAGCCGCTTGAGGCTTTCCTCAAAATCCTTTGGGTCTCGTACAATGCCGAGTTCTTGGCAAAGTCGGTCATGCAGCGCACCGAAGGCTTCCTGAAGTTCGGCGATGGCGGCGCCAAAAGTAGGTGTGAAGAAGAGCGCTATGAGAAGGTGTCGGCATGCCGGAGAGATGTGGTTCCGAAAAGCCTTGTCCCAGAGAGCCTTTGGATTGTCGAGTGCAGCGATGAAGGCATTGGGATAGGCACCTGGTGAAATGTCCTCGAGATGCGTGCTGTCCGTCATCCACTCGATCACACGTGGATTATAATTCTTATGATCGACGATCTTCGCGAGCTTGCCGCTGTTGAGGAGTGCTAAGAGGTGCTTTCGCGGCACATTGCGAACCAGGAGATGATTGTAGAGGATCCGCGCCCGAATGGCCCTCGTATAGCTCGACAGGTCGAGTACGTAGGTGGAGACCCCGACGCGCCGATCCGACAATCGCTCTGACGCACTCTTTGCCTCGTTCAAGATATAGGCGCGCGTTGTCAGAACGAAACGGGCATTGGGGCTGTTTCGGACACGGTTCATGAAGGTCGCCAGAGCAGAATCTGTCGAGGCGAGGGAGCGTTGGTCGAAAGCGATAGAGCCGAGAAAGTCGTCGAAAAAGAAAATCTGTCTTTTCGCGTCGTCGATACGGCCAAACCCGTCTTCGAGGCTACGAATTGCAATGAGATCCCAGCCCTCACCGAGATAGGCGAAGGCCAGGATCTCGGCGAGAGTGGTCTTACCGACGCCGGGCGGGCCAGCGACGATGAGAACATGGCGCTGGTCAAGAATCTTGCGGGCCTCCGCGAGACTGGGATTTTGCGCATAGACGCGGACTTTCGCGGCGATCTCCTGCCGGGTGCTCGCGGTGAAACCGTGGAAGGCAGAATGAACGATCGCGTCGACAACAGATTCAAGCACTGTCGTGCTGGACAGCCAGAGTTTCAGATGCGCCCGTTCGATCGCTGGATGTTTGCGAAGCAATTGGTTAAGGTCGCCGGGGCCGAGGATATCCGCTTGCTCACGCAGCGCAGGCCCGATCTCCTTTGCGAGCGCGGCTTTATTGGCTGGGGTTAGCGACCGAGAGGTCACTAGGCTGTATCGATGGGGCGCCAAGCTATCAATCGCCGCGCGTTCGCGTTTCATTGTTCTTTTCAGGCTCGCAAAGGGCGAGTCGACCATATGCTTGGCTTGAAGGATGAAGTGTCCTGCGGCCGAAGCATGGCGACCATCGACACCGCCGTCGGGTCCAGGGCCGAAAGCCTCGAAGCGGCATCGAAATGCCTTCCCGGCAAGGTCCCGCGCCAAATCCTCGAAATCGGCAGGCAAAAGCGAACGAAAGTCGTACGACAAAGACTATCCTTACATATTTGGAGGTGACGGAGTGTCGATGGGATGTTGGCTTCACCGGACAGCCGACCGTCAGCGGATCCGCCATCACTTGGGCAAGAGGCTTCAGGATCGTGGCCCTCTGCCATTTTTCATCTGAAGTGCCGACCTGAGTTCACGCCTGGGCCGCCAAGACGGCGCCGTCGCCTCCGGATTCCGCTGCGGGCGGTCTGAAGGTAAATTGTGTCTCGCATTTCGCATGGCCACAGATCGGCTTGCTGAGGCCAAAGGGTCGCTGGTATTTGGCGCGGCCGCAGACACATTGGAACTGCTCGCGGAATGTCACGAATTCGGTCCAGCGGGTCTTTTCATCACCGATCGATCCGTCACCATAGGGGCCATCCTGAAAATGGCTGCCGAAATTCTCAATCTCGCCCTTAATGAGGCTGGCAATGAAGCGATTATTGACACCTGGAACGTCCGCAGGCGCCAGTTTGAGATTAGTCAGAAAATTACCTATTGCCGACGCGAGTTCGGATCGCTCGTAGGAATAAGCCCGTTCGAGCTGGCGGATGCGGATATTGACGCCAAAGCCGCGGGCGATCCCGAGTAGCCATTCCTCCTCGGCCTGGCGCATCTCGTTGGCAGCGGACTCGCCCCTAGCCCAACGCTCGGTGATCATCTCATCGGTTACCCTATGGTCGGAAAAACGCGGCCCGTACGCCGGATCCAGCCTAATAATGCGCGTGAATTGCCACAGCTTTTCCGCGAGCTGGTCTTTCAAGTGATTGAAGAAGCGCTCGTCATGAGTAACCAGGATGATCTGGCCGTCGGTGAACATCTTCGCGAGCATCGCGCCGATCGCCCTGCGGTGGTCGGCATCATAGGACGTGACGACGTCGTCCAACACGATGAGCGGCGCGGCGCCGTTAAATTTTTTGATCGCCGCAAGGCGCAGTGCCAGCGCGACCGAATGGATTTGGGAGTCGCTGAGATAACCCGCTGGTGCGACGCCCTGTCGATTGTCAGCAAAGTCGATAACCAGCTGCATCCGTTGCTGGTTGGTGTCGTCCTCGCCGGGGAGTTCGAGCCGGATTGGCTTGGCATTGTCGCCCTGGATCTCTCTGTAGATGTCATTCATTGGCACCTGGAGTGTGTCGAGAAGCGATTGTACCTTTTCGCGGATCTTGCCCGAGACCAGCGTGGCCTGGGCGCCAAGGGCATGATGCAGCCCTGTCAGCTCTTCGGTGGTGCGCGTCGCCAGAGCCATTTCCGTCTGCATTTTCAGCAGACGGTCGATGCTCGCTTTGGCTTTTGCCCAGGTATGCTCACCCTGCTTCTCTTCAATCTCGGCGATGTCGCGATCGAGATCGGAAAGACGCGCCTCCAAATCGGCGGTGATCGCGGCTGCAGCAGGCGCGACGGTAACCGGCCATCCGGCAATCCCCGCCTGATAAGCGATAAGCGCTCCTCTGACGCCGCCGGAGTCTTCGTCCGACAGGTGATCGATCATTCCGGGAAGCCGCGCCACGAGCCGATTATGCGCCTGATTCGCTGCCGTTTGGGCATTGTCCAGCGCGGTCTTCGCGTCATTGTAGCTCTGTAAATCGTCAAGATGGGCTTTCAAGAGATCGCGGATCGCGGACACGCTGCCGGCAGCGGTGTCCCCGATTGCCGTTGTGCAGACCGGACATGCCTCCGGCGCAGGAGCGCTTTCCGCGAAAAGCTTTTCGGCTTCTTTCCATAGCGACCGGAAAACCGTACCCGCCGCCTTGTCGCGCTCGTCGGCCTCGGTCGCTGTGGCATCGGCAAGCACG
Source organism: Sphingobium sp. BHU LFT2 (assembly GCF_018604485.1). Classification (NCBI taxonomy): domain Bacteria; kingdom Pseudomonadati; phylum Pseudomonadota; class Alphaproteobacteria; order Sphingomonadales; family Sphingobiaceae; genus Sphingobium; species Sphingobium sp. BHU LFT2. Next base: position 4,311 of record NZ_JAFCGW010000038.1, read on the forward strand.
GACAGAGCGTTCTCGAACACAGCGATGGTACCCGAATATTGAGGCTCACCGCCGTCCTCTGGTATCGTCTTCTGCCACAGCGCAATGATCGAATTGCGGATTTGTCGGAGCCCAGCGAGCCCGACCCGCTTCTCCTCGGCCTCAACGCGTTTGCCGACTTCGAGATATGTGGCGTCCGCGGCAACGAGTGCCTCCAATGTCAAACTGGGATCGAGCGGAGCGATGAGGTTCGTGTTGATGAAATCAAGCACGGCTGCGTCATCCCATGCGTGCAAGGTATGGGCGGTTTCCGTCCGCAACAGCCCCGCCAGACGAACCTGTTCGGTCGTACTCTCTGCAGCGGCCTTGACCTCACGGCGAAGCAGTCGAAGATTTTTCTGTACTTCGACAAGCGGCGAGAGCTGCAGCCAGCTTACTACATCGCTGTAGCGGGTCTCTGCCTTATGCTCCTCGACAAAGGTACGCAGCGTGTATCCACGGATGATAGGCGCAACGACGAACCCCGCCTTCATAGCGGTAGCCGCCGCATGAATCGGACGCTGATTACCGGAAGCCGCCCGACTCCCTTCGGTTGTCACGTTACCGGTGATAGTCGTAAACTTGACCAGTGGCGCGATGCCCGCCGCTTGAGCGCCATTATGTGCCAGTGCGGCCGGTCCGGCCTGGTTATTCAGCGTTCGTTGCCCGAGCCGATCGAGCGTGCCATTTTCGGAGAAGAGGAACTCGAGCGCGTCAATGACGCTCGATTTACCATAGCCGTTGGGCGCGAAAATCGCGAGACACGGCTTCTTGCTGAAGTCGAAAGTTTTCGGCTGAAGATAGGCGCGAAAGCCTTCGAGCGTCAGCGAGTGGAAAAACATGGGATCAGCCATCGGCCTGCTCCTGAGCCGGCGTTGCGCGCTTCGCGGCCAGCGCCAGTATCGCCGCCTTGGCATTGACGATGCTATTAGCGTGTGGCGTGACCGTTAGCAGATGATCCGACAGGATCTCAGCCAGTTCGGCATCGACATCATCCGATGCCTTGAGAGCCTTGGATACGCCGGTCAGAAACGCTTCGGGCGTTTCCACTATGTTGGCCTCCGGTGTAATCGGAGCAGGGATAATATCGAAAGGCAATGCCTGCTCGGATGCTACTGTCTCGCTCTCGTCCACCCAAATCCCCCATCTGCTCGTTAGCTAATCAGCCACGATACTGCCTAGCCTGTCGCTGACGACCTACGCAGGAATAGCGAAGTTGAGTCGTGGCGGAAACGATAGATGTGTGCATCAAGCCAGATCTGTCGATGATTTTAGTCCAGATTCAGACCCGCTCAATTTTCGGCAGATCTACAGCGGCGCAAATAGAATAGGTGGAGAATGATCTATCGCAATAAGCTGAAGGATCAGCGCCTAATCCTATGATTTTAGCTGAAGGCGCCGCAAACGGAGGCCCTGAAGCGGGATAAACTCAAAACCACCGGCGCCATGGCGCCGTTCGCGCCAGAAGCGGTCGCGTGTCTCTTATGGAGATGTTAGGTCCTGGCTGGTGATGTTTTTATCTAGGCCGCTTCTGCGCTGCGCAAAGTAGAAGTTTGCCCGGCGCTGTTGGACATGATCGTCCAGCACCGTCCTGTCCCGATCCGAGAGGCCGATGCGATCGGCGTCGATGAGCCGGTCCTTCGAAATTCCGACCAGCATTGCCTGCCCGTCAAATGCTTCCGCCAGGTTGTCGAGATCGAGTGCGTCCGCTCTCAGTGGGATCGGCATGACAGCCGGACGCGCGAAAATCCCGGCGATGAGCCAAATCTGGTCACCAGGCCTCTCCACGCTGACGAAATCCTCGGCTGGCAACTCCATCAATCCTGGCGGGCGGTTTCGTGTGCGAGCGGGCACGCAAACTGCTGGCCTGAAAGATGGACCTGCCGCACCGGTTGTGGACGTAGGCAGTTGGTCGCGAGCGCCAGTGCGACGGTGAGGTGAAAACAGCACGAACAATCGGTGAGCGTCGCCATCGTCTGCTGCGGCTAGCCCGATCGGCAGCTTCCGTCAGAGACAGTCGCTCATCGGTGTCATGCGAATGGGCTGTTCTGATCGATAGCTGCCAGAAAAGCGGAACGTCTGCTGCTGGGGATCAAGAATCGGGTGTTGAGCGTCCGGCATGGGTCGACGATTGCCGGCAGCGTATGCCGCGTCGTGCGACAAATGCCGGTCGCTGCTGCCTTCAAAAGCGACCTATAATGTTGAAATCGGCCATCCTTGCAATAAAAAAAGGGTTTGCGACGAAGGCGCTCAGGCGCCGGTCAGGGCCTGCGAGATAGTCCAGAGCCGTTCGGCGTTCTCGCCGTCCATCGCATAGGCCGCATAGCCGCCTGAGAAGTCCGTAGGCCGCGATGTCACCGAAGTCGCTTCGTTGCAGTCCTCGAAGTAGCGCCCACCGATACCCTCAAGGAGCGGAGAGGCTGCGAGAAGGACGCTCGTCGCTGCGCCCTGCTCCGGCGTCTTGCGTCGCTCGACAGGCGTCCGAAGCCCGCCGGTGTGGCGCTGCAGCCCGGTCGCGATCGCGCCGGGATTGAGCGCGTTGGAGACAATCCCGCGATCGGCCCAGTGCCGCGTGATCGCGACGGACATCAGCGCCGTGGCCGACTTCGACTGCCCGTAGGCGCCGATCGGGGTGTATGGCACGAAGTCGAAGTTGAGGTCGTCGAGGATCACTGGCGAGAACAGATGCCCGCTCGAGCTGATGGAAACGACGCGGGCGCCGTTGGCCAACGTCAGCGCGTCGCGCAGGCCCCACGTCAACGCGAAGTGTCCGAGATAGTTGGTCGCGAACTGGAGCTCGAAACCCTGCGGGGAGAGCTGGCGCTCCGGCAGAGCCATGATGCCGGCATTGTTGATGAGGGCGTGCAGCGGACCCGACCACCCGTCCACGAAGCCTTGCACCGAGCGAACGTCGGCGAGGTCGAGCGAACGCACATCGACCGCAGCGCCGCGCGCCTGCCCGCGGAGCTCCTCCACGACGGCGGCGACGGCGTCTGGCCGTCGCACCGCCAAGGTGACATGCGCTCCGGCAAGCAGAAGTGCGCGGGTTGTCTCGAGGCCGATCCCGGCAGCGCCTCCCGTCACCATGATCCTCTTTCCGGTAAGGTCGATGCTGCGGAGCACGTCCGCAGCTGTAGAGTAAAAGCCGAAGGGTGTTGTTAGCCGATCCATGGAACTCTCGGAGCATCTCAATTGGTGGGGGGGGCTGGGGCACGTCGAAAGCGATCCAGCTGAGCGAACAGCCTATCGCTCAAGCGAGCTGCCGGACCTGCGTCCCGAACGGATTGTCGATAATGTAGCGCCAGTAGCCGTCTTCGCCGCGTCGGGCGATGTCGTTGGACGTCGCGACCATATGGAAGTCCTGACCCTGCGGCGTCTTGCCGACAATGTTCCAGTCCAGCACCAGCGAGGCTATCGTGTCGGCCACAAACACGTGGCGGGCGATGATCGCCATCGGCAGGCGCATGCTATAGTATTTGAGCAGTTCTGCTCGAATGGCGGGGATGCCCCGCTGCGGCTCGCCGTTGGCGCTTACCAAGATCGCGTCCGGTTCGTAGAAGCCGCACATGATGTCGACGTCCATCGAATTGAAGTGCTGGAGCAGTGATGGGACTATGCCTTCTGGCGTGCGGGAAAGCTCGGGCTTGGAAGTCATGTTCGTAAGTCCTTGTGAGGCAGTTAAAAGTGGCGGGCTCATAGGAGCTGGGGCGCTCAGGGGCGCGCCTTCACCGGCAGTCGGAAGGGCGCGCCAAGGCGATTGAAGGCGTTCATGGCGGCGATTGCGATCGTGAGATCGACCAGATCCTTCGGCGCGAACGCCTCTGACGCCGCTGCATAGGCCTTGTCCGACGCATGGGTATCGCTGACCCTCGTCACCTCTTCGGCCCAGGCCAGCGCCGCCCGATATTGCTCTGGGAATAGATGCGGCACCTCGGCCCACACCGGCACAAGCGCAACCTTGTCGATCGCCATCGTCTTCAGAAGGTCGCGTGTGTGCAGATCGATGCAGTAAGCGCAGCCGTTGATCTGCGAGACACGTAGGAAGACGAGGTGGATCAGCTCCTCCGGCAGGTTGGTGCCCGTTGTGACGTAGTGGTGGACGCCTGCGAGCGCCTTCGCCCCCGCCGGTGCAATCTCGTGCCAAACCAGTCGCTTGCTCTCTTCCATGATTAATCCTTTCACGTGCGTCAGCCTTCTGGCTGTGCCGGATTGACGAGGCGACACGGTGGGATGTGACATACGCGTGCGGTTTTTTTCCGGTCACAAAGTCGGCGGACGGCGCCCACCGCGTCTCGGCCTGTCAGAAAAGACCCAAGGTTTCCTGAACGTGGCGTAGCTTGTCTGGGTTGCGGACGATGTAGATCGCGGCAATCCGTCCCTCGCGAAGCTCCAGCGCCGTTGTCTGAAGCACCTCGCCGCGCTCGATGCTGACGTAGCCGGGAAGCCCGTCGACCATGATCGGACGGATGAAGCGTGGTAAGTCGACGTGCTTGCGCTTCAGCCCCTCGAAAAGCCTTAACGCGCGCTCCAGGCCGTGCACCACGTTGCGGAAGGCCAACACCTTGCCGCCCCCGTCCGCGTGGATCGCGACATCCTCGGTGAGGAGCGCCGAAAGCGCCTTCGCATCTCCGCTGGTGGCAGCTGCGAAAAAGGCGCGTGAAATCTCCTCCGCCTCCTTGGGTTGCAGGGCGAAGCGGGGTCTGGCGGACTGGACGTGCCGGCGCGCCCGGGATGCAAGCTGACGGACGGCAGCCGGTTCCCGGCCTAGGGCCGCGGCGACTTCTGTCAGCGGCGTGTCGAAGACGTCGTGGAGTAGGAAGGCCGCGCGTTCCAGCGGTGAGAGCCGCTCCATCGCCAGCATCAGCGTGAGCGTGACGTCGTCGGCCAGAGCCTCGTCCTGCTCGGTCGTCCCCACGAGCGGATCGGGAAGCCAGGCGCCAACATAGGTTTCACGGCGAGCGCGTGCCGACTTGAGCTGGTCGAGACACAAACGCGTCACGATCCGGGTGAGATAGGCCGCAGGACTGTCCACGCCGCCGGCAACGTCGCACCAGCGCAGCCAAGCCTCCTGAACCACGTCCTCGGCCTCGCTCAACGAGCCGAGCATTCGGTAGCCCAGCCGCAGCAGGCGCGCCCGTTCCGTCTCGAAATCCGAGAGGCGCAATGCAGAGACGTCGTCCTGTCTCGCAGTCATGCGATCACCCTCCGGCCATTGGCCCCTGCGTCGAAAGACGCCCATCCAGCAAGTGCCGCCGTCAGGATAGCCGGGAGCGTCACAGCCGGAAAGTCGCGCGCGATTGCAGCTGGGCCGCATATCCCAACTGCCACCTCCCACATGTGGAACATCGCGTGGCCTGCAAGCCAAAGCGCGGCAGTGGTCCACAAGGCGGTTCGCACGGGTCGCCGCAGAACGCCGATCAGCAGGGCCGCTCCAACCAGCACGAAGATCAGCCCGATGTCGCGGACGAAGTGCTGGTTGAACGATCCCGTCGAAGTGACGCCCGGGACGGCGAAATACCAGTTCACCGGATCGAGGAGCATGAAGGTGCCGTTGGCTACCCCTCCAAGCCCTAACGCAGTGGCGACTCCGAGGATGATGGATCGCGTGTGCGTCATGCGTCCGCTCTCGCAGTTTTACGGTCGAGCCAAGCTTCGAAGCGGGTCTGCATCAGCCGGGCATCGTCACCGGGGACGAGAGTGCTATCATCCGCAGGCGCTCCGAAGTAGCCGGCGCTCTCGTCGGCCACGATGGCGCGGGGATCGTCCTGCACCCCAAGGCAGGTTCCGACGATCTCGGCGAGCGGGGCGCGCTCTGGTCCCGCGATCTCGATGATGCCGTTCACCGGCTGGGAGCAGGCGGCATCCGCAAGCGCGAGCGCGACATCCGCCGACGCGATAGGCTGGAACGCGAAGGTGGGAAGATGTGCGACGCCATCGCGCGTGTGCCCGTCCGCGATCGTGCCGAGGAACTCGAAGAACTGCGTTGCTCGGACGATCGTGAAAGGAACGCCGCTGTCGGCAGAGGACTGCTCCTGTGCGAGCTTGCCGCGAAAGTAGCCGGAGGTCTGCAGTCGGTCGGTACCGACTATGGAGAGGACCAGCAGATGGCTCACGCCGGCCTTCCGAGCGGCGGCGGTGATGTTCCCCGCTGACGAACGGAAGAAATCGATGACGGCGTCGTTTTCGAAAGACTTGGGGTTTGTGACGTCCACAACCACCTGGGCGCCGGTGAATGCGGCGAGAAGCCCGGCTCCGGTCATGCTGTCGACGCCATTGCTTGGCGACGCGGCGACTGCGTCATGGCCCAGCCTGGCAAGCTCGGCGACGAGTTGACGGCCGACGAGGCCGGTACCGCCGAGGATAACAATCTTCATGTCCATTCTCCTTCATGTGCTAAGCGCATGACGAGGCAGCCGGACGCAGTGTGACATCAGCGATCTTTTACGCTGGCGTTAGTGGTACTCAAGGCCCCGTGCCGGTTCCGGTGATGATCGGCTTCATTGGGTCGACAGCTGCCGAGAAAGCGGACCTTCCGTAATTGGGGAGTTAGAATTAGCTGCTGAGAGTCCGACAAGGGTCGACAGCGGAGATGGCCGCTACGCGCTCTTTCCAGTCATTCGATGGTCAGGGCGAAAGTATGCATCCGGCGAGACGCGCCTTGTCGTGAGGTAGGGGCCTGCTCTTAAGAACGCTCTCGAGAGCACGCTTAGGAGCAGTGGATGCGGCAGAT
>NZ_JAFCGW010000039.1:0-10374 GCF_018604485.1 Sphingobium sp. BHU LFT2
CGCGAAGGATGAACATGACAGCAGCGCTCCGCCGATGATCCAAACTGTGTCATCTCTATCTAGCGGGGGTGTGTCATTTCTAAATGGCGCTTACAAGATTTAAGTTCGATAATATATATTATGTTAAATTATGAACAGGATCGATGGGAGATATTCCTCCTCGTCCATCTCAATCCTCCAGGATGCGGCTATGGGCTTTGGTGTCGCGCATGCGGATGTAGACCGTCAGCGAGATAGCGATCATGACGCTGACATAAATATAGAAAGCCGGCTCGATCCCGGACTGCTTGAACCATAGCGCAACGAACTCGGCCGTGCCGCCAAACAAGGTATTGGCGAGCGCATAAGGCAGCGCGACGCCGAGCGCACGGATATGCGCGGGAAACAGCTCGGCCTTCACCACCGCGTTGATCGAGGTATAGCCGGTGACGATCACCAAGCCCGCCATCACCAGCAGCCCAGCGACCAGCGGATCGCGCGTCACCGCCAGCGTGGCGAAGATCGGATAGGTGCAGAGCACGCCCATGATGCCGAAGCCGATCATCAGCGGCTTGCGCCCGATACAATCGGACAAGGCGCCAGCCAAAGGCTGCAACAACATGAAAACAAACAATGTTATCCCATTGATTTCCGACGCTGTTTCACGACCGAAGCCGGCCGTATTGACCAGGAATTTCTGCATGTAGATAGAATAGGCATAGAAGGCGATCGTGCCGCCGGCGGTCAGCAGCATCACCGTCAGCGTTTCGCGCGGATGGTTGGTGATGAGTTCGATGAAGCCGGATTTGGGCGCGCCTTCGGCCTTGGCCACTTCAAAGCTCTGGGTTTCTGCGAGGCCGCGCCGCAGCCAGAAGACGATCACCGCCAGCGCGCCGCCAATGGCGAAGGGAATGCGCCAGCCCCAGGCGTCAAGTTCCGCCTCCGTCAGGATAGACTGGAGCAGCAGCAGCACGCAGATCGCCACCAACTGCCCGGCAATCAGCGTCACATATTGGAAGCTGGAATAGAATCCGCGCCGGTCCTTGCCGGCCATTTCGGTGAGATAGGTCGCGCTGGCGCCATATTCGCCGCCGATCGACAGGCCCTGCATCAGCCGGGCCAGCACGAGCAGCAGCGGCGCGCCGACGCCGATCACCTCATAGCCCGGCGTCACCGCGATCAGCAGCGACCCGGCGCACATCAATGACACTGACAGGGTAAGCCCGCTCTTGCGGCCGTGACGGTCGGCATAGACGCCCATCAGCCAGGCGCCGATCGGTCGCATCAGGAAGCCCACGGCGAAGATGCCGGCCGCGCTCAGCAACTGGGCGGTGCGATCCTCGCTCGGAAAGAAATGCGGGGCGAAATAGAGGGTGAAAGCGGCATAGGCATACCAGTCATACCATTCGACCAGATTGCCGGTGGAACCGCCGATGATCGCCTTGAGCCGGGCGCGTTTGTCGGGTGCCGCCCCCTGCCCCTCATGTGACGTCATGGCGTCAGCACCATTTCACCATTTTCAACGCTCCAACTCTTGAGACGGGACAGCATATTCATGCCGATGACATTGACGTCGCCCAGCGCCGGCGAGACGACAACCTCGACATCATTGGCGCGCAGCGGTCCGACCGTCAGCGTCGAGATGCTGGCGCGGCGCGCGTCGATCTTGCCATTGGCGGTGTTGAGCGGGATCGGGGGCGCGTTCATGTCGATATTGAGGCCGGTGGCGCGGGCGGTATTTTCCGAAAGGGCGGTGATGGTCGCGCCACTGTCGATCAGGAAGCGCGCGGACATGCCGTTGACCATGCCCTCCACCCAATAATGGCCGTCCGGCGCGACCGGAATGCGCACCACTTGCCCATCGGATTGGATCGGCGGTGGGGCCGGCGGCGGCACGGCCTGTGATATGGCTTCGGCACTATTCTGCGGCTGGAGCAAGGCCCCCTCCTCCGTTGCGAACTTTGCCGGCATCAGCCCCGCCTTCTGGGCAAAGGTGAAGAGGCCGAGCAGGGCGCCGAAGATCAGCACCCAGAGCAGCGCCATCCGCACGAAGCTGCCCAGCGCGATGCGGCGGCCGATCAGGGCGGAGCCGACCAGGACCAGGGCGAGCAGATACCAGATGCTGGACATCGCCTGATCCGTGCCGTCCATCAGTGGGGTGCTCCGTCGTTAAGGTCAATGACCAACCCGTCATAGCCCGGCTCCACGCCTTTGGGGAGCGTGGCGCACAAGGTGGCATAATCCATGCTCTGGTCCATATGCGTGAGGATCGCGCGATTGGGCCGGGTCGCCATGATCCCTGCCAATGTCATCTCCAGATGGGCATGGGTGGGATGCGGCCGGGCGCGCAGCGCATCGACCACCCAGATGTCGAGATCATCGAACAGCGCCAGCATATCCGGGGTTATTTCATGAAAATCCGTAGCATATCCGACATGACTATCATCATGACTGAAGCGGAATCCAGTCGAATAAATGTCGCCATGGGGCATGTCGGTGCAGGCAATGTCGATATCGCCGATCCGCAGCCCATCGGGCAGATCATGCGGGACGATGATTGGCGGATAGCCCCCCCTCCCCGCAAAGGCATAGGCAAAGCGGGCCTGGAGCAGGCGCATCGTCTGGGCACGGGCATAGCCGGGGATCGGGCTGCCGCGATGATGGAACAACTGGCGAACATCGTCGATGCCATGGCTGTGATCGGCATGGTCATGGGTCCACAGGATCGCATCGATGTCGATCACGTCGGCCGCCAGCAATTGCGCTCGCAGGTCCGGGGATGTGTCGACCAATATCCGGGTCGTCGCGCTTTCCACCAGGATCGAGACGCGGGTGCGGCGGTTGCGCGGTTCCGTTGGATCGCAGGTGCCCCAATCATTGCCGATCCGGGGAACGCCGGAGGATGTGCCGCTGCCAAGGATGGTCAGCTTGAGGCTCATGCCTGCGGCCGGCCCTCGATCTTGGCAAAGAGGCGGAGGAAATTGGCCGAGGTGGCCGCCGCCAGATCCTCGATGCTCTCGCCGCGCAGATCAGCCAGGAAGCGCGCCGTGTCGGCGACGAAGGCCGGCTCGCACGACTTGCCGCGATGGGGCACCGGTGCGAGAAAGGGCGAGTCCGTTTCCACCAGCAGCCGGTCGAGCGGCAGGCGCGCGGCCGTTTCCTGCAGATCATTCGCGCTCTTGAAGGTCACGATGCCCGAAATGCTGATGTAGAAGCCAAGGTCCATCGCCGCGTCGGCAAAGGCGCCGCTGGCGGTGAAGCAGTGAATGACGCCGCCATAGGCCCCCTTCCCCATTTCGTCCCGCATGATCGCCAGCGTATCCTCCTCCGCTTCGCGGGTATGGACGATCAGCGGCAGGCCGGTCTCGCGGCAGGCGGCGATATGGCTGCGGAAGCTTTTCTGCTGCCGCTCGCGATCGCTATGGTCGTAATAATAATCGAGGCCCGTTTCACCGATGCCGACGACGCGCGGATGGGCCGCGCGCTCGACCAGCTTGGCGGTGTCGACATGGGGATGCTCGTCCGCCTCATGCGGGTGGATCCCCACGGTCGCCCACACATCCGCCTCGCGCACCGCCGTACCCAGCACATCGTCCCACTCGCTTTCGCGGGTGGCGATGTTGAGCATCAGGTCGACGCCGCGCGCGCGGGCGCGTTCCAGCACATTCTGCTGATCCTCGATCAACCCCTTGTAATTGAGGTGACAATGGCTGTCGATCAACATGGGTTCAGGCGTCCGCTTCGGTCAATTCCAGGCGCGGGAAGAGCGGCTTGGGCGCGGCCAGCACGAAATCGCTTTCGGCCAGGTCGCTATACCAATGATCGCCGATCGCGCCATAGCTGCGCTTGTCCGCCGGCACGCCCATATGGTCGAGCAGCGCGGTGGCGCTCGCCGGGATCACCGGCTGGATCGCGACCGCCAGCTGGGCGATGGCGATGTAGAGCGTCGCCAGCACCGTCTCCATCCGCTGGGGATCGGTCTTGCGCAGCGACCAGGGCGCCTGCGCGTCGATATATTGGTTGCAGGCAAAGGCCGCGCGCAGCCAGGCGTCAATCGCCACCGACGGCGCAAGATCGGCCATGGCGGCCGGCATGTCGCCGCGCACGACCTTGTCGATCAGCGCGAACAGCTCCGTATCGGCGGCGTCATGGCCATTGATGGCCGGCAGGCGCCCTTCCAGATTTTTCGCGATGAAGCTCAGCGTGCGCTGCGCGAGATTGCCGAACGCATTGCCCAGATCGCTGTTCGAGCGCTGGACAATCGCTTCGGCGCTATAGCTGCCGTCATTGCCGAAGGTCACTTCGGACAGCAGGAAATAGCGCAGCTGATCGACGCCGAAGCGTTCGGCCAATTCCATCGGATCGGCGACATTGCCGACCGACTTGGACATCTTCTCGCCGCGGTTCAGCAGGAAGCCATGGCCGAATACCTGCTTGGGCAGCGGCAGCTTCGCGCTCATCAGGAAAGCTGGCCAGTACACCGTATGAAAACGCACGATATCCTTGCCGATGATATGGGTGATGTCGCCACCCTCCGCCCAATAGCGCGCCATCCGTTCCGCGTCGTCGGGATAGCCGCAGCCGGTGATATAGTTGGTCAGCGCATCGACCCAGACATACATGACATGGCCGTCTGCGCCAGGCACCTGGACGCCCCAGTCGAAGCTGGTGCGCGAAATGCTGAGATCGGACAGGCCGCCCTCGACGAAGCGCAGGATTTCGTTGCGGCGGCTTTCCGGGCGGATGAAATCGGGCTGGCTGTTATAGAGCTCCAGCAGCTTGTCCTGATATTGGGACAGGCGGAAGAACCAGCTTTCCTCAACCGTCCATTCGACCGGCGTTCCCTGCGGCGACAGCTTCACGCCGCCCTCGCCCTCGGTGATTTCCTTCTCATCATAGAAGGCTTCGTCGCGGACCGAATACCAGCCCTCATAGCGGCCCAGATACAGGTCGCCATTGGCCTCCATCGCCTGCCAGATCGCCTGGCTGGCGCGGTGATGATCCGGTTCGCTGGTGCGGATGAAACGATCATAGCTGATATTCAGGCTATCGTTCATCTGCTTGAAATAGGACGACATCTTATCGGCCAATTCGCGTGGCTCGATCCCCCGGTTGCGCGCCGTCTGGGCCATTTTCAGGCCGTGTTCGTCGGTTCCGGTCTGGAAGAAGACATCGCGGCCCATCATCCGCTGGAACCGGGCGATCGCGTCGGTGGCGATCACCTCATAGGCATGGCCGATATGCGGACGGCCGTTGGGATAGGAGATGGCGGTGGTGATGGTGTAAGGCTGCGACATGCAGCCTCCCTAGCGGCTGTTCGCGTCGCCGCAAAGCCGCTTTTCAGGTCGCCGCATCAGCCAATGCCGCGACATGGCCGCCCAGCTCGAAAACGACCGAGGCCGGGTCGAGCGACAGGATCACCGCGCCGCCCGCCAGATGCCGCGCAGCTTCCCAATGATCGAGCGCGCTGCCCAGTGCCGGGCCATGACGGGTCCGGGCGGCCTGGGCAATGAAGGCAGGCGCGCGCTCCAGAAAGGCTTCGTAACGCGGCTTGGCCGCCTTGCCCGCCAACGTCTTGGCCAGGCGCAGGCGCTCCCGATTGCCAGGATCACCGTCGGCCGCGATTGCCAGCAGCGATTTTTCGAGGCCCGCAAGGTCGAGGCCCGCATAGCGCAGCGCGCGACCGGGCGAACCCTCCCCGGCGCGCAGCAGGGCGTCGAGTTCCGGCCCGGACAGGCTTTCATCCTCGCGCCGCAGCACCGTCGCCATGGCCCCGTCCGACAGAGGATCGAGGCGCATCGTGCGGCAGCGCGAGCGGATGGTGGGCAGCAGCCGGCCGGGCGCATGGCTGACCAGCAGGAAGATCATGTCCGCCGGCGGCTCTTCCAACGTCTTGAGCAGGGCATTGGCGGCGCCGCGCTCCAGATCATCGGCACTGTCGATCACGACGATGCGACGGGAAGAGAGCGACGGCGCCGACTGGATCAGCCGCTGCAGGCCGCGCACCTGGTCGACGCTGATGTTGCGTGCGGTAACGCCGTCCTTCTCTAGCGGTGCCAGTTCGGCATAATCGGGATGCGCGCTCGCCTCGATCAGGCGGCGGATTGGGTGACTTTCGGGAACGGCAAGCCCCTCGCCCTCGATCTTCGGGCCGGCTGCATCCGCCAGCAGGCGCATCGCCATGGCGCGGGCAAAGCTGGCCTTGCCAATGCCGCGCGGGCCGCTCAATATCCAGCCATGATGCATGCGGCCGCTGCTTGCCGCCGCCAGCAGGGTCTGCGCCTGGGCGTCATGCCCGACCAGTGACGTCATGACAGCAGGTCGTCCAGTGCCGCGAGCAGCCGGGCAGTGACATCGTCCGCCGTGCCCGACGCGTCGATCGCGCGGACCCGTGCCGGCTCATCGGCGGCAAAGCGGACGAACGCATCGGCCACGGCGCGGTGGAAGGCGCGGTCGCGGCCGCCAATCCGATCCGACACGTCGCCGTCACGGGCATGGGCGCGGGCTTCCGCCTCGGCTTCCGGCAGGGTCAGGAACAAGGTGCGATCGGGCAGGAAGCCGGCGCTGCCGATCTGGTGCAGCGCCAATATGTCGGCATCGCTAAGATCGCCCTGCCCCTGATAGGCACGGCTGCTGTCGAGGAACCGATCGGACAGCACCCAGGCGCCACGGGCCAGCGCCGGACGGATCGTCTTTTCGATATGGTCGGCACGCGCGGCGGCGAACAGCAGAGCTTCGGCGCGGGCATTCCAGCGGTCAGCGCCGCCAGTCAGCAGCATGGCACGGATCGCTTCCGCCCCCTCGCTGCCGCCCGGCTCGCGGGTCTCGACAACCTCCAGCCCGTGCGCGCGCAGAGCCGCCGCCAGCGCACGAAGCTGGGTCGACTTGCCGGCGCCCTCGCCGCCTTCGAGCGTGATGAAACGGCCTGTGATCACCCGAAGAAGGACTTCAGGCCATTCCAGAGACGACCGAAAATGCCCGCTTCCGCGACATCTTCACCAGCGACCAGCGGCAGCACCTGCGGCGGCGTATCCCGGGTCTGGACGATGAGCTGGGCGATCTGTTGGCCCTTGGCGATCGGCGCCTTGATCGGGCCGGTATAGACGACCTTCACCTTCACGTTGGCCGACGCGGTGCGCGGCATGGTGACCGCCATATTCTGCGGCGCGACCAGCGACACGGTCGATGCGCTACCGAGCTGAACCGCGGCGGTCTCGACCGTCTGCCCCTTCTTGAACAGCGGCTGCGCCTTCCAGGCGCGGAAGCCCCAGTCCATGAAGCGGACGGATTCGGTAATCCGGCCGTTGAAGCTGGTCAGGCCGGCGACCACCATCACCAGGCGGCGGCCATCCTGCTCGGCCGATCCGGTGAAGCCGAAACCGGCTTCTTCGGTATGGCCGGTCTTGAGGCCGTCGGCGCCCGCGATCTTGCCCAGGATCGGATTGCGATTGGCCTGCGCAATGTCGGAGCCGCCCATGGTCTTGCCCCAGGTAAAGGAGCGGGTGGCGTAGAATTTCTTGTAGAGATCCGGCGTCTCTACGATCGTGGCTTCGGCAAGCTTGGCCAGATCTTCGGCGGTGACATAGGTCACGCCCTCGTCAGGCCAGCCATTGCTGGTGCCGAAATGGCTGTTCTTGAGGCCCATGCGCCTGGCCTCTTCGTTCATCAGTGCGACGAACGCCTGCTCGGTGCCGGCAATGCCCTCGGCCAGCACGACGCAGGCGTCATTGCCCGACAGGGTGACGATGCCGTGCAGCAAATTTTCGACCGACACCTGCTCGCCCACCGACAGGAACATGGTCGAACCGGCCTTGGGGCCGTGCCATTGCTGCCAGGTTTCCGGACGGACCGTGAATTTGGTGTCGAGCTTCAACTCGCCCTTCTGGATCAGGCGGAAGGCAACATGCGCCGTCATCATCTTGGCCATCGAGGCCGGCGGCATCCGGGTCTCGCCGCCCTTGTCATAGAGGACAGCGCCCGAGGAAAGGTCCTTGAGATAGGCGATCGGCGCCTCGCTCGTATAAGGCGGGGCCGCGGCAACCAGCGGCTGGGCCAGCAGACCGACGAAGAGAGTGGCGGCAACGGTTTTCTTCATGAACTCAAGCCTTCGACTGGATAGATTCGCTGGACGCATCGCTATGATTAGCGCGCGTCATTAGCCATGACACGGACATTCGCAAAGCCCTTCGCTGCCGCCCCCTTCACGCCGGCCTGCGCCGCCTCCTGCGAGGGATAAGGACCATAGCGCACCCGCCAGACCGAACCGGCCGCAACGGCGTGCGCGCCGATCTGCCTGGCCAGCGCCTCGGCCCGGCTTTGGGAAGAAAGCGCTGCAACCTGAACGACATAGCCGCCCGATACGGGTTTTGCCGGCGTTGCGGTCTTCGGGGCCGGCTTGGGACTGGGTGGCGTGGGCGTATCGAAGGATGCGCCACGACGGCTGGAACTGCTCGAAGCCGGGATCGCCTGAACGACGGGGCGCGCGGCCTGAACCTGCGCTGGCTGGCTTGCCGGCACTTGCGCCAGACGCCCGCGCAGCACCTTCAGCAAGGGTTGCGGCGTGTCGATCCGCTCGGGCGCGCGCTGGCGGGCCCGCAGCAAAGCCTTTTCCTGCTCGGGTGGATTGACCCGCCGGACGCGAACGGCCGCGGCGCCATCACCGGTAATGCCCAGTTGCTCGGCCGCGCCACGCGACAGGTCGATGAGCTTGTCGTCGCTGAACGGACCACGATCGTTGAGCCGGACCAGAATGGTGCGACCGCTATCCAATGCCGTCACCTCGACATAGCTTGGCAGGGGCAAGGTCTTGTGGGCGCCGCTGATCGCCGACGGCACGAAATCCTCGCCATTGGCCGTCGGCTTGCCCGTAGCCTCCTCGCCATACCAGCTGGCATAGCCGACCTCGTCATAATTGACCGGATCGGCGGGGACATAGGTCTTGCCGCCCACGCTATAGGGTTCGCCGATCTTGACCGGTTCGTCCGCAACCGCTGGCGCCGTTGCAGGTGGCGCGGGGCGTGGCGCCGGCGGCGCAACGGCCTGCTCGCTGCCGCAGGAGGCCAGCAGAGACGCCGCGCCGCCCAGCGCGAGCCAGTTCCTATTGCTTGACCGCATCGGCCAGCAACCCCACGGAAAGAGCGTAGAAATTGGAGCAATTATAGTCGAGGATCGCCCGATAATTGCTGGTCAGCAGATAGGCGGTCTTGCCCGGCCCGTCGGGTTCCAGCAGGGTTGCCATGACAGTGTCCGCCGGCCAGATGCCGCTGGCCGGGAACAGACCCAGCTTGCGCCATTCGGCCATGGTCAACCAGCGGCTGTGGCGATTGAAGACCCGCGGGCAGCGCGGTGCCGTCGTGCGCGCGGCCACCGAGGCGCGGTTGAAGCTGGTCGGCACGCTGACCGCTACGCCCCAGGGCTGGCCCCGCCGCCATCCGGCCGCAACGAAATAATTGGCGATCGAGGCGAGCGCATCCGCCTGGCTGGTCCAGATATCCGCCCGGCCATCGCCGTCGCCATCCTTGGCGAGCTTGAGATAGACCGAGGGCAGGAATTGCGGATAGCCGGTCGCCCCGGCCCAGCTGCCGACCAGCCGGCTGCGCGGTACGCCATCGTTCAGCATCTTGAGCGTCGCCAGCAATTCCGGCTCGAACAAGGTGCGTCGGCGCCCCTCATGCGCGAGCGTCGCCAGCGACCGGATCAGGTCGAAATCGCCGGTATAGGAGCCATAATTGGTTTCATGGCCGAAAATGGCGACCATGATTTCTTCGGGCACGCCGGTTTCGGCCTCGATCCGGGCCAGCCGCGCGCGATTGGCGGCATAGACCGCCCGCCCACGGCTGATCCGGGCGGCATCGACATGCTTGACCCGATAAGGCTCGAAATTGGGAATGGGCGAATAGGCACCGCCGCCCGGCTGACTCTGGTCAAGCGCCACGACGCGCGGGTTGATCGTCAGGGTCGGAAAGACGGCGTCCAGCGTCGCGTCGCGAATGCCCATGGCGCGTGCCTTGGGGCGCAGGGATTCCAGATAAGCGCGAAAATCCCCATCATCCTGCGCGATCGCGACCTGCGGCGCAGCCAATCCCGCCACAACCGTCGAAAAACCCATCATCAGCGCAATGGCCAGCGAATTGAACCGAGAATCTGCCATGGCCTTTTGTGGCACAGCCAGGGCAACCGGCGAAACCCCTATCCGATACGAAGTCGCGAATGGGCGACCATTCCCCTCAATATTGTCATTTTTGCCCTTGGCTTGTTCGCCCGCTTCGCTAGGAAGCGTCGCAACGGAAGTGTGGCCGAGTGAGTAGCCCCTAGATTTCTGGACGCCTTCTATCCTAATTTTGAGGACAGGAGACGACGATGGGGAAGCCCAATTTCAGCGATGAGTTCAAGCGT
>NZ_JAFCGW010000040.1:0-10151 GCF_018604485.1 Sphingobium sp. BHU LFT2
TCGCTCAAGAAGGCGTCGAGGCCTTCCTCGGCAAGTAAGATGCCAAAACCCCCAGCAAACCGTCAGTAGCCGCGGTCCTCACCGGATGCGTACGGGCGAAAATCAGGATTGAGGCATGATTGCAATTGCGGAGTGGTCCGCTGCGTTATCAACCGGGAGCCCAGCCTCCTTCCGTTCGGAGTATCGGTCAACGAGCTGCACCCCGTGCGGCCTCATCAGCACGGTGAAGCGGACCAGTTCCTCCATCACATCGACGATGCGCTCGTAGTAGCTCGATGCCCGCATCCGGCCGTCTTCGTCGAACTCCTTGTAGGCCATCGCCACTGACGACTGATTAGGAATCGTGAACATCCGCATCCAGCGGCCCAGCAAGCGCAGCGAATTGACGGCATTGAACGATTGCGAACCGCC
Organism: Sphingobium sp. BHU LFT2; assembly: GCF_018604485.1. Lineage (NCBI taxonomy): Bacteria > Pseudomonadati > Pseudomonadota > Alphaproteobacteria > Sphingomonadales > Sphingobiaceae > Sphingobium > Sphingobium sp. BHU LFT2. Next base: position 412 of record NZ_JAFCGW010000040.1, read on the forward strand.
GGACACCTGCATGACCGCAAGCGTTCTTCCCTGCGTCGGCCGCATCCCGCGCATCTGAAGTGGCAGATGATCGATCTGCGTCTTCATGATGCCGCTGATCTGGCCGTGCCGCTCAGGACTGCACCAGACCATGCCCTCCGACCATAGCGCGTGCTCCCGCAGTTCATGCACCGCCGGGTGATCATCTCCCGCTATCTGATCGGGCAGCGGCAGGTCGCTGGGATCGAAGATCCGCGTCTCGGCGCCGAAGAACTTTAGCAGGCGCGCCGCCTCTTCCACGGCGAGGCGCGAAAACGAGCGTTCCCGCAGAGAGCCGTAGAGCAGCAGAATACGCGGAGGCGGTTGATCCGGGCCAAGGCCGCTGGCGGGACGAGCCAACGCAAAAGCTTTGTCTAGCGCAGGAAGGTGATCGGGGGCGGCGAGTTCGCGCAGTCTCATGCGGAAATACCTTTCTCGTACCAGGGACGGGTCCGCTTCACCAAGGCGACGATCGATAGCATCACCGGCACTTCGACCAGCACGCCCACGACCGTTGCCAGCGCGGCGCCGGAACTGAGGCCAAAAAGGCTGATGGCGGCGGCCACAGCCAGTTCAAAGAAATTGGAGGCACCGATCAGCGCCGAAGGGCCAGCGACGCACCATGCCACGCCAAAACGGCGGCTGAGCCAATAGGCGATGCCGGCATTAAGATAGACCTGAAACAGGATCGGCACGGCAATCAGCGCGATTACCAGCGGTTGCCGGATGATCTGCTCGCCCTGAAAGCCGAACAGCAGCACCAGTGTCAGCAGCAGGCTGGCAAGGCTGATCGGGCCAATGGCGGACAGGAAATGCTGGAGCCGCTTCTCGCCCCCGCGAAGTAGGACTCGGCGGAGCAGTTGCGAGATGACCACCGGGACGACGATGTAGAGTCCCACCGACAGCGCCAACGTGCTCCACGGCACGGTAATCGATGCCACGCCCAGCAGCAATCCTACGAGCGGCGCGAAGGCAAGGACCATGATCAGGTCGTTCAGTGCCACCTGGCTCAAGGTGTAGTTCGGCTCACCATCGACGAGGTTGGACCAGACGAAGACCATCGCCGTGCAAGGCGCAGCAGCCAGCAGGATCAGCCCGGCAATGTAGGACGACGATACGCCTTCAGGCAGCATCGGCGCGAACAGGTGGCCGAGGAAGAAGGTGCCGAGCAATGCCATGGAGAATGGCTTGATCGCCCAGTTCACTACGAGGGTAATGCCGATACCACGCCAGTGCTGCCGAAGGCTATGGAGGGCGCCGAAATCGACCCGTAGCAGCATCGGGATGATCATGAGCCAGATCAGGCCCGCCACCACGAGGTTGACGTTGGCGATCTCCAGCGCTGCGATCGCCTCGAAGGCGCCGGGAAGCAAATGGCCGAGACCGATCCCGACTACGATGCACATGGCCACCCACAGCGAGAGATAGCGTTCGAACAGCGACATGATCGTCAGTCCTTCCCGGAAGCGATAGGCGCGGTCGCGGTGCCGCCACCCAAAACTGTGTCGAGCCAGCGACCGGCCTTCCAGCCCATGCCGGTCAGGCAGCCGACCTGCTCAAAGCCGCAAGAGCCGTGCAGTGCGACGGAGGCCGGTTCACCGCCACCGATGACAGCGACCATCTGCCGGAAGCCATAGGCATCGGCGGCCTCCAGCAAGGCCTTGAGCAACAGCTTGCCGATGCCGCCACCGCGCCGGTCGTGCGCTACGTAGATGCTGTTCTCGCAAGCATAGGCATAGGCCGGTCTATCCCGGAACTGCGTGGCGTAGGCATAGCCCACCAGCTCAGATCCATCGCAGGCGACAAGGAACGGCCAACTCCGCCCGGTGATCATCAAAATCTTCTCGACGGTCTCGTCCGCGGTCGGCGGCACGACTTCGTAGGTTGCCGTGCCGTGAAGAACATGATGCGCATAAATGGTGGCAATGGCGTCCGCGTCGTCGACCTCAGCCCGGCGAACCGAAAGACTCATCGCCGGGTCGCTTCCACGACTTCGCCGTCTTCCTTGACGAAAGTTCTGCGCTGCTCGGCCGGCAGCAGGTCTAGCACTGCTTCGGAAGGCCGGCAGAGCTTCACGCCCAGTGGCGACACGACCAGCGGCCGGTTGATGAGGATAGGATGCTCCATCATCGCGTCGACGAGGGCCTCGTCCGTCAAGGTCTCGTCGCGGAGGCCCAGTTCGGCATAAGGCGTCCCCTTCTCGCGCAGCAGAGCGCGCGGGGTGATGCCGGCGCGGTCGATGAGTTCCAGGAGCAGCGCACGGCTCGGCGGCGTCTTCAGGTACTCGATAACATGAGGCTCTATACCCGCATTGCGGATCATGGCCAGGGCATTACGAGAGGTCCCGCAAAGCGGGTTATGGTAGATCACGATATCGGTCATTGTTGCCTCTTCAGCAGCAGGTAAGTTCGGCCAGAAGCGGCTCGCACAGTTCGGCGCGCCCCTGGCAGCAATCCTTGGCCAGATAGACCATGAGGCCGCGCAGCGCGTCGAGGTTGGCGCGCTGGATCTGTTGGCGACCACGCTTCTCGGACAGCACCAGGCCGGCCTTCACCATCACGGCCAGATGCGTCGAAAATGTGCTCTGGGTCAGCCCCGACGCTTCGACCAGTTCGCCGGTCGACAAGCCATCCGGCTCATGTCGGATCAGCAGCCGAAACGCATCGAGCCGCGTGGGATGGCCAAGGGTGGAGAGAATGGCAAGGGCGTCATCGGTGTCCATGCATCGAAATTATCCGATGCGATATGGCCCGTCAATGAGATATCGGATATTCCCGATTCTTTATTCGTCAGTCAGGCTTGAGGGCAGCTTGGGACCAATTGCTAGATGGAAGCTGGCATTCCGAGATCGGCTCGACGCGCGGTTGGAAGGGAAAACCTGACCGTCTGCTCCTGGGGATCAAAAATCGCCCCTTGAACGGCAAATTTGGGTCGACCGCGGAATCAGGACTGGCCTGCTATCGCTATAGCAGAAAGGTCCGCAGTGGCTTCGATAGGCACACCAGCCTCCTTCCGTTCAGAGTATCGGTCAACCAGCAGCGACGCATGCGGCCGCATCAGCACCGTGAAGCGCACCAGTTCCTCCATCACGTCGACGATGCGCTCGTAATAACTGGACGCTCGCATCCGTCCGTCCTCGTCGAACTCCTTGTAGGCCATCGCGACTGAGGACTGATTGGGGATCGTGAACATCCGCATCCAGCGGCCCAGCAAGCGTAGCGAATTGACGGCATTGAACGATTGCGAGCCGCCGGACACTTGCATGACCGCAAGCGTTCGCCCCTGCGTCGGCCGCATCCCGCGCATCTGGAGCGGCAGATGATCGATCTGTGTCTTCATGATGCCGCTGATCTGGCCGTGCCGCTCCGGACTGCACCAGACCATGCCTTCCGACCATAGCGCGTGCTCGCGCAATTCATGCACTGCCGGGTGATCATCTCCGGCTACCTGATCGGGCAGCGGCAGGTCGCTGGGATCGAAGATTCGTGTCTCGGCGCCGAAGAACTGCAGCAGGCGGGCGGCCTCTTCCACGGCGAGGCGCGAGAAAGAACGTTCCCGCAGCGAGCCGTAGAGCAGCAGGATGCGCGGAGCCGGTTGATCCGGGCCAAGGCCGCTGGCGGGGCGTGCAAGCGCGAAGGTCTTGTCCAAAGCAGGAAGATGATCGGGGTCGGCGAGTTCGCGCAGTCTCATGCGGAAATACCTTTCTCGTACCAAGGGCGTGTCCGCTTCACCAAGGCGACGATCGACAGCATCACCGGCACTTCGACCAGCACGCCCACGACCGTTGCCAGCGCGGCGCCGGAATTGAGGCCAAAGAGGCTGATGGCAGCGGCCACAGCCAGTTCGAAGAAGTTGGAGGCACCGATCAGCGCCGAAGGGCCGGCGACGCACCATGCCACGCCGAAACGGCGACTGAGCCAATAGGCGATGCCGGCATTGAGATAGACCTGAAACAGGATCGGCACGGCAATCAGCGCGATCACCAGCGGTTGCCGGATGATCTGTTCGCCCTGGAAGCCAAACAGCAGCACCAGCGTCAGAAGCAGACTCGCAAGGCTGATTGGGCCAATGGCGGATAGGAAACGCCGGAGCCGCTTCTCACCGCCGCAAAGGAGCGCGCGGCGGAGCAGTTGAGAGATGACCACCGGGACGACGATGTAGAGCCCCACCGACAGCGCCAGCGTGTTCCACGGCACGGTGATCGATGCCACACCCAGCAGCAGAGCCACCAGCGGCGCGAAGGCAAAGACCATGATCAGGTCGTTCAGCGCGACCTGGCTCAAGGTGTAGTTCGGTTCGCCGTCGACGAGGTTGGACCAGACGAAGACCATCGCCGTGCATGGCGCTGCAGCCAACAGGATTAGCCCGGCGATGTAGGACGACGATGCGCCTTCAGGCAGCATCGGTGCGAACAGATAGCTGAGGAAAAACGTGGCAAGCAGCGCCATGGAGAATGGCTTGATCGCCCAGTTCACTACGAGGGTGACGCCGATGCCGCGCCAGTGCTGCCAGAGGCTTTGGAGCGCGCCGAATTCGACCCGCAGCAGCATTGGGATAATCATCAGCCAGATCAGGCCCGCCACCAGGAGGTTGACGTTGGCGATCTCCATCGCTGCGATCGCCTCGAAGGCGCCCGGAAGCAAGTGACCGAGACCGATCCCGACTGCGATGCACAGAGCCACCCACAGCGAGAGGTAGCGTTCGAACAGTGACATGGCCGTCAGTCCTTCCCGGAAGCGACAGGCGCGGTCGCTGTGCCGCCGCCCAAGGCGACCTGCATGTAAACCGTGTCGAGCCAACGCCCGGCCTTCCAGCCCAGGCCGGTCAGGCGGCCGACATGCTCGAAGCCGCAGGATTCGTGGAGCGCTACCGAGCCAGGTTCGCCGCCGCCGATAACGGCGACCATCTGCCGAAAGCCATAGGCTTCAGCTGCCTGCAGCAAAGCCTTGAGCAGCAGCTTACCGATGCCGCCGCCGCGCCGGTCGTGCGCCACGTAGATGCTGTTCTCGCAGGCATAGGCGTAAGCTGGTCGATCGCGGAACTGCGTGGCGTAAGCGTAGCCCACCACCGCAGATCCATCACAGGCAACAAGAAACGGCCAGGCCCGCATGGTCACCATCTGTATCTTATCTACGGTATCGGACTCGGTGGGTGGCACCACCTCGTATGTCGCCGTGCCATTCAGGACATGATGCGCATAGATGGCGGCAATGGCCTTAGCATCGCCGATCGTTGCGCTGCGAACCGAAAGGGTCATCGCCGGGTCGCTTCCACGACTTCGCCGTCTTCCTTGACGAACGTGCTGCGCTGCTCGGTCGGCAGCAAATCCAACACTTCTTCGGAAGGACGGCAGAGTTTCACGCCCAGCGGCGACACCACAAGCGGCCGGTTGATGAGGATGGGATGCTCCATCATCGCGTCGACCAGTGCCTCGTCCGTCAAGGTCTCGTCGCCGAGGCCCAGTTCGCCATAAGGCGTTCCCTTCTCGCGCAGCAAAGCGCGCGGAGTAATGCCGACCCGCTCGATGAGCTCAACCAGCAGCGCACGACTTGGCGGCGTCTTCAGATATTCGACAACGTGGGGTTCGATGCCCGCATTGCGGATCATGGCCAGCGCATTGCGAGAGGTCCCGCAAAGCGGGTTATGGTAGATCACGATATCGGTCATTATCGCCTCTTCAGCAGCAGGTCAGTTCGGCCAGCAGCGGCTCGCACAGTTCGGCGCGCCCCTGGCAGCAATCCTTGGCCAGATAGATCATCAGTCCGCGCAGCACGTCGAGGTTGGCGCGCTGGATCTGTTGGCGGCCACGCTTCTCGGAAAGCACTAGCCCGGCCTTCGCCATCACGGCCAGATGCGTCGAAAATGTGCTCTGGGTCAGCCCTGATGCCTCAACCAATTCGCCAGTCGACAGTCCATCAGGCTCATGCCGGATCAACAGGCGGAACGCATCGAGCCGCGTAGGATGGCCGAGAGCGGAGAGTATCGAGAGTGCATCGCTGGTGTCCATGCATCGTAATTATCCGATGCAATCAAACCAGTCAACAAGCCATCGATAATTCCCGATGCAGCTTGGCACCAATTGCGAAATGGAATCTGGCATTCCGAGATTGGCTTGACGCGCGGTTGGAACGGAAAACCTGACCGTCTGCTCCTGGGGATCACAAATCGCCCCTTGAACGGCCAGTTTGGGTCGACCGTGTTGGAGGCAGGGTCCAAAGGGCCTGCCTCCAACGTTATCAGTCAGGCTGCCGCTCTTTCGCGGACCCGTTCGAAGTTGTGGCGCATCAACAACTCGCCATCACACCAAACCGGCGCAAGAAGGTCTTGTTCCGGATCAATCGCATCGCGTCGTGCTGCTGCCAGCCTGCCCGCACTCATGACCACGCCCTGACGACCAGCTTTGCTGGCTTTGGCCATGTCGGTCGCGGGGCGCTTGGCGATGTCGTGCCATATACCCTGATCATCCTCCATGGCGTTGGCCTTCATTGCAAAGCCGAGCGTATCGCGATTGGCGTGCTGCAGCAGGCCGCCGCCCATGCCGAAGGCGATATTGTCGATGGCAAAGCCCTCCTCAATGAGACGGACGGTGAGGCGGCGGATGCTGTCCAGTGTCATGCCGTCGCCCTGAATGACCCGCACATGCGGATCGAGCAGCCGGAATCCCTTGCCGTTTACCATGCCGCCAAAGGCGTCCCACAGCCTTTTCACCGTGCGCACCGGCGTTTCCACGGGATCGCCACTGTCGGGGCGCACGACTAGCGTGCCGCGCCGGTTGAGGACCTTGCCCTTCAGGCTACCGCCCCAGATGTTAGCGACGGCATTGTCGAGATCGTAACTGTCGGACACGACCGCCACCAGCTTGCCATCGCCCTCGAACTGGTCGAGCATATTGGTATAGGCCGCTTCCTCACGATCCGGCCCCCAGCTTGTCATCGTGCTGTGCTCCGCTGCGGGAATGGAAAAGCCAGGCATCGTGGCGCCATAATAGCGACGGGCGGCGAGCAGCCCCTCCATTGTGTCCGTACCGGCGAAGTTCACCAGATGCGCCATGCCGCCCAGCCCGGCACTTTCGCCGGAAGACACGCCACGCGCGCCGAAATCATGCAGCTTGAAAGGCAACTGACCCTGCCAGTCGTCCGAGGTTTTCTGGAGAGCATCGCGGATGACCAGCTTCACCTGCCGGCTGATGGTCGCGACCGTGGTCGGATACCAGAGCGCCCGCAACAGCGCCGTTTCAATGAAGGTGGTGAGCCAGGGCATAGTGGGATCGGTGTTCTCGACCTGCATCACCGGCACGCCAACCGGCACGATCATGCCCTCCGGCAGGGCGCGGATTTCCAGCGGTAGATAGCCGCCGTGCCGCTTCAGGATCGCATCCCAGCCAGCGCGGTTGAAGGGTACCCCATGGGCGGCGCAGATTTCTTCTGCCTCCTCGATGTCGGCTGCCGTTATCGGCCTGCTCAGATAATCGATCAGATAGGGCTGCAACCCGAAGAACAAGATTTCTTCGGCGCATCGATTGGGCCGTGCTTCGGCATAGGCGCTGATGATGCGCGCCTCAGGCGGATATTGCAGGAAGTGGCTCTGCTTGTAGCTGTCGGTGGCCAGAATCAAGTTGGTCATGATGTGAACTCCTCACATGTCAGGGCCGAAGCGGGACTCCCCCGCATGGCCGGTCACAGGTCGGCCATCTCCTCGATGATCGACCAATGGTCTTCGAACAGCATGTCCGGCGTCAGGTCGCCAAAGCGATACCAGCGGGCATGAGCTGCATCGTCGCCGCCCTTTACCGAGAACAGTTTGCGCCGCTCGGGCAGGCGAAACAGGTATGCATGGGTGACGATCCGGCCGCGCAGAGATCGCGTGGGCGCATCGAACACGCGGGTACGGGCATCCTCGATGAAGCTGGCGAGCATGGCCGGAGGAATTTGGCCCTTGCCGTCGCTGATTGCGGTTTCCTCACGCAATTCCCGAATAGCGGCGTCGCGGATACGCTCAGCCGGGTTCACGAATCCCCCCGGTAGTGCCAGCAACCCCTTCCCCGGCGCCTGACCACGCTGCACCAGCAGGATATGGCCTGACTGCACCACGACCGCGTCGGCGGTGATGAATGGCCCGACGCCCCATTGCGTCGGATACGCATCCAGATATTCAGCCTCCTCCAACAGGCTGCGGAAGATTTCGCCCATGGCGAAGCTTCGCAGGAAATCAGCCACCCCGAGCGACAGGATCGTATTGGCGATTTCGGGAATGCGCTGGAAATAGCGGCGGCGCACATCGGTTGAGGAAAAGGTGCCATATTGGCTGTCGATCTGAAGATTTTCCCATTCCGGGAACAGCTTCAGATAGTAGGATGACGCATCCTTGCCATAACCTGTCAGCGCCACGCGGAAGTCGGCAATGCCCCGGTTCTGAAAGCCATGATGATTGCCATGATCGAGCACGATGGCGCGCACCTTACGCTGCACATCCGCCACCCAGGCCGTGTCGGAATAGAGATGATCGTCGAGCGGCGCGACGATCAACCGGCCTTCGGCCATCTCATAGCGAAAGGTAGACCGTAGCATCGCCTCACGCTCGGCGAAGCTGAAGGGATTGCGTGGATCGCGAGCGACATTGGCCGACCCGACCAGAACGATCAGTCGCTCCGCCCTCTCCAGAGCACGGGCGATGACATGTTCATGGCCGATATGCAGCGGCTGGAAGCGTCCGATGAAGACGCCGAAATCAATCTTGTTCATATTCGAGGCTCCCCCGAAACAATGGCGCGAACCAAACTCCTCGATCCGCATTGGCTACCTAATATGCATTTGACATATATCTAGTCAACACATAATAATTTGCGCCATGCCCGAGATTTCGGAAAGCTATGACCCGACCGCCTATCCGCCGGTTGCAGTGACGGTGGATCTGGTTTTGATGACTGTTTCGGATGGGCAATTGGGGGTGCTTCTGCAACGCCGCTGCCAGGAGCCCTTTGCCGGGTGCCTCGCACTCCCAGGCAGCTTTGTCGGACCGGACGAAGATCTGGATACGGCCACCCACCGGGTTCTCGCAGAGAAGGTCGGCCTGTCTGGAGCCTGGCTGGAGCAGCTATACAGTTTTGGCGATCCGGCGCGTGATCCGCGTATGCGGATCATTTCCATTTCCTATTTCGCTTTGCTCCCTGTGGATCGCTTGAAGGCTGCGGTCACAGGTCGCAACGACCTAACGCTGGTACCAGTCTGCGCGCATGAAAAGCCGTTGGCTTTCGACCATGATGCAATCGTCGATCTTGCGCGGGCCCGATTGCAGGGAAAGCTCGCTTACACTCCGGTAGCTCTTGCCCTGCTGCCTGACCAGTTTACGCTGCGCGACCTCCAGGAAGTGCATGAGGCCATTCTGGCGACCCGGCTGAACAAGCCTGCCTTTCGGCGACGTATGCTGGATAGCGGTTGGATAGAGGGAACCGGCGAAAAGGAGTCTGCTGGCGCCTTCCGACCCGCTGAACTGTTTCGTCAGACACATTGCGATCGATCTCAGGGGAAAGCTGCCGGTCCGCAGATGAGAACCTCAGATTAGCGACTGAGCGTCTCATAAGGGTGTGCGCCGTGCAAAGGCGGCACTTTCTAGTGGGTGAAAGGCCCACCCGGCGATGCTCCAGCCGGAAGCAACCGGGGCAGGCATGGAGGTGACGAAATGTCTGAAGCCCCCGGATGACGGTCACGTAGGTGACCGTGCGA
>NZ_JAFCGW010000041.1:0-8710 GCF_018604485.1 Sphingobium sp. BHU LFT2
ATCCGGCAGATTGTCCGGCAGACTGGTCACAGCCGCAAACTCGTTCGGGACGTCCTACGCGGACAGCGCCTAGACGTCTTTCGTACTCGGCCAAGTGCTCTGGACAGTTGGTTGCCGTGGCTGAACGAGCGCTGGGATACCGGATCCCGCAACGCCTTGGCTACCGCATCACTCTGGCTCTTGCCGGGTTTGCGCCCTCGGACATCGAAGTCGTGGCGCAGCAGAATCTGCTGGTCGTTTCCGGACGGCGCGCCGAAGACAACGGCCAGGGCGAGCATCTCCATCGGGGGATCACCGCACGTGCTTTCGAAACGCGGTTCCAGCTGGCCGATTTCATGGAAGCGGGACATGCCAGTTTCGAACATGGCCTGCTCTCGATTGAGCTGAAGCGTGTGGTGCCCGAGGCGATGAAGCCGCGTCGCATCGAGATCGCCCAAACTGCGCCGTACGCTCGCCAGCTGGGTGAAGCGCAGCAAGAGGTGCGCGAGGCGGCCTGATCCGCTTTGCTGGCCTGCCGACGCCGCTTCGCAGTCCTGCGAGGTTGCTGTCGGCAGGCTCATGAGCGACTCCCAGCGGTATAACGGGGGCGGAGTATCCCCGCGGTTCCCTGCCGCCTTTGATCGTGCACATCCAAATGGGGACCTTTCTGTTCAAGAACAGCGCCGAGGCGAACGCTGGCTCGAGCCGATGAGCGGCAGGACAGGACATCGGCGAGCGTTTCCGTCAGCGGGATGTTGGGCGCGTCCTTGTTCCCCTTCACGTCTTCCAGGATATGCGCCGAGGTGAGGCCCGGCGCTTCCAGAGGTAGCGGGCACCAAGCGTTCAAGTGATGCACGACGCGCACCGGCGCGCTGTCGAGCGCACAAAAACGGGACTTCCGACAAAACGGACTGCCAGAAAACTGGCGTCTTGTGACCACAGTGCCCGCGAGTTCCGACCCGGACGAGGGTTTACTGGCCCGGATCAGGCCGATCTGTCTCGTTTCGCGAAGGCGAGTTGCGATCGCGGTTCTGGCTGGTCGTTGTGTCCGACCGGGTTACCATTGGCGAAAGCTGCCGACTGCTATCGGTCCCGGCGTTATTCCGGGAGGGACTTTGCGAAGCAGTGGAGTGGTCGGCCGGTCGCCGGCCGGTGGCCGCCCGATCGCCTGGGGTGCTATTCGACGATTTCTGAAGCTCGCGCTGGGAAGAAGCACCGGGCCGCGTTTCGCGCACTTCGGAAGATTTCGGCGCCTGACGGGCGACCTTGCGATCGTTGGCGGCAGTTTGAGCGAGCTGCTGCGCATTGTGCGTATCGGACGCGCTGGGCGGTGCGGCCTTGCCGTTGGCGTCAAAGCGGCGCGTCAGCTTGCCGTCCGCGTAAGCGTAGGCGCGATCGTCCTCCTGAACGAAGAACGGCTTTTCCTCGCCCTTGCGGTAGTAGGCGACGCGCTTGCCGTCACGCGAGGCCGTTCGGATGACGTCGCCGTTACGCTTCCAGGCCCAACCGTCATCCGTGCGCACGCGCACGACAGCGTCGCTTTGCGCGATGTCCTTTGCGATGCTGGCGGCTGACGTCAGGACCGCGGCATCGTCGCCCGTGTTGCTGTCGGTGCTGGGCACGTCGACGACGGTCACCGCCTCGTCGCTATCCTCAGCGGTCGCATCGGTGGCTTCGTCCGTTGCTGCGTTCGTGGTGGCTTCAGAGGCGTTGGTGGGGTTCTCGCCGGGTTGCTGCGATTTATCGCACCCGCTGAGCGCAAGGGCTATCGCCACGGATGCCATAGGCAATTGGACATTAAACTTCATCGTTCTCGTTCTCCCATCGCGAGCGTTGGGGTTGTATTTTTGGGCGCGGCGTAAAAGCAGATCGCGCTGGAACGACGGATATGTGCGGTACGCCGTCCCGTGGGTGATCGGCCGATGAACGCTTAGCTATTCACGATATCGCATGATGACCGATCCCGTGACGCTCAATCTGGCGCTGGACGATATTGCCTGGGGGGGGCGGACTGATGCCCTTGGCACTTGCCCGACATCGGCATCGCTTCTAAGTTCGCTCCTGCTCCTGGCACGGTTCATCGTCATTGCGGCGCGTGTCAGGGGCACATTTCCATGACGGGATGGCCCTATCCGAGTACGCCTCTACCTAAGACTTGAGCCCGGCGCGCACCCCGATATTTCCTCCGGAAATTTGGCCGCGTCGGGCTCACCTTTCCGAAAATGACGGTGCTTGCCCCAGCGCCTATGCGCTTTTATCGTATCTAGGCTCTTGGAACGGTCTTATGTTGGCGTGATACAGGCCAGGGGCACCTTCTAATTGGGGTGCAGATCGATTAGAAGGAACCGATACCGGCGCCATTCAAATTCCTCGTGAATGCGTGCTTTCAGCGGCCGCGCCAGGGTCGGCCTGGGGATGGATGCTCACGGTGTCAAGGATAAGGACCGGGTCCGAGCAGCCTCAAGCCGGCCGGTATTCTCCGCACAAATCAGCGCATCGCTTTGCGGGATCAGGATGTCCCGACAGGAATGACGGCACAGATGCCAGGTCCGTCAACGTCTTTGGCGACTTCGGCAGCACGGGACAGATCGGTCCCGCCGGGCGAACGCCGACCGGCCTGGTAGCGCAGGACGGGAGCGCTGTAGCGAGCAGACAGATCAACATAGCGCGCATCGGCTTCATCGGCTCTGGCAGCATCTTCGGCTTCCTTCTTCATCTTCGCCGATAGGGCATCGGCAGCTGCCTCTGCCTGGGTGCGTTGATAATCATTGCGGTCGCAGGCTGTCTCCAGCCGTTCCGTCTCCAGCTCTGCGACGGCAGACGTTGGAACGCAGCAGGCATCAAACAGCACGGAGCGCAGGCTCCCGCGCATTTTTGCCGACCTCGCGCGAACTGGCACAGGCATAGATCCCGCCGGCTCGCCGCTGGAGGGGCCACCCCGGTAGTGGTATGGTTCTTGCGGATATGCAGGGATCGCCCATGCGACTGAACGATTGGACCTTATGGGCCTCTGCACAAGAGGTAATAAAGCGGCATGGTGCGAAGGCGCCGAAATATGCCGCTGCCCAGATCGAGGAGTGTGAAGCGGCTGGCGACGATGCGTCTGCACGGGCTTGGCGGGAGATTGGTGAGCGTATCGACCAGTTGATGGACTACCGGACCGGCCGGCCGATCAGCCGGCATTAGCGCGCGATGTCGCCCATAACGGGCGGCCCCCAGCTATGACCCAAGGTGCCGCCCTCTGTCCGAGGATGGATATACAGGGAATTCGGACAGAGGTTAATATTAGCAAACAGCTCCTACAGATCGAGCCTCTTCGTCTCAGCGACAAAACGACTTACCTTGCAGGCGCTCTGCGCGAGGGATATGCCGACGGTCTGCTGCCATTTGCCGTGTGCTCCGAGACGGCGTCACTGCCCTACGCCGTCATGGCGTAGGGCCCTTGATCCAGCAACATCTTGCGCCGACGATGGACCGGCCATATGTGGTGGGCCGATCCTGACCGGTATTTGCAATCGGTTGGCCAGTCGGGATCACTCGCTATCGGTAGTTGCCCTTATTCCCGGCCGAGAGTATCGGCCGTAGAAGTTGGATGATCCCAGCGCTGATAGCTGAGATACCCTTTTCATAAGTGCAGCGCTGGGGTCACGGCCTCGCTTGTTGGCATATTGCTTCCTAAAAAGGGATAGAATCCCTGCTCAACGTCGTGCCGCGATTCGGTTTTAGACTGCCGGGCCCGCTGGATACCCATCCGTGGAAAGAGCGCCGTCATTTCGCGGATGGGTTCACCCTTGTTGCGCCGGATCGATCTCCCTATCGCCTCGCTCCCGGCGCGGTCTTACGTTGGCATGATACGCGTCGGGGGCACTGGTCTTGCATTGTTATGCACAACACTAGCTCCTACCTATATTCGGTCCCTGACGGAACTCGCCGCCGCGGCCCTGTCAGGGGCACCCTTTCGGTCATTGTGCAGAATGGCTAAAAGCGTCTGACCTCGGCGCCATCGCTTCCTCCCGAATGAGCGCTTGCAACAGCCGCGCCGAGGTCACCAGCCTGGATGATCCCGTCCGCGGAACAAGTCCAATCTTGAAAACGTGTTTCAGGTACAAGTCAGCCCCCTTTATGGCTTGTCGATCTGCTCCCTCGGCCCGCGCGTTCATCCGCTGCGGCGCATTGTCGAGGCCATCCTATACCTGCTGCGCGGCGGCTTGCCCTGGCGGATGCTGCCGCCCTGCTTTCCGCCCGTTTCGACTGTGCGGCACTGGTTCTACCTTTGGCGCGACAACGGGCTGTGGTTGACGATCAATCACACTTTGCTGATGGTTGCACGCGCGGCGCACGGCCGGGAGGCTTCGCCGAGCGCCGGCGTGATCGACAGCCAGAGCGTGAAAACCACAGAGAGCGGCCGGCCTCGAGGCTATGACGCGGGCAAGAAGGTGAAGGGACGCAAGCGCCATATCCTTACCGACACAAAGGGTCATCTCGTTCATGCCGTGATCCACGCTGCCGACATTCAGGACCGCGACGGCGCGCCGCTGGTGCTGGCCGAAATCATCCGGCGCTTCCCTTGGCTGCGCCATGGATGGCCGGTCGCGAACCTTGTCAGCTTGCGACCAGAAGCGTTCAGCCTCCTCGAACGCTTCTGCATTCTCGCGCTGGCGTCGCCATGCGAAGAAATCGTTGAGCGTTCCCTGAGACACGGGGAGCGTCTTGAGGCGAGCGAACCATTGAGCCGCTTCCTCGCGCCGTCTTCCCGCCGCGAAATCATCCTCGTCCATCGCCTGCCGCCTAGACCCGCAATCTGCCAGCACATAGCTCGATCGCCCTGCCGATTCGCCACTCGACGGTTTTCACGAAAATTCCAAGCTGTGTCGCGATGTCCCGATTTGTCATGCGACGAAAACGGATGAGAAGAAATACATCACGGATGTTCTCAGGCAAATCGAGAATTAGGCGCTCAAGCTCCAGCTCACCTTCCTGTTCCGCCAGGGCGATGGGATCGATGCTGCTGCGATCGCGGGCAAATACCAGGCGAAAATGTGCGGTGCGGACTTTTTCCCTGCGGAGGCGATCTCGAAAGAGATTGACGGCGATGCGGGACAGAAACGCGCGGGGATGCTCAATATCCGCAAGAGACGTGCGGATGATCCGCAGCCATGTGTCCTGCACGATATCGTCAGCTTCAGATGGCTGGGCACGCAAGGTCCGTACGAGAAAGCCATGAACCCAGGCCGAGTGAGACAAGTGCCAGGCTTTGACCGAGGGCGCGTCGAGAGTATCGGCCTCATCCGCTTCGGTGCTGTCGACATTTGGGTCGGCCACGGGCCCGCTCCTGCGTCTTCGGAGAAAGGGACGCCGACCGAAACCGGTTTTGAGGAACACCCATGCATGGGCATGACCGGAGCGCAAGCCACGGCTATACGGGATCGGCCAGCCTTCAGGCTAGGTTCCCGTTCTCAAGCAGCCATCGAACGACTGGCCTCGCCGGAAACCGGAAATCCCGCGCGCCCTGACGTGACCGGCATAGCGACAGCAACTGGGTCGGTTCTGAACTGTCCGGCGTCTGGATGACGGATTTTGATTGCCGCTGCTTAGCGAGGAAATTCTGTCTCAACCGGGATAACCCGTGGCACGACGAAAGATGCGCACCATTGTGCGGCGAAATGTCTGGCGCGCATCATAGTCGTCGGCGGACGCTGCACGGACCATATCTTCGCATTTTTCCCTGAATTGCGCTGCCTCCGCATCCTCGGCGCAGCGAGCGAGCCAAGAAGCCGACCGCGCGACCGCTCGCCTTTGTATCGCCAGGGCCTCATTGCATTGCGCCGGCATGTCGTCGCTGCAACCCATCGCGAAAGCGAGATAGGCGATATATTCGGGCGCCCAAAGCTTATCAGCGACACCCATTTCATCTGCTTCTGGAAACATGGTTGCCAAGCAGTTCGCAGCCACTCCCGTCGATAAAGGGATCGCCTTGGGGAAAACAGGCCTTGGCGAAGTAGCTGAAAGCCTGCTGGGGCTTGAGGCTGACCGAAAGGCCCTTTTGATAGATTATGCCGAGATATTTGCAGGCATAAGGGGCGATGCCGACATCATCCGATGCGCATACCAGCGCCATTTTCTCTTTCGATCGGCCGTAGTCGCGCAGCTTTGCATTGAGGAAATAGATCTTGCCAGCATCATAGCAGCCACCAACCTGAAAAACGGCGGCACAAGAGGCCTCGAAAGCCGCAAGCGCCGCTTCAGCATCGCCGCGTTTATCGGCCTGGACGCCGTCACGCCAGCAACTGTCGACATTCCTGTCCTGCCTGCATGCAGCGCCCGTTCCGTTAATCCGCTCCGCCCGGGCGCTTGCGGGAGCCGAAGCTGCCGCCAAGCTAATCATCAGAAACAAGACTGCCGATATTGGTCGCATATGTTTCTCCCTGCTCCGACCAGTTCACAGCTGTTCTTGCACTTTCGCACGAAAAATCACCCGCCGGCGCGCTGATGAACGATCCCATATACTCATTGAACGCTTTAGAGGTGGCAGTATACATAAAGCCATGTCGATTTCCATTTACCGATGCTTGGCCGCCCTCTGCAAAGCGTCCGCGCTTTTCGTGATCCAGCCGGCTTATGCACAGCAAAGCTCTGATGCTGCGCGGGCCATCGCTGCGGATACCGTAGTGGGAGAATATTCCCACGCTGAAATGGAGTTGGCGGCGGGCCTTCGCATCAAGCCGGACGGCACGTTCGAATATGGCCTGAGCGTCGGATCGCTCGATGAGAGAGCACAGGGCCGATGGAAGCGCGTAGGGGAGCGGATCGAGCTTACCAGCGAGCCGCGACCTGTGCCGCCGAAGATTACCGCGAGCAGAGTCGAGAATGGACAAGGCCGGGAATTTGCGATCCGGCTTGTTGCACCGAATGGCTCCGACATTCCGGGCATCGATCTGCGTATCGATTTTGCTTCTGGCCCGCCATTTGAGTCCTATTTGGCTGGAGGTCCGTGGACACTGCCGAAGAGCGAACGACGGCAACCGCGCTTGGTGACGTTCAGCAAGAAAGCCTATCGAATTGATTCTGGACCACTGCCGCTGAGTGCCGATAGCGGAACAATCGCGGTCTTTCTGCTGACGCCGAACGATTTCGGTGTCATCGACATGACCGGCGCATATCTCGAGCAGGATGGGGACAGCTTCGAGCTTACGAGACCGGAAGGAGCGATCATATTTGAGCGCGTCAATTCGGTACCAGATCCAGCCGCCGCCAATGGAGCCGAACCGAAAGCGCTGCGCGCGAAGGCCGGTACTCAGATTGACCTGAAATAGGCGCTTTGTCCTTGCCATGTCGGGGAGTGCAGGCGTCAGGCAGGCACGGTCAGAGAGCTTACCCGATCGGGAAAATGCGACTGCCTGACCGTGTTTCATGCCCTAGGCAACGGCACAGGGATGACTTATTTAACCGCTGGACTCTCGTCATGATCGAGGGGCTTCCGGGTGGCAGGTCAACGCGCCGAGCTCTAATATGCGGGCAAACCAGCGGAACCATCCAGCCGCCCGTCCGCTAAGGAACGGAAAGGAACTCGCCATGGCTTCAAATCCCGAGATACCGCCACCGGACACGATCGATCCGCAGTCGCCCGCAGAGGTGCCCGTGGAAAGCCCTCCGAGCGAGGCCCCGTTTGCGGAGCCTCCCGAGATCGAGCCTGATTCGCCCAACGTCGACCAGCCCGATCGCGGACCCGACGAACTTCCGCCGCCGCCGGACTGAGCGGCTCAGAAAATCGGGACGGGCCAGCGACAAGGTGTGTTGGAATGAGCAATATCGGAACCGCATCCCCCGGTGTCGGTATAGCAGCAGCTCTGACTGCGCTGCTTATCGCGTGCGGAAATCCAAAGCCGCAGGAGCATGCCCCCAAGGACGAACATTCGCAGTCGGCATCCGCTGTCGTTCACAAAAGTCCCGCAAGCCCTCAGCCGACGCTGCGTCACGACGTGGTGCCTCAGCCACCATCCACGGAAGTGCCCAAAGGCGAAATCCGCGACTGTCGGCTGGAGGTAGATGGACGTGTGCATGTGAACGGCAAGTGCGAGGTCTATTCGATGGGCGACGGCGGATACACGCTCAACACCTGGACGTCCGGGAAACCAAAAAACTCCCACTTTGCCGTCGTCGCGATACTGAACGACCAGACGGCGGAAGCCAGCTGGAACGCCGATCCTGACGACAGCAAGGCGATGGACCGCCTCGGCGTGGTTACACAGCACGAGGGGTGCTGGACCAACGATCGCGCAAAGATATGCGCTGATTGACCGGCCGAGACGCTGCCCAGGCCATTGGATACTGATGCGATTGGCTGTCCATTCGTAAGATAGGGCGGCGGCCTATTCGCGTCCATAGTCGCCGCCCAGCGGCTCACTTCCATTGATCGGAAGCGGTCATTCGTTCAGATGGGACCGACGCAAAAGCTGCCTGTTGCTAATCGCCGTTCTTGTATCGTTATACCGACCTCCAGTGATGCTGACTCACGAGGGGGATTCCCAAGGCGCTGAATTTCTGAATCTATGGCTTCCCGTTGGAGGGCATGGCGATGGGTGCAGCGATCGGATTGCGGGACGACTTTGACGCGGTGGGCTTGAGGCGACTGGCGAGTGCGACCAGGAGCGCGAACCAGGGACGGCGGCTGCTGGCCTTGGCGGAAATTTATGATGGTGGGAGCCGCAGCGATGCCGCGCGGATTGGCGGC
>NZ_JAFCGW010000042.1:0-8206 GCF_018604485.1 Sphingobium sp. BHU LFT2
TCCATGGTTTTCAGGCCGAAATGCAGAGGCGCCGCATTTTCCGAATTATAGCCGTCGCCCGTCGACAGCTGTCGCGTGGCCAATATCTTGCCGGCCTTGTCATAGAGGCGCACTTCCGCCCCCATGCGGGTGAAACGCCCCTTCGCGTCGAGCAACGTAACCGACAGGCTGCGCCTGGCCGCTGCCCGGTCCAGATCATTGTGGAACAGGAAATGGCCGCCCTGGCTGGTATAGCCACGCATCACCGACAGATCGAGCGCACCGTCCCGGTCATAATCGACCCATTGCACGCCATGGTCGCCGACATTGAGCTGCGACGTTTCGGCCAGAACCTGGCGGAAGCCCTTGCCCGCTTCATTATGGAAGAGACTGTCCCTGGGCTGCTGCTGGTCGCGCGGGCCATGATAGGAGGTGACATAGAGGTCGAGATAGCCGTCATTGTCATAATCACCCCACACCGCGCCGACGGCATGATTGTCGATGCCGACCCCCATCTCCTTGGCGACGTTGGTGAAGGTGCCGTCGCCATTATTATGGTAGAGCGCATTCACGCCATAATTGGGCACGAACAGATCAAGATAGCCGTCATTGTCATAGTCGCCAACGGCGCAGCCGACACCGCCTTCCTCCTTGGAACGGCCCGGATTATCCAGGCCCAGTTCGGGCGCGACATCGGTGAAGCTGCCGTCGCTATTGTTGCGCCACAGCGCATCGGCCGCGCCTGACTGATTGGCCAAGAAGACGTCCAGAAAGCCGTCGCGATTATAGTCGAACCAGCAGGCGCCCACGGTCGGCCGGCTATCCGACACGCCGGTGCCGGCCAAGACCTGCACGAACTTGCCCTTGTCGTTGCGATAGAGGCTGTTGGGGCCGATGCGATTGGCAGCATAGACGTCGAGGTCGCCGTCATTGTCATAGTCGACCCAACTGGTCTGGCGCGCGGAACGGTTGGGGATGGTCAGCCCCAGTTCGGGCGCGACATTGGTGAACTTCCTGCCGCCTTCGTTGCGGAACACAAGGCTCTGTTCGCCCGGCATGGTCGCCCCGCCCAGCAGGTCGATCCAGCCGTCGCCGTCATAATCGCCCCAGGCGACGCCGCGCATTTCCGGGCCGGATGTGGGAAGTCCCAGTTCCGGCCCGACGTTCACGAACGTGCCATTGTCATTGCGATAGAGGCGGATATCGCCCCCCTTGAGCGAGACAACGAGATCGAGGTCGCCATCATTGTCGAAGTCGGCCCAACTGTTGGACAGGGATCCGGCGATGGCGAAATCGCCCGGCTGTATGGAGGTGAAGGGTGGCTCGGCAGGCGGTGCCGCATCCTGCGCCGTTGCCGGCTGGCACAGCAGCATCAGCGGCAGGATATGGCAAAGCGTCCGGTTCAGCGATGGCATGGATATTCCCCTCTTTCTGTCAGATTTGGCTGGTTTTGCGCGTGTCGGGCATGCGCAGATAGACGATCAGCGACACCGCGATCATGGCGGTGACGTACCAGTAGAAGCCGTCTTCCATCCCGGCATGCTTCATCCAGAGCGCGGCATATTCGGCGGTGCCACCGAACAGGGTGTTGGCCAGTGCATAGGGAAGGGCGACGCCCAGCGCTCGGATATTGGCCGGGAACAGCTCTGCCTTCACGATCGCGTTGATCGAGGTGTAGCCGGTGACGATCACCAGGCCGCCCAGCACCAGCAGGAAGGCACCGAAGGAGGAGGTGACGCGTTCCAGCGCCGTGAAGATCGCAGTGGTGAACAGGACGCCGCTGATGCCGAAGCCGATCAGCAGCGGTTTGCGGCCGATGCGATCGGACAGCCAGCCGGCCATGGGCTGCAACAGCATGTAGATGAACAGCGCCGACGCCATGATCGCGGTCGCGGTCTGGCGGCCGAAGCCGGCGCTGTTGACCAGGAATTTCTGCATATAGGTGCTGTAGGCATAGAAGGCGAGCGTGCCGCCGGCGGTGAGCGCCATGACCAGCAGCACTTCGCGCGGATGGCGGCGGATGAGGTTGAGGCCGCTGGAGCGGGGCTGTTCGCTGACCGCCGCGCTTTCCTCGAAGGCTTCGGTTTCCTTTAGGCCCCGGCGCAGGCGATAGACGCCGACCGCCATCACCCCGCCGATCACGAACGGCACGCGCCAGCCCCAGCTTTCGAGTTGATGTTCGGTGAGGAAAAGCTGGAGCAGCAGCAGGACGCAGAGCGCCAGCAACTGGCCGGCGATCAGCGTCACATATTGGAAGCTGGAGAAGAAACCGCGCTGGTCGCTCTGCGCCATTTCCGACAGATAGGTGGCGCTGGCGCCATATTCGCCGCCGATCGACAGGCCCTGCATCAGGCGCGCGAGCAGCAGCAGGGCCGGCGCGGCGACGCCGATGCTGGCATAGCCGGGGATGGCGGCGATCATCAGCGATCCGCCGGCCATCATCATGACGGACAGGGTGAGACCCGCCTTGCGCCCCCTGCGGTCGGCATAGATGCCCATCGCCCAGGCGCCGATCGGCCGCATCAGGAAGCCGACGGCAAAGATCGCCGCCGCATTCAGCAGCTGGGCGGTGCTGTCGTCCGAGGGGAAGAAGACCGGCGCGAAATAGAGGGTGAAGGCGGAATAGACATACCAGTCATACCATTCGATCAGATTGCCGATCGATCCGCCAAGGATGGATTTCAGGCGATCCTGGCGGGAAAGACTGGCTGGGGAGAGAGAGGCAACATGTTCCATCCCCGTTGATACGGACGGCCCGGTGCGTTCTGCTAACTGCCTTCGGCAGACACCAAAATTATCGAATTGTCGCTGCCCGGAACGGCGCGGATGCCGAAGCCGCTTTCGAGCGCGTCGACGAAATCCTGCGACCGGTCGAGGCGGAAGGCACCGCCGACCCGCAGGCTGGCGATCGCCGGATCGCCGATCACCAGCGGGGTGGGGCGATAGCGGTTGAACTCCTCGACCGCCTGGGCGAGCGTGTCGCCTTCGAACTCGACCATGCCGGCCTGCCAGGCGGTGCGCTGCCGGATCTTGGCCGGTTCCAGATGGGTGACGGCGATGCTGCCGCTGCGCACGGCGGCGCTGCGCCCGCTTTCGATCCGACGGACGGCGGAGTCGCCGTTGCGGACCGCCACAATCCCCTCGATCACGGTCAGTTCGGTGACATCGGCGCGCAGGCGGACGTTGAACATCGTGCCCACGGCACGCACCAGCGTCCCGTCGGCATTGACGATGAAGGGCCGTTTCTTGTCATGCGCGACATCGAACTGCGCCTCGCCCTTCAGCAGGGTGATCTGCCTGATGTCGTCGCGCAGGGCGACCTCGACCGAGCTGTTGGTGTTGAGATGGATGCGGGAGCCGTCGGCAAGCTGCACCGTGCGGGTCTCGCCCAGGGCCGTGCGATAATGATCGACCGTGCCGAGCAGGCGCAGCGCGACGGTGGAGGCGACGCCGATCGCGGCGGCGGCGGTCGCCAGGCCGATGAGCAGGCCACGCCGGCCGACCAGTCGCGGCCGGATTTCGGCAACGGGTTCTTCCGGGGCGGGATCGTCGGGCAGCGCGATTGCGGGCGCTGCAGGTTCGTCCTGCTGGCTGGCGGGCAGCTCATTGAGCCGCTCGGTCAGTTCCCAGCCGGCCTCGGCCTTGGCAAAGGCGAAACCATGGGCAGGGTCCAGCGCCACCCAGGCATAGGCGTCATTCCAGTCTTCCGGGGCGTCGCTCGCCCGCGCCTTAAGATACAGACGAGCCGCTTCGGCCTCGATCGCCTGCATGTCCTCCGCGCTTCTGTAGCGACCAACCAAATCCAGAACCCTCAAACTGTCCGATGGCTTGCATTATCTTCACAGCCGCGCGCGTCAAATGCTTGTCCACTGTAAAGACGGATAGCTGCATCTCCTCTGCTATCTCCTTGACCGATTTCTCATGGACCCGGCGCAGGATGAAGGCCCGCCGGCATTGCGCCGGCAGCGTGTCGAGAATGGCCTGGAGATGGCGCAGCTCGTCGCGCGCGTGCAGCGCTTCCTCGGTCGAATTGTCGGTCTGGAGCACGTCGAGTTCGGCGACCAGTTCGAGCGACACGATCTTCTCGCGCCGGGCCTCGTCGATCAGCAGGTTGCGCGCGATCTGGAACAGGAAGGCCTTGCCGCTCTGTGCGCGGTGAATGTCGCCATTCGCATAGGCGCGGGTCATGCATTCGGCGACGATGTCATCCACATCCTGGCGGTGGGACACCACCCGGCGCAGGCGGGAGCGCAAGGCGCCCTCATGGGGCAGGATGGCCTGCTTGAACCAGTCCAGCCTTGCCCTGATCGAGTCCACGTCCACAGCCACGCTTGTCCCCCTGTGCTTATCATTCTCCCCTCCGGCGCGCCCGATCCGGTGCTGCGTCGAGGCAGTGCCAGACCGATAGCGAAGGCCCCCTCGTCACAAAAATGAGATATTTTTAAGCGTCGTTAGCAGAAACGCGATCGGCCTCCGTATCCACCACCGAAGGGCAAATAATTTCGCAGCCCAATCATTTCACGGGGGATATGATGTCGCGTAATTTTCGGAACGTTTCTCTGTGCGCGGTCGCAACAGTTGTTGCCCTCAGCACCCAGTCGGCGGCAGCCGCGGAGCCGGCGAAATTCAAGATTCCGGCCCAGTCAATGCAGACGGCGCTGACGCTCTTCGCCAAGCAGTCTGGCATCCAGCTTCTCTTTCCCTATGACCAGGTCGCCGGCCTGCATGCCCAGTCGGTCAACGGCAAGATGGCGCCCGATGTCGCGTTGCAGCGGCTGATCGCCGGATCGGGGCTGAAGATCACGCTGTCGAACAACAATGTCATTGCCTTGTCGCTGAGCGCCCAGGCCCACAAGAGCCGCGCCGTCGAAGTCGCGAGCCTGGGCGTCACCGCCCTTCCCTTCGCGATGCAGGCCAGCACCGTACCGCAGGCCAGCACCGCCGCGGCCGAGGAAGCCCCCGGCCCGGCAATCGTCGTGACCGGGTCGCGCGGCCAGGCCCGCACCGTCACCGACAGCCCGACGCCGATCGACGTTATTTCCGGCGCGGATCTGACCCGCACCGGCAAGGCGGGCGTGTTCCAGGCGCTCAACACGCTGGTGCCATCCTTCAACCTGCCGGTGCGAGCGGGCGGCGCCACCTCCACAGTCATCGCGACCGGCGGCCTGCGCGGTCTCAATCCCGACCAGGCACTGATCCTGGTCAACGGCAAGCGTCGCCACAAGACCTCGCTCATCAACGCGGTGTCGACGCTCTACAACGGCTCGGTCCCGGCCGATCTGGACATGATCCCGACCGCCGCGGTCGATCATATCGAAGTGCTGCGTGACGGTGCCGCCGCCCAATATGGGTCGGACGCCATCGCCGGCGTCATCAACATCATCCTGAAGGATGACAGCAGCGGCGGCTCCGCCAATTTCACCGCCGGCCAGAATTTCGACCGGTCCGATGGCGAACTCTATCAGGCCGACCTCAATTTCGGGATGAAGCTGGGCGAGAACGGTTTCGCCAACCTCTCACTCAACCTCAAGAAGCAGGAAATGTCGAACCGGGCGCAGCCACTCGCCGACTGTTCGGTTACGGCCACCACCACCTGCCTCTATCCGCTGGTGAACGGGCAACTCGATCCGCGCGACGCAGCCGCAGTCGGCACCGAACGCATCGTCACCACCAGCTATGGCGTCATGCCCTCCCGCAGCATCAATACTGCGCTCAATGCCGGATATGATCTGGGCGGCGTCGAACTCTACGCCTTCGGCACCTACAGCCAGCGGCGGTCGGACCTGTGGTACAGCTATCGCTACCCCAAGGACATCAACAATGTCATGGGCATCTACCCCAACGGCTATCGCCCCCATATCATGATCGACGAGGAGGATTTCGAACTCACCGTCGGCGCAAAGGGCGAAGTCGCGGGCTGGGACTGGGACTTTTCCACCGGCTATGGCCGCAATCGCGCCCGCCAGTCGTCGGAAGGCACGCTCAACCCCTCGCTGGGCACGCTCAGCCCCACCGAATTCTATATCGGCACGCTCAAATCATCGGAGTTCGTCACCTCGCTCGACGTGACCCGCGGCTATGATGTGGGTGGCGGCAACCTGCAGGTGTCGGCAGGCGCGCAGCAGCGCCATGAACGCTACCAGACCTTCGCCGGGGATGAGGCCAGCTATGCCGTAGGCCCGGCGATCGTGTCGGGCATGACGCCGGGCGCGCAAAGCTCGGCCGGCTTCCAGCCGGGCGACGCGGCCTATATGTCCCGCGACAATGTTTCGCTGTATGCCGACGTGGCGTGGGATCCCAACAAGGACATCACGATCGGCGCCGCCGCACGCTTCGAACATTATGACGATGGCAGCGGCAACACGCTGATCTGGAAGGTCAATGGGCGCTATGCCGCGACCGACTGGATCGCCTTCCGCGCGGCCGCCAATACCGGCTTCCGGGCGCCCGCCGTCGCCCAGCAAATCTATACCCAGACCACCAACCAGTTCCGCACCGTCAACGGTGTTCCCAACCAGTTGCTGCAGATCAAGACGCTGGCCGTCGACGATCCGGCCGCGATCGCGCTGGGCGCCAAACCGCTCCAGCCCGAAACATCGTTCAACATCTCCGCTGGCGTGGTGCTGACCCCGCTGCCCAATTTCAACCTGACGATCGACGCCTATCAGATCGACGTGGATGACCGCATCACCATCACCAGCACACTGACCGGCACGGCAATCTCCAACATCCTGATCGCCAGCGGCGTACCCGAAGCGGAGGCGCGAACGCTGACAGCGCAATATTATACCAACGCGATCGATACCCGCACCCGCGGCATCGACGTCGTCGCATCCTACAAGCATGGCCTGTTCGACACGGTGAACATGCAGTGGAATCTGGGCTTCAACTACAACAAGACCAAGATCACCCACATCATCGACAATCCGCCCGAACTGGCCGCGCTGGGCAGCGACTATGTCCTGTTCGATCGCGCGCGTCGCAGCAACATGACCAACAATCTGCCGCGCACCAAGCTGTCGATCAGCAACCTCGCCACCATGGGCGACTTCACCCTGTCGTCGCGCCTGACGCGCTTCGGCGGATTCAAATCCTATCAGAACGGCGTCACCAGCAATGGCGTCACCACCTATCCGAATGATCGCAGCTATGGTGCCAAGTGGATCACCGACCTGGAGGCCAGCTGGCAGGTCACGCCACTGGTCAACATCGCGATCGGCGCAAACAATATCTTCAACGTCTATCCCGACAAGAACCGGGCCAGCGACGTCAGCGCCACGCTGGGCCAGGGGCTCTATGCCGGCACCTCGCCGATCGGGTTCACCGGCGGCTTCTATTATGGCCGCGTCGGCCTGAGCTTCTGATCCATCACCGACCAAGGCGCCGCTCCGCACGGGGCGGCGCATTTTCTGCACTGACGGGAGAATGATGGCGATGCGCCATATGACGATCTGGCTGGCGGCCCTGGCTGCTTCCTCCGCGATGACCGCCTCGGTAGCGGCCCCCTCCACCCGTTGGGGCGGCGGCGAAATATTATGGGACAGTTTCGGCGTGCCCCATATCTACGCAAAGACCGAGGAAGGCGGCTTCTACGGCTTTGGCTATGCCCAGGCCCAGAGCCACGGCAACCTGCTGTTGCGCATGTATGGCGAAAGCCGCGCTCGCGCTGCCGAATATTGGGGGGAGAAATATGAGAGCCAGGACAAATGGCTGGTCGCCAATGACGTGCCGGCCCGCTCCGCCCAGTGGTTCAGACAGCAGACGCCGCAAATGCAGAAGAATCTCGAAGCCTTTGCAGCCGGGGTGAATGCCTATGCCGCCGCCCATCCCGACAGAATCGCGCCGGAAGTGAAGGTCGTGCTACCGCTCCGGGGCGTCGACATCATCGCCCATGCCCAGCGGCTGATGAATTTCGGCTATATCGCATCCGACCGGAAGGTGCTGACCGATCCGTCGATCAACGAGGCCGGCGGGTCGAACGCCTGGGCGGTCGCGCCTTCGCGCTCGGCCAGCGGCAAGGCAATGCTGCTCGCCAACCCGCATCTGCCCTGGGCGCCGAGCCAGCTTACTTATTATGAGGCACAGATCACCGCGCCGGGCCTGGCCATCTACGGCGCGACGCAGGTCGGCCTGCCGGTGCTGCGCTTCGGCTTCAACAATGATCTGGGTTTCACCAACACCGTCAATACGATGCAGGGCTTCACCAGCTACAAGCTGGTGCTGGAAG
>NZ_JAFCGW010000043.1:0-7417 GCF_018604485.1 Sphingobium sp. BHU LFT2
GGGCTCATGGAGAAGCTGAAGCTGACGGTGAATGAGGACAAGACACGCATCTGCAAGGTGCCGGACGAGACGTTCGACTTTCTGGGATACACGTTTGGTCGGATGTACTCCGCGAAAACCGGCAAAGCCTACATGGGCCACCGGCCATCAAAGAAAAGCATTCAGCGCGTGGTCGCAACGATCCACGAACTGACCGACCGAGCGCGTACATGGCAGGATGCCACATATCTGGTGGCCAAGATGAACCGGGTGCTGTGCGGATGGGCCAACTACTTCTCGGTCGGCACTACGAGCAGAGCATATCGGACCATCGACAGCTACACAGCGGTGCGGTTGCGTCGGTGGCTGCGCGCCAAATACAAGACCAGACGACGGCGAGAGGGAGCCTATCACGACCCTGAGCTATACGAGCGCTTCGGCCCCGTGCGTCTGTCTAACGTGGCCGCGGCCCGCCGTGGGTGAAGGCGTGATGTCTTGTCCGAGAGCCGGATGCGGGAGATCTGCACGTCCGGTTCGATGAGCAGGGAGTGGAAACGGACCGTCTGGCAAGCCACAGGCGCGCCGCACGACACCGCGCCACTTCCTGACTCTACCGAGATCGGCGGAATTTGGGACCTAGCCGCCACTCATGCCAAACGCGACGAGCGTCTGCTGCCATCGATAGCGGATGTTGATGGTGCAACATGCCTGCGGATGTAGTTGCGCTGGTCAGAACCCTCAGTCATCTGTTGTTCGGACGGCTTTAAGGGGGCTGGAATGGCTCAAAGCGAGTTTGCGGTGACGCTGGTGCATGGCACGTGGGGCAGAGGAATCATTCCTCGACGCTTTAGCCCACGCCGACCGCGCTGGTTCGAGCCTGGGTCGGTGTTCGTGACGTCGTTGGACACGGCACTGCGGCAAAGGGATGCGGCGGTCGTCTCCATTGACTGCGTAAATTGGAGCGGCGCCAACTCTATCCGGTCGAGGGAACGAGCTGCGCGCAAGCTTGCCGCGCAGCTCGACCTACTGGCCGAGGCATCGCCAGGAGTCGCTCGCCTGATTGTCGGGCATAGTCACGGCGGGAACATTTGCTTGCGCGCTTTCGCGCATCTCCGCCATCCGGCCAGTGACATCCAAGTGGTTACAATGGCAACGCCGTTTCTAGAACTACTCGCTGAAGAAGGCAGCACGATGCTGATGATACGTGCTTTCGGTTGGTTGGTGTTGACCTTCGTGGCGTTGCTGGTCGTTCAGGTCGGGTTCGGATGGGAAGCGGGGACAGCGCTCGCTTGGGCCTTCCTTGCGATGTTCATCCTCTTTCCGCTCGTCCATGTCTTCGAGGGTGCGCTTCACGCGCTAACGCTCAGGCTGACCGCCATGACATCGCAGCAGGCGTATCGGCACGAGCGTCGTCCGACGCTGGTCATTCGCGGGATTGATGACGAGGCTGCTTTGGCGCTAGGTTTTGGCTCTATTTTAGGTCGCCTGACGTTCCTCTCCGCATCAGTCGGGCTTCATTTTTTCATCATCGTTCGCTGGATTTTTTTAGGCGGCGCGATGCTCGCCATAGCGACGGGATTGGTATCCTCAAGCGCGAGCGACTTCCTCTTCGGCGTCCTTGCAACCTTCATATTTGGTTGGCTTTCCAGCAACTTGGCTACATTGATCGGGGGACTGAGTATCGCCATCTTAGCCCGTGGACTGGCGCCTGCAATCTTTGGGCGTGAATTGCTGCTGACTTATCTTGATGTTTTAGTGAAATCCGATTCTGCGCCAGACAGCAGCGGCAACGTTCATCTCGTTACTCTGCCGCCGGTAACTTCTCTGCTACCAGGGATGCGGCACTCGCTGCACAGCCATCCCTCAGTGATTAAGTGCATCGCTGATTGGACGCTCCCGGATCAAAAGGAAGCGAACATCGGAGCATCATGCGAGACTTCAGGTTGAGTCCAGTTCAATGGAAGCTTTTGTCAGAAATGGACCCTGACTTTAGTCGATCTGAACGGCTGGGTCTGGTCGACCACTGCCGGAAAAGCGGAATGTCTGCTGCTGGGGATCGAAAATCGGGTGCTGAACGTCTACAAGGGGTCGACAGCGGAGATGGCCGCTACGCGCCCAATCCGGCCGTTCAGCGTCCCCCCGCAAGCCTGAAAGCAGACTTCGCTTTCCCAGCGAGTGAACGACAAAGACTGTGTTGAGCCTCAAACTTCCTGTACGGGAATACTTTGCTGACTTGCGGCCGATTTCGGCTTAACGAGGCTTAGGTGCTAAGACGCGCGCGACCGCAAAAGTGGATTTGGCCGCAGCCTATTAGAACTTTAAGCCCGGACTGTAATTGCCCGGCAGGACGTGCGGGTCGTCGAACGCCATCCCGGCCCGATATGGGCAGGGCAACGGATATGAATAGGACTAGTTGACAAATCATCCTTTACTACAAAAAGACTTCATATTGAGGTAAAAATGGCGTCAGGTCTAAAATTTCTTAAGCTGTCACTGCACGATTGGCGCCAATTCGATTCAGTTATTTTCGACGTTCATCCGCGTCTGACTGTTATCACTGGCACCAATGGCGCTGGCAAGAGCACCATACTCAATATTTTCACGCAGCATTTTGGGTTTAACCGTCCGTTTCTGTCAGTTCCAAGGCGCATGAAGGACGGCGCGCTCTACTATGACATTGGGCTGCGCCAGCCAGGCGAAGATGACGCGGAACAGAACGACGAAGCGAATAGAGACCCTGACGCATTCGAGCGTGACCCCGCTCCGCCCCGTGCCTTTAGTGGGCAGTTTGTTGAGTTTGGCACTGTTCAGTACTCAAATAATACCAGCAGCAGCATAGGCATCCATGAGCAAAACACGCAGTCCTACGGCCTGCAGATCAATAATCAACAACAGGTTTTGGGTGTGCATATCGGCTCGCATAGGGCGCTAACTAATTATCAGCCTGTAAACAATATTTCCCTTCAGCCGATGAGGGTGGCGCAGGCATACAACTTGTTTAACCAGGAGATTATGAACAGATATGGCGGCGGCCATACTGGGTACAGTCCAATCTACCGCATGAAGGAAGCGCTGATAGGGATGGCCGCGTTTGGCGAGGGAAACTCAGTTCTCCAAGCAGACAGCGAAGTGCTGAATACCTTTCGGGGATTTATTGAAGTTCTTAGGAACGTGATGCCGGAAGAGATTGGCTTTAGGTCTCTCGCCATCCGCATACCTGATGTGGTTTTGCAAACTCGATCCGGCGACTTCATCCTGGATTCGTCGTCAGGTGGCGTAAACGCTATTATCGAGATGGCTTGGCAAATTTATCTGTATTCCGAGTTCATTAAGACCCAAGGCACCGAAGATTTCGTCGTAACGATGGACGAACCGGAGAACCATCTTCACCCGTCGATGCAGCGTGCCATCATTCCAAGTTTGCTCGCTGCTTTCCCATCAGCGCAGTTCATCGTCGCCACACACAGTCCCTTCGTGGTTTCCGCCGTCGAGGATTCGTCAGTCTACGTCCTGAACTACACAGGAAGAGGGCCGTCCGGTACCGACGTCGATGCGCTGCCAGAGAAGCGGCGAGTTACGTCTGTAAAATTGGACAATGTGCATAAGGGTGGCACAGCAAGCGAAATTCTCCGAGAGGTGCTCGGCGTACCGGTGACCACGCCGAAATGGGCACAAGAGAAGGTCGATGAAATTTTGACTGCCTATCTCGGCAAGACCATATCAACCGATTTGCTGAATTCCCTTCGCGCCGATATGTCCCGCGAAGGCTTTGGCGAGCTATATCCCGACGCGCTTTCTCGATTGGTCAGCGCTAGCGAGAATGGCGCATGATCGCGTTGACCAAAGCGGATGAGCCTCAGATTTTGACCCACAACGAGTCCGCTTGGACTGCCGTTGTAGTAAGCAAGATCGCCGCGGGCGTAGAGCCTACAGACACAGAGAAAAGTCGATATCGGCACGCCGATATCAAAGCTGCACTTATCGTCGAAACCTCTGGCAAATGCGCTTACTGCGAAAGCAAGCTCTTGCACGTAGCGTTTGGGGACGTAGAGCATATTCACCCAAAGTCGAAAGCAGTCGCCAACCTTTTCAAGTGGGGTAATCTCACTTTGGCCTGTGATCGATGCAACACCTACAAAGGCGATGCTGAAGGTGTGATTGATCCTTACGCAGGCGACCCAGAGCCTCGGTTCACGATCCTCGGCCCGATGATAATGCCGGACCCGAGCGATGTGGACGCTCTCTATACAGAGCGGAAGCTGCGTCTAAATCGTCCGGATCTGCTCGAACGCCGCGCGGAAAAAATCAAGTACTTGATGGATCAGGTACTCATTCTTCAAAATGCGAAGACCGCTGCGCTGCGGGACGTGCTCGCGGACGATTTGCGTAATAACGAAACGTCGGCGGACCAAGAATTCGCCGCCACGGCGCGCACTTTCGTCGCAACGGTGTTGCCCACGGTTCTAGCAAAGTTGGCTGCCCCCTAGGCGCTGCCAGGTCCAGTATCCGGCGCGGCGGCTGCATCGGACCGCTGCACGGTTCGGCGATGGATCCAAGGAAAGCAGAATTCACCCGGTCGACGTGCCTGCGCCTATTGCATGCCGCCGTGGCTGCTTTTCATATGTCGGTAGCGGAAAGCCGCCTTTCCGCTACCGGCCAGTGCGGGACATGAAGGGTTAGCGGAAAGCGTCTCCTTCTTCGGCAGATCCGTGAGGGAGACGCTCCATCGTTTTATTGAGTTGGGAATGCCTGGCGGAAGATAGTGCCGTTCACGTGGCGCTTCGTCGCTTGATCAGTTCGTGCAGGCTGGCCGTAGTGATGCGGGTTGCCTTTCCCAGCCTTACCGTGTCGATTTCCCCGGCAGCAATTAGCGCGTAAAGCTTGGTGCGCCCGACACCGATCATTCTTGCCGCATCATTGACGCGGACGCAGATCGGATCAGGTGGCGGAGGACCGCTCATTTCGGATCACCTATCGGAGCCCGGTAGGCGACGGGATCGGCAAGCCAGTGATTAATGGCAGACTCCCGCCATCCAGCACCATGCACGCTGATCTTAATCTGTGCCGGAAAGGTGCCATCAGCAATTTTGCGATATAGGGTTGAGCGGGAGAGCCCGGTTCGGGCAAGAACGGTTTTCATTCGGATGATACGGTCGGAACTGTTCATGGGGCAGATCTTTCATTTCATGAAGTTGCGTGAGCCCCCCTCAAATCAGCATCAGACAGGCCGAGCCGCCCTGCAAGAGGGTGGGACGAGGCCTCTGGAGACCGGGGCTCAGTTGGCCTGGACGCTGGCGCACTTCTGGAAACGATTGGGGAAGTCAGCGTAAAATGGCGTAGACGCAAACGCAGCTTGCGATCGGCGCAGATTTTTTCCCATATCGTCCCGCTTGATAAGCTCACCGACGTTCGAGACCGCAAGGTTCGCGATCTGACGGTTCTTTCAAGTCGAGTCGTTCATGACAAATTCTCCGAAATTGAGGAGGTTTGTCCGCCAAAGAAGAGATTGCGCAAAAGCTTTCACGCACGCAAGAGCAGCAGGGTGCACGCAGCTTGCGAGAACCACATACACGTCTCGCATGCTTGGTCCGGTTAGCCATGAGGATTTCAGGCGATTTGGTCGCGAACCTGCCAGCGCCGCATAAGCGCTATGAACCTATTTATCCGAGCTTGACGGATTTTCTCGGCGGCGCAGCTCATTCTCGACGGCTTCTCTGACGAACAGAGCCAGCCGCCGGTTTCCGACCAACGCCTCGATACGCGTGATCGTATCTGCCGATAGCCTGACTGTCGTCGGCTTCATTCCTAGCGGCGGGCGTCCCATGACATTGTCGGTATCGCTCACGAAATGAATCTCCAAGACAAAGTAGTTGACGCTACCGTCTATTCGCATATACGACATCGTTTATTGAGTAAACGGTGGCGTATATTTGCTTGCGACGGCTCGGTATGTGCCGTTGGCATCGACGCGCCGCGAATCATGCGGGGTCTGTCAGGGCCGTGTTGCACCTGCCCACTGCTTCCGCTCATCGATGAAAGGTGCCGAATGGGAGATGCTCTATGGTCATCACCACGTCACGTCGCGCGCTGCTCGGTACGTTAACAGCAGCATCCATTACGGCAGACATTGCGCCGTGGGGGAGGGCCCTCGCGTACCTTCATGATCGATACGAAGATGCGCCGGTTACCCTGCGCCGCAGCCGCGAAAGCCGGCACCTGAGCCGAGACCGTTTTCAGAGCGCCGAGATCGCCTTTACCGGGATCGAGGCGGGCTTTTTCAGGCGGCATATCCGCACGACGCTTCATCAAGCCGGCGCAGTCGCGAAGCTGGCGCTGTGCGCATATCTGCTCGACGTCGGCTTTTCCGACGCGTGGAATGCCGAGCATATCCGCCAGGATACCAGCAAAGCACTGGCCTATGCCAATGCGACCGGCTTTGGTCTTGATTGCCCGGACATGGCGCGTCTGGCGGTCATCCTCACGCCTTATTGGAAATGGGGCTATCCCCATTTGATCGGCGATCCGCCGATGGATGATGGCGGCTTTTCACCCGAACAAGTTTGCCTGCTGATCCGGGCCTTGTTGGACCGGGTGCATGACGTAACTGGTCATGCTCGCCTCGCGGATGGAGGCCAGCCGCATGCGACGATAGCGTCATGACGCTGCGCACTGACTTCGGCCATCTTCCAGCCTCGATCCGGCATGAGCTTGAGCAGGTGACATGGATGGTTTTCGAGACCTTCGCGGAAAGCTGCAAGGGCAGGCTGTCGCAGCAATATCGCGAGGGACGGATCCTGGCAGTCATTCTGCACGGCCCGCACGCTGAGCAGGCATGGGAGAACGTTCCGCCGGGCGAGGCATTCCGGTTGATGCTGATCGTCAACCATGTGCGCCTCGCGCGCAGCGATCAGGATTGGCGATTGGTGCGAGACCGATTGCGCCGCGCGTGGGAACATGGAGAAATCGCTCGGCCAGTGCGGATGACCGTGGAAAGCCTGGACCGGATCAACAGCGCCCTTGCCGATGCCGTGCCCCATTTCGTCACAATCGCGGAGAAGGGAGTAGCGCTGTATCAGGCGGAAGGGCTGCGCCTCAAAGCGCCGCGTCATTTGCCTGAGGAAGAAAGGGCCAGAAGGAGCAGAGCGGAATTCGCGCGCTGGCATAAAAATGGCTGCGACTTTCTGGTTGGCTCAGCCTTTTATCGCGACAGGGGCAATATGCGGATGGCTGCGCTGCTGCTGCATCAGGCCTGCGAGCATCTTTACCAGAGCATATTATGGTCCTTCACGCTCCATGGACCACGCACCCATGCACTGGATGAATTGCGCGAAGCGGCAGAGGCGCTGGCGCCCGATCTCCGCGCCGCGTGGCCGCGCGAAGACCGGCATCAGCGGCGTGCCTTCGGATGCATCCGCAGGGCCTATGTCGAGGCCCGTTA
>NZ_JAFCGW010000044.1:0-5729 GCF_018604485.1 Sphingobium sp. BHU LFT2
CACGGCCAGGCCTCGGCCCGGTTAGTGCGGACAGATCCATGAAACCCTCAAGGGATCACACCGCCTCGCTCTGCAATTACAGATCTACGCGCTAGTGTCACTTCGGCGCACGAGGTTGTAAACGGTGCTGGCGAGTTCCGGATCGTCCGGGGAACTGGCGAAAGGATATTCTACAGCAACAATGCTTCCTTTCTCATGTCGAAGCAGGCCAGTGCTGCGGACCACCGTGTCCAACATGGGGCATGCACGGTCCGCTAATGCGAGGGGGCGGATTCCTTCCGCTTCCCGCGATGCACCGTCGCGGCGCGGCAAAAAATGGGCAAGTTCTGAATTTTTTCTAACTGCCGGAAGGATTTTCGGCAGGCATGTCTCTAAATATCAATTCAATGGGAAATCAGCTCTAGTGGACATACTTGCGCGATTATGGCTCCGGATCATCTGACAGCGCTCACGCGGCGCAACGAGATCGCAAAATGGGTGGCGCGTGAAGTCCTCCCGCTGGAGGGCCGCGTTCGCGCCTGGCTTAATCGTGCGCAGGTATCGAAAGCCGATGCAGACGAGCTCATCCAGGAAGCCTATTGCCGGATCGCGATGCTCGACGCGGTCGATCATATCGAGACACCCTACGCCTATTTCCATTCGATCGTACGTAATCTCCTCCTGCGGCGGCTGCGACGCGAGCGCGTCGTTCCATTGGAAGCTTTCGCGGAAATCGAAGCGCTTCATGATGATCGTCCTTCGCCCGAACAGCTTGCCGCCGGCAAGGTCGCCTATGCCCGGATACTGACCCTCATCGCGGCACTACCGGAAAGATGTCGGCAGATTGTGCAGCTTCGCAAGATCGAGGGTTGGTCGCAGAAGCAGATTGCCGTCCATCTGGGCACCACCGAAAAGGCGGTCGAGAAGCAGGTCTGGGTTGGCGTCAGGCTGATCCGTCAGGCTTGGGCGGACGCCGAGCGGGAAATCGCGGACGGCATGGACGATGCGGCTATGGCAAGCGGAGACCGCCGATGAGCGACGAACAGCTCTTGCGGATCGAGGAGCAGGCTGCTGCATTCGTGGCGCGGATGGACGCTGAAGAGTGGAGCCAAGCCGACGAGACCGAGTTCCAGCAATGGCTTCAGCTCGACGTCCGTCATCGCGGGATATTCCTGCAGACCCACGCGGCATGGATTGCGCTGGATAGTCGCGATGAGATGATGCCGATGTCTCCCGAGTCCGATGTCGAGCCCGAGGCAGAGGAGATCGGCAGGACGCCTTTTGGTCGGCGGGCTGTGCTCCTGGGCGGGGGAGGGGCGCTTGCCGCGGCTGCTGCCGGCGTTTTCCTCCTGGGCCGAGGAACCAGCTATTCTACCGAGCTTGGGGAAATACGGCGCGTGCCACTGGCCGATGGCTCCAGTGCCGCCATCAACAGTGCGAGCCAGCTGACGGTGGTCTTGAGTGAAAAGCGCCGCGACGTACGACTAGTCAAAGGCGAAGCATGGTTTCGCGTCGCCAAGGATGCTTCCAGGCCTTTCGTGGTCGAGGCCGGTTCGGTGCTGGTCCGTGCTGTTGGAACGGCCTTTTCGGTCCGCCGCCGGGCGGACGGTGCCGAAGTCATCGTAAGCGAAGGCGTGGTGGAAGGATGGGCCGCTGGCGCCGACGGACATCGGGTTCGGCTCGAGGCTGGCCAGCGCGCATTCATCGGAAATAACAGCGCGATATCCGTGAAGGAAGATACTGTGGCGGGGGCGGATCGCGCACTGGCATGGCGCGAGGGCTTCATCGACCTGGCGGGCGTGTCGGTGC
The DNA here is from genome assembly GCF_018604485.1 of Sphingobium sp. BHU LFT2. Classification (NCBI taxonomy): domain Bacteria; kingdom Pseudomonadati; phylum Pseudomonadota; class Alphaproteobacteria; order Sphingomonadales; family Sphingobiaceae; genus Sphingobium; species Sphingobium sp. BHU LFT2. Next base: position 1,789 of record NZ_JAFCGW010000044.1, read on the forward strand.
AAAATGCCATCGAGGACTTCAATCGCTATAATGGCCGCAAGCTTGTCCTGGATGATCCCGCCCTTGGCGGGGAGCAGGTCGACGGCATTTTCCGCACCGACGATCCGCTTGGCTTTGCCCGCGCTGTCGGTCGGATTTTCGATGCGAGCGTCATCGATACGGATCCTGCGACGATCCGGATCGGTCCCAAGGAAAAATAATTTAGCGTTCGCGGAAGGATTGTCCTCTCCCCGGTCTCTAGGTCGCGAAGAAGCCAAAATTCAGGGGAGAGGAAAGATATGCATTATTCCGCCACCAAGTTTCTGCTCGCGACCGCGGCCATAGCTGTTGCGACGCCAGCGGCTGCCTACGCCCAGCAGCGTCAGTTCGACATTCCTTCGCAATCGGCCGGCTCGGCCATCAGCGCGCTCGGCCGGCAGGCCGGCGTCCAGATCATCGCGGCACGCTCCTTCACGCGCGGCAAGAAAAGCGTGGCGATCAAGGGCGCCATGACCGTCGAACAGGCGCTCGCCCGCATCCTGTCGGGCACCGGCCTGATTGCGCAGCGCAATGGTCCGCAGACCTTCGTCGTCGTCGAAGATCAGGGGGCAGGGGCGCAGGATGCGGGAAACGCGACCGCCCCGCAGGAGGGGACAGGCACCGCTGACGCCAGTGACATCGTCGTCACCGGCGTGCGGGCGAGCCTGCGTTCGGCGCAGTCGATCAAGCAGAACAGCTCGCAGGTCGTCGATTCCATCGTCGCGGAGGATATCGGCAAGCTGCCTGACCGGAATATCGCCGAGGCGCTGCAGCGCATTCCTGGCATTCAGGTCCAGCGCTCCTATGGCGAGGGAAGCTCGGTCGCGATCCGTGGCCTGACGCAGGTCCGCACCGAGCTCAATGGTCGCGACATCTTCACGGCAAGCGGCGGCAATCAGCTGAGCCTTGAGGATATTCCCTCCGAGCTTCTGGCCGGCATCGACGTCTACAAGAATCCATCGGCTGATCTGGTCGAGGACCAGCTTAGCGGCACCATCAACTTCCGGACCCGTAAGCCCTTGGATTTTGCCGGCTTCAAGGCTGCTGCTTCGCTCACGCAAAGCTATTTCGAGCTGTCGGACAAGACGCGCCCATCCGGTTCGCTTCTGCTCAGCGATCGGTGGGATACGCCGATCGGTGAGATTGGCGTGCTTGCCAGTCTTTCCTATCAGAAGACGACCTTCCGTCAGGACCGTGTGTCGACCGAGCCCTTCTTCACGCTCGATCAATCGCTCGGAGCCGACGGCACCCCCAACAATCCGCAAGACTATGCTTCGGCCACGGCGCTTGGTCGTCTGGGCCAGGTGACAACGCTGCCTCACGGCGCAGGTGTGGGCAAGGTCTATGGCGACCGCAGGCGCCTTGGGACGGATGTATCCGTGCAGTGGCGCCCGAGCGATACGCTGGAACTGACCGGCGAGGTCTTCCGCAACGATTACAAGTTCAAATTCTACGATTATATCTTCTTCGCCTCGGCAGGCAGCAATCCGATCACGCCGCTTGCGGGCACACCCTTCACCTTCGGCGAGAATGGGGACTTTCAAAGCGGCACATTCACTAACGTGCCGATCGGCGATTATACCAGCTATGGCGCGCGCCGCTCGCGCACGACCGACTATTCGCTCAATGCCAAATGGAAGGCGACTGATCAGCTGACAGTGACCGCCGACCTCCAGCATGTGAAGGCCACGACCAAGGGCATGCGCACGATCGTGGGCCTGAGCGGTACCGTCGACACGCTGTACGAGAATATCCTGGGCGGCCGCACGCCGACGATCCATATCACCGCGCCCAATGGCCTTACCGATCCTGCGCTCTACACGTCGGGTTTCTTCCTCGACAATTTCTACGAGACCAAGGCCACGGACACGGCGGCTCGGCTCGACGCTGAATATGCTGTCGACGCGGGCTTCCTCAAATCCATCAAAGCCGGCTTCCGCTTTGCCAATCGCAAGAACCGAACGATCGACACGGGCTATCGCTATACCGGCATGTCGAGCATTCCCGATCTCGCCACGGTCGACCAGAGTGATTTCTTCTACGGGAAGGGGGATCTCTTCGGTGATTTCCTCGCTTTCCCGCTCGCGACGATCGTCAATTATGATGCGACGCTCGATACGCTGGGCATCACCACCCGACCTGAATATCTGCCCAGCGGCGTCAATACGGCGCGGCTGGAGACCTATGCGGGCTATGCGGCCGCCTTCTTCGGGACTGAAGGGGCTATTCCCATCGATGGCAATATCGGCGTGCGGGTCATCCGGACCCAGCAGGATGTCGCCGGCTTCTACCAGCAGACCTCGCTGGTCGACCTGCCGGACGGTACCCAGGTTTCTGGTCCTGTAAGCTTCAATCCGGTCAGTTCCGATCAGGATTATACCTCGGTCCTTCCCAGTCTTAACCTCAGGGCGAGGATCACTGACAAGCTTCAGGTGCGTCTGGCTGCCTCGATGAATATCGCGCGGCCGTCCTTCTCGCAGCTCAACCCGAGCCTCACGATCATCCAGCCGGGACGCGAGCAGGAAGACGAGCTTCATAATGCGAGCGGCGGCAATCCCGAGCTCAAGCCGATGAAGTCGAAGAATGTCGACGCGTCGGTCGAATGGTATTTCTCGCGGACCGGCTCGCTGACTCTGGCCGGCTTCTACAAGCGGATCTCCAACTATATCCAGACCGGCATTGCCGATCGCGACATCACCTTCGACAATGGACGCTCCTTTGTGTTCAGCGTCACCTCCTACGACAATGTCGCCACCGCCAAGGTGAAGGGGTTCGAAGTTGCCTATCAGCAATTCTTCGATTTCCTGCCTGGCCTTCTGAGTGGCCTGGGTATGCAGGCCAACTTTACCTATGTGGATTCCAGCGCGCCTGGGCCCGCCATTTCCGGGCCGCCGATCAACGTACCGCTCGAGCTGCTGTCCAAATATAATTACAATCTGGTCGGCATGTATGAGAAGGGGCCGCTGTCGCTCCGCCTGGCCTACAACTGGCGCAGCAAATATGTCGAGACGACGGCCGGGACGGGCTCTGGCAATCTGCCGATCTTCGACAAGCCGTTCGGCCAGCTTGATGCTTCGATGAGCTATAATGTGACGCCGAACTTCGCGCTGACGATCGACGCAGTGAACCTCACCAACACGTTGCGCGAGAATTATTTCGGTATCGAAAGCCGACCGCGCGAATCCCTCTATGTCGATCGCAGGATCAGCGGCTCGGTGCGGATCAACTTCTGACGGGCGCATTACCTCTCCCGTGATGCCCGTCAAACCGGCGGCCGGCTTGTCGTCGGCCGCCACCTTGCTTTTCGATAATGGGCGCCGGCTGCCGACGAGCATCGCTCGCATGTGCTTTCCGCAAGCGCCTGGACAGGGGACCAATATGATCTGGAACGATAACGCGCGGGGCAAAAAGGCTGCCGCTTGCTGGCTGCTGGGCGGTGCATTGATGGCCATCGCCGCACCGGCGCTGGCCGCGCCGATGGCGCTGCTGGACCGCAATGGCAGCTGGGTCGCGATCGAACCCTATGCCCCCAATATCGTGCGCGTCACCATCGCGATGGACCCCGACCTGGCGCAGGCGGCACCGGGCGAAGGCCCCAATGCCAAGGCCGATGCCAGCGGCTGGACCCATAGCAGCGACGCGAGCGGCGACATCTTCACCTCATCGGCGATTTCGCTGACGATCGATGCCCAGCCCTGGCCCGGCGCGCCGACCCAGATGCAGCGCTATTTCGCCCCGGCCCTGCCGCCGGTCAGCCTGTCGGTGAAGGATGCCAGCGGCACTGTCCTCACCAAGATGACCGGCTGGGAAATGGCGCCCGTGACGGTGAATGGCGAGAAGACCTTCAAGGTCGGCGCCAGCTTCGACGCGCCGCTGGACGAGCATTATTACGGCCTGGGCCAGAACCAGGAAGGCTATATGGA
>NZ_JAFCGW010000045.1:0-4613 GCF_018604485.1 Sphingobium sp. BHU LFT2
ACCCCGGCAGATTCCCGCTGCCCCCCTCACCTCCGGCTGTTCGCCACGTGGCAGGGCCGATGGCCGCTGAGCCATCGCCCTTCCGGCGATTTGAAGAAGGAGTGAATGACATGACGATCCAGTATATCCCCCTGAGCAACCTCGTTCCCAGCCCCCGCAATGTGCGAAAGGTCAAGGCGGACGTGACCGGGCTTGCCCTGAGCCTCGCGGCCGAAGGCCTGATCCAGAACCTTGTCGTGGCCGAGCGTGAGGACGGCAAGTTCGAGGTCATCGCGGGCGAGCGGCGCAGAAGGGCCATGGTCCAGCTGGTCAAGGCAGGCACGTGGGAGCGCGATGTCGAGATACCGTGCGTCGTGCGCGATACCGAGGCAGCCACCACGGTCAGCTATGCCGAGAACGCGCAGCGGGTCGCCATGCACCCTGCCGACGCCATCCGTGCATTCGGTACGATGCAGGCCGAAGGACATGGCGAGGAAGCCATCGCCCACCGCTATGGCTATGATCCGCGCGAGGTCCGCAAGATGCTGGCGCTGGCCAATGTCAGTCCCAAGGTCATCAACGCGCTCGCATCTGACAAGATCGATTTGCCTTGCGCGCAGGCGTTCACCCTCACCGATGATCATAAGCGGCAGGAACGGGTGTTGAAGCGCGCCCGCACAGCCCATGAGGTTCGCAGCCTTTTGACCGAAACCAAGGTGACGACCGGACACCGGCTGTTCCGGTTCGTGGGCAGTGATGCCTATGAGGCGGCAGGCGGCACCCTGACGCGCGATCTGTTTGCCAAGGATGGCGAGGGCTATGCCAACGACCCGGACCTTGTGCAGCGGCTTGCTGATGAAAAGCTGGACGCGATGAGCGCGGAGGCCGAGGCCGATGGGTGGGGCGAGGTCATTGCCGCCGAGCAGACCCCCTATGAAAGCTATAACTGGCACCGGCTCCAGCCCGACCAGAAAGCGCAGCGCCTTACCGAGGCGCAAGAGGCGCAACTGGCTGACTTGCAGGCCAAGCGGGAGGCCCGTCTTGTCGCGCTGGCCGAGAGAGGCGCAGTGGATGAGGATTTCGATCCTGAGTGGGATGACGAACTGGTCGAGATCGATGCCGCCATTGAGGGGCTGGGCGAGATCGAGCGCAGCTATTCGCCCGATGCCAAAGCCGGTGCGCTGCTGCTGATCGTGATCGACCATCAGGGCATGGCGAGTTCGACCGCCTACACCCGCAAGTCCCAGCGCACTATCGCCCGCGATGCGAGCGGCACCCCCCTCCTCCGCCCGCTCTATGATGCGCGCATGACCGAGGAACTGTCGCGGATGCGCACCGCCGCGCTACAAGCCGAGGTGGCAAGGAACCAGCGTCTTGCTTTCGCTGTCCTGCTGGACGCCCTGCTGCCGATCCTGACGAGCCATTTCGCCTCTCCCCATGCGATCCAGCTTCGTGCAGGCACGGGCATTCAGGAGCCGGTGCAGCATTTCGACTATAATACGCGGTCTATGGCCTCGCCCTTCGATGGCGTGGCGGACCTCATGGCCAGCGTTCCGGATGATGCCGACGAGCGGTTCAACTGGGTGCTGGCGCTGGACGATGAGAGCATGGCGCGGATGCTGGCCGCCTGCTCCGGTGCGCTGATCGACGCCCGACAGGGCAAATATGCTGAACGTGAGCGGCTCCAATCGGTCGACCGCATTGCCCGTGCCGCCAGTCTGGACATGCGCGATCACTGGGAGGCGGGGATCGAGTTCTTCACCGCAATCAGCAAGAAGGCCTTGCTCGCCGCACTGACGCAGGCCTGCGGGGAAGAGGCGGCGGACAATTGCGCCAAGCTCGGCAAGCAGGATCTGGCTCTGGCCTGCGCCGAGCGTGTGCCGGGGCGCGGATGGCTCCCCCCTGCCCTTCTCACCCCCGAAATGGAGCCGGGCCAGACGGTCGAGGAAGGTGATGGCGACAGCGCAGGCGAGACCATCGCCGACAACGACGACAGCCACATGGCCATTGCGGCCGAATGAAACCGCAGGGGAGCCCGTCAGCGGCTCCCCTCCCCTTCCCCGCATTGAGGAGATTGATGATGAACCAGGTTACAGCCCCGATCTCGCTGCCGCTTCATGCCGATGAGGCCGCCGCCATTCTGGAAGCCCTTGGGCAGGCCAATCGCGCAGGTCGCATAGGGTCGCTCGAAACCCAGCGCCGCACATGGGTTGCCCATCGCCTCGCCCGACTGGTCGAGCAGCAAGGGGCAATAGGCTGACGGTCGGGGCGGCGGCTTCTCTCCATTTCCGTCGTCCCCGCGCCCAGCGCCGCCATCGCAGGATGGCGGCGCGTTTTCGTCCCGGTGTGACGAAAAATCCGCGCGGCCCATCGGGCCGCGCGGGCGCATTCATGCTGAAGGGCTGTGGTGTCAGTATCCGCGCGTCAGGCGTGTCATCTCCGCCATCTCACGCATGATCCGCATTTCCGGGCTGTTCTGCAATTCACGCATCAGACGAAGGCCCGGAATCTTGTCCATCTCACGCGCAAGACGCATCGCGGGATTGTTCTCAACCTGCTGAATGGCGCGCATCGCAGGGCTTTCCATCACGTCACGCATGGCTCGTAGGGAGGGACTATTGAGCGCATCGAAGATAGCAGAAGGGCCGCCAGCGTCCCGCAGTGCGCCCGTCGCCATGGCGAGCTTGCCGTAATTGATACCCTCGGAGACAGGCCGTGCCGCTGCTTCGGCTTCGCGCCGCTCGCGCGCTTTGGCGAGAAAGTCCTCGCCCTGCGCCTTCCACTTCACCTGGAGGCGGCGGATCGTGGCGCTGTCGGGGTTGCGCAAGACCCGCTTGATCGCCGTGGTCGGGCGCAGGGAGGCATTGCGTACCATGTGACCCGCGATCTGCCCGAGGGTTTTTTCGTCATTGAGGCCAGTGCCATGGGGACGGCCCCGTCCGCGCTTGTTCGTTCCGTTCATCTTGGCGATCCTTTCATTTGCTGCACCGACTATCCGCAAATGAAACGGCGACTTCAATGACGATAAATCAGGAAGAGAAGCGAGAATAATTCGCCCTTCTGGAGCGCTCGCCCAGCAGAAAAGCGAGATTAATTCCGCAAAGGACATCGCTCTGGCGAAGCCGCGCCATCAGGCCGGGGCCTTGAGCCTCTCGTCAACCTCGTCCCAGATATCCTTGCGGTCCGCCAGCACCGCAATCTGGCCGAGAGCAAGCAGACCCATCGTGCCCGTGAACAGCAGGACTTCGCATATCTCGCCGTCCTCATAATTGCCTTCGACATATTCACCCACCATCCGCCGGGAGATTTGGCGAAGCCCGCCATGAGTGTAGCTGTTCATCGCATTCCAATAGGCGCTCTTCAGATCGGAGAGGATCGTGCCGGCGAACTGTTCGGTTTCCTCAAGCCCTTCGATCCATTTCGCGAAATGCTCTGGCATGGCGTCGGTGCTGATGAAGGCCTCGATCTGCTCATCCGTCGCGCAATAATGGAGCCATGCGCCGCGAAACATTCCAGCTGGCATCGTACCAGCGCGAAACCACTGGCGTAGAGGGCGTGCTCCAGCAGCCGGGCAATGGCGGTCTGATGCTCGATAGCGATATCGAACAACTGGGCCGGGATGCGGTGGTGGTGGTCGCCCCTCACCTCGACGCCATGCAGCCTGCTGGCGATCCAGCTGGAGGCCTCCTTTGCCTGCGCCAAGGCGGCCTGTATCTCCTCGCTCTGCTCCATGGCGCGCGCCTCCCTTCGACTTTCGCGCAGCCTAGCGAGCCGCTGGCTACAGCGCCATCATGACTGGGAGCAGAGCCTCGGAAGTACGCGCGGGAGCGGACTCATTGACGGAATGAATCAGTCTGCTCCCGGTGATTCAAATTACTCGTCGGACAGCTCCGGTGCCGGGGCCTAGAATGTCCCGCATGGATGTCGTCATGCCTGCCGAGCCCCTGTTCACACCGATCGCGCTGGTCGCGATCGACGACAGCCGCAACATTCGTCGCCGCTACGAGATCCATGTCTCCCTCGATTTGTTCGGCGTCTATGTCGTGGATACGCGATGGGGACGGATAGGCGGACATACGCAGAAAAAGCGCCACTCCTTCGCTGATGAGAATGGCGCGCGGCGGCATGTGGCGGCGACCCTCAGCCGCCGATCAAGCGCGACGCGGCGCATCGGAACAGCCTATCGCCGGGTGGCGGTTTCCCCGCTGGGCTGAGGGCGGCATTGCCCTGCTGCCTGACTTTGCATGTGCAAATTGATCGGCTGATTTTGCACATGCAAAGTCGGTATGCCCGTTCATAAGCGGCGATGCTTATCGGCGGTCGGTCTTGTCGTCATGATGAAAAGTGGGTTGGGCGCGGCCCGTACGGGCACGGCTCTATCTGCGCCTGACGGCTCCGACCGTGCCACCGTTCCGGCGTCTCGTCGCATGCGCGTGACGATCCTCGCGCGGGGCAGCTTCGCGGCCCGATAGCGCCGGCCATGCCGGCACCCTCCCCTGTTCCTGAACGGGGAAAGAGGCGCGCCGCCCCCTCTCCCCAGCAACGACAATCAGCCGGGCCGTGGCTCGCTCGGCTGCGCCTCCCTGCGCCCGCTCCACCCCGGCAGATTCCCGCTGCCCCCCTCACCTCCGGCT
>NZ_JAFCGW010000046.1:0-3612 GCF_018604485.1 Sphingobium sp. BHU LFT2
ATCATCTCCGACACCCTGCAGCGACACCACCGCAAAGCCTTCAGGGGCAAGACGCGCTCGTTGAAATCGCCCGTGCATGACAGATCCTCCCAGTACAGCGGGGATGCGGCAACATCTGTTGACCGCGAAGACGACCGTGCTCCTGGCAATTTCATCCCTACTACGCTTTAGGTTTTGCAATCTGGGCCGCTATTAGGACGACAGCCTCTTAGCTGTCTGGTAACGCGCAGACTCATTACTGTTTGCATCAAAGGCTGCATTAGTCTCGGTTCTACGGAACTTTGCTATAGTTGGATCCTCATTAAGAGTCGTTTGCATATGGTAAGGCTGCCTCGCCATATGGCATCATTTAATCAGGCCGGAGACTGGTGAGAAACTGATAAGCAAGACGCAATCCGTGCGCGGCGGCCGTCGGATTGTTGGATTTGCCGATATTACGGTTAGTCCAAAGATCGCGGCCCTTTTTGCCAGCATTCGCACTGTGGCGTAGGGATCGACCCATTGGATCAAGCTGCTATATCGTAAGTGAAAGGCCTGGATCGGGGAGCAGCCCGGCTGAGTCTTTCGGCCCCGGGATGGATGTTCTCCAGGTTCATCTCGGGGTCACCTGCAGCAGATTATTCGCACGATAACATTTGGCGCAAGCGATACGCAGATCGGCTTGAATATAGTGATGATACCGGATGATCTTTTCGCACCAAGGAAGCGCGAGCGCAATTGGATAGCGGTGGATGCATTTCCGTCCGGTCTTGCCTATATAGATCGAGAAGCGGTCGTAGCGATTGCTCCTGCTGACCACGGTTCCACCATATTCCTTGAGGGCGGTGGCAGCATTCAAGTCCCAAGCAAGGCGGAGAGAATATGGCAGGAGATGTCCCACCAGGACCCCTGATGGCTTACAGCGTCAACGAATGGACGCTATGGGCTTCGGCCCGCATGGTTATAAGTAAACGGGGGTGGAATGCACCCTATCATGCTCAAGCACGAATTTGTGAGCTAACCGCAGAAGGGGACGAGGCTGGGGTGAGGGTTTGGATGTTGATCGCTGACCGGATCGACTTATTGATTGATCCGCAGACGGGAGAGCCGCTCAGCCAGCAGTAGCTTAGCTGAATGGAATCAATCCTGCTCAAGACTCGTCAAGCAAGCCCAGCGGGAGCGTAAAATCGATTACTCCTTTCGATTTAATTTTCTGCGGTGCGCCGCCAAGAAACTTGAGATTGCCGGGGGGCACGGACAACGTAGCGCTGCGCACCCAAGGTGACAACGAAGCCGGGCCGAATCAGTTGGCGCCGCTTCTCCGTCGACCAGGTCTAATGAGGCGCAATTTTAGAGCGTCAGGCCTTTGCGACTATCGGCGGCCCCCAATACCCTAAAGCTGCGTCGCGCGCCATAGCTCGACTTTGTACGATCAGGTGGCGAAGCATAGGGCTTGAGCCCTACGTTCGAGCCGGGATGTGGGAATATAGTGCGGTTCACGGTGCGGCGGGGAGCATTGATTAATGTCGCCGTCCCAGAGTTGAAGCCGGACGGCAGCGATAGCGTCACTGAACGTCAGGCCGGTTTTTCGATACCAGGCGGCGGCATAGGAGATGCTGGTCGCGGTAAGCAGATCGCAGGCCCAAAGTGATATGAGGCTGTAAATTCCCAGCAGTGCCGGTGTGGTTCGCGCTATGGCTTTGTCGGTCCACTGGCGCTGTGTTTCGACACCGAGGTGAGCGCGGGTTTCGGCAAAGTTGACCTCGATCTGCCATCGACGGACGTAGAGGGCGATTATGTCGGTGGGATCGAGTGTGATGTCGGTACTGAAGAAGGCTTGCGGCTCGCGCTTTCCCTCAGGGGCGCGAACCAGTACCCATCGGACCGGCAATACTGGGGTTGGCATGGACGACACCATTGAGCGGCGATGGGGACGTCGGTGATAACGGGACCATCCGGCACGAGCCGTTCGACCAAAATGCTGAACAATCGCCTGGCAACGGCACGTGAGCTCCAGCGGGCGCGGTTGAGGATCCGGTGATAAATCGCAAGGTTGGCAGCGTCGGCTCGGCCGGTCACACGCAGGCAAGACGTAACGGTTCGCTTGCCCGTCGCGAGCAGGCCGCCCATCACAAGAACGAGTACATGCACCCAGCTGGGTGCAGTAAAGCAGGGAGGCCATGCTTGCAGCCACTGGCGCAGGATCTGGGAAACGGGATCGCCGATAACGGCCTTGTTCTGGTCCAACATCCATGCTTCGAATCCTAACTGAAGCACGTTGCAACGCCTGGGCGGTTGCCATGAGGCGAGGTGAATCGGATACGCTGTGACCTGAAAACGGCTAAGGATGCTCCATGAAAGACGACGAAATCATTATGCGCATCGAAACTTTCGACGCAGCCAACGGCGGCGGCGTGGGCTGGTACGAGGACAAAGGCGCTTACCATCTCTACCGTCGAGCTACACCATCACCGGGGACACGACCGGGCGGCCCAGCTAGGTAGCTTTTGCGCGCGTGGTTGCTTTCGATGCGCAGGCAACGATTCATCGTCCGTCGTAAATATCAGCCGACGCCAACAACCGCCGCGCCTTGTTTGCGCTCTTCGTCGTCCGTGATAATCGTCGCAGCGTCGCCCATCAAAATCTTCCCGCAAGCCGATCGCTGAACCCATCGTGCCACATTCCTAAGTCGAGCTCGCCCCACAAATTCGGATTTTCACTCCCTTGGGAATTCCCCGTGAATCACACAATCCGCAGGTTAGGCCTAGATCTGTAATTGCGGTTGCTAGGCGGCGCTGATCCTTTGAGGGATTCATGAATCTGTCCGCACTGGTCGAGCCGGAGCTGGTCGTGCTGTATCGGGTCTCACAGAGGCGAACGTTGCATTGACTCGACGCGGGCTTTTCGGCCCATCTGACTACCTTCGCAGATCGTTCGTCCCTGCGTTCCCTCGCGGGACACCGCCGTCGGATCAGCTTTGACGCTTCGCCGGTGGCAAACAGGTTCTATCCTACCTCACGCCTGGAACAAGGTGCCATCGCGCAGCATGGCATGCATGATGACTGCGAGCCGACGAGCGAGCGCGACACGGGCCTCCTTCGGGCCTCGGCGCTTGGCGATCTTCATGGCCCATGTCTTCAGCGCGAAGGTCGCCCGACTCCTGGTCAGGATCGAGTTGGCGGCTTCGGCGAAGAGGCAAGTGCGGCGCTTGGCGCGAGGCGACATCAACTTGACAATCGGCCGCCAATATGGACCGTCTATCTTTTGAACGCTCTAGATTCTTCCCGATATCACCGTTGAAAGAGTGCATGGCCTTCACGACTGAAAGAAATAGTGTGATAAGGGATTTGGTAAACTTTCGTCCTTAATACTGCTCCAATGGTTGATCTCATGCCCACGTCCAACGCTTTGCGGGAGCTCGAACGCCTGGCCGTGCTGGATGCGCTGGGCGTCATGAATTCGCGCAGCGAGCGCGAACTCGATGCCATTGTGCAGCTTGCCGCGCGGGTGGCTGGAACGAAAAGCGCCGGCATCAGCTTGGTGGACGACCGCCGCCAGTTGTTCAAGGCGCGGCATGATATCCCATTTGCCGAAACGCCTCGCGACATGTCCTTTTGCGCGCATGCCATGACC
>NZ_JAFCGW010000047.1:0-2954 GCF_018604485.1 Sphingobium sp. BHU LFT2
GAAACCGCGCTGCAGGTCGCGACATAGCGCTTGTCGGCGATGTTGCGGCCGTTGATCGAGAAGGTCATGCCCTCCAGTGCGTCCGACGCCTTGCCCAGGTCATAGCGGATGAAGAGGTCGAACAATGTATAGTCGGGAATGCGGAGCGAGTTGGCGGTGTCGCCATAGCTCTTGCCGGTATAGCGCACGCCGCCGCCGAAACCGAGGCCGGCGAGCGAACCGCCTTCGATCGTCTGGTTGAGGAACAGCGACGCCATCCATTCGGGCACCTGCGGCAACTCGTTGCCGACCTGACCCGCCGTGTTCGACTTGGTGACCTTGCTGTCCATGCGGGTCGCGGTCGCGATCACCGCCATGCCCCAGGGCAGGGTCGCCTTGCTCTCGAACTCAAGCCCGCGCACCCGTCCCTCGCCGGTCTGCACCTGACAGCTGGGCGCACAAGGCTTAGCGGCTAGCGTGGCGGCAGTGCTGCCTGTGGGAAGGTCCGCCAGGGTCGCGGGCGTGGTCATATTCTGCTGGGTGATCTGATAGGCGCCCAGCGTCACATAGATATTGTCGCCATGCTGGTAGCGGATGCCCGCTTCATATTGCTGGCCCGTCGTCGGCTTGAATGGCTCAGCCGTCAGATTGGTCGTGGGATCGCTGACCTGCGGCTGGAAGCTTTCGGAATAGCTGGCATAGGGCGCCAGGCCATTGTCGAACATGTAGACGGCGCCGGCGCGCCAGGTGAAGGCGTCGCTCTTGGTGATGTAGCGATTACCGGTGATGGGGTTGTAGGTATTGTCCTTCGCCCAGTCCTGCCGGCCGCCCACGGTCAGCCGCAACTTACCCAGCTTGATCTGGTCCTGCAGATAGACGCCCGCCTGCTTGCTGACCGTTTCGGTATAGACTTGCGGCGACATGTTGCTGGCATAGCCGGCCGAGCCACGCGACACCGGATCGAAGATATCGAGGATGGGCAGCACCAGCGACGAACTGACGAGGTCGCGATAATGCTCCCACTCCGTGTGGAAATAGTCGACCCCGCCCAGCAGTGTGTGCTCCACCGGACCGGTGGTGAATTTGGCCTCCAACTGGGTGTCGGTGGCCAGGCCGTCGCTCTCGCCCTTGCCCTGCACCGCGCGTCGGCTGATCGTCTGGCCGGGAATGCAAGCCGCGATGCTCGACGGGCAGGTCGTCAGCGTGTTCCCCGACAGCACGACGACGCGATAGAGCGTGTCGAGATGGGTATAACGGCTGTTGTTGCGGATCGTGATCGCGTCGTTGAACTTATGCTCGAAGAAGGAGCCGATCAGATACTGGTTGCGGTCAAAGGTGTTCCAGTCCGGCTCGCCCAGATTGTCGTCATTGGCGATATATTTGCCGTTGCTGGGATAGAGCGCACCCAGCGCCGGCAGGAACTGGAAGGTCGAACCACCCTTATCCTGCTGATACTGGCCCAGGATCGTCCAGGTCGTGGCATCGTCCGGCTTCCAGGTCAGACTGGGCGAAATATAGCGGCGGCCGATCGAGACATCCTCGACCTGGGTATCGCCATAGCGCGACAGGCCGACGATCCGGCCCGACAGGGTCGAAGTAATTGGCCCGCTGACATCGGCCGCCGCCTGATAGTTCCAGTTGTCGAGGTCGGTCGTGCCGATCGCCTGGAGCATGACATTGGCCTGGAATTCGTCGGTCGGCCGCTTGGTGACGATATTGACCAGGCCGCCTGGCGCGGTTTGGCCGTAGAGCGCGCCCGAAGGGCCCTTGAGCACTTCGATCTGCTCCAGCGCATAGGAATCAAAGCCCGGCCGCGTCCATTGTCCACCCGAAGGCAGGCGCAGGCCGTCGACGAAATTATTGTTGGACGAAAAGCCACCCGCGCCAAAGCCACGCACCGACACTTCGTCGACGCGGCTGTCCACGCCCCAGCTTTCCGACTGCACGCCCGCCGTATAGGCCAGCGCATCAGCGATCGTCGGTGAGGCGCGCAGATTGATTTCCTCGCGACTGATGATCGAGATCGACTGGGGCGACTCGATGATCGGCGTGGCGCTCTTGGTGGTCGAAATGGCCGACGACTGACCGGTCGCGGTGACGATGATGATGTCGTCGCGGTTCGCCTCCGCGGGTGCGGCCTGTGCATGGGCGATGGTGGACGTGCCCGCCAGAATGAGGGCGGTGGCGATGGAAATTCTGCGCATGATGATCCCCTAAATTCGGGGTCCAGCTAATGCGAATCGGTCGCGTTAGCAACCTTGGAGATATTTCAGCTTCTTTGCAGGATGTTGCAAAGCGCCTGTTTGGGCGTCAGAGCAGAGCAATATCAGCCATTTCCTCGCGGGTTGTCTATTACGCTGACCGGACGGGACGCGTTCCTACACTGTCAACAGGAAGCGGATTTTTAGAAAATCAACGTCACTTGAGCAGCATTTTCGGAGGTAATCCGTAACTAATGAACTTGGCCTTTTCGTTGCATTCTTCTGCAACAACCTGTTCATCAGCCTTTCACAACAGCCTATGAGAAGCTCTCGTTATGCCGGTGGGCCCCGCACGGTTACGCTCGTCTCATCCAAGGGAGGCGACGATGGCCGACGAAACGCACAGCCAACTGCATCAGGGCGCGATCCTGGAGGGGGCGGGTAGCGACCAGTCGAGTTGGCTCGATCCCGAGCCTATGAATATCCTCGCCGACCCGAAGCCGATCATTGCCGACAGCGATGAGAAGGCTCGCGCGATCGAAGACGCTGGTCGTTAAGCGCTCGACCACAGCTATATGGGGCAGGCCAAGCGGATCATCCAGACAGCGCAGGAGGCGGGTGTGGCACTGCGCCTGGCCGTCGATCGCTTCGGTGATTGGCGCTCGCAATTCGCCGGTTCGCCCGAACCGTTCCGCCGCTTCCGTGAGGAGGTGGTGCCGATCCTGCAAGCGCGGGGTCTGTTCCGCACCGAATATGCGCATGACACGCTGCGCG
>NZ_JAFCGW010000048.1:0-2866 GCF_018604485.1 Sphingobium sp. BHU LFT2
GCTGTTTCCAGCATTGTCGTTGATGGTGGGACTCTTAAGCGCGAACAGAGCAATTAGGACTGGTTAGCTCCATGCGTTACCGCACTTCCACATCCAGCCTATCAACGTCGTGGTCTACGACGGCTCGATGAAATCTTATCTTGAGGGAGGCTTCCCGCTTAGATGCTTTCAGCGGTTATCCCGTCCATACATAGCTACCCTGCTGCGCCACTGGCGTGACGACAGGTACACCAGAGGTATGTTCAACCCGGTCCTCTCGTACTAGGGTCAACTCCTCTCAAATTTCGACGCCCACGGCAGATAGGGACCAAACTGTCTCGCGACGTTCTGAACCCAGCTCACGTACCACTTTAATTGGCGAACAGCCAAACCCTTGGGACCTGCTCCAGCCCCAGGATGTGATGAGCCGACATCGAGGTGCCAAACGATTCCGTCGATATGAGCTCTTGGGAATCATCAGCCTGTTATCCCCGGCGTACCTTTTATCCGTTGAGCGATGGCCCTTCCACGAGGGACCACCGGATCACTATGACCGACTTTCGTCTCTGCTCGACTTGTCAGTCTCGCAGTCAGGCGGGCTTATGCCATTGCACTCTAACAGACGGTTTCCAACCGTCCTGAGCCCACCATCGCGCGCCTCCGTTACTCTTTAGGAGGCGACCGCCCCAGTCAAACTACCCGCCACAGAGGGTCCCTGCACCGGATAACGGTGCGAGGTTAGACATCAGAAAACAACAGGGTGGTATTTCACCTATGGCTCCACATCAACTGGCGTCAATGCTTCAAAGCCTCCCACCTATGCTACACAGTTCTTTCCTAATGCCACTCTGAAGCTGCAGTAAAGGTGCACGGGGTCTTTCCGTCTAACCGCGGGTACTCCGCATCTTCACGGAGAATTCAATTTCGCTGAGCATATCCTGGAGACAGTGGGGAAGTCGTTACGCCATTCGTGCAGGTCGGAACTTACCCGACAAGGAATTTCGCTACCTTAGGACCGTTATAGTTACGGCCGCCGTTTACCTGGGCTTCAATTCAGAGCTTGCACTCCTCCTCTTAACCTTCAGGCACCGGGCAGGCGTCAGGCCCTATACGTCGTCTTGAAGCCGACTTAGCAGAGCCCTGTGTTTTTGCTAAACAGTCGCTACCCCCTGGCCTGTGCCCCCCATCAAAAGTTGCCTTAAGATGGGGCCTCCTTCTTCCGAAGGTACGGAGGCAATTTGCCGAGTTCCTTCAGGATACTTCTCTCAAACGCCTTGGTATACTCTACCATTCCACCTGTGTCGGTTTAGGGTACGGTCTATACGGTGGGGCTATTTCCTGGGACCCCTTCACTGCCCGGAGCAATCCAATAAGCCCGAACAATTTACGGCATCCGTCACACACCACCAGGCCCACGAATATTAACGTGGTTCCCATCGACTACCCCCTTCGGGCTCGTCTTAGGGGCCGGCTTACCCTGCTCAGATTAGCTTTAAGCAGGAACCCTTGGAATTTCGGCGAGAGGGCATCTCACCCTCTTAATCGCTACTCATGTCTGCATTCGCACTTCCGATACCTCCACGGTCGGTTACCCTTCCGCTTCAACGGCCTACGGAACGCTCCGCTACCGCTCAGTCAAAGACTGAACCCTAAGCTTCGGTGCATCACTTTAGCCCCGTTACATCTTCGCCGCAGGATCTCTTATTTAGACCAGTGAGCTGTTACGCTTTCTTTAAAGGATGGCTGCTTCTAAGCCAACCTCCTGGTTGTTTTGGAAATCCCACATGCTTTCCCACTTAGTGATGACTTGGGGACCTTAGCTGTAGGTTAGGGCTGTTTCCCTTTTGACGACGGACCTTAGCACCCGCCGTCTGTCTGCCGAACTAGACTCGTTGGTATTCGGAGTTTGGTTAGAATTGGTAGATCTCGCGACCCCCGCATCCATCCAGTGCTCTACCCCCAACGGCAAATATTCGACGCTCTACCTCAATAGATTTCGCGGAGAACCAGCTATTTCCCGGCTTGATTGGCCTTTCACCCCTAAGCACAACTCATCCGACAATTTTTCAACATTGAACGGTTCGGTCCTCCAGTGCGTGTTACCGCACCTTCAACCTGGTCATGCATAGATCGCCGGGTTTCGGGTCTAATGCATCAAACTATGGCGCCCTATTCAGACTCGCTTTCGCTGCGCCTACACCTAACGGCTTAAGCTTGCTTGATACACTAAGTCACAGACCCATTATGCAAGAGGTACGCGGTCAGGTCTCAAGGACCCTCCCACTGCTTGTAGGCATCCGGTTTCAGGTACTGTTTCACTCCCCTCATCGGGGTGCTTTTCACCTTTCCCTCACGGTACTGGTTCACTATCGGTCATGTACGAGTATTTAGGCTTGGAGGGTGGTCCCCCCATGTTCAGACAGAGTTTCACGTGCTCCGCCCTACTCAAGTCCTGATGTTTCATTTTCGCATACGGGGCTGTCACCCGCTATGGCCGAACTTTCCAGATCGTTCTGCTAATTAAACATCAGGCACTGGCCTGGTCCGCGTTCGCTCGCCACTACTAACGGAATCTCGGTTGATGTCTTTTCCTCCGGGTACTGAGATGTTTCAGTTCTCCGGGTTCGCTTCACCAAAGCCTATTTTATTCAGCTTAGTGATACCTCTCCCATTTAACTACGCACTTGGAAAACCAAGAACGGAATTAAATGGTGAAGGTGGGTTGTCCCATTCGGAAATCGCGGGATCAAAGCCTGCTCACGGCTCCCCCACGCTTATCGCAGCGTGCCACGTCCTTCATCGCCTGTACATGCCAAGGCATTCACCAGATGCCCTTACCTCACGCTTGAGAGTCCACACCACCAACGACAATACTGGGTAGCATTTG
>NZ_JAFCGW010000049.1:0-2826 GCF_018604485.1 Sphingobium sp. BHU LFT2
GTATGCATCCGGCGAGACGCGCCTTGTCGTGAGGTAGGGGCCTGCTCTTAAGAACGCTCTCGAGAGCACGCTTAGGAGCAGTGGATGCGGCAGATCACGGTGATGACTGGGCCGGAACGGCGGCGGCGCTGGAGCGACGAGGAACGGCTCCAGATTTTGGCAGAAGCCTTTGCGCCTGGGGCCAGCGTTTTGGCTGTGGCGCGTCGGCACGATATTTCCACGGCGCGCATTTACACGTGGCGCAACAAGCTGCGGCAGCCGCCCGCCCTGACGGAGTTCGCCCAGGCGGTGGTTGACGATGGCGAACAGCAGAATGCGCACCAGGCCGCAATGCCGGTGATCATCGTGGATCTGGGTGGCAAAGGGCGCGTGAGCATATCTGCGTCGGCACCAGCTGCCTTGGTGTCGGCAGCGCTCAAGGCCCTGCGATGATCCCAGCTGGCGCGCGGGTGTGGATTGCGATGGGCCACACAGATATGCGGCGCGGCATGCAGAGCTTGGCAGCAATGGTGCAGCAGAGCTTCTCGCGAGACCCATTTGCCGGCGATCTTTGGGTCTTTCGCGGGCGCAGCGGGGCGCTTGTGAAGATAATCTGGCACGACGGCCTCGGGATGTCGTTATATTCGAAGCGATTGGAACGAGGGAAGTTCATTTGGCCCGCCGCGAAGGACGGCGTGGTGTCGCTGACGAGCTCACAGCTGGCCTGTCTGCTCGACGGAGTGGACTGGCGGAACCCGCAATATAGCTGGCGCCCACAGAGCGCAGGATAGGCGCAGATTTTCTCGGCGGAGGCTGCATTTTCCGCTTCATCCGGGAGGTTTTCTATGATTCCATCCAAGTTGTGGACGCCGCCGTTTCGCCCCTGCCTGACGATATCGAAGCGCTCAAGGCGTTAGTACGGCTCAGTGCGCAGCGCGCCGATGAAGCCGAACAGCGGGCCACGAGCGCTGAAGCCGAACTGGCCAATGCCCGTGCCCGGGAGAGCGCCACCGAGGCGTTGATCTCACACTACAAGTTGCAGATCGCCAAGCTCAGGCGCGAGCAGTATGGCCCCAGCGCCGAACGCACCCGCCGGCTTCTTGCGCAGATGGAGTTTGAGCTCGAAGATTTGGAGGCCGACGCCGCCGAAGATGATCTGGCCGCCGAGACCGCCGCGACAAAGGCGACGAACGTCACCGCCTTTGAGCGCAAGAGGCCAGTTAAAAAACCGTTCCCCGACCATTTGCCCCGCGACCGCGTCGTCGTTCCGGCGCCCTGTTCCTGTCCGGCCTGTGGCGGCATGCGCCTGTCGAAGCTGGGCGAGGATGTAACCGAGACGCTGGAGGTAATCCCGCGTGCCTGGAAGGTCATCCAGACCGTACGCGAGAAGTTCTCCTGCCGTGACTGCGAGAAGATCACGCAGCCGCCCGCGCCATTCCATGTCGTGCCGCGTGGCTGGGCAGGGCCAAGCTTCCTCGCCATGCTGCTGTTCGAGAAGTATGGGCAGCACCAGCCGCTCAACCGCCAGGCGGAGCGCTTCGCTCGCGAAGGCGTGCCGCTGAGCGTCTCCACGCTTGCCGATCAGGTTGGTGCGGCGTCCTTCGCCTTGATGCCCATCTTTCGGCTGATCGAGGCCCATGTCTTTGCCGCCGAGCGCGTGCATGGCGACGATACCACCGTGCCGGTCATGGCCAAGGGCAAGACCGATACCGGTAGATTATGGAATTATGTCCGGGATGACCGCCCGTTCGGCGGCGCCGATCCTCCGGCGGTGGTGTTCTATTATTCGCGCGACCGGCGCGGGGAACATCCCCAGGCGCACCTGGCGTCCTGGTCCGGGATTCTGCAGGCTGACGCCTATGCGGGCTATTTCGAGCTGTACGCTCCCGATCGTCGGCCCGACCTTATCCTGGAGGCAGGATGCTTTGCCCATGCACGCAGGAAGTTCTTCGGACTCGCCGACGTCGAGGGCGCTGCACGCAAAAAGAGCCGCGGCGAGCGGACTGGCCCCATTTATCCGATTGCACTGGGGGCGGTGCAGAAGCTGGACGCCCTGTTCGACGTTGAGCGCGGTATCAACGGCAAGACACCAGCGGAGCGGCTTGCCGCTCGTCAGGAGTTGAGCGCGCCACTGATCGCCGAACTGCACGACTGGTTGAACGCCCAACTCGCCAAGCTGTCGCGTAACCATGATCTCGCCAAGGCTATCAACTATATGCTCCGGCGCTGGGACTCCTTCACCCGCTTCCTCGTCGATGGCAGGGTATGCCTCACGAACAACGCAGCGGAACGGGCGCTACGCTGTGTGCCACTCGGGCGGAAAGCATGGCTATTTTGCGGCTCCGATCGCGGCGGTCAGCGCGCCGCCATCATGTTTTCACTCATTCAAAGCTGTCGCCTCAACGACCTCGATCCCCAGGCTTGGCTCGCCGACGTCCCTGCCCGCATCGCCGGTCATCCGGCTAATCGGCTTGGCGACCTGCTCCCATGGAATTGGAAACCAACAGCGTTGAAGCTGGAGCCGTGACCTCATAGCATCACGGCATGGAATTTGACCCGCAACCCGAACTGATTGAACCCTCTCTCTGCCGGTCCATCGAACAGGCGGGCGTACGGCTGACCATCAACATCGTGCGGCTCGCCACCGAACGTGGTTGGTCCCTCGAGGTCGTCAACGAGCACGGCACCTCGACGGTCTGGGACAATCTATTCCCCACCGACCGCGATGCCGATGCTGCATTCCGCGATGTCCTCGCTCAAGAAGGCGTCGAGGCCTTCCTCGGCAAGTAAGATGCCAAAACCCCCAGCAAACCGTCAGTAGCCGCGGTCCTCACCGGATGCGTACGG
>NZ_JAFCGW010000050.1:0-2822 GCF_018604485.1 Sphingobium sp. BHU LFT2
GATACAGCACGGCCAGGCCTCGGCCCGGTTAGTGCGGACAGATCCATGAAACCCTCAAGGGATCACACCGCCTCGCTCTGCAATTACAGATCTACAGCCTAGTGAAAGGCGGTGCGGACAACCTCTCTTGCTGATTATCTGAAGGCTAGCCGAGACGCCAAAGTGCCGCGCAGGCGCCCCAGAACCGACATCGAGAAGCTCGTGCGAGCAGCCTTCTTGTGCCAGTGTGACAGATCACTGTGACAAAGCTGTCCGAACTGCATATCTCAGAGGATAATTTATCTAATCTTTTCAATGCCAATTTCTCACACCAAAAAAAGCTCCTTCTCACACATGTATTCATGTTATTAATAGCGCAGTGTGACAGGAGCGGTGCATGGCCGAATTGGTAGAGACTATTCTACAGAGAATGGGTCCCTCGCTTTCGAGCGATGTAGCGGCAGAGTTGGCAAAGGTGGCGCACATTTCTCCAGAAGCGGCACGCCAGCGCCTTTCACGCGCGCGGGGAAAAGTTCGACGGCTTGCGGGCGTTCCCTTTCCCCGGAATGCCCGTTTCCTCTACCTTGAGCAGCAGTTCGGATCACCGGAATATTGGTGGAAGCTCTCGGCCGAGTTGATGCTGAATAATTCTGCGCTCGGGTTCGCGCTGGCCGCTCTTCGCCAGGCAGGCGGGATGATACCCTCGCGGCAGTTTCCGATAATATGCGGCTCGCCGCTCAGGCAGATGAAACACCTTTCTGCGGACACGGTTCTCCAATATCTAAGCGAAGCTGGCCTCGTAAAAACGGTTGTAGTCCCGGCGCTTGGCGAGTGCGTGGCGCTGGTCCAAGAGGAGCAATATTATTCGGTCCGCGCAGCGGACATGCGCGCGCGCCTGTTGACCGAGGATATACTCATCACGGCTGTCCGCGACTGGCTGCGCAAGCTCGGCATCGCCAGTTACAATCTGGTCGCGACCCGTTCCGACGAGCAATTGCCACAGATCGGCACTTTTGTGTGGGATCTTAGCGCTCCGTCATATCTTGGGCATATGGTGCGTTTCTCTTCAGGGGGAGACACGAAGCCGGGATTTGTTGCCTGTGACGTCAATTTAACCGAGCGGATGACGATCCAAGGGGTCCGCCCGTTTATTCGAAAGTGTACGACGCTGCGCGCCTTGCCCAAAGTCGGTCCATGCATGCAAATCTTCGTTGCCGACGGTTATGAGCCGGATGCGTTCCGCGCTCTACGGGGTGCCGGTATCATCGCAGCCACGCCAGCGAGCTTGTTCGGGGAGGAAATAGCCAACGCCCTTCACGAACTCACGAGCGTCCTCAGCAATGTCGCCTTCTCGTCTTTCGAGGACGGCCGGTTCGAAGAATTGTTCAGTACTCTGGGACGGATCGAAGGCGCAGCCAATCAGCTGCGTGGAACCTTGTTCGAGTATATCGCTGCCGATGCTGCCAAGCGCCTTGGCCTGGGCGATGTCTGGATGAACCGGATTTTCAAGGTCGACGGCAAGGGTAAGGCCGAAGTCGATGTCCTTGCCATCAAGGCGAACCATTCGGTCACCGCTATCGAGTGCAAGGGCTACAGCCCGCGCGCCACAATTTCCGACGAGCTCTTCACCCGCTGGCTTCAGCATAATGTTCCTGTAGCCTACAAAGGGATCCGGGAACATCCCGACTGGAAAAACCTCCCTGTCACTTTCGAGTTTTGGACGACCGCTCCGATCAGCCAAGATGCATTCGCTCTTTTCGAAAGTGCCAAAAGCCAACTCAACCCGAACCGTTACAACATCGAGCTACGAGGGCCGGTTGATGTCTGGCAGAATTGTAAGCAGACAGGTGAACGGTCGCTAATGACCGCCCATCAAAAACACTTCTTGCTACCGGATGGAGCAATCCCACTAACAGTGAAGCCCGAGCGTGCTGTCCCTGAGTTCGCTGCGGTGACCGACGATTGGTGGAATTAATCGTGTGCCCTCCTTCCTCACGTTAACATACTCGTTCAAACTCAAACCCTAGCAGCCCCAGTGCCAGTCTAGTGCCGTCCGCTATACGTCATAGCTTCGGAGCAGACAGACCGAAAACTGTGACCTCTACACTAAAGGCACGATCCATCCGGATCAGGAGTGGCCGCTTTCCTAGGTGGGTTTCTCAGAAGGCGACAGTCGCGAAAGTTGTCTAATTGATATTCGCATGGCAGCTCATTTTCCCGCCCGATTGCCAACGGTTGTCTTCGAGGTCATCAGACAGCTGAAAGAGCCGATCGTCTGTGCCTCATGATCGCGGCCTAGCGGTAGTGAGTGGACGTCTCTGGGTCCCAAACGAGGTTTGACCCTCCACTTTTGTGACGAGATCGTCCGGGCATGGCTGATCGGGAGCGGGGCGCCGGGTCAGACCCAGCGGAACTCGGTCTCGTTCAACCAAAGGGAATGGAGTAATATAGCCAGCTTCCGTGCGACTGCGACTCTTGCGCGCTTGGGCCCTTTTGCTTCAGCCATTTTTCTACCCCAGTGCTGAAGCGCAAATGGCTGCCTCACCCTCGACAGGATAATATTGGCTGCTTCGTAGAGCGCACGTCGCAACATAGGGTCGCCCGCTTTGGAGATGTGCCCTTGCGTATCACGTTCGCCAGACTGGCTGCGTCGAGGGACCAGCCCAGCATACGCCCCGACATCTTCGCCTCTGGCAAAGCGCCGGGGATCTTCGATGCTCATTGTATAGGTGAGCGCGGTGATCGGCCCCACGCCAGGAACCGTCATCAGGCGCATGCAAACCGGATCTGACGCAGCTCTTAACTCGAGAGTGCGGGTCGAGGCCCGGAGTTGCGCCTCGATT
>NZ_JAFCGW010000051.1:0-2742 GCF_018604485.1 Sphingobium sp. BHU LFT2
ATCCGGCAGATTGTCCGGCAGACTGGTCACAGCCGCAAACTCGTTCGGGACGTCCTACGCGGACAGCGCCTAGACGTCTTTCGTACTCGGCCAAGCGCTCTGGACAGTTGGTTGCCGTGGCTGAACGAGCGCTGGGATACCGGATCCCGCAACGCCTTGGCGCTCTGGCGTGAGATGCGTGCAGAAGGTTTTGTTGGACAGCGAGGGATCGTCTCGCAATGGGCTCAACGGCGCCGCCTCGCTGAAAAGGCGGGCCAAAGCGGCCTTATGCGCACACCCTCGGCGCGGGTTCTGGCTCGCCTGATGACCTCCGCTCAGGATGGATTGGGCAAATCAGATGCCATCCTCGTTGCCGTCATCGAGAACTGTGTCCCTGAGTTGGTGACGGCACGCAAAGCAATCGGCGACTTCCAATCGATGATCAGATCAAAGTCAGCCGCGAAACTTGATGGGTGGATCGAGCTGGCCAAGGACAGCCTTGTCGCTTCCTTTGTCAACGGGTTAGAAAAGGACCTGACTGCGGTACGCAACGCGATCATTTCACCGTGGTCAAATGGGCAGACCGAGGGCCAAATCACTCGCCTCAAGCTGATAAAACGACAGATGTATGGTCGAGCGAAGCTGGACCTGCTGCGCGCTCGCGTGGTCGGCGTATGACCATCACCAGCAGCAAAAGTGATTCAGAGCCAATTCTCAGTGGAAACTTATAGCGCCCCCGGGTCACATCTCAGTGGCAATCAACAGCCAAACTCGTCATGGAGCCACCGCACCAGATCGATCAGCCGCCAGCGAACAACTCCATGGATCGCCGGGATCGGGCCGCTTTCAACGATCTCCGCAAGGGCCCGACGCTGGGCATCGTTCAACAACGGGGACTTGCCCGGCGCCTTCCCGTCGAGGAGTCCGTCCGGCCCCCGGGCATTGAAGCGCACCACCCAGTCGCGCACGATCTGCAATGTCACGCCGCCAATCCGCGCGGCATCGCTGCGGCTCCCACCATCATAAATTTCCGCCAAGGCCAGCAGCCGCCGTCCCTGGTTCGCGCTCCTTGTCGCACGCGCCAGTCGCCTCAAGCCCACCGCGTCAAAGTCGTCCCGCAATCCGATCGCCGCACCCATGGCCATGCCCTCCAACGGGAAGCCATAGATTCAGAAATTCAGCGCCTTGGGAATCCCCCTCGTGAGTCAGCATCACTGGAGGTCGGTATAACAGAAATACTGGTGAGAGGAGAGGTTGCTCAGCTGCGCTTCGCAGGTCACTGCACCGACAGTCCCTCCCAGCTGCCTTGCGCCGAAAATTGCAAAATCCGCTCGCTTCCGAAATAAAGCAGCACAAGTTTGTCAGCGAGGTTCCGATTGGGTCAGAACCTCTTGAAAAAATGCTCACTCAGGCATTTACGCAACTCGCAAGGCCTGATGCTTGCATAGGGACCCGATTGGCCCTGCATCTTCCGATACTGGAGTCTTTGACTTCATAATGGAAGCATCCCGACGTTCACTGTCCGGCTCGATTGAATGCATTTCACGGCACGCGCTGACATTGATCAAGCATGTCCGGCAGGCGGGCGACGGGTTATGCAACTGGGCGCAGATACTCAGGCAGACCATTGTCCTGATGGTCGCGACATTCGATCCGCGGCGCAGCGCTGTAAGTGCTGAATTGCTCCAGAGGCAAGGCCGAACCACATAGACAGCATTCTGCCATCATCCGGCCAATTATCCATTGTTCCCCACGACAGCCTGGACAGCGATTGCGTTCGCCCAGCCGATACAGAGCCAAGTAATGCGAGCCGATCCCCAGAGGCGGTGAAGGTTGATGAAGATTGTACATGTTGTTTTCCCCAATCATCTGACTGAGTAACGGTCCGGCACGCAAGATTGTTTCATGAATGACTTGAAAGGAAAGCGGGTTCCGGGGCCGATGCCTCTTATTGCCTCGCCCCACTAGACGAACGATCTTCGGCAAGATGCTAAACTGCCCCAAAGTATCTTGGCTCGATGTGATCGAAAGGGTGGTGCCATGATGTCCGGTTTACCCATAGACTGTCGTCCAATAGAGATTCTGCCTTAGCACAGAAAGGACTGGGGCGCCGTCCTGCTTTGGAACCAGATGGTAATCTCGTTCGCGGAGCGCACCCATGACAGATCTCCTGCTTTGTGCGGCCTTCTCGCTGGGAAATTCCCCGTAATTGCTTCGTCCTGCTGGTCGAATATCAGTCCGATGGCATGATTGCGCAAACTTCCCGAACTCATGGGAGCGTCCCGCGCGCCTTCGAAGCACCCGTGCCCGATGCGCGTGGAGCGGGCAAGGTCATATACAAAGCGCTCTTCCACTCTGGTCACCACGCCGTCCGTCCCAGCCGTCCATCTCGCCACCCCAGGACCTTTGCTTCATTGAGGAATATACGATCCTCCTCGGTACGAATTCCCTGGAAAGAAGCTCGATCATCGACTTTGTAAAGACCAGGCCTCTGGTTGCGCGCCGCCCTCAGGCAGCCCTGTCAGCGCGACGGAAGAGCACACGTACAATGCCCCGCTTCAAGGTTGGTCTGCTCCGCGCCAGCATGCAGCGCTTCCCTCACTCGCTCCGAACCAACTGAGCCAAGTGACCAATTCTTCTTTCCTGCAATTCAACGACTATGGTCCTCTCGTGCGCGACTGGGTGGTGCGCTTCAATGCCCGGGGGCCGGACGGACTCCTCGACGGGAAGGCGCCGGGCAAGTCCCCGTTGTTGAACGATGCC
>NZ_JAFCGW010000052.1:0-2703 GCF_018604485.1 Sphingobium sp. BHU LFT2
CGCGCAGCGTGTCATGCGCATATTCGGTGCGGAACAGACCCCGCGCTTGCAGGATCGGCACCACCTCCTCACGGAAGCGGCGGAACGGTTCGGGCCGGGTGACCTGTAGCAGGAAGCCGTCGACGGCCCCTTCCCTGAACCAGCGCTCGATCTCGTTCGCGACCGTTTCGGGCGAGCCGATGAACTGGGATCGCCAGTCGCCGAAGCGATAAGCCGCCTGGCGCAGCGTCAGGCCCTCCTCCCGTGCTGTCCGGATGATCCGCTCGGCCTGCCCCTTATAACTGTTGAGGGTGACACCGCTCAGATCCGGGAAAGGTTCGTCCAGCCCATATTGGGCGAAGTCATGATAGTTGAACGCGCGGCCAAGCTGCACCAGCAGCTTGCCAAGATCGAGCGCGCCGCGGCCTGCGGCATCGATCGCCTGGGCCTCCTCATCACTGTCGGCAATGATCGGCGTCAGACCGGCGAGGATCTTGATATGGTCGGGATTGCGCCCGATCGCTGCGGCGCGCGCCTTGAGGTCCGCATAATAGGCCCGCGCGCTGTCGAAATCCGCGCCGATGGTGAAGATGCCCTCGGCGATCTGCGCGCCCAGCTTGCGGCCTTCATCGCTGTCACCGGCCTGGAAGATGACCGGCTGCCCCTGACGCGAACGGCTGAGCGCCAGCGGTCCTGCGACCAAAAAATGCGTGCCTTTGTGATCGAGCCGATGCTGCCTGGCCTTGTCGAGGAAGATGCCGCTTGCCCGATCGCGCGGAAAGGCATCATCCTCATAACTGTCCCACAGCCCCCGCACGACATCGACGAACTCGCGGGCACGCGCATAGCGCACGCCATGGTCGAAATGCTCTTCCCGGCCATAATTCCGCGCAGCCCCTTCAAGACCCGTGGTGACCACGTTCCAGCCGGCCCGGCCATGGCTGATATGATCGAGCGAGCCGAACTGGCGCGCGACATTATAGGGTTCCCAATAGGAGGTGGTAAGCGTGCCGACGAGGCCGATACGCGACGTCGACGCGGCAACCGCCGACAACAGCGTCAGTGGCTCCAGCCGGTTGAGAAAATGCGGCGCCGTATCGGGCGTGATATAGGGGGAATCGACGATGAAGACGAGGTCAAAGGCCGCTGCTTCGGCAAGCCGGGCCTGATCGATATACCAGCCGATATCGATGCTGGCGTTGCCCGGTAGATCGGGATCGAGCCAACTCGACTGGTTGGCGCCCACCCCCTCCAGGATCGCGCCCAGATGCAGTTGGCGGCGTGATTGATCGGCCATCATCATCATCTCCTTTGGATGAGATGATCCTAACCGCCTCGCCTATGCCGGGATAACGAGGGCTTCTCATAGGCTGTCATGCGACACTAATGTAAAAGCTCTCGGTCATCCGTCTGTTTAGAAACCCAGCTCAGCCAACTCCACGACACGCTTTTCCCGCGCGCTGATCTCAGCCGCCTGACCGATGCCGACCGCGCACAACCCGTCGAGGGCGGTCACTTCGACCATAGCTTCGCCCCGCACCGCCCTGGCAAAAGCCTGATGCTGGTAATAGGTCGCTCCATAATGGGAACCGGCCTGCATTGCCGCCGGATCGACCGGCACATGGCTGCGTTCGACGGCCTTCTGATTCCCGAAACCCACGCGGGGCGAATAGACCAGATCTCCGGGCGGGATCAGTACGTCGAGGCGGGCTTTGTCGCCCGTGGCGGACATTTCTTCCTGATGCTCTACGCCATCGGCGAACATGCAAAGGTCCAGCATCGCACGCACGCCATTGGAAAAGTCCACGGTGGTGAAGCTGTTGTCGATAATGTCCGGGCGCCGACCGTCATAGCGTTCATCGAGATGGTTCACGTCAATCGCGCCGGAACAATAGACCCGCACTGGCTCTGCCTGGACAATCAGGCGCATCAGATCGAAGAAATGGCAGCATTTTTCGACCATCGTGCCACCGGTATTGACTGAGAACCGGTTCCAGTCGCCCACCTTCACCAGGAAGGGGAAGCGATGCTCGCGGATCAACAGCATCTGGAGCTTGCCGATGCGGCCGCCATGCACCTGCTCTATGAAAGCGGCAGCGGGAGGCATATAGCGATATTCCATCCCGGTCCAGAAAGGGGCAGCTCGACCTTTCACCTGGTTAACGACCCAACGCGCATCCTCGACCGTGGTGCAAAGCGGCTTTTCGCACAGGATCGCCAGATTGCTTTCAAGCAAGGGCTCGAGCACCGCTCGGTGCGTGTAGTTGGGCGAGGCAACGACTACCGCATCGACCAGTCCGCCCTTCACGAGATCAGCCACACTATCATAGCTGGCGACTGCGTTCGCCTTATCCCCCAGCGCCGTGCGCGCCCACCCCAGCGAGGCTTCGACCGGGTCGGCGATCGCCGTGATGGTCGCGCCGGGCTGGATCAGGATGTTGCGGATATGCTCGACGCCCATCATGCCCGTTCCAACGAGACCATAACGTATAGTGTCTACCACTGGGAAATTCCTTGTGCCATTGAGCCGTCCATGACGACGCTGCGCCTATCCCCCGAACCGCGTCCGCTCGGCAAGAGTGGAATTTCTGTTTTCCCTATCGCTTGGGGCATGTGGCGCCTCGCCGGTGAGGATATCGCCGAGGCCCGCGCCAGGGTGGAGGCGGCGCTGGACGCCGGCATCACCCTGCTCGACACGGCGGACATCTATGGCTGCGACACACC
>NZ_JAFCGW010000053.1:0-2609 GCF_018604485.1 Sphingobium sp. BHU LFT2
CACACAAAAGCCCAGTGTCGCGGGATGGAGCAGCCCGGTAGCTCGTCAGGCTCATAACCTGAAGGTCGTAGGTTCAAATCCTACTCCCGCAACCACCGATACCGACATACCGGACACCTCCGGCGCACCAGCGCCGGGGGCGGTATCGTTTTTAGCGGATTGCTGCCGCTCCAGCCAATCCAGGATCGTACCGAATTCACCATGCAGCATGGCGTTGACTTCGCCGCGCCTGGTGCCCGGCGTCAGGACGACGCGCTCGATGAGCCCGCGCAGGGCGTCGGCGGCCTCTTCGCGTTCTTCGGGACAGACCAGGGCGTCTGCCAGGCGCTCGACCTTGCCGCGATAAATCTCGGCGATGTTGGGATGGATGTCCGGAACATCAGCCGGCGCGGCAGCGAGACGGGCGCGTATGGTGTCCTCCTTTGCTTCCAGATCGAGAAGGCGGTCGACGAGGGTGCGTGTTCCCCTGCCTTCTTCCACTATGTCCAGAACGCCCTTGATCGCTTTCAGGACCTTGTCGAGCTCGGTGCGATCTGCCGTGTCGGTTGCCCGGCGCTCGCGGTTCAGGCGATTGGTTTCCTCTACGCAGGTGCGAATGGCCTTGGCGGCAACTTCGGGGCTCATCATCCGTTCGCGGAGGCCATCGAGCACCCGCGCCTCCAGTTTCTCACGAGAGATGCTATGCCCGTTCGAACAGCTTCTCGTGTCGATATGGTTCGAACACGCAAACCGCCCCTGCCCGCGAAGGGTATAAGACCCACCGCAGCATCCGCAGTAAACGAGGCCGGAGAGAAGGCTCCTCGGCCGACGGGTCCGGTTCAGTTTGTTGCGTGCCGCGCGCGTCGCTTCGATCACGCCGGCATACTGGACTGCTATATCTTCCTGTCTTGCCTTGGCTGCCTGCCATAGTTCCTCATCGACGATCCGTAGATCGGGGACGTCGGTGACGATCCATTCCGATTGCGGATTGATCCGTGACACGCGCTTGCCAGTTTGCGGATTCTTGAGATAGCGAAGCCGGTTCCAGACCAGCTTTCCGATATAGAGCTCATTGTTTAGCAGTCCGGTCCCACGCTTTGCGTGGCCCCGGATCGTCGTCGACGTCCAAAGTGTGCCGGTCGGTGCGGGTATGCGGGCGTCGTTCAAGCGTCGCGCGATGGCCTGAGGGCTAAGTCCGTTGGCGAACTGCCGAAAGACCTGACGCACCACCTCGGCTTCGACGGCGTTGATGCTGCGCTCGCCATGGACTGCCTCGCCTTCGCTGGAGAAGCGGCGAACAACGTCATAGCCGTAGCACAGGCCGCCACCAGATTTGCCTTTCTCAACGCGTCCGCGCAGACCACGATGGGTCTTCTTGGCAAGGTCTTTGAGGAACAGCGCATTCATGGTGCCCTTGAGGCCGACATGTAGCTCGGACACTTCGCCCTCAGCCAGGGTGACGATCTTGACGCCTGCGAATTGCAGGTGCTTGTAGAGTGTTGCGACATCGGCCTGATCGCGCGAGACACGGTCCAGCGCCTCAGCGAGCAAGATATCAAAGCGGCCCATCTGCGCGTCCTGGACGAGAGCCTGAATGCCGGGGCGAAGGATAACGCTGGCACCCGAGATCGCTGCGTCCTTGTAGCTGCCTATCACGTGCCAACCTTCACGTTTTGCCTGTTCTCTACAGATTAGGAATTGGTCCTCAATCGAGGCAGCACTCTGCTTATCGTCAGAATAGCGGGCATACAGGGCAACGCGGGACATATCGTTCTCCTCGCGGGGAATATTAACATGATCTTTCTGAGGGGCCAAACAACGGAACCTAGCGCTGAAATTCCCTATTTATGCCTTTCAGTCGGAGTGCTGAATGTTCGGCAACGCATATGCATCATTTAGGCGGAGTTGTTCGTGGCGCGCGAGGCCGCGAATGGACATCTCAGAAGCGGCTATGCAAATCAGCGTCTGTCAGAGCATGAGCAGCAGTTGCCCTTCGTTAATCAGGAACTCGGGCATCGCCTCACGAACCAGCTGGCCGTCGTCCAGGCGGTTGCCAGCCAGACCTTACGCCAGTCCGTCGACATGAAGTCCGCCGGAGATGCCCTCAGCTTTCGCCTGGCCGCACTGGCGCAGGCGACGGACATGCTGACTGCCGCCGAGTGGAAACCGGCCGACCTGCGCGATCTGGCGCAGACAGTACTTGCCAGCCATGCCGGGCTTTCCGATCGTGTGCATATGTCCGGGCCGGCGATCCATTTCGACGCGCAAGTGGCTTTGGGACTGACGCTCGCCCTCCACGAGCTTATGACCAACGCGACCAAATATGGCGCGCTATCCAATGATCAGGGGCGCATCGATCTGCATTGGGCGTTGGAGCCGGCCGATCAGTCGCAGCAGCAGCGTTTCCGCCTGACGTGGCGGGAACTGGGTGGGCCACCGGTTGTTCCACCGTCGCGTCGAGGCTTCGGGTCAGTGATGATCGAGCGATCGCTTCGATCCTACCTCAAAGGACAGACCTCGGTAGACTATGCTCCAGGCGGGCTAGTGTTCAAAATAGATGCGCCGTGGAAGGCGGTGCCAGTACAGAGCGAGCAGACATTCTGATGACAGCGGACATAAGCGAACGTACG
>NZ_JAFCGW010000054.1:0-2505 GCF_018604485.1 Sphingobium sp. BHU LFT2
GGCAAGGCGTCGGACGCACTGGAGGGCATGACCTTCTCGATCAACGGCCGCAACATCGCCGACAAGCGCTATGTCGCGACCTGCAGCGCGGTTTCCGCCTGTTATTATGGCCAGGGCCGCAGCCTCACCGCCCGCCTGCAGTTCAACTGGTGAGGCGGCTGTCGGCCCTTGCGGCGCTTGGCCTGCTGACGATGGCGCCGGGCGTGGCGTCATCGCCCGCGGTGGCGGCGCCATGGCAATTGGAGCGATCCGACGTGCTGACCATTAGGTCGCCCGATGGCCATGCCTATCGGGTGCTGGTCGCCTGGCCGGAGGGCGAGCCACCCGCCGACGGATGGCCGCTGCTGTGGATGCTGGATGGCGAGGATAATTTCCCGATCGCCGCGACCACCGCGCGTCGACTGGCGCGCGCCGGCGCGCGATCGGGGATCGGACCGGGGCTGATCGTCGCGATCGATTCCGGGCCGCTGGCGCGAAGGGTGTTCGATTATACGCCGGCGGCGCCGGGCTATGCCATTCCCGCCGGGGCGCCGGCCAGTGGCCTGCCGACCGGCGGCGCCGACGCCTTTCTGCGCTTCATCGAGCAGCAGGTCCGGCCCCAGATCGCGGCGCGCTGGAAGATCGATGCCAGCCGGGAGACGCTGATGGGCCACAGCTTTGGCGGGTTGCTGGCACTGCATGCGCTGGCCAAGGGCGCGCCCTTCAGCCGTTATGTCGCGGTCAGCCCGTCCTTCTGGTTCGGCAATGGACTGGTCGCGCGGGAGGTCGAAGCCATGGCGCCTACGCCGGGCAGCAAGCTGCTGGCCGCCAGTGGCGACCGGGAGGGCGGCCCGACCAAGGGTGACAGCGAAGGTGACAGGGTAGCGGCCCTTTTCACGACCATGGGGTCGATGCGCAGTTCCGGCTGCTGCCAGGGCATAGTCATGGATCGACAATGATGGCGATGATGACGGACGGCATCACCATGGCATTTGAAACGGAATCGAAATGATTCTTGCAATCCTTGGCGGGTTGCTCGCCTGTGTGGCGGCGATGCTGCTCTATCTGGCGGCGCCGCATCAACAGATGGGACGACTGCCCTGTCCGCCTCGCCTGGCCGGGTGGGGCGGCGTGGCGTTGCTGATCGTCGGCACCGGCCTGTTGCTTCGCTGGGCCGGGGTGGCGACGGCGATCTTCATCGTCCTGACGCTGGTGATGACGATCTGGTCGGTAGTGCCCGTCATCATCGCCTGGCGGCGTGGCGCGCCGGAGGGCAAGCGATGAGCCGGATCGGATCGCGCCGGCCGCTGTCCAGCCGTGACTGGTTCGGCAAGGTATCGGCGGCCTTCATCCTGGGCTTTACGCTGGCGCTCGGCTGCGCCGGCCTGTTTCGCGAACTGATGGATGTGGGGGAGGGCTATTTCTCCACCAAGGGGCAGTTCGCCATGTGGCTGATGTCGCCGGTCTGGGCGTTGACGCTGAGTTTCTGCTTCCTGTTTCGTTCGGGCCTGCGCGCCTGGCTGTGGCTTGTCGCCGCCAATCTGCTGGTCTGGATGCCGGTGCTGCTGATGGGAGGGCTGCGGCCGTGAAACTGCCGACCGACGTCGTGAAGATGTACAAGGAAGTGCATGGCTGGGTCGGCATCATTTCCGGCCTGTGCCTGTTCATCGCCTTCTATGCTGGGGCACTGACCATGTTCGAGTTGCCCTTGCAGCGCTGGGCCTCGCCCCCGCCGACGCTGGCGCCGCCCCCTTCGCTGGAGCGGACGCCGGAACTGGTCGCCAAGGTTCTGGCCACCCATCCGCAGGCGGCAAAGGGCTATGACATCAACCTCGTCATCGATGCCACTCATCCGGCCCGAATGACATGGATGGTGCGTGGCGAAGCGGACGAGCATGGCGGCGGTCAACGCTATTACGCCTCGCTGGCGCCGGACGGCGCGCTGCAGGTTGAAAGCCGGGGGCCCTCCGAGGTCGCGCAGTTGATCGACGTGTTGCACCAGCAGGTCGGCCTGCCCTTCGATCATGAGATTTCCATGCCGATCATGGGCGCGATCGCGCTACTCTACACCATCGCTCTGGTGTCGGGGCTGGTCGTGCTGCTGCCCAGCCTGGTCAGCGACCTGTTCGCGCTGCGCATCGGCAGGAATGTCAAGCGCATGTGGCTCGACGTGCATAATGTGCTGGGCCTGTTCAGCCTGCCCTTCCACATCATCATGGCGCTGACCGCTGTCGTCTTCGCCTTCCACGACCAATTTTACGGTGCGCAGGGGCTGGCCTTTGGCGGCGGCGCGGAGCGGGCGCGGCCCAGCCTGTCGGCCCCGGCCGAGGGACCGCCGCCCGCCACGCTGACGCCGGCGCAGATCGTCGCCCGCGTGCGCGAGCAGGCGCCCGGCTTCACGCCAGAGACATTAGTCTATGGTCAGGGACGTGGCGGACTGCCGGCGCTGCGGGTGCAGGGCAGCGATGCCCGCTACGGCCTGCGCGCGCCGACCTATGGCATGGCCGGGATCGATCCGCAGACCGG
>NZ_JAFCGW010000055.1:0-2286 GCF_018604485.1 Sphingobium sp. BHU LFT2
GGCGGACTGCCGGCGCTGCGGGTGCAGGGCAGCGATGCCCGCTACGGCCTGCGCGCGCCGACCTATGGCATGGCCGGGATCGATCCGCAGACCGGTGCGATCACCGGCACCGACTATATGCCCGGCATGCAGGATGGCTGGTCGGCGACGATCACCAGCTTCTTTGCCCTGCATTTCGGGAATTTTGGCGGGAACACGATACGCTGGGCCTATTTCCTGCTTGGGCTGGCCGGTGGCTTCCTCTTCTACACCGGCAATCTCCTCTGGGTGGAATCGCGCCGCAAGAAGGAGCGCAAGGCAGGCGCGGTCAAACAGACACGGGCGACACGCATATTAGGGGCGCTGACCGTGGGTGTGCCGCTGGGCAGCATCGCTGGCATTTCGGTGACGCTGGCGGCGGCCAAGCTGCTGGGCAGCCATGCCAGCTATGCCATGCACAGCGCCATCTATTATGCGCTCTTCCTGATCGCGACCGGATGGGCACTGGTACGTGGCGCGGCGCGATCGGGCGTCGAACTGGCGATCCTGGGCGCGGTGGCGATGTTGTGCATCCCGGCCGCAAGCCTGATCGCGGGGACCGGCTGGTATGATGCGCCGGCACTGATGCTGGTGGATCTCACGGCGGTGCTGCTGGCGGTGCTTCTGTTCCTGTCGGCGCGGGCTGCGGCCCGTCGTGCGGCGGCCGGTCAGCGCGACAGCATCTGGTCGACGATCAGGCCGGTTGCCGCCCCTGGTTGATGCCCACTTCAATCGCGCTCTTCAAATTAATCACGGTGCAATCGGCCGTTATGGCAGGCGTCGCAGCAGCGGCTGGCATAGCGATCGGTGGCATAGGATTGGTCGATTGAACGGCAATGAATGCTGGGTCGGCCCCTTCGATCCCGGTGTTCAGGCCGCCGCGTCCAAACTGACGCTGTGCAATTTCTATCGCCCCAATGACGAATATCCCGAATTTCTGAGCACAGTCGCGGAAATCGAGCGAGTGCCGCTCGAAACCGTTCTCCCCTGGCCGGGATCGAGCGACCCGCTCTCGCGCGCGGTTGTGACCTTCTGCTCGCCGACACGCGGCATCGTGACGGCCAATCAGGGCTTCGAACTCCCTTGGTGGACCGCCGATTGGCTGGGCGCGAAAATCTCGAAAGTGCCACTGACGTCGGACTATCGGCATGATGTGAAGGCCATGCTGGCGGCGGATCCCAATGCCGGCCTCTATTATATCTGCAATCCGAACAATCCAACGGGGACCAATACCCCACTGGAAGATATTGAATGGCTCCTCTCCAACAAGCCGGCCGGATCGATCGTGCTGGTGGACGAAGCCTATATCCATTTTTCCAATGCCAAGCCCGCTTCCTATCTGGTCGCGCAAGGCAAGGATGTGCTGGTGCTCCGCACCTTCTCGAAACTGTTCGGCATGGCATCGATGCGCATGGGCATCAGCATGGCGCCCAAAGCCCTGCACGACAAGATGATGCGCTACGACGGTCGGGCAGCAGTCGGGCACGCTCCCTCTGCCTTCATTGGCCTGCGTGACCGCCAGCTTGAAGCAGCCGACGCTAATCGCCCAGCGCAAAGCAGAAATGATCGCCGCCCGCAACGCCACCTTCGATCATCTCCAGAATAAGGGGCTCAGCTACATCCCATCCGATGCGAACATGTTCATGGTGGACTGGAAACGTCCGGCCAAGGATGTTGTGGCGTTGTTCGAACAGAATGACGTCGCGATCGGCCGGTCGTGGGACATCTGGCCGACCATCTCGCGCATCACCGTCGGATCGGCTGCCAACATGGAGAAGTTCTGCAGCGTGGTCGACAAGATCATCTGAGCCATCTAGGCGGCGTGGACGCGTTTGAGCCAGTATCTGGCTGTGGCGATCTGAGCAATGCCATGAATCTGACGGCAAGCTGCTCATATCGCGTAGCAATGGCGCGGTTGATTTTCAAATGGCCGAACATGCGCTCGATCCTGCTGACCAGGCTCCTCAACCCGACGCTAATGAAGATGCTTTCAGATCCGGAAGCGGAAAAGGCGGATTTGGAAAGCCGCCTGGCGCG
Organism: Sphingobium sp. BHU LFT2; assembly: GCF_018604485.1. NCBI lineage: Bacteria > Pseudomonadati > Pseudomonadota > Alphaproteobacteria > Sphingomonadales > Sphingobiaceae > Sphingobium > Sphingobium sp. BHU LFT2. Next base: position 2,056 of record NZ_JAFCGW010000055.1, read on the forward strand.
CTACGCGAGACGCTCAAGGAGAGCGTTATCCGCACTGAGGCTGCAGAACTGATGGATCAGCTGATCGAGAGCGTGACGATCTATCCCGACGGCGCCAATGGTCCCGAGGCAGAGGTTGTCGCCAAGGTGGCGGATCGTATGCATCCGGCGAGACGCGCCTTGTCGTGAGGTAGGGGCCTGCTCTTAAGAACGCTCTCGAGAGCACGCTTAGGAGCAGTGGATGCGGCAGAT
>NZ_JAFCGW010000056.1:0-2093 GCF_018604485.1 Sphingobium sp. BHU LFT2
GAGAAGATGCGCTCCTTGGCGCGGCTCTTCTCCTCGTCGCGGCGCGCGCCGCCGAAGGCTGCGTCGAAGCCGAACTTGTCGAGCGCCTGCTTCAAGCCCTCCGTCTTCCACATGTCGGTGTGGAGCGCGCCATGGTCGAACGGGTTGATGCCGCGGGCCTGGGCCTCGGGATTATGATGGACCAGCAGTTCCATGCCCGCGTCGCGCGCCGCCTTGTCGCGCAGGTCGTACATCGCGCGGAACTTCCAGGTGGTGTCGACATGGAGCAGCGGGAAGGGCGGCGGTGAGGGATAGAAGGCCTTCTTCGCCAGATGCAGCATCACCGCCGAATCCTTGCCCACCGAGTACAGCATCACAGGCCGCTCCGCCTCCGACACTACCTCCCGCAATATATGTATGCTCTCCGCCTCTAGGCGCTGAAGATGGGTAAGGTTCCGGGTCATGGGCTCGCTCGCGCCGCTGGGCGGCATAAGGGTCTATAATGTGCCGTCGAAATGACCCCGCTGCGCCCGCCGGGCAAGATTGGCTTTATTAAGCCGGGTAAACCCCATCTTCTCTCGTCTGGCCGGGGAAAGGCATGACAGAGCGGAGAGGCGGACCTATCTCTTGCGCCATGCACGGCCCCAACCGACAGGATGTTTCCCACCCCATGACGACCGTTCTTCCCACCCGCCGCCTGGGCGCACTCACCGTTTCCGCCATCGGCCTTGGCTGCATGAACCTCTCCCATGCCTATCTGCCGCGCCCGTCCGCGGACGAGGCCGAACGGCTGCTGCGCCATGCGCTCGACGCCGGCGTGACCTTCTTCGACACCGCGGCCCTCTATGGCTTTGGCGCCAATGAGGAATTGCTTGGCCGCACCATCATGGACCGGCGCGCCGATTTCACCCTCGCCAGCAAATGCGTGCTGGCGGAGATTGACGGCAAGCGCGGCCTCGACGGCTCGCCCCAGGCGATCACCCGCGTGCTGGAGGATTCGCTGCGTCGGCTCAGGACCGACCGTATCGATCTCTATTATCTGCATCGCCTAGACCCCAAGGTGCCGATCGAGGAGTCGGTCGGCGCGCTGGTGCGCGGCGTGGAGGATGGCAAGATCGGCGCGATCGGCCTGTCGGAAATGTCGGCAGCGACGATTCGCCGCGCCCATGCGGTCCATCCGATCACCGCAGTGCAGACCGAATATTCGCCCTGGAGCCGCAACCCGGAGGTTGCCGTGCTCGACGCCTGCGCGGAACTCGACATCGGCTTCGTCGCCTTTTCGCCGGTCGGCCGCGGTCTGCTCGCCGGCGGGGTTGGGCCACAGGGCGTGCCGGAGGGGGATATTCGTGGCGCCATGCCGCGTTTCCAGCCGCCCCACCTTGCCCATAATCTGGTGTTGGCAACGAAGCTCAACGGGCTCGCCGACGAAGCGGGCTGCACCATGGCGCAGCTCTGCCTGGCCTGGCTGCTGTCCCGTCGCGATTTCATCGTGCCGATTCCCGGCACGACCAACATGGCCCATCTCGACGAGGATCTGGCGGCGGCCAGGCTCGATCTGCCGCGTCCGCTGCTCGACCGCGTCGACAGCCTGTTCGATTTCAGGGCGGTGTCGGGGCCGCGTTACCCGCGCGATGCGCAGGCGCAGATCGATACCGAATTGTGGGAAGGCGAGCCGCTGGCCTGATTCTCGCACCGATTCTCCCCTGATTCCCGATTCTTGCCGCAGCAGGATCGGGATTCGGATGGAGAGGCGTGGGACCCGGCGCCCAATCCGGTTCCGGAAACGCATTTTTATTACAAGCGCGTGAAATCTCCGAAATGCCCGAAAGACCGGGCTTTTCACGCGATCGGGAGAGGCCGCATTCTCAACTTTCGGAGGGGAAATTCAAAAAGGGCGGAATTTCGCGGTTGACCGAATCAAATGCCCCGCCTAGAGGGCTTTTCACCGGACGGGGCGCTGCCAAACGGAAGCGCTCGGAACGGTCGCCCCCATAGACGGACACTGGTCCTCTGAACGAGAGTTTAGGGAACGCTGGTTGTCCGGTTTTGATGTCGGTGCGGCTCTTTGACATTGTGATTTAGATGAAGGGACATGTGGGCGGCGGCCCTGGGTT
>NZ_JAFCGW010000057.1:0-2073 GCF_018604485.1 Sphingobium sp. BHU LFT2
GCGGTGACCCAGGGGATCGCCAAGCTGGAGGCGCAACTGGGCCTGCCGCTGTTCGCGCGCCAGCCCGGCGGCATGGTCGCGCTGGAACCGGCGGAACGGCTGAAGCCCCGGATCGATGCGGCGCTGCGCCTGATCGGCAGCAATCGGGTGACGGCGGCGCAGGTGCGCGCCTTCGTCGCCTTGGCGCGCGGCGGCAGCTATGCCGCGGCGGCGGTGGCAACCGGCGTGGCCGAACCTTCGCTGCATCGGGCGGTCGGTGATCTGGGGCTGGCGCTGGGACAAAGGCTGGTCGACCGGCGCGGGCGCGGCGTGATGCTGACCAGGGCCGGGACGCTGCTGGCGCAGCGGCTGCGGCTGGCGCTGGCGGAATTGCGGCAGGGGCTGGAGGATCTGGCCGACCTGCGCGGGCAGGAAGGCGGGCGCATCCTGGTCGGCGCGATGCCGCTGTCGCGCGCGCGCCTGATCCCCGATGCGATCGCCCGGTTCCGCGCCGATTTCCCGCTGGTCGACATCAGCGTGCATGAAGGATCGCATGCCGAACTGGTCGGCCCGCTGCGCGATGGCGAAATCGACATGATGGTCGGCGCGCTGCGCGATCCCGCCATGGCGCTGGACCTGACGCAACGGCCCTTGTTCGAGGATCGGCCGACCATCCTGGCGCGGCGTGGCCATGTGCTGGCGGCGGGCTGGGACGCCGATGCGCTGCGCCGCTATCCCTGGATATTGCCGCCGGAAGGCACGCCGCTGCGGCAATTGTGGCAGGCGATGTTCGCGGCGCTGGGCGGCGATCTGCCGGCGGTGCCGATCGAATGCGGATCGGTGATGACGATCCGGCAATTGCTGGTCGGCGGCGAGTATCTGACCTTGCTGTCGCACGATCAGCTGGCGCTGGAGCTGGAGGCGGGGCTGCTGATCGATATCGGCCCGGCACCCGGCGCGATCAGCCGGACCATCGGCCTCACCACGCGGGCTGACTGGCGCCCGACCCGGTTGCAGCAGCAGTTCATGGCCGCGATCGATCATGCTGCGGCGCATATGAATTCGTAAAATCTTATACTGATCCAGCGGATTCGATTGGCGGCATCAGACAGGATCCGTCATCCAACCCGACATGGAGCAGGAAATCGGTCTGATCGGATTTGGCGAGGCAGGGTCCACCTTTGCTGTGGCGGGGGATTGGATCGACGCGGCCCGCGTCTATGATATCCAGACAGATGTCGGCGCCACCCGCGATGCGATGCTGGCACGCTGTGCAAGGGCCGGCGTCCGGGCCGTGCCGACGCTGGCCGATGCCGTCGCGCCCGTCCCCTTCATCCTGTCGCTCGTTACCGCCGACCAGGCGCTGGCCGTTGCGCAGGCCGCCGCCGCCCATATCGCCCCCGGCGCCCTTTATTGCGATCTCAACAGCGTCGCGCCGCAAACCAAGCAGGCGGCGGCCCGCGCGATCGAGGCGGCCGGTGGCCATTATGTCGATGTTGCCGTCATGGCGCCGGTCGATCCGGCCCGGCTGAACGTGCCGCTGCTGGTCAGCGGCGCCCATGCCGATGCCGCGCGAGCAGGGCTGGCGCGGCTGGGCTTCACCAATATCCGCGTCGTCGGGGAGGCCGTCGGCCGGGCGTCGGCGATCAAGATGATCCGGTCGGTGATGGTCAAGGGGCTGGAAGCGCTGACCGCCGAATGCATGCTGGCGGCCGATGCGGCGGGCGTGCTGGACGAGGTGATCGGATCGCTCGACGCCAGCGAGAAGCCGCGTCCCTGGGACATTCGCGCCGACTATAATCTCGACCGCATGATGGTTCACGGACTGCGCCGCGCGGCCGAGATGGCGGAGGTGGTCAAGACGCTCGATGGCCTTGGCACCGGTTCCGCGATGACGCGCGGCACGGTCGAGCGCCAGCAGGCGATCGGCGCGCTGGGGCTCAAGACGCCGCCCGAAGGGCTGGGCGCCAAGATCGACAGCATCATCCAAGCAAAAGCAGAACAGACAGGAAAGGCCGACGCGGCATGACCATGATTATCGACTGCCACGGCCATTATACCGTGCTGCCCAAGGGGCATGACGCCTGGCGCGAG
>NZ_JAFCGW010000059.1:0-1662 GCF_018604485.1 Sphingobium sp. BHU LFT2
GCGGTGACCCAGGGGATCGCCAAGCTGGAGGCGCAACTGGGCCTGCCGCTGTTCGCGCGCCAGCCCGGCGGCATGGTCGCGCTGGAACCGGCGGAGCGGCTGAAGCCCCGGATCGATGCGGCGCTGCGCCTGATCGGCAGCAATCGGGTGACGGCGGCGCAGGTGCGCGCCTTCGTCGCCCTGGCGCGCAGCGGCAGTTATGCGGCGGCGGCGGTGGCGACCGGCGTGGCCGAACCCTCGCTGCATCGGGCGGTCGGCGATCTGGGGCTGGCGCTGGGGCAAAGGCTGGTCGACCGGCGCGGGCGCGGCGTGATGCTGACCAGGGCCGGGACGGTGCTGGCGCAGCGGTTGCGGCTGGCGCTGGCGGAATTGCGGCAGGGGCTGGAGGATCTGGCCGACCTGCGCGGGCAGGAGGGCGGGCGCATCCTGGTCGGCGCCATGCCGCTGTCGCGCGCGCGCCTGATCCCCGATGCGATCGCCCGGTTCCGCGCCGATTTCCCGCTGGTCGACATCAGCGTGCATGAAGGATCGCATGCTGAACTGGTTGGCCCGCTGCGCGATGGCGAAATCGACATGATGGTCGGCGCGCTGCGCGATCCCGCCATGGCGCTGGACCTGACGCAGCGGCCCTTGTTCGAGGATCGACCGACCATCCTGGCGCGGCGCGGCCATGCGCTGGCGGCGGGCTGGGATGCCGATGCGCTGCGCCGCTATCCCTGGATATTGCCGCCGGAAGGCACGCCGCTGCGGCAATTGTGGCAGGCGATGTTCGCGGCGCTGGGTGGCGATCTGCCGGCGGTGCCGATCGAATGCGGATCGGTGATGACGATCCGGCAATTGCTGGTCGGCGGCGAGTATCTGACCTTGCTGTCGCACGACCAGCTGGCGCTGGAACTGGAGGCGGGACTGCTGATCGATATCGGCCCGGCACCCGGCGCGATCAGCCGGACCATTGGCCTCACGACGCGGGCCGACTGGCGCCCGACCCGGTTGCAGCAGCAGTTCATGGCCGCGATCGATCAGGCTGCGGCACATATGAATTCGTAAAATCTTATACTGGTCCAGCGGATTCGATTGGCGGCATCAGACATGATCCGTCATCCAACCCGACATGGAGCAGGAAATCGGTCTGATCGGATTTGGCGAGGCAGGGTCCACCTTTGCGATGGCGGGGGACTGGATCGACGCGGCCCGCGTCTATGATATCCAGACGGATGCCGGCGCCACCCGCGATGCGATGCTGGCGCGCTGTGCCAGGGCCGGCGTCCGCGCCGTGCCGACGCTGGCCGATGCCGTCACGCCCGTCACCTTCATCCTGTCGCTCGTCACCGCCGACCAGGCGCTCGCCGTGGCGCAGGCCGCCGCCGCTCATATCGCGCCCGGCGCCCTCTATTGCGATCTCAACAGCGTCGCGCCGCAGACCAAGCAGGCGGCGGCCCGCGCGATCGAGGCGGCCGGTGGCCATTATGTCGATGTCGCCGTCATGGCGCCGGTCGATCCGGCCCGGCTGAACGTGCCGCTGCTGGTCAGCGGTGCCCATGCCGACGCGGCGCGGGCAGGGCTGGCCCGGCTGGGCTTCACCAATATCCGCGTCGTCGGGGAGGCCGTCGGCCGGGCGTCGGCGATCAAGATGATCCGGTCGGTGATGGTCAAGGGGCTGGA
>NZ_JAFCGW010000060.1:0-1639 GCF_018604485.1 Sphingobium sp. BHU LFT2
GGACAGCAGGGGCTGCGTGGAGCCATCCACACAGCGCAGCGCAGACCCTGCTGATGCGCTGACCTTGGGGTAGTGGACCATGGACCCGCTGCTCTGCAGTGGGCCCGGTCATGCCCTTTGCACGAAGCTGAGCGTGCCGCGTTCGCGCAACGCCTCGTCACTGAGCCTGGGACCGCGTTTGAGCTTTGAACCACCCAGTTTGCGGCGGTCAATCTTTGGCGGCGGTTCTGGCTCGGGGAAGAGATGCAGGGGCTGGTCGCGGCGGGCAGGGGCGTCGTTATTGCGCTTGCGGTGATGCGGCATGATGGCCTGCATCTGTTTGGCCAACATTAGCGCCGCGTCCAGATGCTTGTTCTCGACAATAGCAGGCTGGTTGACGTGCCGCATCTTATCGAACGGACGATAGGGCAGGACATGGCCCTCATGTTCGATCTCCAGCCGACCGTCAGGATATTCGCACACTGTCACCCGCTTGCGCGCCAATGCTTTGCTGATCGCTGTCGGCTCCAGAATGAACATCACCTTGTTGTAATGGAGCGTCAGCGCCGCCGTTACTGTCCGCTGCTCCCGCCAGACCATGATCGAGCGCAAATCGTCATGCGGGGCGAGGGGACGGTGCAGGTCGCGCACGTCAAAGGCGGGGCGAGCGAACCGCGCATTATGCCGGGCCATATAGCTGTCGAGAAAGACGTTGGCCTCCTCGATCGACGATATGCCTTCCAGACGCATCGCTTTGACTAGGCGATCCTGCAATGTGGCATTGGCCCGTTCGACCCGGCCCTTGGCCTGCGGCGAGTTGGCGCAGATAATCTCGATGTTCAGCGCATCCAGCGCACGTCCGAAATGCGTCATGCCATCGCCGCGTGCTGCGCTGGCTTTGGCGTTCCGAAACACGCTGTGCTTGTCGGAATAGAAGGCCACCGGTTTGCCGTGCCGCTCGATATACTCCCGCGTCGCATCCATATAGGCGAAGGTGCTCTCGCTTTCGGCCATTTTGAGGTGCATCAGTTCGCTGGTCGCATCATCAATATAGACGAGCAGGGTGCATTGCGGCCCGCGATCCTCGAACCACCAGTGCTTCGACCCGTCGATCTGGATCAGCTCGCCCCGGCAGTCGCGCCGGTAGCGTGGCTGATATGGGCGAGGGCGCCGGGCTTCGCGATCCTTCCACAACCCGGCCTTGATCATGAACTGGCGCAACGTCTCGCAGGCCAGATGAATATCGTGCCGTTCGGCCAGATACTCACGGGCCAGCGTGGGGCCGAAATCATAATAATGCTCACGCACGATCGCGACCACGCGCTCCCGAAAATCATCGGCATAGCGCCGGTTGCTGGGCCGGCCGCGCTTGGCTGACACCAAGCCGGCAGCACCTTCGGCTCTTAACCGATCCAACAGCCGATAAATTTGCCGCCGCTCAATGCCTAAAAGCCGCGCCGCATCCGTCGGCCGCAGCTCGCCACGATCCACGCGCATCAAGGTATCGAAACGCGAAAGCTCGCCATCGCTCATCACCAGCACCGCCATTATCGCACATCCTCCAACGCGAAGGATGAACATGACAGCAGCGCTCCGCCGATGATCCAAACTGTGTCATCTCTATCTAGCGGGGGTGTGTCATTTCTAAATGGCGCTTACA
>NZ_JAFCGW010000061.1:0-1586 GCF_018604485.1 Sphingobium sp. BHU LFT2
AATGGCGAGAAGACCTTCAAGGTCGGCGCCAGCTTCGACGCGCCGCTGGACGAGCATTATTACGGCCTGGGCCAGAACCAGGAAGGCTATATGGATCTGCGCGGCAAGCAGATCGACTGTTCGCACAGCTATGACGCGCCGGCCGGCGAGACCGTCTGCGTCCCCTTCCTGGTCACCAACAAGGGCTATGGCATCGTCTGGGACAATCCGGCGCGCACTTTGGTATGGCCGGGCCTGCACAATTCGACCCGCTTCCAGAGCCAGGTCGGCGAACGCGTCTCCTTCTTCGTCATCACCGGCAAGACCACCGATGACCTCTATGCCGGCTATGCCAGGCTGACCGGCGCGACGCCGCTGCCGCCCAAGGCCGGTTTCGGCCTGATCCAGAGCAAGGCGCGCTACGAGAGCCAGAAGGAATTGCTCGACGTCGCCAATGGCTATCGCCAGCGCAATCTGCCGCTCGATATCATGGTGCTGGACTGGTTCTACTGGACCCGCATGGGCCAGCTCGACATCGACCGCACCTATTATCCCGACCCCAAGGGGATGAACGACCAGCTCAATGCCATGGGCATGCGGTCGATCATCAGCGTGTGGCCGCGGTTCGAGCGCGAAGGCCGCTATTTCGAGTTCCTCAAGTCCAAGGGCTGGTTCCTGAAGGACAAGGACGGCAATCCGGTCGACGGCCTGCCGATGCGGTCCGACCGGGCCGGCGCGCTGATCGACAGCACCAATCCGCAAGCGCGGGAATGGTTCTGGGGCAAGCTGCGCGACAATATCGCGAGCCAGGGCTTCGACTGGTTCTGGCTGGACGAGACCGAGCCCGATCTGGTGCCGGACGGCTATTTCTACTCGATCGGTTCGGGCGACCGCTATCATAACCTGTTCCCGCTGGTGCATACGTCGGGCGTGGCCGAAGGCTCGGAGCGCGACCGCCCCAATTTCCGCAACATGATCCTGGCGCGCGCCGCCTATCTGGGCTCGCAGCGCAATGGCGGCCTGTTCTGGTCGTCGGACATCAAGTCGACCTGGGAAGCGCTCGACCGGCAGGTGCCGGCCGGCCTCAACTTCACCGCGTCGGGCCTGGCCTATTGGGGCAGCGACATTGGCGGCTGGCAGTGGCCGAGCGGCCCCAAGGCGCAGAACCCGGTGCTGCTCGATCCGGCCGGCATGACGGCGGCGGGCGCGGATTATACCGATTATCCCGAACTGTTCGTGCGCTGGTTCCAGTATAGCGTGTTCACGCCGACGCTGCGCATCCATGGCCAGCGCCCGGACACGGAATTGTGGACCTATGGCAAGGCGGCCGAGCCGATCCTGGCCGACTGGCTGCGCCTGCGCTACACGCTGATCCCCTATATCTATGCGCTGGGCCGCCACACTTATGACACCGGCGCGCCGTTCATGCGCGGCCTGTTCATGGACTTCCCGAACGATCCCAAGGTGTCGGACATCGGCGACCAATATATGTTCGGCCCCGCCTTCCTGGTCGCCCCGGTGACCAAGCAGGGCCAGACCAAGCGGTCGGTCTATCTGCCCGCCGGCACCGCCTGGTATGATTATTGGACCAACCAGAAATATGAGGG
>NZ_JAFCGW010000062.1:0-1491 GCF_018604485.1 Sphingobium sp. BHU LFT2
CCGGCAAAGCCGCGAAAGTCGAGGTTCGGGCGATTGACCCACTGGACCGGCATGCGGAAGGGCTTGGCCGCCGCAGTGGTGGCATCGACCTCGACGCTTTCGAGATGCGCCATGAGCGTGGGCCCCTGATACCAGGGGGTATTCTCGGACCGGGCGGTGATATTGTCGCCCTTGAAGCCGGAGATGGGGATGGGCGTGAAGGCGCTGATGCCGATGCTCTGCGCGAACGCGGCATAATCGGCGACGATCTTGTCGAACACCGCCTGGTCGTATCCGACCAGGTCCATCTTGTTGACGGCCAGCACGATGTTGCGGATGCCGATCAGGTGGGCGAGGTAGCTATGGCGCCGCGTCTGGGTCAATATGCCCTTGCGCGCGTCGATCAGGATGACGGCCAGGTCGGCGGTGGACGCGCCGGTGACCATGTTGCGGGTATATTGTTCATGGCCGGGCGTATCGGCGACGATGAACTTGCGCTTCTCGGTGGCGAAGAAGCGATAGGCGACGTCGATGGTGATGCCCTGTTCGCGCTCGGCGGCGAGGCCATCGACCAGCAGGGCGAAGTCGATCTCGCCGCCTTGCGTGCCGACGCGCTTGGAGTCGGCCTGCAGCGCTTCGAGCTGATCCTCGAAGATCATCTTCGAATCATAGAGCAGCCGCCCGATCAGGGTGGACTTGCCGTCATCGACGCTGCCGCAGGTGATGAAGCGCAGCATGGTCTTGTGCTGATGGACGTCGAGATAGGCGTCGATGTCCTGCGCGATGAGGGCATCGGTCTGGTAGATCGGGTCGGCGAGCGTGTCGGTCATTGGCTTTGTCCCGTCATCCCAGCGAAGGCTGGGATCTGGTTGATCTTGGGGAGAGGGATCGAGCGTGGCTGCCCAAGGCCTGAGACCCCGGCCTTCGCCGGGGCTGAGCCGGGCAGGGCCCGGCTCAGAAATACCCCTCCTGCTTCTTCTTCTCCATGCCGGCGCCGCCGGCATCCTTGTCGATGGCGCGTCCCTGGCGTTCGGATGTGGTGGTGAGCAGCATCTCCTGGATCACCTCCGACAGGGTGCTGGCCTCGCTCTCGACCGCGCCGGTGAGCGGATAGCAGCCCAGCGTGCGGAAGCGGATCGATCGCTCGACCGGCACTTCGCCCGGTTCAAGCGGGAAGCGGTCATCATCGACCATCAGCAGCATGCCGTCGCGCTCGACGGTGGGGCGGGGGGCGGCGAAATAGAGCGGCACGATCTCGATGCCCTCGAGCTGGATATATTGCCAGATGTCGAGCTCGGTCCAGTTGCTGATCGGGAAGACGCGGATGCTCTCGCCCTTGGCCTTCCTGGCATTGTAGAGGTTCCACAGTTCGGGCCGCTGGTTCTTGGGATCCCAGCCGTGCGACGCGGTGCGGAAGGAGAAGATGCGCTCCTTGGCGCGGCTCTTCTCCTCGTCGCGGCGCGCGCCGCCGAAGGCTGCGTCGAAGCCGAACTTGTCGAGCGCCTGCTTCAA
>NZ_JAFCGW010000063.1:0-1479 GCF_018604485.1 Sphingobium sp. BHU LFT2
ACGCCGATCCAGAGCGTCCTGGGTGTGCCCAGGTCGATGGATCCGCCGGCATTGCGGGTGACGACATCCTCGTCGAACAAATTTTCCCCGCGCGCGACCAGGCTGATGCCGTGGCCGATCGGCAGCCGGGCAAGGGCGTCGAGCGTCAGCGCATCGGGCAGCACGTCGCTCTGCAGGTCATCCTCATATTGCTTGGCCGTGTAGCGCAGCGTGGCCGACAGTTCCGGCCCGGCCTTGGGCGCCCAGGCCAGCGTCGCGCTGGCGGAATGGCGCGGCACCTGCGCGGGCGCGAAGCCGTCGAACGCCATGCCCGGCGCATCGACCCTGGAGCGGCTATAGGCATAGGAAGCGAGCAGCGAGAAATTGGCCGGCAGTTGCGCGCTGGCGGTCAACTCCACGCCCTTGGCTCGAATCGCGTTCACATTCTGCCGCTGGCGGGTGTTGGTGGCGATGGTGACATTGGCGATCGCATCGTCGAGCCGGTTGTAGAAAAGCGTGGCGGAGAGCTGCACGCCCGATGCCGGGGTCAGGTCGATGCCGCCCTCCACGCCCTTGAGCTTCTCGGGCTTCAGTGCGGCATTGGCCTGGGTTGTGATCGGGAAGACGACGAAGGGCCGATAGAGCTCATTGAGCGTGGGCAGGCGGAAGCCGCTATAGGCCGCGCCGCGCAGCGCCACCGCATCGCTGACATGATAGAGCGCGCCGGCCCGGCCGGAAAATTCCCAGTCGGAGCGATTGGCATAGCTGCTGTCCTGCGTCACCGCGCCCGCCGCATTGACCGCCTTGTAGAAGCCGTTGCGGATCGACCAGCGATCGGCCCGCACCCCGCCGGTCAGGACAAGCTTGCCGCCAAAGACATCGGGGCTCCAGTCATCCTCGGCAAAGATACCGGATGTGATCTGGTCGCCACCAGCATGGCGGCGCGCTGTCAGCGGGTTGCTGGCGAGGCCGGCATTATAGGCATCCTCAAACATGTCGCCGGTGGCAAAGCGGCTATCCACGCCGATGCGCAGCACATGGTCTTCGCCCACCGGCGGGCGCAACTCGATCTTGCCGCCAATCCCGGTCGATGGCGTGTTGCGCTGGTCGAGCGACTTGCGGAAGCTGGTGGAGGAGATGACGATATTCGAGAAATTGCGCGCCTGGAGATAGGCGAGCGCATCGACCTGCCAGCGGCCGCGCGAAATATAGCGGATGCTGGCATCCTGGCCCTGGCTCATGCTGTCGGCGCCGGCAAAGCGCAGCGTGCGATTGTCCTGGAACAAGGTGCCGCGAAACTGGATTTCCGAGGTGGCGTCGATCGGCGCGACCGCGCGCAAATTGGTCGACCAGCTGTCATAGCCGGCGGGCACGGTGGCGGCGACGCGCTGGTCCTTTGGCGTGGTCTGGAAACCGTCACCCCGATCCCAGCGACCGGACAGCGACACGTAACCGCTGCCCAGATCCGGCGCGATGCTGGCGGACAGCTCGGTCGCGTCC
>NZ_JAFCGW010000064.1:0-1396 GCF_018604485.1 Sphingobium sp. BHU LFT2
AGCGGATGAGGTGGATGGCTCCCGCTCACGGCATCTGAGTGCCATGATGGGTTTGCTGTCATGCAACCCGAGCAGAGGAGCCACCCGCCATGAAGATTAGCACGATCGGCCTGGATTTGGCCAAGAACGTTTTTCAGGTTCACGGTATCAGCGCGACCGGTGAGGTCGTAATTCGCAAGGCGCTGCGGCGATCGCAGATGCTGCCGTTCTTCGAGAAACTGCCGCCGTGCCTGGTAGGCGCTGAGGCCTGCGGGACGTCGCATCACTGGGCGCGCGAACTCACCAAGCTGGGCCATGAGGTCAGGCTGATGCCGGCGGCTTACGTGAAGCCATATGTGAAGCGCGGCAAGAACGATGCCGCCGATGCGGAAGCGATCTGCGAAGCGGTCACACGTCAGACAATGCGGTTTGTGCCGATCAAGTCGCGCGAACAGCAGGCGGCGCTGTCGCTGCACCGCGTGCGCAACCTTCTGATCAAGCAGCGCACACAACTGGTCAACATGATGCGCAGCGTACTCGCCGAACTAGGGGTCGCCATCCCTGTCGGGATCAGGAAGGCGCTGCAGATCGCGCGCGAGATCGTCGACGGGGAATCCAAGCTCGACTTGCCCGCCGAAGCAGCCAACGTCATCGCCATGCTGGCAGGGCAACTGCTCCAGCTTCACGCCCAGTTGCGCAAGCTCGACCTACGTCTTGCCGCCTTGCAGCGGAGTGACGACAGGGCCCGTCGCTTGGCGACGATCCCTGGTATCGGACCAATCGGTGCGACCGCACTTGCCGCTTCAGTGACCGACCCAGGTCAGTTCTCGTCAGGGCGCCAGTTTGCCGCCTGGCTGGGGTTGACCCCGCGGCAGAGTTCAAGCGGCGGCAAGGAACGCCTGGGGCGCATTACCAAGATGGGTGACAGGTATTTGCGGCAGCTCCTGGTCATCGGTGCAACCGCGCTGGTCCGATACGCCAAGCAAAAGCCTGACACGGTCGATCCTCGCTTTGTCGCGCTGCTCGCCAGAAAGCCAGCGAGGGTCGTCTCGGTCGCCATCGCTAACAAGACGGCGCGGATCGCATGGGCGCTCATGGCGCGCGGCGGTGTCTTCGAGCGCGGGCATGCGCCTATGCTGGCGATAGCATAGATCATAGAGCTTGGCTGAGGAGACCAGCTTCACGAGGTTGTGAGAGCGAAGGATGTGATGGCGAAACCGGTCGAACCGGGAACAAGGACAACCCAAGGTCGGTCCTAGGCGTAATAGCCTGCAAAGCCGATAGGACCTTGTTCGCGGACAACATCAGGGCCAGCAGTCTGCACCGACTGCATCAACAGGCCGGACAGACGACTGCACCCGACCAGACGCCAGATCATCACTTTATGCTTGCAACGCGGGAGCCATCCACAGAGGAC
>NZ_JAFCGW010000065.1:0-1298 GCF_018604485.1 Sphingobium sp. BHU LFT2
TGGACACCTCGAAAAACTCGTGGCGCCTGACGGCCTGAAGTGATTCACTGCCTTTGCACGATAGCGGAGGCGATGATGGCAGGGCAGCCGGGTTTCTTCGATCTTTCGGACCGATATGAGGCGCTGAGCGCGGCGGGCGATCCGCTGGAGCGTCTGGCGGCCGTGGTGGACTTCGAGGTTTTCCGGGGACCGCTGGTAGCGGCGCTGCGCCGCAGTCCTCGCGGCAAGGGTGGCCGCCCGCCGTTTGATCCGGTCCTCATGTTCAAGATCCTCGTGCTCCAGGCGCTCTACTCGCTTTCGGACGAAGCGACCGAGTTCCAGATCAAAGATCGCCTCTCTTTCCAGCGTTTTCTGGGGCTTGGCCTGGATGGCACGGTGCCCGATGCGACGACAGTGTGGCTGTTCCGGGAGCGTCTGGTGAAGGCCAGGGCGATCGACAGGCTATTCGCCCGCTTCGATGCCGCTCTCACGAACCGAGGGTATCTTGCCATGGGCGGGCAGATCATCGACGCGACCGTTGTGCCGGCCCCGAAGCAGCGGAACACCGAGGAGGAGAAGGCGGCCATCAAGGAGGGTCGGATACCCGAGCGCTGGAAGGACAACCCTGCGAAGATCCGGCAGAAGGATCGCGATGCCCGCTGGAGCGTCAAGTACACCAAGGCCAAGGTCAAGGAAGGCGCGGACCCCAAGGCCTTCAAGCCGGTCGATCTGGCCATCCCGATGTTCGGCTACAAGAACCATATCGGCATCGACCGGGCACATGGCCTGATCCGCACCTGGGATGCCAGCGCCGCCAATGCCCACGATGGCGCACGGCTGCCGGCGCTGATCAGTCCGGACAACACGGCCTCGGGGGTATGGGCCGATACGGCCTACCGCTCCAAGAAGAACGAGGCGTTCCTTGCCAAGGGCATGTTCACCAGCCACATCCACCAGCGCAAGCCGCACCGCCGAGCGATGCCTGAGCGTATTGCACGCGCCAATGCCAAGCGGTCGGTGGTCCGCTCCGCCGTCGAGCACGTCTTTGCCGGGCAAAAGCACCGCATGGGTCTGGTGGTGCGCACCATCGGCATCGCTCGCGCCCGCATCAAGATTGGGATGGCGAATCTCGCCTATAATTTCCAGCGACTGGCCTGGCTGGAAGGGCGAATTGTGCCCGCATGACGCCGAAAACGGCCTGTGCTCTCGAATCCGTTATGGAAATCAGCGGATCAGCCCCAAAAACTGAGGCTCCCAATTCGCCCGCGCGCCGTCACGTGGCCATCATGCCGAAATCAGACGGTTCTTCGAGGTGTCCA
>NZ_JAFCGW010000066.1:0-1270 GCF_018604485.1 Sphingobium sp. BHU LFT2
TGCGCCGGCTTGATGAAGCGTCGTGCGGATATGCCGCCTGAAAAAGCCCGCCTCGATCCCGGTAAAGGCGATCTCGGCGCTCTGAAAACGGTCTCTGCTCAGGTCCCGGCTTTCGCGGCTGCGGCGCAAGGTCACCGGCGCGTCTGCATATCGCCCCTGCAATGCAGTCAATGCTTCATTCCAGGGAGCAATAACGATCGCACTCCCCGCTCCTGCAATCGCGAAACTCCGCAGGATCTCACGCCGTGATGCGTGGCCTACTGATTCGCTGGCGAACATGTCGTTGATGCTCATCGCATTCACTCCATTCAGCCGTCTGGAGGTCGGTTCAGCCTCGCCGACGGATTAACCGGCACCGCTTATAACGACAAAACGCACAATATTGCAATAAGCGGTGCCGCTTATTCTGCTTCCTGTTGAATGGGGTTCGCAGGCAGTTACGACGAAAGCATGGGAAGACCGCCGCTTAACCTCAGATCGACCAATGTGCGTTTGCCCGAAGGACTGGGCGAGCGGATTGATAAGCTGGTTGGAACCAAACGGCGGGCAGGCTTCATTCGCGAGGTCCTCGAACGCGAAGTCGAGCGGATGGAAAAGGAACAGGGTAAGGCCTGAAAGGCGCAGCCCCTGCCTGTTGTATCCGGAGAATAATTCCAGCATGCTTGTTGATGGCGGGCAGACCTCCATTTTGCTGGAGATCGCCATGAACGACTCGACGTAACGCAGCTGCTAGATCGCCAATTTGGCGATCCGGAACGTCCGGATGCTCATCCATTGGGACGATATGGGAAAAAATCTGCGCTGATCGCCAAGCCTTCACTTGGCTACGCAATCATCCGTCGCCGTTCCCAATTGTTTTCAGAAGTCTCCAGACGTCCACGCTTTGTGCGCTCTCCGATCCGTGACGCCTAGTCCCACCCTCTTGCGGGGCGGCTTCGGCCGTCTGATGTTGATCGGAGGGGGCCTATGCAACGTCATGAAATGAGGACACTGCCCCATGAACAGTTCCGACCGTATCATCCGAATGAAAACCGTTCTCGCCCGCACTGGGCTTTCTCGTTCGACCCTCTATCGCAAGATTGCCGACGGCACCTTTCCGGCACAGATTAAGATCAGCGTGCATGGTGCTGGATGGCGGGAGTCTGCCATTAATCACTGGCTTGCCGATCCCGTCACCTACCGGGCTCCGATAGGTGATCCGAAATGAGCGGTCCTCCGCCACCTGATCCGATCTGCGTCCGCGTCAATGATGCGGCAAGAATGATCGGTG
>NZ_JAFCGW010000067.1:0-1094 GCF_018604485.1 Sphingobium sp. BHU LFT2
TAACGGGCCTCGACATAGGCCCTGCGGATGCATCCGAAGGCACGCCGCTGATGCCGGTCTTCGCGCGGCCACGCGGCGCGGAGATCGGGCGCCAGGGCCTCCGCCGCTTCGCGTAATTCATCCAGCGCATGGGTGCGTGGTCCATGGAGCGTGAAGGACCATAATATGCTCTGGTAAAGATGCTCGCAGGCCTGATGCAGCAACAGTGCGGCCATCCGCATATTGCCCCTGTCACGATAAAAGGCTGCACCAGCCAGAAAGTCGCAGCCATTTTTATGCCAGCGCGCGAATTCTGCTTTGCCCCTTCTGGCTCTCTCTTCCTCGGGCAAATGGCGCGGCGCTTTGAGGCGCAGCCCTTCCGCCTGATACAGCGCTACGCCCTTCTCCGCGATCGTGACGAAATGAGGCACGGCATCGACAAGAGCACTGTTGATCCGGTCCAGGCTTTCCACTGTCATCCGGACCGGCCGAGCAATCTCGCCATGTTCCCATGCGCGGCGCAATCGGTCTCGCACCAATCGCCAATCCTGCTCGCTGCGCGCGAGGCGCACATGGTTGACGATCAGCATCAACCGGAACGCCTCGCCCGGCGGAACGTCCTCCCATGCCTGCTCGGCGTACGGGCCGTGCAGAATGACTGCCAGGATACGCCCCTCGCGATATTGCTGCGACAGTCTGCCTTTGCAGCATTCCGCGAAGGTCTCGAAAACCATCCATGTCACCTGCTCAAGCTCATGCCGGATCGAGGCTGGAAGATGGCCGAAGTCAGTGCGCAGCGTCATGACGCTATCGTCGCATGCCGCTGGCCTCCATCCGCGAGGCGGGCATGACCAGTTACGTCATGTACGCGATCCAACAAGGCGCGGATCAGCAGACAAACTTGTTCAGGAGAAAAGCCGCCATCATCCATCGGCGGGTCGCCGATCAAATGGGGATAGCCCCATTTCCAATAAGGGGTGAGAATGGCAGCCAGACGCGCCATGTCCGGGCAATCAAGGGCAAAGCCGGTCGCATTGGCATAGGCCAGTGCTTTGCTGGTATCCTGGCGGATATGCTCGGCATTCCACGCGTCGGAAAAGCCGACGTCGAGCAGA
>NZ_JAFCGW010000068.1:0-1019 GCF_018604485.1 Sphingobium sp. BHU LFT2
GGCGGACTGCCGGCGCTGCGGGTGCAGGGCAGCGATGCCCGCTACGGCCTGCGCGCGCCGACCTATGGCATGGCCGGGATCGATCCGCAGACCGGCGCGATCACCGGCACCGACTATATGCCCGGCATGCAGGATGGCTGGTCCGCGACCATCACCAGCTTCTTTGCCCTGCATTTCGGCAATTTCGGCGGTGCCACGATCCGCTGGGCCTATTTCCTGCTGGGGCTGGCCGGCGCCTTCCTCTTCTACACCGGCAATCTCCTCTGGGTGGAATCGCGCCGCAAGAAGGAGCGCAAGGCGGGCGCGGTCGAACAGACGCGGGCGACACGCATATTGGGCGCGCTGACCGTGGGCGTCCCACTGGGCAGCATCGCCGGCATTTCGGTGACACTGGCGGCGGCCAAGCTGCTGGGCGGACATGCAAGCTATGGCATGCACAGCGCCATCTATTATGCGCTCTTCCTGATCGCGACCGGCTGGGCACTGGTACGTGGCGCAGCGCGATCGGGCGTCGAACTGGCGATCCTGGGCGCGGTGGCGATGTTGTGCATCCCGGCCGCAAGCCTGATCGCGGGAACTGGCTGGTATGATGCGCCCGCACTGATGCTGGTGGATATCACGGCGGTGCTGCTGGCGGTGCTTCTGTTCCTGTCGGCGCGGGCTGCGGCCCGTCGTGCGGCGGCCGGTCAGCGCGACAGCATCTGGTCGACGATCAGGCCGGCTGCCGCCCCTGGCTGATGCAGCATTCAAACCGATGACAGTGAAAACAGCTGCCACAGTAGGCGTAAAAAGAGCGATCTGCTTGGCGATCGGTGACATGCAATTGATTGGTGGTGGGCGCGGGACTGGCACTGTGGAGGCGCGAAATTCCGGTAGGCGATGGGCCGCGCCTGGGGACGGGAAATGTGCGGTTGAACGACTACAAAGGGTGTGCGCCGTGCAAAGGCGGCACTTTCTAGTGGGTGAAAGGCCCACCCGGCGATGCTCCAGCCGGAAGCAACCGGGGCAGGCATGGAGGT
>NZ_JAFCGW010000069.1:0-1009 GCF_018604485.1 Sphingobium sp. BHU LFT2
TACTGGGAGGATCTGTCATGCACGGGCGATTTCAACGAGCGCGTCTTGCCCCTGAAGGCTTTGCGGTGGTGTCGCTGCAGGGTGTCGGAGATGATTTCCATATTCAACTGCGTTCTCGCTGCCTTTCAGGCGTTTGTCCGGATTGTGGCCGCCCAAGCCAGCGAGTTCAGAGCCGGTATGTGCGGAGACCTTCGGATTTACCGTTGGCGGGCCGCCGTGTCGTTCTAACGATCCAGGCGCGCCGCTTCTGGTGTGACGCGGTCGTGTGCGGTCGGCGCATCTTCTGCGAACGGTTCGATGTAGGTGTCCTGGCGCGATATGGCCGGCGTACTCAACGTCTTGAGACAATTGTCCAGCATCTGGGCCTCGCATTGGGCGGGAGACCTGGGGCCGCATTTGTCAACCGTCTAATGGTGCCGGTGAGCAAGGACACTTTGCTGCGGGTGGTGCGGCGGCACGCTGTTGATCGATGTGACGACCTCCATGTTGTCGGTATTGATGATTTTGCCTTCCGCCGAGGCCAGACTTACGGAACGATTGTCTGCGATCTGGAGCGCCGCAAGCCGGTCACCCTTCTGCCTGATCGAGCACTGGAAACGTCACGGGCCTGGCTTGCCAAACGCCCGTCCATATCCATCGTCGCTCGAGACCGCGGCGGCGGTTATGGTGAGGCGATCGCACGAGGGCTCCCTCATGCCGAGCAGGTTGCCGATCGTTGGCATCTCATGGAGAATTCGAGCCGAGCCTTTCTCGACGCCGTCAGCAAATCCATGCGGCAGATCAGGCAAGCGGTCGGCAGCAATGTCGTCGACCCCAAGCTTCTCACCTATGCTGAGAAGCTGCAGTACGAAGGTTACCTTCGTCGTCAGGAAACCAATGAGGCAATCCAGGAACTGGCCAAAAGCGGCACTTCCATCCGGCAGATTGTCCGGCAGACTGGTCACAGCCGCAAACTCGTTCGGGACGTCCTACGCGGACAGCGCCTAGACGTCTTTCGTACTCGGCCAAG
>NZ_JAFCGW010000070.1:0-968 GCF_018604485.1 Sphingobium sp. BHU LFT2
GACTGGGGCGCGTTCGAAAAGGCGCTGCGCAAGATGCAGGTGGTGATGTTCAACATCATCTATGCCGACCGCGCCGGCCATATCCTCTATCTCGACAACGGCCTGCTGCCCAAGCATGCGAGCGGCGACCTCAAATATTGGTCGGCGCCGGTGCCGGGCGATACCTCGGCGACGCTGTGGAAGGATGTCCACAGCTATGACGACATGCCCAAGCTGCTCGATCCGGCGACCGGCTTCGTCCAGAACGCCAATGATCCGCCATGGCTGGCGACCTGGCCCCGTGCGCTCGATCCCAAGAGCTTCCCTGCCTATGTCGCGCCGGTCGGGCCGATGAGCCAGCGGGCACAGATGTCGGTCAAGCTGATGAGTCAGACGCCCAAGATCAGCTTCGACGATTTCGTGTCGCGCAAGCTGACCACCACCTCGCTGATGGCGGAACGGATGCTGCCCGACCTGCTGGCGGCAGCCGCCGGATCGAACGATGCCGAGGTGCAGGCGGCCACGGCGTTGCTCAAGGGCTGGGACCATCGGTTCGAACCCGACAGCCGCGCCGCGCTGCTGTTCGAAACCTGGGCCGGCCTCTTCGCGCCCAAGAATTTCACCGACCAGTCCAATTATGCCGTCAAATGGACTCTGGACGACCCGCTGGAAACGCCACGCGGCCTGAAAGCCCCGACGGCGGCCGTCGCCATGCTGAAGGAAGCGGTGGCGAAGACGAAGCAGCTATACGGCGCGATCGACCGTCCGTTCGGCGATGTCTCGCGCTTTCATATCGGCGATGTCAGCGTGCCGGCCAATGGCGGCTTCGGCAATACCGGCGTGTTTCGCACCATCACCTGGGGGCCGATGAAGAATGGCGAGCGCACGCCCGTCCATGGCGAGACATGGGTTTCCATGGTCGAATTCGGCACGCCGATGAAGGCCGTCGGCCTGATGAGCTATGGCAATAGCAGCCAGCCCGGTTCCCG
>NZ_JAFCGW010000071.1:0-901 GCF_018604485.1 Sphingobium sp. BHU LFT2
TGGGTGGTGCGCTTCAATGCCCGGGGGCCGGACGGACTCCTCGACGGGAAGGCGCCGGGCAAGTCCCCGTTGTTGAACGATGCCCAGCGTCGGGCTCTTGCGGAGATCGTTGAAAGCGGCCCGATCCCGGCGATCCATGGAGTTGTTCGCTGGCGGCTGATTGATCTGGTGCGGTGGCTCCATGGCGAGTTTGGTGTGTCCCTGACGGAAACGACTGTGGGGCGGGAGCTGAAGAAGCTGGGCTATGTCAAACTGACGGCACGCCCGCGTCACCATGCCCAGAACGAATATGCGATGGAGGACTTTAAAAAGCGGGCTTTGCAGCCGAGCTGGCAAAGATCAAAGCCGCCCTCCTGGGTGGCACGCCGATAGAGGTCTGGTTCCAGGACGAGGCCCGGATCGGCCAGAAAAACAAGATCACCCGGCGCTGGGCCAGGCGTGGCACCCGGCCGTCGGCACCCAAGGACCAGAGGACGAAATCGGCCTACATCTTCGGTGCCATCTGCCCCGAACTCGGCAAGGGGGCGGGCCTGATCCTCCCGTTCTGCAACACCCAGACCATGTCGCTGCACCTGACGGAGATATCGCTCGCTATCGAGCCAGGTGCCCACGGTGTTGTGTTGATGGATCAAGCCGGGTGGCACATGACCGGAAAGCTGGAAGTGCCAGAGAATATCAGCATCATTCCGCTGCCCCCGAAATGCCCCGAACTCAACCCGGTCGAAAATATCTGGCAGTTCATGCGGGATAACTGGCTGTCCAAACGGATCTTCATATCCCACGACAACATCATAGACCTTTGCTGCGAAGCCTGGAACAAGCTGGTCGATCAGCCGTGGCGCATCATGACTATCGGACGCCGTAAATGGGCGCGTGGGTCGTGATCAATGCATCTTGGTAT
>NZ_JAFCGW010000072.1:0-889 GCF_018604485.1 Sphingobium sp. BHU LFT2
TCGGCATTGATGAGGCCGGCGCGCGGCCCCTGAAGCTGGTGGCTCATGCCGCCCGTGCCCCAGATCTGCACGTTGAGATCCTCGGGGAAGCTCTCGACCGCGCGGGCGATCGCCTCGCCCAGCCGCCAGCAGCGATTGCCCGACGGCGGCGGATAGGTGACGACATTGACCGCGACCGGGATCACCCGGCACGGCCAGGCATCGGGCTGGCCGAACATCAGGCTCAACGGCACGGTCAGGCCATGGTCGACATCCATTTCGTTGATGATGGTCATGTCGAATTCGTCGAGGATCAGGCTCTGGGCGATATGCCAGGCCAGGTCCGGCTCGCCGATCACGTCGGGCACCGGGCGCGGCCCCCAGCCCTCGTCGGCCGGCCTGTAGCGTTCGCCACAGCCGATCGCGAAGGTCGGGATGATCTTCATGTCGAAGGCGGAGGCATGGTCATTATAGACCAGGATCACGACATCGGGCTTTTCCTGCGCGATCCATTGCCGTGACCAGTCATAGCCGGCGAACAACGGTTGCCAATAAGGCTCGGCGGTCTTCTTGAGGTCCATGGCAGCGCCGATGGCGGGCACATGGCTGGTGGCGACGCCGGCCGTGATGCGGGCCATCAGCGTTTCTCCTTGATGGAGCGGACACCCTCGGGCGAGCGGCCGCCGGCGATCATCATCGCCTGATATTCTTCCGGGCTCATCCCGGTCATGGTGCCGACCGCCTGCAGGAAGCTGAGGCCGTCGGTCGAAAACACCTTGGCGAGGAAATAGATGTTCCCGCCCAGATCCAGGCAACGATTATAGTCGCGGTCCAGGATCGCCTGTTTCTGCGCCTCGGTCATCGGCCATTCGTCGATATAGGCGCGCTCGCCGGCCAGCCAGCGGACGCG
>NZ_JAFCGW010000073.1:0-889 GCF_018604485.1 Sphingobium sp. BHU LFT2
TCGGCATTGATGAGGCCGGCGCGCGGCCCCTGAAGCTGGTGGCTCATGCCGCCCGTGCCCCAGATCTGCACGTTGAGATCCTCGGGGAAGCTCTCAACCGCGCGGGCGATCGCCTCGCCCAGTCGCCAGCAGCGATTGCCCGATGGCGGCGGATAGGTGACGACATTGACCGCCACCGGGATCACCCGGCACGGCCAGGCGTCGGGCTGGCCGAACATCAGGCTCAACGGCACGGTCAGGCCATGGTCGACATCCATCTCGTTGATGATGGTCATGTCGAATTCGTCGAGGATCAGGCTCTGGGCGATGTGCCAGGCCAGGTCCGGCTCGCCGATCACATCGGGCACCGGGCGCGGCCCCCAGCCCTCGTCGGCCGGCTTGTAGCGTTCGCCACAGCCGATCGCGAAGGTCGGGATGATCTTCATGTCGAAGGCGGAGGCATGGTCATTATAGACCAGGATCACGACATCGGGCTTTTCCTGCGCGATCCATTGCCGCGACCAGTCATAGCCGGCGAACAGCGGTTGCCAATAAGGCTCGGCGGTCTTGCCCAGATCCATGGCAGCGCCGATGGCGGGCACATGGCTGGTGGCGACACCGGCAGTGATGCGGGCCATCAGCGTTTCTCCTTGATGGAGCGGACACCCTGAGGCGAGCGGCCGCCGGCGATCATCATCGCCTGATAGTCTTCCGGGCTCATCCCGGTCATGGTGCCGACCGCCTGCAGGAAGCTGAGGCCGTCGGTCGAGAACACCTTGGCGAGGAAATAGATGTTCCCGCCCAGGTCCAGGCAGCGATTATAGTCGCGGTCCAGGATCGCCTGTTTCTGCGCCTCGGTCATCGGCCATTCGTCGATATAGGCGCGCTCGCCGGCCAGCCAGCGGACGCG
>NZ_JAFCGW010000074.1:0-827 GCF_018604485.1 Sphingobium sp. BHU LFT2
CGTGCCTCGTCGGGAATGTCCTCAGCGGCCTCCTGCGGAAGTGTCGCCGGCCGTCGGGCGCTACGACACCAGTCGATTGCGCTGTTGCGGGCGATCGTGCACAGCCAGGTGATCGGACTGGCGCGTGCAGCATCGAACCTGTCGGCCCGGTTCCACACCTTGATGTACACATCTTGCAAAATATCCTCCGCCGCTTCCCGGTCAGCGCAGATACGGAGGCAAATTCCGAAAAGTTTCGCGGACGTCATGTCATAGACGAGATGGAGAGCTGCGCGATCATGGGCCGCTACCTGCCGGAGCGCTTCGATCAATTTCCTCCGCTCTGTGTCCTCGTCTCCCACATAGGCAGCCTAACAGGCTCGCGAAACAATTCAATAATCTGCTTTAGCATGGACCGGAATTTGATCGGCATTGCGGAAACGATGAACGCCGCCCAGCGCAATCCATCAGCCGAGGCAATTTTCTAGGCGCGCGACAGAATCTGATTGTCGAAAAGTCCTCGGTTGCCAGGAAGAGCAATCGGCCCGCTCCTGAGCGTCAGAAGTTAGCCTCTAAACCTCTTGAATGGGTCGGAATTGTCGATCGGCGGAATGGAGCATTTACCCCCCAAGCCATCGCGATATTGCTCAGAATACGGTCTTTTCTTCCAGATGCCCTTCCACATCCGTGCGGTCTATCCATAAGGTACGGAATTTCTTGTCGGCCAGCAGTTGCAACTGGTCGCTATTGTGTCGGGAACCGGGCTGGCTGCTATTGCCATAGCTCATCAGGCCGACGGCCTTCATCGGCGTGCCGAATTCGACCATGGAAACCCATGTCTCGCCATG
>NZ_JAFCGW010000075.1:0-826 GCF_018604485.1 Sphingobium sp. BHU LFT2
CTGGCGCCCGATCTCCGCGCCGCGTGGCCGCGCGAAGACCGGCATCAGCGGCGTGCCTTCGGATGCATCCGCAGGGCCTATGTCGAGGCCCGTTATGAACGGTCCTATCGCATCACGCCGGCCGAACTGGTATGGGCGTTGGAACGGGGCGAAGCGCTTAAGCAGCTGACCGCGCAAAGCTGGCGCGACCATTACGCATCGCTTGCCAATCAGCATCAACTGACAGCATCAGAGCCGCCCCCGCAGTCGCTGATCTTGACGCCAAATTCTCGCCCACTGCCGCCGCTGTTACCCTCAGCCGTAGGTGCGCGCCGATACCGGTCGCCTTCGGCTCGGCTGCGCAGACTTTTACATGCCGTAAAACGCAGCGATTCCGTCGGACGTGGGGTAAGGCGCACCTCCCTGTTTTCTGTTGGCCTCTGCCTGTTTCTGGCCGGGGCTGAAGCGATGCATTGGCGTCATCAGCGCGCAAGACCGGTCATCCCATATGAGCCGGCCAAGCCTACTGCCGTTCTCGATTTCGACATTCGCGCCGAGACCGTGTTGGAAGCGGTTGTTGAAGTCGCCAATCGAGCCGGCTATCGGACCGCAGCCAATGAGGACATTTGGACGGTCCGCTGGACCGGAACTTATCGTGCCAAGGCGACGACCTTCGACGCACTCGCTGATATTCTCTACGGCTCAGGCCTTTGCCCGACCATCAAGGATGATTTGATCACCATACGCTTCTGCGATCCATCCGGCCGTTTTGTCATCGCCAGCGCTGACGAAGTGATACAGCCGGTAGAGCAGGCAAGCACGACAATCTATCGCTCGCGCTGATCGC
>NZ_JAFCGW010000076.1:0-717 GCF_018604485.1 Sphingobium sp. BHU LFT2
CCACGCCAGGAACCGTCATCAGGCGCATGCAAACCGGATCTGACGCAGCTCTTAACTCGAGAGTGCGGGTCGAGGCCCGGAGTTGCGCCTCGATTGCCTCCATGGATGCAATGAGCGGAGCGAACAGCGCCTCTAAATCGGGGCGCTGTGCGTAGAGGGCAACCAGGCGTTCAGCCCGTTTCCCTGCGGCTCTGGCTGAACCGAGGCGAAAACCGAACAGCTTCAGAAGCCCACGTAGCTGGTTGATCATGGAAGTACGCGCTGTGATTAGTTGGGCCCGAATGCGGATTGCGGCACGGTCAAAATGCGTTGCCGCATCTTTCATGTGGATGCGCTTGAACCAGCCAGTTCGGGCCATCTGCGCGATGCCTTCAGCATCATGGACATCGCTCTTGTTGACTCGAGCTGAGAGGACACCCTTGGCATGACGGGCGCAAATGCACTCAACCGGCAAATCGCGAGCCGCCATGCCGTGATAGAGGAAGGCGGATAGTGGCCCGGTCTCCATAACCACCCGGACCAAGCCTGGACAATAGCGCCCTAGCCACTTGGCTATTATCTCGGGGTCGCTGGCCAGAACCTCGCGTCGTAAAACTGCGCCTTCCGCGTCCACCACGCAAACATGCGTGGTTTTGTCACTCACATCCAGTCCTGCATAGATCGACATGGTCACCCTCCTTAATCGAAGCGTTCATGCGATTTTGTACCATGTAGGAG
>NZ_JAFCGW010000077.1:0-711 GCF_018604485.1 Sphingobium sp. BHU LFT2
GCCCCGGTGACCAAGCAGGGCCAGACCAAGCGGTCGGTCTATCTGCCCGCCGGCACCGCCTGGTATGATTATTGGACCAACCAGAAATATGAGGGCGGCCAGACGATCGAGGTGGATGCGCCGATCAACCGCATGCCGCTGTTCGTGAAGGCCGGTTCGATTGTGCCGATGGGCGTGCAGGTGAAGAGCACGGCCGAGAAGCAGGCCTTGGAAAGCATCCGGGTTTATCCGGGTGCCGATGCGCGCTTCACCCTTTATGACGATGACGGCAAGACCAATGATTATCGCAAGGGTGGCATGAAGGCCGAGCTGGTCTGGGACGACAAGGCAAAGACGCTGACGAGCAAGACGAAGCTGCCCACCGGCCAGGCCATCAGCGGCCTGGTGCAGATCGTCGGTCAATAAGGAGACAAAGAAG
Source organism: Sphingobium sp. BHU LFT2 (assembly GCF_018604485.1). NCBI lineage: Bacteria > Pseudomonadati > Pseudomonadota > Alphaproteobacteria > Sphingomonadales > Sphingobiaceae > Sphingobium > Sphingobium sp. BHU LFT2. Next base: position 419 of record NZ_JAFCGW010000077.1, read on the forward strand.
ATGACGGGTATCAATCGCCGCGAACTGGGCCTGGGCCTGGGTGCCGCCGCGCTGGGCGCGGGCCTGGCCGGCAGCAGCAGTGCGAACGCGCAGGCCGCAGCCGCGGCCGCCGGCGCGCCGCAGGGCAGCCTCGCCTTCCCCTCCGACTTCCTGTGGGGCTGTGCCACCGCATCCTATCAGATCGAGGGCGCCGTGAACGCCGATGGCCGCGGCCAGACCAACTGGGACGTGTTTTCCCACACGCCCGGCAAGGTCGCCAATGGCGACACCGGCGACGTCGCCTGCGACAGCTA
>NZ_JAFCGW010000078.1:0-706 GCF_018604485.1 Sphingobium sp. BHU LFT2
TAGCTGTCGCAGGCGACGTCGCCGGTGTCGCCATTGGCGACCTTGCCGGGCGTGTGGGAAAACACGTCCCAGTTGGTCTGGCCGCGGCCATCGGCATTCACGGCGCCCTCGATCTGATAGGAGGCGGTGGCGCAACCCCACAGGAAGTCGGCGGGGAAGGCAAGATCGCCCTGCGGTGCGGATCCAGCCGCATTTTGGGTGCTCGCGGGGCTGCACCCGGCCAGGCCCGCGCCCAGTGCGGCGGCACCCAGGCCCATGCCCAATTCGCGGCGATTGATACCCGTCATCTTCGATAGTCTCCTTATTGACCGACGATCTGCACCAGGCCGCTGATGGCCTGGCCGGTGGGCAGCTTCGTCTTGCTCGTCAGCGTCTTTGCCTTGTCGTCCCAGACCAGTTCGGCCTTCACGCCACCCTTGCGATAATCATTGGTCTTGCCGTCATCGTCATAGAGGGTGAAGCGGGCATCGGCGCCGGGATAGACGCGGATGCTCTCCAGCGCCTGCTTCTCGGCCGTGCTCTTCACCTGCACGCCCATCGGCACGATCGAACCGGCCTTCACGAACAGCGGGATGCGGTTGATCGGGGCATCCACCTCGATCGTCTGGCCACCCTCATATTTCTGGTTGGTCCAATAATCATACCAGGCGGTGCCGGCGGGCAGATAGACCGACCGCTTGGTCTGGCCCTGCTTGGTCACCGGGGC
>NZ_JAFCGW010000079.1:0-684 GCF_018604485.1 Sphingobium sp. BHU LFT2
ATCATCTCCGACACCCTGCAGCGACACCACCGCAAAGCCTTCAGGGGCAAGACGCGCTCGTTGAAATCGCCCGTGCATGACAGATCCTCCCAGTAAAGCGGGGGAAGGATACCATCACCAGCAGCAAAAGTGATTCAGAGCCATTTCTCAATGGAAACCCCGGGTCACATCTCAGTGGCAATCAACAATCTTGACGGATTCGAGCCTTTCAAAAGCCTTGTAGAGGTCGGCGTAGTCATGAGTGCCGCGACCCTGTTTCAAATCGTAGGTTACTAGAAAAACAGCCATTTCATTCCCCTTTCGGCTTAGAGGCTGTTATGGACTTGTGAGTCCGAATGGATTCAAAGGCTTGGATGGAGATTGTCCGCAAGCCTTATCCGTCTGACGTATCCGATGAAGAATGGTCGCTGATCGTGCCGTATCTTACGCTTCAGCGCGAAGATGCGGGGCAGCGCGAGCACAGCCTGCGCGAGGTGTTCAATGGCCTGTGCTACATCGTGAAGACGGGCGCGCCGTGGCGCTGGATGCCGAACGGCCTGCCGCCCTGGGCTGCGGTCTATCAGCAGACGCAGCGCTGGCTGGCGGCGGGATGCTTCGAAGCGTTGGTGGACGATCTGCGCGCCGTGCTGCGTCTGGCGGCAGGTCGCACCGCTGAACCCAGCGCGGCCATCATCGACAGCCGGA
>NZ_JAFCGW010000080.1:0-633 GCF_018604485.1 Sphingobium sp. BHU LFT2
AGGCCACGGCAGCCGCGTGCCTGGGCGGAGGTGGCGAGCAGGTCGCCGAAATAGCCGTCGGTGCAGGGGCTGGTCGGGGCGAGCAGCAATATGTCGCCTTCCTTCAGCTGTTCGATCGCGACATGGACCATCCAGTTGTCGCCCGGCGGGGCGGAGATCGTCACCGCGCTGCCGGCGATGCGGGCGCCCGGATAGATGGGGCGCATATAGGGGGCGAGCAGGCCCTTGCGGCCCTGGGCCTCATGGACGGTGGCGACGCCCGCCTTGGCGAGGCCATCGATGACGGCGAGGTCCGCCCGTTCGATATTCTGGACGACAATGCCGGACATCAAGCCTTCTCCTAGCGCATAAGTTGACAGCGATGTGGACAGGTGTGGCGCGATGCTCAAATCCGAACTGGAACCAGTGCATAAATTTTTGCTAAGTGTTGGACATGAGCCCCGACCAGTTCAATATCCGTCATCTCGCCGCGATGGCGGCCGTGGTGGAGCTTGGCAGCGTCAGCCTGGCGGCGCGCGCGGTCAACCTGACCCAGCCGGCGGTGACCCAGGGGATCGCCAAGCTGGAGGCGCAACTGGGCCTGCCGCTGTTCGCGCGCCAGCCCGGCGGCATGGTCGCGCTGGAACCGGCGGA
>NZ_JAFCGW010000081.1:0-607 GCF_018604485.1 Sphingobium sp. BHU LFT2
GAACAGACAGGAAAGGCCGACGCGGCATGACCATGATTATCGACTGCCACGGCCATTATACCGTGCTGCCCAAGGGGCATGACGCCTGGCGCGAGGAGCAGAAGGCGGCATTCAAGGCGGGCGTGCCTGCCCCCGCCTATCCCGACATCAGCGATGCCGAAATCCGCGAGACGATCGAGGCGAACCAGCTGCGCCTGATCAAGGAACGTGGCGCCGACCTCACCATCTTCTCGCCGCGCGCTTCGGCCATGGCCCCCCATGTCGGCGACGCGGCGGTGGCGAAGGAATGGGCGATGCGCTGCAACGACCTGATCGCGCGCGTCGTCGGCCTGTTCCCCGAAACCTTCGTCGGCGTGTGCATGCTGCCCCAGTCGCCCAAGGCGGACATGGCCAACAGCATTGCCGAGCTGGAACGCTGCGTCGACATGGGCTTTATCGGCTGCAACCTCAATCCCGATCCGGGCGGCGGTCATTTCCAGCATCCGCCGCTCACCGACCGTTACTGGTATCCCTTCTACGAGAAGATGGTCGAGCTGGACGTGCCGGCGATGATCCATGTGTCGGGCAGCTGCAATCCGGCGATGCACGCGACCGGCGGCTATTATAT
>NZ_JAFCGW010000082.1:0-604 GCF_018604485.1 Sphingobium sp. BHU LFT2
TTGCCGAGCGCCTTGGCGCTGAACAGGCCCGAGGCGCGGACCTCCAGCAACAGGCGGCCGGCGGTGTCGGCGAGATGGGCGGCGAGGTCCGCGTCCGTCATGGTCTCTGGGGTCATGACGTTGCTCATTTGAGCGGCATGATCTTGCGGATGATATGCTCGGCGGCCTCTTCCGGCGTCATCTCGACGGTGTTGACGCGTATCTCGGGGCTGGTGGGCGCCTCATAGGGACTGTCGATGCCGGTGAAGTTCTTGAGGGCACCCGAACGGGCCTTCTTGTAGAGGCCCTTGACGTCGCGCGCCTCGGCAACCTCCAGCGGGGTATCGACGAAGATCTCGATGAACTCGCCGTCGGCAAGCATCTCGCGCACCATCTCGCGCTCGGCGCGGAAGGGCGAGATGAAGGCGGTCAGCACGATCAGGCCCGCATCCGCCATCAGCTTGGCGACCTCGCCCACGCGGCGGATATTCTCCACCCGGTCGGCATCGGTAAAGCCCAGATCCTTGTTAAGGCCATGGCGGATATTGTCGCCATCCAAGAGGAAGGTGTGGCGGTTCATCAGCGCGAGCCGCTTTTCCACCTCATTGGCGATGGTCGACTTGCC
>NZ_JAFCGW010000083.1:0-597 GCF_018604485.1 Sphingobium sp. BHU LFT2
CGGTAGAGTCAGGAAGTGGCGCGGTGTCGTGCGGCGCGCCTGTGGAGCTTGCCAGACGGTCCGTTTCCACTCCCTGCTCATCGAACCGGACATGCAGATCTCCCGCATCCGGCTCTCGGACAAGACATCACGCCTTCACACACGGCGGGCTGCGGCCACGTTAGCCAGACGCACGAGGCCGAAGCGCTCGTATAGCTCAGGGGCGTGATAGGCTCCCTCTCGCCGTCGCCTGGTCTTGTATTTGGCGCGCAGCCACCGACGCAACCGCACCGCTGTGTAGCTGTCGATGGCCCGGTATGCTCTGCTCGTAGTGCCGACCGAGAAGTAGTTGGCCCATCCGCACAGCACCCGGTTCATCTTGGCCACCAGATATGTGGTATCCTGCCATGTACGCGCTCGGTCTGTCAGTTCGTGGATCGTTGCGATCACGCGCTGAATGCTTTTCTTTGATGGCCGGTGGCCCATGTAGGCTTTGCCGGTTTTCGCGGAGTACCTCCGACCGAACGTGTATCCCAGAAAGTCGAACGTCTCGTCCGGCACCTTGCAGATGCGTGTCTTGTCCTCATTCACCGTCAGCTTCAGCTTCTCCATGAGCCC
>NZ_JAFCGW010000084.1:0-589 GCF_018604485.1 Sphingobium sp. BHU LFT2
TTGCCGAGCGCCTTGGCGCTGAACAGGCCCGAGGCGCGGACCTCCAGCAACAGGCGGCCGGCGGTGTCGGCGAGATGGGCGGCGAGGTCCGCGTCTGTCATGACGTTGCTCATTTGAGCGGCATGATCTTGCGGATGATATGCTCGGCGGCCTCTTCCGGCGTCATCTCGACGGTGTTGACCCGTATCTCGGGGCTGGTGGGCGCCTCATAGGGGCTGTCGATGCCGGTGAAGTTCTTGAGGCTGCCCGAGCGCGCCTTCTTGTAGAGGCCCTTGACGTCGCGCGCCTCGGCGACCTCCAGCGGGGTATCGACGAAGATCTCGATGAACTCGCCGTCCGGCAGCATCTCGCGCACCATCTCGCGCTCGGCGCGGAAGGGCGAGATGAAGGCGGTCAGCACGATCAGGCCCGCGTCCGCCATCAGCTTGGCGACCTCGCCGACGCGGCGGATATTCTCGATCCGATCCGCCTCGGTAAAGCCCAGATCCTTGTTGAGGCCATGGCGGATATTGTCGCCATCCAAGAGGAAGGTGTGGCGGTTCATCAGCGCGAGCCGCTTTTCCACCTCATTGGCGATGGTCGACTTGCC
>NZ_JAFCGW010000085.1:0-581 GCF_018604485.1 Sphingobium sp. BHU LFT2
CTAGAGGCTGTTATGAACCGGCGGCGATGGCAGCAGCTTGCTTCATCATGATGCAAGCGAACGCGACGACATGCAGTCCGGCGAGTGTTTGGGCGTATCGCTCGTAGTCCTTGACGAGGCGGCGAAATCGGGTTGATGCGAATGATCGTTCGACGACCCATCGGCGGGGCAGGAAAACGAAGCCCCGCTTCGCCTCGGGCAGCTTGATGACTTCCAGCGTGATGCCGTGAGCCGCCGCTGCATTGGCAGCCCGCGCGCCGGTATAACCCTGATCGACATAGGCAATATCGACATTGTCGCCGGTGACGGTCTGCATGGTCCGCGCGAGCCGTTCGACTTCGCCACGATCCTCGGCACTGGCCGGTGTCACATGCAGCGCGAGCAGGTGACCCAGCGTATCGACCGCCATGTGCAGCTTCGATCCCTTCTTGCGTTTGCCGCCATCATAGCCGGCCCGCTCGCCGCTCTCGGGCGTGGACCGCAGCGTCCGGCTGTCGATGATGGCCGCGCTGGGTTCAGCGGTGCGACCTGCCGCCAGACGCAGCACGGCGCGCAGATCGTCCACCAACGCTTCGAAGCAT
>NZ_JAFCGW010000086.1:0-580 GCF_018604485.1 Sphingobium sp. BHU LFT2
GATCGAGCATATCGAATATCTGCGCGAGACCGGGTCCGAAGGGATCGAGATGGTCATGTGGCTGATCATGCGCGGGGCGCTGGGCGACAAGGTCCGGCCGTTGCACCGCCATTATCATGTTCCCGCTTCCAACACCGCGGTCGGGCACCTCGTGCTCGAACCCGCCCGCTAACCTGTCCTAGGAGAATAGCATGCGTATTGCCCTCGCCGGTGCCGGCGCCTTTGGCGAAAAGCATCTTGATGGCCTCAAGAATATCGACGGCGTCACCGTCACCTCGATCATCGGCCGCGAACTGGAGGCGACGAAGAAGGTCGCCGAGAAATATGGCATCGGCCATGTGACGACCGACCTCAACGAGACGCTGGCGCGCGACGATGTCGATGCGGTGATCCTGTGTACGCCGACCCAGATGCACGCGGAACAGGCGATCGCCTGCATGAACGCGGGTAAGCATGTCGAGGTGGAAATCCCGCTGGCCGACAGCTGGGCCGATGCGCAGGCGGTGCTGGCCAAGCAGAAGGAAACCGGCCTTGTCTGCATGGTCGGCCATACCCGCCGCTTCAACCCGTCGCACCAGTT
>NZ_JAFCGW010000087.1:0-488 GCF_018604485.1 Sphingobium sp. BHU LFT2
GCCAGATGCTCCATGGTGTTGACGTTGACGACATATTTGGGCGCCTGGACGGTGGCCGATACGCTCTGCGTGCCGATCTTGAGCCAATAGGGCCGGCCCGGCAGCATCGCCTCGTCATCCATCCACACGATGGTCGCTTCGAACTGGCTGGAGACCTCTGGCGGATTGTCGGCGACGGCGATGACGTCGCCGCGCGAACAGTCGATCTCGTCGGCAAAGCAGAGCGTGACCGACTGGCCGGCAATCGCTTCGTCGAGGTCGCCGTCGCCACCGGTCCCGCTTGCCGGGCCGGTTCCACCCGGCATCGTCACGATACGCGAGATGGTCGATGTCTTGCCCGAGGGCAGGACGCGCACGGCGTCACCCGGCTTGACCGATCCGCTGGCGATCAGACCGGCAAAGCCGCGAAAGTCGAGGTTCGGGCGATTGACCCACTGGACCGGCATGCGGAAGGGCTTGGCCGCCGCAGTGGTGGCATCGACCTCGAC
>NZ_JAFCGW010000088.1:0-488 GCF_018604485.1 Sphingobium sp. BHU LFT2
GTCGAGGTCGATGCCACCACTGCGGCGGCCAAGCCCTTCCGCATGCCGGTCCAGTGGGTCAATCGCCCGAACCTCGACTTTCGCGGCTTTGCCGGCCTGATCGCCAGCGGATCGGTCAAGCCGGGTGACGCCGTGCGCGTGCTGCCCTCGGGCAAGACATCGACCATCAGTCGCATCGTCACGATGCCGGGTGGAACCGGCCCGGCAAGCGGGACCGGTGGCGACGGCGACCTCGACGAAGCGATCGCCGGCCAGTCGGTCACGCTTTGCTTTGCCGACGAGATCGACTGTTCGCGCGGCGACGTCATTGCTGTCGCCGACAATCCGCCCGAGGTCTCCAGCCAGTTCGAGGCGACCATCGTGTGGATGGATGACGAGGCGATGCTGCCGGGTCGGCCCTATTGGCTCAAGATCGGCACGCAGAGCGTATCGGCCACCGTCCAGGCGCCCAAATATGTCGTCAACGTCAACACCATGGAGCATCTGGC
>NZ_JAFCGW010000089.1:0-479 GCF_018604485.1 Sphingobium sp. BHU LFT2
CCCTCGAAGATCGCGGCACGCTCGCCCTCGCTGATGTCCAGCGCATCGACATAGCGCTTGGTATCGTCGAAATAATGGCCGGTGGTGGGATCGATGCCGCGCACCGCGCCGACCATTTCCGACCCGAACAGGATATTCTTGTTGTCGATCACGTCGGCCAGCAGGTCGACGCCGGGCTGATGATAGACGCATGTGTCGAAGAAGATGTTGTTCATCAGATGGGTCGACAGGTCGGGCTTCTTCAACATGTCGGCCAGGCCGCGATAGCGACCCCAATGATAGGGCACGGCGCCGCCGCCATGCGGGATGATGAACTTGAGGGTCGGGAAGTCCCTGAACAGGTCGCCCTCCAGCAACTGCATGAAGGCGATGGTATCGGCGGCGATATAATAGCCGCCGGTCGCGTGCATCGCCGGATTGCAGCTGCCCGACACATGGATCATCGCCGGCACGTCCAGCTCGACCATCTTCTCGTAGAA
>NZ_JAFCGW010000090.1:0-479 GCF_018604485.1 Sphingobium sp. BHU LFT2
TTCTACGAGAAGATGGTCGAGCTGGACGTGCCGGCGATGATCCATGTGTCGGGCAGCTGCAATCCGGCGATGCACGCGACCGGCGGCTATTATATTGCCGCTGACACCATCGCCTTCATGCAGTTGCTGGAGGGCGACCTGTTCAGGGATTTCCCGACCCTCAAGTTCATCATCCCGCATGGCGGCGGCGCGGTGCCCTATCATTGGGGACGTTACCGGGGCCTGGCCGACATGCTGAAGAAGCCCGACCTGTCGACCCATCTGATGAACAACATCTTCTTCGACACCTGTGTCTATCATCAGCCCGGCGTCGACCTGCTTGCCGATGTGATCGACAACAAGAATATCCTGTTCGGGTCGGAAATGGTCGGTGCGGTGCGCGGTATCGATCCCACCACCGGCCATTATTTCGACGATACCAAGCGCTATGTCGATGCGCTGGACATCAGCGAGGGCGAGCGTGCCGCGATCTTCGAGGG
>NZ_JAFCGW010000091.1:0-464 GCF_018604485.1 Sphingobium sp. BHU LFT2
GAGTTGATAGGTTTCCCAATCTCCTGCCCCTCACCACTTGTTGCGTTCATCTTGAACTGAGGCTCCTTCCCTCCACCGGCATTACCCGGCTTCCTCGGTACTACGGGCCTCTCCGCCACCCCATCGCGCCCGTCCCATCCCTCGCGGGCGTCCGGTTACCGATCCCTCGGCACGCCATGGGGCTTCCCGTGTTGCGTGCACTTTCCTTGCGTACATGCTGTCGCCACTACCCCGGTGCAGCAGATGGGCTCAAACGTCGCTCAAACTCGCCCGTCCATATCAACCTTCCCCGTAAGGGTTAACGGGTCGGCCTGCACATCGTCCTTTTCGAGGATTGCTCAGCGTTCACTCACGTTACGGCCTGTACGCTCGCACGGTCACCTACGTGACCGTCATCCGGGGGCTTCAGACATTTCGTCACCTCCATGCCTGCCCCGGTTGCTTCCGGCTGGAGCATCGCCGGG
>NZ_JAFCGW010000092.1:0-464 GCF_018604485.1 Sphingobium sp. BHU LFT2
AGGCCATGGCGGATATTGTCGCCATCCAAGAGGAAGGTGTGGCGGTTCATCAGCGCGAGCCGCTTTTCCACCTCATTGGCGATGGTCGACTTGCCCGAGCCCGAGAGACCGGTGAACCAGAGGATGCGGGGAAGCTGGTTCTTGAGCTGAGCATGGGCGTCACGGCCGATGTCGGTCGCCTGCCAATGGACATTCTGGGCGCGGCGCAGCGAGAAGTGGAGCATGCCCGCCGCCACGGTGCGGTTGCTGATCTTGTCGATCAGAATGAAGCCGCCCAAGGTCCGGTTATCGGCATAGGGCTCGAACGTGATCGGCTTGTCGGTCGCCAGTTCGGCAACGCCAATGGCATTCAAGTCCAGCGTCTTGGCCGCCAGATGCTCCATGGTGTTGACGTTGACGACATATTTGGGCGCCTGGACGGTGGCCGATACGCTCTGCGTGCCGATCTTGAGCCAATAGGGCCG
>NZ_JAFCGW010000093.1:0-464 GCF_018604485.1 Sphingobium sp. BHU LFT2
CGATTATAGTCGCGGTCCAGGATCGCCTGTTTCTGCGCCTCGGTCATCGGCCATTCGTCGATATAGGCGCGCTCGCCGGCCAGCCAGCGGACGCGGTTTTCCGCCTTCATCAGGCTCATCGCGAACTGGTTCATCCAATAGCCCTGACGCGCCCGCGCCGCCGTATAGACGCGGGTGCCGGGGATATCGTCGAACTCGGCGAGATATTCGTGGATATCGATGCTCATCTCATCCTCTCTTGGCATCCATCCCCCGGCCCTTCCTTCCAACAAAGGACCGGGGGATGAACGCGCCCCTCCGCGGGGATAGGTTTACAGGCCGCGCGCCTTCAATTGCGCGTCGAGCCGGGGGAAGACCCGGCGGGCATTGCCCTCGAAGATCGCGGCACGCTCGCCCTCGCTGATGTCCAGCGCATCGACATAGCGCTTGGTATCGTCGAAATAATGGCCGGTGGTGGGATCGAT
>NZ_JAFCGW010000094.1:0-446 GCF_018604485.1 Sphingobium sp. BHU LFT2
TCCTTCATCGCCTGTACATGCCAAGGCATTCACCAGATGCCCTTACCTCACGCTTGAGAGTCCACACCACCAACGACAATACTGGGTAGCATTTGTCGAAAGCTGTATCGGTGTGGTTATTAAACTCAGCCAGATAATCTTGTGTGTACAACATCGCTCGCTTTCCGGATGCTTCCTTGCGGAAACACCAAAAACCGAACCATGTCGCCACGGCATCGATTAAAAAACCCATTCACAATGTCAAAGAGGCTCGCTTGTGCGAGCCATATCACCGGACGTATCCGGCAAACCGCTACTCTTCATCTCTAGAGAATTCTGATCTGCTCCGCGAAACATCGCTACGCAGTGGTCAGCAAATGGTGGAGCTTATCGGGATCGAACCGATGACCTGATGCTTGCAAAGCAACCGCTCTCCCAGCTGAGCTAAAGCCCCTCACCAAATGCTG
>NZ_JAFCGW010000095.1:0-429 GCF_018604485.1 Sphingobium sp. BHU LFT2
CACGGCCTGCTGGGCGTTGCGCCCGGCGCGATAGGCATAGATTTCCGGTGGAAGGTCGGCTTCGAAGATCGGTTCGAGCACCAGCATCGCTGCTGTCATGCAGACCCGATCCCGCACGGTGGAAATGCCCAGCGGCCTGAGTTTGCCGTTGGCTTTTGGTATGTAGACACGTCTGATCGGTTCCGGCCGGTACGTCTCCTCCCTGAGCGCAAGCGCCAGTTCCGCCAGCCACCGCTCGGCGCCATATTCCTCGATGTCCGCAAAGTCCTGTCCATCCACACCCGGCGCGCCCTTGTTGGAGCGACACTGGGCATAAGCATGGGCCAGAATGTCATCGCGGCTGATCTTGTCGTACAGCGCGTAGAAACGATAGCCGGCTTCTGCCTTCGCTTTCGCGTGCAACGCCTTCTGCAGCTTCTGGACGCTTTT
>NZ_JAFCGW010000096.1:0-422 GCF_018604485.1 Sphingobium sp. BHU LFT2
TCCTTCATCGCCTGTACATGCCAAGGCATTCACCAGATGCCCTTACCTCACGCTTGAGAGTCCACACCACCAACGACAATACTGGGTAGCATTTGCCATTAGCTGTATCGGTGTGGTTATTAAACTCAGCCAGATAATCTTGTGTGTACAACATTTGATCGACTTTCCGCTGCTTGCCTTGCGGCAAACACCAAAAAACCAATCCCATGTCGCCACGGCATCGATTAAAAAACCCATTCACAATGTCAAAGAGGCTCGCAACGCGAGCCATATCACCGGACGTATCCGGCAAACCGCTACTCTTCATCCCTAGAGAATTTGCTGGTTAGCAAATGGTGGAGCTTATCGGGATCGAACCGATGACCTGATGCTTGCAAAGCAACCGCTCTCCCAGCTGAGCTAAAGCCCCTCACCAAATGCTG
>NZ_JAFCGW010000097.1:0-421 GCF_018604485.1 Sphingobium sp. BHU LFT2
AGGCGTTTCCCAAGGCCGAGCTTCCGCCATCCCAGCACAAACCGGCGCATGTAAATGTTGGCCAGCAGCGGTGAGATGGGTGATCCTTGCGGGATGCCGCGCCGCTGGTCACGGGCCTGCGTCGTTCGTTTCTTCCGGCCCTTGTCGTCCGTTTCCTCGACAGCGCATTCCAGCCAGGATTTGATCAGATGCAGCACGCGCGGATCGACGATCCGACGCGACACTGATTTCATCAGTTCCAGGTGAGGGATGGTGCCAAAGTAGTCGGCAAGGTCGGCGTCCACGACATCCGGACGGCCACGAAACAGCTGCTCCTCCACCTCGATCACGGCCTGCTGGGCGTTGCGCCCGGCGCGATAGGCATAGATTTCCGGTGGAAGGTCGGCTTCGAAGATCGGTTCGAGCACCAGCATCGCTGCTG
>NZ_JAFCGW010000098.1:0-421 GCF_018604485.1 Sphingobium sp. BHU LFT2
CAGCAGCGATGCTGGTGCTCGAACCGATCTTCGAAGCCGACCTTCCACCGGAAATCTATGCCTATCGCGCCGGGCGCAACGCCCAGCAGGCCGTGGTGGAGGTGGAGGAGCAGCTGTTCCGTGGCCGACCGGATGTCGTGGACGCCGACCTTGCCGACTACTTTGGCACCATCCCACACCTGGAGCTGATGAAATCAGTGTCGCGCCGGATCGTCGATCCGCGCGTGCTGCATCTGATCAAATCCTGGCTAGAATGCGCTGTCGAGGAAACGGACGACAAGGGCGGCAAGAAACGAGCGACGCAGGCGCGCGATCAGCGGCGCGGTATCCCGCAAGGATCACCCATCTCACCGCTGCTGGCCAACATTTACATGCGCCGGTTTGTGCTGGGATGGCGGAAGCTCGGCCTTGGGAAACGCCT
>NZ_JAFCGW010000099.1:0-420 GCF_018604485.1 Sphingobium sp. BHU LFT2
GCCGGTGCTGCGCTTCGGCTTCAACAATGATCTGGGTTTCACCAACACCGTCAATACGATGCAGGGCTTCACCAGCTACAAGCTGGTGCTGGAAGGCGATGGCTATCGCTTCGACGGCAAGACGCTGCCGTTCGACACGGTGACGAAGAGCTACAAGGTCAAGCAGGCGGACGGTACGCTGAAGAGCGTCAGCTTCGAACAGAAGAGCACGGTCCATGGCCCGGTCCTCACCCTGCCTGACGGCAAGACGACGGTTGCGCTCAAGGTCGCCGGCCTCGACCGGCCCGGCGTGCTGGAGCAATATCTGGAGATGGGCAAGGCGCGCGACTGGGGCGCGTTCGAAAAGGCGCTGCGCAAGATGCAGGTGGTGATGTTCAACATCATCTATGCCGACCGCGCCGGCCATATCCTCTATCTCGA
>NZ_JAFCGW010000100.1:0-420 GCF_018604485.1 Sphingobium sp. BHU LFT2
GCCGGTGCTGCGCTTCGGCTTCAACAATGATCTGGGTTTCACCAACACCGTCAATACGATGCAGGGCTTCACCAGCTACAAGCTGGTGCTGGAAGCCGATGGCTATCGCTTCGACGGCAAGACGCTGCCGTTCGACACGGTGACGAAGAGCTACAAGGTCAAGCAGGCGGACGGCACGCTGAAGAGCGTCAGCTTCGAACAGAAGAGCACGGTCCATGGCCCGGTCTTCACCCTGCCTGACGGCAAGACGACGGTCGCGCTCAAGGTCGCCGGCCTCGACCGGCCCGGCGTGCTGGAGCAATATCTGGAGATGGGCAAGGCGCGTGACTGGGGCGCGTTCGAAAAGGCGCTGCGCAAGATGCAGGTGGTGATGTTCAACATCATCTATGCCGACCGCGCCGGCCATATCCTCTATCTCGA
>NZ_JAFCGW010000101.1:0-404 GCF_018604485.1 Sphingobium sp. BHU LFT2
CTCGCGCCAGGCGTCATGCCCCTTGGGCAGCACGGTATAATGGCCGTGGCAGTCGATAATCATGGTCATGCCGCGTCGGCCTTTCCTGTCTGTTCCGCTTTTGCTTGGATGATGCTGTCGATCTTGGCGCCCAGCCCTTCGGGCGGCGTCTTGAGGCCCAGCGCGCCAATCGCCTGCTGGCGCTCGACCGTGCAGCGCGTCATCGCGGAACCGGTGCCAAGGCCATCGAGCGTCTTGACCACCTCCGCCATTTCGGCCGCGCGGCGCAGCCCGTGGACCATCATGCGGTCGAGATTATAGTCGGCGCGGATGTCCCAGGGACGCGGCTTCTCGCTGGCGTCGAGCGATCCGATCACCTCGTCCAGCACGCCCGCCGCATCGGCCGCCAGCATGCATTCGGCGGT
>NZ_JAFCGW010000102.1:0-401 GCF_018604485.1 Sphingobium sp. BHU LFT2
GAGGATATCGCCGAGGCCCGCGCCAGGGTGGAGGCGGCGCTGGACGCCGGCATCACCCTGCTCGACACGGCGGACATCTATGGCTGCGACACACCCGCCGGTTTCGGATCGGCCGAAACGCTGTTCGGCCAGATATTGGCGGATGCTCCTGAACTGCGGCACCGCATGATCATCGCCACCAAGGGCGGCATCCGGCCAGGCATCCCCTATAATAGCGGCGCAGACTATTTGGCCGAGGCCATCGATGCGTCCTTGACGCGAATGGGCATCGACCGGGTCGATCTCTACCAGATCCATCGCCGCGATTTCCTGACCCATCCGCAGGAAGTCGCCGCCAGCCTGACCCGCATGGTCGAAGCCGGCAAGGTGCGCGCGATCGGCGTGTCCAACTATGCGATTCA
>NZ_JAFCGW010000103.1:0-349 GCF_018604485.1 Sphingobium sp. BHU LFT2
GTGCACGGTATCGATTAAAAACCCGCAGTTATGCGCCTGCTTCATTGCTTGGTGACCATAGCGTCTGTGACCCACCCGATCCCATCCCGAACTCGGCCGTGAAACCAGTCTGCGCCGATGGTACTATTGCTCAAGCACTGGAAGAGTAGGGCGTCGCCAGGCATTGAAGCACGCGCATAGCAACGGATCAAAAACCCATCACAATGTTACAAAATAGGGCGGCCCACAAAGCCGCCCTTTTTGCATGTCAGGGCCACACAAAAGCCCAGTGTCGCGGGATGGAGCAGCCCGGTAGCTCGTCAGGCTCATAACCTGAAGGTCGTAGGTTCAAATCCTACTCCCGCAACCA
>NZ_JAFCGW010000104.1:0-287 GCF_018604485.1 Sphingobium sp. BHU LFT2
GACGCGGACCTCGCCGCCCATCTCGCCGACACCGCCGGCCGCCTGTTGCTGGAGGTCCGCGCCTCGGGCCTGTTCAGCGCCAAGGCGCTCGGCAAGGCCGGCGACCAGACCGCCAACCAGTTCCTCGTCCATGCGCTGCGGGAACAGCGGGCCGAGGATGGGTTGCTCTCCGAGGAGATGGCCTGTGATGGGGCGCGGCTCCAGCACAGCCGCGTGTGGATCGTCGACCCGGTCGACGGCACCCGCGAATATGGCGAGGAACGCGCCGACTGGGCCGTCCATGTCGG
>NZ_JAFCGW010000105.1:0-285 GCF_018604485.1 Sphingobium sp. BHU LFT2
CGAGTTCGGGATGGGATCGGGTGGGTCACAGACGCTATGGTCACCAAGCAATGAAGCAGGCGCATAACTGCGGGTTTTTAATCGATACCGTGCACTATTCACTTTCACTTGGGAAAGTGAACAACAAGAGCTTGTGTGTTTGTATGTTCGTATATCTGGGCTGGCTTAAAACCACGCCATCAGCGCCTTGGCTGTTTCCAGCATTGTCGTTGATGGTGGGACTCTTAAGCGCGAACAGAGCAATTAGGACTGGTTAGCTCCATGCGTTACCGCACTTCCACATCC
>NZ_JAFCGW010000106.1:0-275 GCF_018604485.1 Sphingobium sp. BHU LFT2
ATCCCGCAAGGATCACCCATCTCACCGCTGCTGGCCAACATTTACATGCGCCGGTTTGTGCTGGGATGGCGGAAGCTCGGCCTTGGGAAACGCCTCGGCTCGCGGCTCATCACCTATGCTGATGACCTCGTGATCCTGTGTGAAAAGGGCAACGCGGAAGCCGCGCTCGATCATATGCGCGGGCTCATGGAGAAGCTGAAGCTGACGGTGAATGAGGACAAGACACGCATCTGCAAGGTGCCGGACGAGACGTTCGACTTTCTGGGATACACGTT
>NZ_JAFCGW010000107.1:0-269 GCF_018604485.1 Sphingobium sp. BHU LFT2
GCCCGAACCGTTCCGCCGCTTCCGTGAGGAGGTGGTGCCGATCCTGCAAGCGCGGGGTCTGTTCCGCACCGAATATGCGCATGACACGCTGCGCGGCCATCTTGGCCTGCCGGTGCCGGAAAACCGCTACAGCGCGATTGTGCCTTCGTCCGCTGCTGTCGCTGCCGAATGAACGAAGCCGCGCCGATCACGCGCAGCGCCGATGTCCTGATCATCGGCGGTGGCATGGCCGCCTGCTGGGCAGCGATCATGGCGGCACAGGCGGGCGC
>NZ_JAFCGW010000108.1:0-268 GCF_018604485.1 Sphingobium sp. BHU LFT2
CACAAAAGCCCAGTGTCGCGGGATGGAGCAGCCCGGTAGCTCGTCAGGCTCATAACCTGAAGGTCGTAGGTTCAAATCCTACTCCCGCAACCAAACCCACAACACACACACACACGCCGCCTCGGATATCCCCAAGGCGGTGTTGTCGTTCAGGGCGTAAACCGCCAGATCCGCCGTACGCATCCGGTGAGGACCGCGGCTACTGACGGTTTGCTGGGGGTTTTGGCATCTTACTTGCCGAGGAAGGCCTCGACGCCTTCTTGAGCGA
>NZ_JAFCGW010000109.1:0-257 GCF_018604485.1 Sphingobium sp. BHU LFT2
GCCGATGGCCGCGGCCAGACCAACTGGGACGTGTTTTCCCACACGCCCGGCAAGGTCGCCAATGGCGACACCGGCGACGTCGCCTGCGACAGCTATAACCGCTATCAGGACGATATCGCCCTTTTGAAGGCGCTGGGCGTCAAGGCCTATCGCTTCTCGATCGCCTGGTCGCGCATCTTCCCCAATGGCCGGGGCAAGCCCAATGCCAAGGGGCTGGACTATTATAACCGTCTGGTCGACGGGCTGCTGGCGGCGGG
>NZ_JAFCGW010000110.1:0-250 GCF_018604485.1 Sphingobium sp. BHU LFT2
CGAGTTCGGGATGGGATCGGGTGGGTCACAGACGCTATGGTCACCAAGCAATGAAGCAGGCGCATAACTGCGGGTTTTTAATCGATACCGTGCACAATCTTGATTTGTATGTTCGTACATCTGGGCTGGCTTAACACCACGCCATCAGCGTCTTAGCTGTTTCCAGCATTGTCGTTGATGGTGGGACTCTTAAGCGCGAACAGAGCAATTAGGACTGGTTAGCTCCATGCGTTACCGCACTTCCACATCC
>NZ_JAFCGW010000111.1:0-250 GCF_018604485.1 Sphingobium sp. BHU LFT2
GGACCTTGTCGCCCAGCGCCCCGCGCATGATCAGCCACATGACCATCTCGATCCCTTCGGACCCGGTCTCGCGCAGATATTCGATATGCTCGATCGCGCGCAGCGCCTCGCCATCGTCGCT
Source organism: Sphingobium sp. BHU LFT2 (assembly GCF_018604485.1). NCBI lineage: Bacteria > Pseudomonadati > Pseudomonadota > Alphaproteobacteria > Sphingomonadales > Sphingobiaceae > Sphingobium > Sphingobium sp. BHU LFT2. Next base: position 122 of record NZ_JAFCGW010000111.1, read on the forward strand.
CTGGCTCATCAGGTCGAGGAAACGATTATCCCACTCGGCATTGATGAGGCCGGCGCGCGGCCCCTGAAGCTGGTGGCTCATGCCGCCCGTGCCCCAGATCTGCACGTTGAGATCCTCGGGGAAGCTCTC